>JBBEAX010000031.1:0-33951 GCA_040882645.1 Acidimicrobiia bacterium
AAACCCATGCGGCGTTCGCCACGAACGCCGCGACGGCGATCGGCTCGGCCCGGCTCAGCGCCGAGCCTGCCGTCCTCTTAGAGGCGCTGACCACCGTGGCTATCTCCCGGATTGCTTCAGGTCTATCGGCCCGCAATCAGGGCGACTGAACGACGGATTGGCCCCGACCGGGCTACTTCGGGCCCATGCGGGCACCGGCGTCGAGGCGCACGGTCTCGCCGTTGATGAGGGCGTTTTCGAACAGGTGGATCGCCAGGGCGGCGAACTCGGACGGCCGGCCCAGCCGCTTGGGGAAGACAGGGACCTGTGCCAGCGATTCGCGGGTCTCGTCGGTCATCCCGGCGATCATCGGGGTCTCCATGATTCCGGGCGCGATCGTGTTCACCCTGATGCCATATGACGCCAGGTCGCGCGCCAGCGGGAGCGTCATGGCAGCAACGCCGCCCTTCGAGGCCGAGTAGGCGGCCTGCCCCACCTGCCCCTCGGTGGCAGCGATCGAGGCGATGTTCACGATCACCCCCCGTTCCCCATCATCGTTGGGGGTGTTGTCGGCCATGGCCTTCGCCACATGCCGGGTCACGTCGAATGTCCCGATCAGGTTCACCCGGATCACGGCCTCGTACAGTTCGAGAGGGAAGAGGGCACCCGACCGGGCGACCACGCGGTGGGCCGGAGCTATGCCGGCGGCATTGAGGCAGAGGTGAATCCCCCCCATGGCCGCGGCGGCCGCCTCCACGGCCTCGCTGACCTGGGCGGGAACGGTCACGTCGGTGGGCAGGAACGAACCGCCGATCTCCTCCGCCACCTCGGCGCCGTGCGACGCGGGCAGATCGAGCAGGGTCACCCTGGCCCCCCCCCCCCCCACCCCCCGGGCGGTCGCCTCCCCAAGCCCGGAACCCCCGCCAGTTACCAGAGCCCCGGTGCCTTCGATTTTCATATGGAATCCTCCCGTATCCGGCTCCAGGCTCCAGCTCCAGCCCCGGCCAGACACGATACCCGGCGGTCCGACGCGTCTGGCTGGGGCGGTGGCTGGGGCCGGGGCTGCGAGCGCAGCGAGGCTTCTTACACGTGTCCTGGTGGGCGGGGGATGTCGGCAAACGCTCGTCCCCGGTCTTCGAGGATGCCCTCGGCGATCTGTTCCAGCGAGTCCATCAGCCACAAGTAGGCGGCGCGACCCTCACGGAAGTCTGCCTCGGCCATCCCCTGGATACGTCCTTGCTCCTGCAGTTCACGCACCCCCCGGAAGTTGTTCTTCGGAGCCGTCGTGTAGACCCCCAGCGTCTTGCCGCCACGCTCGTTGACGATCGAGAATGAAGGCACATCGCTGGGACCGTCGGCCACGTAGATCATGTTGCGGATCGGGACCCGACGCTGTTCCTGACCCATACGGTTGTTCACGTCGATCGTCGGGTTCTTGTTCACGCCCTTGTTGATCTCGAAAAGGGCCCGGGTCTTCGAGGTGTTGTCGATCATGTACGACACGTGGCTGATGGCCGCTTTGGCCGCATCGACGTCGAGTCTCTCGCGGTAGCCGGGTGGGGCCTGGCGTTCGATGAAGCTGTTGGCCCAGATCCCATCGAGGTGAGGAGCGAGGGGGCTTCCCTCGATCATTGGACGGATACCGGTCGACACGACGTAGTGCTCGACCGTGATGCCATCGGCCATGTATCGCGGATCGGTGGCGATTCGCTCCCTGGTCACAGTGAGGAAGTCGGGCATGCCCGGAGCGGGGGTGAGATGGCTACCGAGCTCTTTCAGCTTGGCGTTGGTGAGGCCGGAAAACACCCCCGCCTCGACATAGGAGAGGATGTGGAGCAGGTAGGCGATATCGCGGGCGACGATGGCGCCTCGCTTCGCATGGAACTCGACCAGCCCGTCGACTTCCGCCCAGAAAGTGGGCTCATCGACGCCGTACTCATCGAACAGCACTTCCTGCTGATTGCCCGGGATGAGGGTGCGATCGAAGTCCCACAGGAAGGCGATGACCGTTTGGGTGAACAGGGGTACCGGCATGGCACCCGTCAGGGTACTTCGGGGCCCCCGAACCTCACGCTCTCACCGTCGGGCCACCACGGCTGCAGGGTGACGGGGGCACCGCGCAGGTCGCGGTGGGCTTCGCCCATGCGCCCCGCCGGAACGATCACTGTGATCGCCCAGTCGCACGAACTGACCCGGGATGGAGCCATCAGGGACCCCAGGTGCTGGGAGTCGCTGGGGAACCACTCCACCAGGCCGCGCTCTGGGGCAACCACGGCGACGCCATCGAGGGTCGGCACGCCGAGGAAGGCCGCCAGCGGGGTTTCGATCACCGACCCCTCGTAGTGGAGGTGAATCGAGGCCGCGGTGGTCGCCGCCGTCTGGTGGGTCGAGCGATCGGTTGCTGTGAGGACCACGGTCCATCCCCTTGTTCGTTGCAATCGTTCGTTGCTTACATCAGTGTAGTTCGTTCCAGGAAGGAGCGAAAGGCGAAGGGCGAAAGGCGAAACCCAGGGCTCGATGGCGGGGAGGGAGGCGTGGCTGGCCGAAGGCCGGCCCAAGGCGGCCGGAGGCCGCCCGGAGGCGGGAGGCGGGAGGCGGGAGGCGAAATCAAATCCCGAAGACTCCGCTCTCCGTAACTTCCAGCTCCATTCCCGTCTTGAGTCGATCGAACAGCGTCCGGTCGACCACGACGACCGGGCACGTGATCCCGTAGAGCTCCTCGGCGACGATGGCGCCGATCAGCACGATGTCGTCGGGGGTGGACAGCACGATCGCCGCCGGGGAGGTGCCGAGGCGGATCGCCTCGGCGAGAACGCTGGAGGACGAGGATGATCCCCGACCTCCGGGCATCACCAGCACCCGCCCGGTGACCACTTCGCCGAGCTGGGGATGGCGAGCGTCGATGATGACTCCCGTACCCGGGTCGAGGCCTCCCCACATCGAAATCGGCTCGTCGAGCACAAGCGCGCTACCCGAGGCGACGCCAGGAAGCAGGCTGCGGGTGCTCATGCCCACACCGACTCGTCGCGTTTGATCGTCCCGGCAGCCGCCGATGCCACGCATTCTTCGAGGCTGCCGAATGCCACTTCGACCCCGAGGTTTCCCGGTGCGTAGTAGGCCCATTTGCCCGAATTGGTCATGACCACACCGGTGACGTCGCGAAGGATCGGCGTGATGTAGGTGCAAGTGTCGGTGACGATCTCCACGCCGGCATCCCGCAACGGGGTCACCAGGCCGGCGGCCGCTGCCTGGGCGAGGACGCCACGACTGGTGTTCACGAAGAAGTCGACAACGAACCGCTCCCCGTCGACGAGCGAGGCGAGCCGCTCGAACTCGACGAGCGAGAAGTGCGGAGTGCCGACACTCACCGCGGCGAGGGGTCCCTCGCTGGCCGTCGACAGATCGTTGCGTGCCTCCCGCAGCATTGCCAAGTCGATGTCGACCTCGAGTTTCGGGGTTCCACCACCGAGGGCGGCCTCGAGTGTGGGGGCCTCGGGGGTGCGGCCGACGGCATGGAACATCGCCACGCCGCCGGAGGAGGCGGCGGCGGCTCCCAGAGCCTTCAACCCGTCCTCAGGGGCGTCGGCGGGGAGACCGATGATCGCCGGCAGCAGGCTCCCCGTCATTCCACCCACCAGGTGGCCCACGATCGGATAGAGCAATTCACTGTCGCGGACGAGTTCGGGGAGCGCGGCGATGTGGAATACCGCCTCCGCCCTGCGGTGCTCGTCGAGGTGGAGGCCAGCTTCCGGCACCCTGCCGGTGATGGCGGCGCAGATGTCGATGAAATCGCCATAACGATCGGTGCGCGCCCCGAGCACCGAGTTGGCGAAGACGATCGCGTTCGACTCCGCCCAGGCGACATGCTCGCCCAGCGCCGGGCGGGTCGACTGATACGGGGCACAGGTAAAGGTCGGTTGGCCCCCCATCGAGACATATGCCCGCATCAGGCGCCGACCGCGTTCGGCGAGCAACCCGTCACCCCTGAACAGTGCGGGGTGCAGCAGGTCCAGCGAGGAAACGTTGAGCGTGGTGGGGACCACAACCCGGCCGCCGCTCGCCGAGAGTCGTTCGGCGAAGTCGAGCCCCGCCTCGCCGTGATACAGGCAGGAGTCGATGTGGGCACCGGTGACATCGATCATCCGGGACGCGCCTGCCGCCTCCGCCATCCTGACCAGGATCCGCATGGCGAGGGCCGCCGCCTCGCCCTGCTCCCCGCCGAGCATCGCTTGGTCGGGATCCGTCAGATGAAGCATGTTGGGAGTATGGCCCAGCAGGCGAAAGGCGATGAGCGATGGGCGAAACCGCGAGTGGCGCTGGCGGGGTTTCGCCTTTCGCCTTTCGCCCATCGCCCCCCAAGCACCACAAGTGTCACTGATCGATCTACCGTCCACGAACATGACCGACTACGAAATTCAGCGGATCGAAGCCGCCGAGGCGCGACCGCTGCGGCGGGCGCTGCTGCATCCGACCCAGCCGCCCGGCGCCGTCGACTACGAGGCCGACCATCAGCCGGCGGCTCTCCATGTCGGGACCTTCAAAGATGGGGTGTTGGTCGGGATCGCATCGGTACACCCCCAGCCGATGCCGGGATCTCACAGCACCGGGGCATGGCGTATCCGTGACATCGCCGTCGAACACGGCCACCGGGGCCGTGGGGTGGGAGCATGGATGCTCGAGCGGTGCCTGGAGCACGTGTCCACCAACTCAGGGGTGATCATCTGGTGCACAGCCCGAGTTGGGGCCTACGGCTTCTTCGAGCGTATGGGCCTCGCCCGGTCCGGGCCTCCGATCGAGGACCCGACCGAAGGCCCGCAATACACCCTCTATGCCGAGGTTCCGCCGCTCGAGCGGTCCTGGAAGATCGGCTGACCCCCGGCGCGCCGAGACGGCTCGACCGATCGGTCTCGAATTCGTCGGGTTGTCAGCTCTTGGTGGGCTGCGGAATCCGGGCGGGCCGGGGTACCGGCTGGAAATGGGTCCAGCAGAGTTCGTTCTTGTTGTACGAGGAGATCCGCGTGGTGCAGCCCTCATGGATGCACACCCGCTGTCCCCCGTACGTCTTCCGGGGTCGGCCCCCAGTCAACTTCGAGATCGAGTGTTGGCTCACGCCCTAACCATGCCATGAACTCGCAAGTTGTTCAAAGTGGGCCGAGCCGCAATGAGCAATGCGCAATGCGCCATGCGCAACCGGGCGATCGCGTACGAAGGGTCTGCGACTCCTGCGGAGGGCGGAAGGCGGAAGGCGGATGGCAAGGAGCGGCAGCGACCTGTCAGCGACCTGTCAGCGACTGTCAGCGACTGTCAGCGACTGTCAGCGGGTAGCGAAAGGTCCGAACGCGGGAAGCGCAAGACAGCCAGTTGCCAGCCACAGCCTTCTCTTTATGGCACAATTCCGCCACGGAGAAAGGAGGTGGTCCACACGTGATTGACAGTATTCGCAGGACTCCGGAGGTGGTCGGGCGCTGAGCGGCCACGGGGTGGCCGCTCCCGGGTGCCGAACCCGGACGTGGCGACTCCAACCTGGACCACCGGAATCGGGAGGCCCGTGAGCTGGTCCCTCACGGCGGCGATGACGCCGAAGTGCCTCCCGGTTCTTCTTTTTCAGTCGCGGTGGCGGATTCTCGCCCCCAGGTACAGGGGCACCCCCTGCCACAGGACCATCAGCGAGCCGGCGACCACCAGCACCCACCCGGCGATGGGTCGCCAGCGGTCGAGATCACTCTCAGTCCGTCCCACCGTGCCCTGCGCCTCTTCCACCCCCACCCGGTATTCCTCGAACAGCACCGCCGCCTCGGCGAACTCCGCCTGCATCTGAACGAGGCTGGCCTCGATCTGGTCGAGGCTGTCCCGGACGGCGACGAGGTTCCCGCGCCCCTCATCGAGGAGCCGTCCCTGCTCACGCAGGCTCGCGGGAACCTCCGCCAGCGAAAGGTCCATCTGCCGGAACGCCTCACCCAGCGTCAGCTCGGAGTCGGAGCCGATCCCGAAGATCGCCAGTGCCTCGATGGTGCGGTCGAGTACGTCGGCCACCTCGATGAGACCCGGAAACGACCCATGCAGCGCGTCGAAACTGTCCGCAAGGTCTACGCCGATGACACTGGACATGTCCGTCAGCGCCGTCTCGAACTCGATCAGGCCGTCGCGGAAGTCGTCCATCCCCTCATCGACGGAAGCGAGGCCTTCGTCGGCGGCGGAGAGGATCGACTGGGCGGTATCGATGCCTTCGGCGGTGGACTCGAGGACGTCTGCGACGACGGCGGTGCCGTCACCAACATCGTCGGTGAGGCGCAGCACCACGAAGCCGAGCACGACCACCGCGACCCCGACAACGATGCCGGCGATGCCGAGCGCGGTGAACCCCCACCCGAGATAGCGGCCCCCCCATTCGTCTTCAGACATACCGAATCGTAAGCCGCCGAGCCGCGCTCCGGGACCCGGTCAGAATTGCAGCGCGGCGGCGGCCCAATGGAACCCGGCGCCGAAAGCAGTGAGGATGACCAAGTCGCCGGCGCCGATCCGGCCCTCTTCACGCGCCTGCGCCAGGGCGAGGGGCACCGACGCCGAGCCGGTGTTGCCGAAGCGATCGACGTTTACGAACATCCGATCCTCGGCCAACCCGAGCCGGGATCGCACCGCATCGAGGATTCGCAGGTTCGCCTGGTGCGGGATCACCAGGGCCACGTCGTCGAGTGACTTGCCGATCTTCTCGAGCAGACTCTCCGTCGAGGCGGTCATCCGGCGCACCGCCTCGCGAAAGACCTCACGGCCGTTCATCACGATGTCGTGCTGGCCGCCCTTCTCCGCTTCCGCCGTGGTGAAGGGGCGCCGGGTCCCGCCGGTCTCCAAAGTGAGGATCCCGGCTCGGCTTCCATCGGTGCCCGAGTTCGCCCCGATCAGTTCCGCCTTGATGTCATCCCGGCCGACCACGACGGCCCCGGCGGCGTCTCCGAACAGGACACAGGTGTTCCGATCCCCCCAGTCCATCAGCCGGGAGATGAGCTCGACCCCCACCACCAACACGCGCTCCGCGCCGGCCATCACCCGCGACTTCGCTACATCGAGCCCCAGCACGAAGCCGGCACAGCCACTCCCTCCGAGGTCGAAGGCCGGGACTTCACGAGCGCCGAGGCGGTGCTGGAGGAATGCGGCGGTGTCCGGCGTGTACACCTCGGGGGTATCGGACGCCACGATTATCTCGTCGAGATCGGTCGCCGCCAGACCAGCATCGGCCAGCGCCTTGTCGGCGGCGGCGGCGGCGAGATCGAGGGTCGTTTCGTCGTCGGCGGCGTAGCGGCGCTCCTTGATGCCAGTGCGCTCGGTGATCCAGGCGTCATCGGTATCGACGAGCTTCGACCAGTCGTCGTTGGTCATGACTCGCGTGGGGGTGTACGAACCGAAACCCACCAGACCTATGCGACTGCTCACGACACCCCGCTCGCCTTCTCCCGAACACGTTACGCCGCCATCGACGGCCGCGCGGCCCGGTGCGCGACCCGGATTCGGACTGGCCGCGGGAGCCGGGGAGAATGGACCGGATCAGCCGGATGGAACTCGCACTCACCTCTCTCGGGATCTTCTTATTGCGCATCGGCGATGTGTCGATCGCCAGCGTCCGCATCGTGACGCTCATGCGCGGTCGCATCGTGCTGGCTGCGGTGCTCGGTTTCTTCGAATCGCTGTTCTGGGTGAGCGCGGCCGCGATCGTGTTCGCCAACCTCGACAACCCGGTGCGTATCGTTGCGTTCGCCGCGGGATTCGCCGCCGGCACCCTGCTCGGCGGCTACATCGAGCGCTGGCTGGCGATGGGTACCGCATTCATCCGTATCGTCGCCCCCATCGACTCGCCTGCGGTCGCCTCCGCCTTACGGGAGAAGGGATACGCGGTCACGGTCATCAACGCCGAGGGCCGCGACGGTGAGGTGCGGGTGACGTTCCTGGTGCTCCCCCGCCGCCAGGCAAAGCTGGCCATGGGGATCATCCACACCACCAATCCAGCGGCGTTCGTGACCATCGAGGACATCCGGATCGCCGAAGTTGCCAGGCGTTACCGAGCCAGCGCGGTCCGCAAGTAGCGGTTCAGCGACGCCGGCGAAGCGGTCCGTCTCCAGGGGTCGTACCATCCGGTTTCCACGTACAGGAGGAACATGCCGACTCGCGTCGTCATTCTCGGGGCCGCAGGCCGGGACTTTCACAACTTCAACGTCCTCTACCGCGACAACCCCCAGTTCGAGGTGATCGCATTCACCGCCACCCAGATCCCCGACATCGCCGGGCGGAGATACCCGCCGGAACTCGCCGGAGACTTGTATCCCAACGGGGTCCCCATCCATCCCGAGGAAGACCTCGAGAAGCTGATCAGTGAACACGGCGTGGATCTCGTCGTGTTCTCCTACTCCGACGTCTCCCATGAGCACGTGATGCACCTCGCCGCCCGCTCGGTGGCCAGCGGAGCGGCGTATCACATGCCGGGCGGCGAGACGATGCTCAGGTCCAAGAAGCCGGTCGTATCGGTCACCGCGGCGCGCACCGGCTCGGGCAAGAGCCAGACGAGCCGAAAGATTCGGGGAATCGTCGCCGCCTCGGGCAAGACGGCGGCCGCGATTCGCCACCCGATGCCCTACGGGAACCTGGTCAACCAGCGTCTGCAGCGGTTCGAGACCTTTGCCGATCTGGACGCCGCCGAGGCGACCATCGAGGAGCGAGAGGAGTACGAGCCGTACTTGCTCGACGGCGCGGTCGTGTTCGCAGGGGCGGACTACGCGGCGATCCTGGAGGCAGCCGAGGCCGAGGCCGAGATCATCCTCTGGGATGGGGGCAACAACGACACGCCGTTCATCGCCCCGAACATCGACATCTGCGTGCTCGACCCCCACCGCGCCGGCCATGAGCTGCGGTATTGGCCGGGCGAGGCAAACCTGCGGCGGGCGAATGTGATCGTCATCAACAAGGTGGACTCGGCGAAGCCCGAGGACCTCGAGACGGTCCGCCGCAACGTTGCTGCCACCAACCCGGATGCAACCGTCATCGAAGCCGAGTCGCAGGTACGGGTAGACGACCCCTCGACGATCAAGGGCAAGCGGGTACTGGTGATCGAAGACGGCCCCACCACCACCCACGGCGACATGGGCTTCGGGGCCGGGCTCATTGCGGCGAAGCGGCACGGGGCGGCCGAGATCATCGATCCCCGCAAGTACGCGGTCGGTTCGATCGCCACGATGTTCGAGACGTACACCCACCTCGCCGATGTGCTGCCGGCGATGGGCTACGGCGACAAGCAGCGGATGGAACTCCGGGAAACGATCCACGCGGCAGCCAAGGACGCCGACGTGATCGTCATCGGAACCCCGATCGACCTCGCCCGGGTGCTCGACCTCGAGGTGCCCAGCGTCAGGGTCTTCTATGACCTGGTCGAGGTGAAAGGCCCCACCCTGGAAGAGGTGCTCAAGCCCCTGCTCGACTGACCAGATGCCAAGGGAACCAGCGCGTCGGCCGGTCGCCGAGGCAACGGCAGCCGTGCTTTTCGGCGCTCACAGGGTCCTCCGCCCCTATTGGTGGCACCGCTTCGCTCCCGATAATGGGTTCGGAAGGAGGGGGCATGGACGACTTGAACGAGTTTCGTCAGTCGGCGTATCGACTCGTCACCACCCCCAACCTGTCCTACCGCCAGCGGCTCCATCAGCTGGCGTTGCTCGCCGAGGAGGCCCTGCCCTACCCGAAGCTGTCGCCTGAGGCCGCCGATGCCCTGTCGACCGGATTGGTGTCGGATCTCGCCGAAGGCCATGCCCCCTATCGCCCCCGCTACCTGCTCCCCGACTATTCGGTGGCACTCCGCGAGGGCAGCGAGTACCTGGAACTCGAGCCGGCCACAGGGCTCGAGGATGCCCTGACCAACCTCCAGATCCTCTATCACAACGTTCCCTCGATCACCTCGTACCCCGTGTACCTGGGCGACCTCGATGCGCTCCTTCTCCCTCATATCGGGGACGCCGACGACGACGCCCTCGACGCCCACCTGACCCGGTTCTGGCGGTTCCTCGATCGGACGATCCCCGATGCCTTCAGCCACGCCAACATCGGGCCCGTCGACAATCCGATCGCCCGGTCGGTGCTCCGGGTCGACGCCGCCCTCGCCCAGGTGGTGCCGAATCTCACGCTGAAGTACGACCCCAACGTGACGAGCGACGAGCTGATCGGCCTCGCCGCCCGGTCGATCGCTCGAGTCAACAAGCCCCACATCGCCAACCACCCCATGATCGCCGCCGACTTCCCGGAGGGATACGGCGTGGTGAGTTGCTACAACACCCTGCCGCTCGGAGGCGGGTCCCACACGCTGGTCCGCCTCGACCTGAAGGAGAGCGCCGCCAGGGCTTCCGGAGGGATCGACCACTACCTCGAAAAAGATCTTCCGGAACACGCCGCCCTGGTCTTCGAGATCATGGAGGCGCGGATCAAGTTCCTGGTCGAGGAGTCCGGGTTCTACGACCACCACTTCCTGGTGAAGGAGGGCATGCTCCACCCCGAGCGGTTCACCGCCATGTTCGGGATCTTCGGGATGGCCGAAGCGGTGAGGATCCTGCTCGGCGGAACGTCCCGATACGGGCACGACCCCGAGGCGAACTACCTCGCCGACCGGATCATCGAAGTCGTCGACCGTCTGGTGGACGAGCGCCCGCTGCCCCACTGCCGCCAGGGCCGAGCCACCCTGCACGCCCAATCCGGGATCGGCGACGATGTCGGAGTCACCGCGGGAGCCCGGATCGCCACCGGTGAGGAACCGGACGTGCTCGATCACGTTGCCGCCGTCGCCGGCCACCATTCCCGCTTCACCAGCGGCATCAGCGACATCTTCGCCCTCGAGGGCTCGGCCCGGGCCAACCCGCAGGCGATCGTCGACGTGACGCGGGGGGCGTTCAAGGCAGGAATGCGGGAGATGACCTTCAACATCGAAGGATGCGACCTGGTGAGGGTCACCGGGTACATGGTGAAGCTGTCCGACATCGAGAAGTGGAAGCGTGAGGGATCCCGGTTGGCGAGCACCGTGCTCGGCGCTCAATCGGTAGAAAACTGGGGACTGCTCGGGCGGATGCCCCGGGTGATCAGCCATGAGCACGACCCGCGGCCTCGTCGCTAGCTCGCTGCGATCCAGCCTGGTCGACGGACCCGGCAACCGGCACGTGGTGTTCCTCCAGGGGTGCAACTTCGACTGTGTGGCATGCCACAACCCCTCGACCATCAACGTGTGCGACTCGTGTGCCGTCTGTGTCGACCAGTGCCCGTTGGATGCTCTGGCATTGTCCGCCGGGCGGATCGTGTTCGACCTGGAAGCCTGTGACGGATGCGACCTGTGCCTCGAGGTGTGCCCTACGGACTCGTCACCCATGGTCCGGGAGATGACGGTCGAGGACATCACCGGAGAGATACGCCAGCATGCCGCCTTCCTGTCGGGGGTGACCGCAACCGGCGGGGAGCCGACACTGCAACTCGACTTCCTTGTCGATCTCTTCGCCACGATCAAGGCCGACCCCGATCTGAAGCACCTGACCACCTTGGTCGACACCAACGGCACGCTCGCCATCGAGGGATGGGAGCGCCTCGCCCCGGTGCTCGACGGGGCGATGGTCGACCTCAAGGCGGGCACCCCGTGGCTCCACCGGCAACTCACGGGCCACGGCGATTCCGCGGTCAGGGCGTCGATCCGCTGGCTCCATGACCACGCAAAGCTCGCCGAGGTGCGTCTCCTCGTGGTGGAAGGGGTCACCGACACCGAGGTCGAACTCGACGCCTGGGCGGGGTTCGTCGGCGGCCTGGGCGAGGGCGTACCGCTGCGCCTCATGGCCTTTCGCCACCAGGGCACCCGACCGCAGGCGAGGGCGTGGCCCGAGCCCTCCATCGACGCCATCGACCGGGTCGAGCAGCGACTAGCCGACTACGGGTTCACCAACGTGGTGCGATGAGTCACTGAGCGCCGCCGACCCCCGTCGGTGGGATGAGCGTGGTCACGACCGGCTCCCGTGTCGTGGTGGTGGCGTTCGGATCGGTCGTGGTCGTGATCCCCGGGTCGGTGGTGGTCGTTTCCCCACCCGACACCGCCGACCGCTCCGGCGACCCGCCGATGGCGTAGACCACGCCATCCGCGCTGGTGACAAACACGATCCCGTCGAGAACCGCCATCGATGACACGACTGCGTTGCTCGTCTGCCACTTCCAGAAAACCTCGCCGGCGGGATCTTCGGGGTTGAGGGCGATGGCGAACACCGTGCCCGCATTGTTCCCGAAGTACACCGTGTCGCCGGCGACGATCGGGGCCGACTGAATCAACGCCCCGGAGTGGAAGATCCACTCGAACGCCTCCGGGTCGTTGTTGTTCAGGTCGATCGCGACCAGGCTGGGACCGTTGGGCACGAGGAGAAGATCGCCCACGACCACCGGGGTGGCCGACACCCCGCCAGTAAACTGATAGACGAACCCACGGTTGGCCGGGCCTCGATCGCAGTCGCCAAGGTTGCGCGGGTACACCTGGCCCTCGGCGGTGGCGAGATAGACGACCCCGCCCGAGATGACCGGGTTGTAGTCGATGTTCCCCAGCGGGGCCGACTCGCAGATTCCCTCACCTGTTTCAGCGTCGATCAGGTACAGGCGACCCTGGGAACCTCTCGTGGTCACATAGACGATGCCCTCGTGGTAGGCCGGGGCCGCACGCACCGGCCCCATCGCCTCACCATCGAGGCCGGTGAAGGTCCACTCGATCTCCCGGCTCAACGGCAGCATCGAGATGATCTCGGCCGAATTCGGCCGGCTCGACGCCACGATCACCCGGGAATCCACCATCACGGGCGCGCCGACGATGCTCCCCTCCGTCGGTACCTCCCAGAAGGGTCCGGTGCCGGCGACCAGCGCGTCGCGGAAGTAGACGGTCCCACTGGCGTCGCCGAAGGCGATGATCGTCCGGGCGCCACCCTGGCCGCCCACTCCCCCCTCGGTGACCCCGCTCACCGCGGGGGTGGCCCGCAGGGCGTCGCCGGCCGAGTAGTTCCACAGCTCCGAGCCGTCGGTCATGTCGAGGGCGTACAGCGTGTTGTCGGAACTGGCGATGAACGTCCACTGTCCGAAAGTGATCGGCGACGCCACGATCTGATCGGCGGTGGGGAAGGTCCAGTAGGCACCTTCCGCGGTGCCGACCCCTCTGGCCGCCGGGGCGACCCCGGATCGACCGTTGTCGACGCCGTAGATCCAGCCGCCGAGGAACCGATCCGCCGGCGCGGCGAGCCGGCGGTCCTCGAGTGCCAGCGTGGTCGTAGTCGTGGTGCCTTCGGTGGTCGAAGCGGCTTCCGGAGTCGTCGACTCGGGAGCAAAGAGGGTCACCATCCCGAAACTGACGGCACCTGCCAGCGCGACTACCGCCGCAGCCGTGGTGATTCGCCGGGCCCACGACGTCACCTGACGCCGGCGCACCAGGCCCTGGGCGCGACGTTGGGCAGGGCTGAGAACCTCGTATCCGGCCAGGCCCGCCTCCGACACCACCTGGGCCCACTGAGCGGTGAGGGTGTCGGCCGCGGCCTGGTCGTCGACGACCTCCACGCGCAGGGCGGCAGCAACATGAGGCAGTGAGGCCCACTCCTCCGCCCACGACTCAGGCAAATGGTGCATAACCCCTTGGGCGGCAAAGCCAACCGCCTGGCCACCAGGGTCGGACCACAGCGAAGCGGCATCGGCGGCCCGGATGGCCACCGTCGGCAGTCCCAGGTCGATGGCCAGGCCCGCAGCGGAGAGAGCGAGCTCAGGATCCTTCTCCCGTTGCGAGCGCTCGATCATCAGCTCCACAGACGGCAGGTTCCACCTTGCCTGGAGCAACTCGTCCGTGAGATCCTCGACCGCCTTCTTCGGCCACGGCGCGTCCTTCGGCAGGGCGAGAAGTCGGACGACCTCGATCTCCTTGCGCAGCCGGAGACCGTCGACACCTTCAGGGGTCACCGCCAGGGCGGCACCCGCTTCGGCGGACGCCTCGTCGAGACGCCCGAGCCCGGTGAGCGCCCGTGCGCGGAGAATCCTGGCGCGGTTCTCCCACGCGGGAAGGTCCGACAAGGCGAACTGCAGGACCCGGTCGGCGGACCCCAAAGCCTCCTCGAAACGCTCGAAGTACAAGGCTCCTTCGGCGCGGGCGATCGCGGCGAGGAACGAGATGACCGGAGCGCCCAAGTCGTAAGCGGACGCCTCGGCGCGCCCTACTGCTTCCAGTGCCTCCTTGGGGTGCCCTGAGGCAAAGGCGGCTCTCGCCCAGTAGACCTCTTTGTCGGCGTGGGAAAAGGGTCCTTCGAGTTCGAGGGCCTCGCCGCGGAGCCGGTCGAAGCTGGTCTCGGCGTCTCGTGCCTCACCACGATCGAGCTGGACCCAAGCGCGATTGACACGCCCGGTGAACCGCTGGCTCTCATTCCCATGCCTGGTGAGGAGCTCGAGTCCGGTTTCGAGGACCCGGTCCGACTCGCGGGGGAAACCGATGCGGCTCAGCACTCGACCGCGCAAGGTGAGCATCGACCCCGCCTCAGCGGGGGTGCCGGACGCCCAGGCCTCGCCCTCGCCCAGGGCGGCGTAGGTCTCGGCGCGCTGGGACTCTTGGAGGTCGTCGGCGACCACCGTCGTAAAGCGCAGGGCATCGACTCGCTCCAGTCCCTCGAGCCAGCGGACGGCCACCTCGAGGTCTTGCATGGCATCGTGCGAGCGTCCGGTGGAACGAAGATGCCGAGCGCGCATGAGGTGGAGCTTCCCCTGGGTGGGCCGATCGAGCCCGGGGGCGTGTCCCTGGGCATCGAGGGCAAGGCTCGCCAGGTCGGCGGCTGCCCGCGGATCGGTGCCTGGAGCCAGCGCCGCAGAGGCGAGGGGGTCGCGCGCCTCCTGCCAGCGTCCGGCGGTCACATATAAGCGGCCGATATCCGCCTGGCTCCCCCCGCGGGCGGCGATCGCTTCGGCAAGGGACGCCGCCAGTTGGCCGTCGCGAACCGCCGACGCATCGCTGTCGTCGGCCTGCGGTCCAGGGGCGAATCCGCCGTCGCGAAATTCGAGGTGTCCGCCCGCTACCAGAAGCTCACCCTCGTCGACGACCGCTGAGACCTCGACGCCGAGGGCCGCCGCCGCCTCTTCGGGTCTCACCGGGCGGGGCGAGAGGCGCGCGAGCGCCTTCAGGTCACGACTGACATTGGCCAACTTGCCCACCCCTTTTGGTCCCAGAGGCTCACGACGATCATGGGGACATTACCGATTCGCAGGCCACCCTGGGAGCGGGCGCGTTGAAGGGGCGGGGATGAGCCCGCCCCTTCAGTCAGCCTTGGGTTCAGCCCCCGAAGAGCTCGGCCCAATGCTGCGCCACCTCGGTGTCGTAGCTGTAGGAGTACCCGCAGGCCCACACGAAGCCATCCTCACCCGAAATCAGGTACCGCTCGCCCATTTCGAGCTGGGTGCCTACCAGGGCGATCGACCCGTCGTCGACCAGGATCCCGGCGTCGAGGGTGATCGTGTCGCCCTCGCCGCCCTTGAACCACTCGTGGACCTCGAAGGTCGCCAGGTTCTGGGGGAAATCGATGTCACCGCTGCCGGGAATCGTCTCCACCGAGACCAGCGTGCCGTCGAAGGCCACGTCCAGGCCGAGGAGAATCGCATCCTCGTACTGGATGCACATCTGGGCGCCACCGCCCAGCGCTGCGCCGACGACGATCTCCTCGGGAGTCTCGTTCTGCCCGAACACCGCGTAGGCGCCCACCGCCATCGCGACGACTGCCACTGCCGATGCGGCGAAAGCGACGGGGCGCGCCCACGCTCGCTGTCTCCTGATCGGCTCCTGTTCCATCACATCCATGCTCGTAACCTCCTGGAAGAGGGCCCTTGCCTTGGCCCCACTGGTGTCGTTCGGCACCTCCAGCCGGTTGAGCGGGTCGGCGCGACGCAGTTGCTCGATGGGATCTCCCTCGAAACCTTGTCTGCTCATTCCCGTGTCACCTCTCCCAACTCTGTGCCATTCACCACTCCAGGTGTGCGGATGACACCCTCGGATTTCACCTGATTCGGATTTCTTATGCCGCGACGCTCCCATTCGCGGGCGAAGCGCTTCTTGGCCCGGTGCAGCCGGACCCCCGCTGTCGTGGGGGGAATGCCCAGCACCATGGCGATGTCGGGCGAGTCGAGGTCATCCCACACGTTGAGGGTGAGGATCTCCCGGTCGTCCGGCTTCAAGCGGTCGAGGGCCTCGTGGACCAGCTCGAATCCGCCATCGGATCCCGCCGGCTGCTCGCGCAGCCGGTCGTGCAGGCGGCTCCGGCGATCGGCCGAGCGGTAATGGTTCGCCAGGGTGCGCCGGGCCACGCCGAAGAACCACGGGGTGGAACGCTCGTCGGTCGGGATGTCGTCGAGCCGGCGCCAGGCGGTGGCGAACACCTCGGCGACGATGTCGTCACTGTCGGACATCGACCGAGCCCGCCGAGCGACATAGGCGACGATGCGCGGGTACGCGGCGTCGTAAAGGGCGCGGAATCTCTCGACCCGTTCGAATTGGGCCGCGCTGATGGTGTCGCTCACCCCTATTTGAGTGCGCAACAACGAAATTGGTTCCCGGATTGGCCGAGGTCACTTCCGGGTATGGAGCGGGAAATCAAATGGGAGGAACCGACATGAACCGCAGCCCGATACAACGCGTCCTCGGGGGGCTCATCCCCCTGATGCTTGTGTTCAGCCTGAGCGCCTGTGCGGCGGAAGGCGAAGTGGACGTCACCATCGGCGACGGCGGCGACGGGGGTTCGGTGGACGCTTCTGGCTTCCTTCAGGGGATGCTCGACGGCTTCATCTCCCCCTTCACCGGCATCGCCTCGTTGTTCGACAACTCGGTAGAAGTCTTCGAGGACGGCAACGGCAACGACTACACCTTTGGATTCGTCCTGGGTCTGCTGCTCATCGTTTCGCTGCTCGTCTCGCTGCTCGGTGGAGGCCGCCGGTACTACTCCAGGCGGTAGCGCCCAGTCGCTCCGGCGGTTGCCGCGACCGCAGCCGCCGGGAGCGTCAGGGTGAACCTGGTTTCGCCGTCGTGCCGTGAATAGCCGATCGTGCCGCCCCTGGCCTCGGCAAGCACCCGTGAGATCGGGAGCCCCAGGCCGAGACCCGTTGTCGAGCCATGCTCGACGCGTCGCTCCCGCCAGTAAGGCTGGAAGACGACGTCGATGAACGCGGCGTCGATTCCCGGGCCACGGTCGGCCACGATCAGCCGAACCCGGTCGCCGGATTGTTCGATCGACACGCCGATGGGCGGATTCCCATACTTTCGGGAGTTCACCAGCAGGTTGCGAACGATCTGGCGAATCCGCGCCGCATCGCCGACCACCAATCCCTCGCCTCCTGTCGCCGCATACCCGAAACCGAGCGTGCCCGAGACCCGCTCGACCAGATCCCGCAGACTCACGACCTCGCTGAGGACGGATACGTCGTCGACAGACGACCTGGCGGCCACCAGAAGATCGTCCACGATGTAGGCGAGGTCATTCGACTCTTGAACGATCGCCTCGGCCATGTCGACCGCGTCCGGCGAGAGGCCCTCAGCCGCCACCTCGCGGAGAAGTTCTGCAAAGCCGATCACGGCGGTGAGCGGGGTCCTCAACTCGTGGGAGATCGAGGCGATGAACTCGTCCTTGGCTGCTGCCAGGTCGTGGAGTCCCTTTTCGATGGCCTTTCGATCCGTAAGGTCGTACGCCACCCCGACGGTGCCGATCGCCTTGCCCGAAGGGTCGGTCACTACGCGGGTGACACTTGAGCCACGAACCGGCTGCCATCGCGACGAATTTGCAGGAACTCATCGTTCCAGGGACCCCCGGAGTGGATGAAGTCCATCACTCCCCCGCTCTGCCGGCATGCTCCTCGGGGATGATCAGTTCGTTGAGAGGCCGACCGACGGCTTGTGCAGAATCCCACTGATAGAGCTGTTCCGCCCCCGGACTCCAATAGCTGATCAGCCCCGAGATGTCGGTGGCAACCACCAGGGCAACGCTCACCGCGCCCCAGATTCGAGAACCGTCGGCGCGCACGTAGCGCTTCTCGGCCTCGTAGATGTCCGACTCGCCCCTGATCATGGCCTGGAACTCGTCGAGTGAGGCCAGCCAGTCTTCGGGGTCCGAAATGTCCTCGAGGCTCAACTCGAGAAACTCGGCCTCGCTGTACCCGAGGAATCGGCACATCGCGTCGTTGACAGCAATAAATCGCTCGCCGACAGGGTCGGCCAGACACATCGGAACAGAACCCCTCCCGAAGGTGTCTCGGAACCGATCCGTCGACGCCCTCCCAGGCTGTTCGGCCGCGCCTCGAGAATCCCCTCGATGAACTCTGAATCTTGCTGCCGCCAGGCGCGATGCCGGAGGTTGCGAGCAGGCGCGGCAACGGATGCAATCTCGTCGTCCGCAACACCGTGACGTCGCAAGAGAGCAAGCACCCGGTCCCCGGCCTTCACGCCGAGAAGCAGCGCCAGATCGAGGCCGGCGGTGTCATCGACTTCCAGCAGAGCCCGGAGCGCGGCGTTCCTTTCGACGATGATGCCATCGGTGGTGGCGCGATACGCCGCGATCGGCAGCATCTGGAGGAATTCGGACGCCACCTTCCCTACAGGTGGGCCCGTTTGAACGACGGACTGAGGTCGATCTGCTGCCAGCGCGCGGCGATAGTTGATCCACTGGTTATCGGCAGAGGTAGCGCGGTTCTGGACCGCCAGGTTGGCCGCGGCCTCCCCCATCCGGGCCATTACCCTCCCCCACGCAGGCGGCGTTTCGTGCCAGAAACGCGCTCACCCGCCCTCGTAGCTCAGTGGAGAAGAGCAACGGTTTCCTAAACCGTGTGTCGAAGGTTCGATTCCTTCCGAGGGCACCAGATGATTCCCCTTGTCGCGCAAGGGCTTCGTGGTGGGCGGCTCCGGTCCCCTCATGGCCTCGATTAGCCCCAACCACACACCAACCCCACAAAAGGAATCGACGGGTGTGCTGACCGGGGTGATCGGTTCCGAAAAGGACCAGGTTCTACTACCCGGGGTCTGTCGTGGTGGGTGCGCGAGGGGAGACGAGGAGCGTCGCCCATTCGATTGGCGAAAGAGCCACGATCGACTCGACGATCGAAATCGCCTCCGAGAGGGTAGGGTCATCTTTGCCCGGAATCAGGGTCATCTCCGCTTTGCCGGCCCCGGAGTTCCACAGCCAGAAGATGCGGATTACTCGACCCTCCTGGATAACCCGCGCCGCCTCACCAAGAACAACCGCACTTCCGTGGTCCACTACGTCTGGTGGTGATGCTGGCGGACCGAGGTCTGCCGCTCGCTGCGGTATCGGGCCACAATCGGCGTCTAAGGCTGCGGTCGAAAGGTTCAAATGCAACAGCGCGGTCCCGTCGATGTCGGTCTTCAGCCAACTCGATTGAGTTGAGACCACTGCCGATCCGCCTGCCGCGCACGGCTTACTGGCCTCCCCCGCTAGCGCGAAGACCCACCCTGCACGTTCAAGTCCAAGATAGAGGACGTCGTCCACGACGTAGGGCGCGGTCGTCGACTGTTCGACCTTGACTCGAGTTGTCGCCGTGGGCGACTCCTCTCCCATCGGAGTGGAGATGGGGTCGCCAGATTTGAGCCAGAGAGCCGCTACGGTCGCAATTGAGATTCCGGCGACGGCCGCAATGGCGGATGTCCTCGTACGCTTGCCAGGTCGCTGCGGCAAGTCCGCGATCGATTCCACGTCGAGCGGGGGCGCACTCTCGTCGAAGATCTTGCGGATTCGATCGGACAGTTCACTCATGGTGGGTCACTCCTAGGTCAGTTCGCAATTTCGCGAGCCCTCGTCGCAAGTGGGTCTGAACCGTTGCGACATGAAGGCCAAGCAACTCGGCCACTTCCTTGTGGGTCCATTGATATGACTCGATTAGGACAACGGTCTGCCGTTGCCGCTTCGATAGCCTCGCCAGCGCTTCCGAGAGCCGGGGCTCAATCCAGGGGTGGTCCATCCTGCCCGGTTCAGCTGGCGGCGACGGAATCTTGCGGCGTTTGCGAGCGGCGCGCTGCCCTACTCGAAACAGATATCCGGCCGGATTCGTCATCACGCGCACGCGCTCCCAATGCTGCCACCCGTATACCAAGGCGTCGTTCGCCGCCTCTCTTCCTCGTTCAACTCCGTAGCCGGCTACGAGGGCGATTCGAAGCGCAGGCTCGATCTCGCGTGCGAAGGCCGTAAAGGTGTCTCGCTCGGCCAAATCCCTCCCTCAGCCACTAAGGGCTCGACATGGGGCATTTGCATGACACGATCTTGCCCCCGACCCAGAAACGTGCCCTGAAGATCGCGAAATCATCCCGTTGCTGATGGGGCTTCCAGTCCATAGAGTGGTATCCATGACCTGGAAGCGAGCCCTAGCCGCTGCTCTCGTCGCAATCACTCTCGCTGCTGGCGCGCTAGTTTCGCCCGCCTTCGCCGACAGTAACGATGTTGGAAATGGGTCGGCTCAGTGCAGTGGTGGGGAGATCTGCCTGTACGATTTTCAGGAGTCCACCAATTGGACGGCGCAGTTCTGGTGGTCTGAGTGGCGATACCTCTGGACGAGTGGATCCGTTCGCCTCTGGTGGAATACCACAGGGGGGTTCTATCAACAACCCCACGTCTATGACCGGGTCTCGATGGTTCGCAACCGCGATTCTGTCTGCAATGTGGCGTTCTATCAACTGACCAACTACCAATGGGGTGCAGGCATCGGCGATTACACCCTGATCGTGAACGACCACAACTACTGGTCCATACCATCGGGCTTGGATCCGTCGCAGACACCTGGAGCTGACGGCATCTCCAGCCACAAGCGGTGCCCGTGATGTGGGGAGGCAGATGATCATGGAGTCGATCATCAAGAGGGCTGCTGCTGTGCTGGGGGCCGTCGTCGCTGTCGGTTCACTCGTGGCTGTGCTCGTCTTGGCTGGCTCAGATCACCGTGGGCTCACCCTGGAGAGCGTGGATGCTGTCGCCGCGGCCGGCATCGACCTCACTGCCGAGCAACCGCTGGACGCGTTTCAAGCGACGCTCATCTCCGTGGCCAGTCACGAGCGCAATCTCGCTGTCGCGGCGTGCATGACGAGCGCTGGGTTCCCGCAACTAGAGTCGGTGCAGGATGCGTGGTTCCCTGGTAATCCCTTTCCAGGGTTGCGCGTAGAGCGTGGCGCCTTCGGCCCTGACTCACCTACAGACGCCATGCGCTACGGCTACATGCCGAACTTCCTTCGTGATCGTGGACCCGAGCCACCCCAGGTAGTCAGTTACGAACCGGAGTATGAGCAGGCACTTGACGACTGCGTCGGAGCGATTCGACGCGAATTAGGAAGCGCGCACGACGACGCGGTTTCCGACTTTATGGACCTCGGCAACCAGCTGGTGAGGGAGTTTGGCAGCTCGCTGAGCAGGAGCGATGAAGTCGTCTTGGCATTCTCTGACTGGCTCGCTTGCATGAGCGATCGCGGCTACCAAGGAGGCACTGTCAATGAGTACCTCACATCGATGCATCCCCCATCGTTCTTTGGCGTACCGACAGGCAAATGGACGGGATCAGGGCCCGAGCACACAAGTGGAGATTCTGGTGTTGAAATACTCGTACCCGATCAGTCGGTCTACGAGCCTTCGTGGGGAGAGGCGCAACTCGGCGTTGCCGACGCCGACTGCAAGATCGCCACGAACCTTTGGGGCAGGGTATTCCCCGTTCTCATGACCACCCAGTCAGCGATCGTTAATGACCATGCTGGGATCCTCGCGACCGCGACCTCGCGTATCCATGACGCCATCGACGCTGCCGAATCCGTGCGGAGTGCACAACAGTCTCCCTAGCCCCTGTCGTTCCGCCATGCTCGCGATCAAGAGGAGGATGGGATGCGAATATTCCGGGTTGTAATGCTGACCGTATTGCTCGGCGGGACCCTACTGGCGGGGTGTCAACAGAAGTCATCGCCGCCTCCTGGCCCCAGTGGGGTAGAGATTGAGTTAAACCCGAAAATGATCTCACACCTGGGTTGTCCCGTGACGATTAGACCGATCTTTGTTCCGCCGGGTGCTCCGCACATTGTCTTTCCCTACCAGCCGGTATCGTTCGTCGTCGTGGCAGGGCTTCCACCGACCCCATTCAGTGGGATGACAGATGGCATCGGCGAGTTCCATGCTGTCGTCATTTACGACTCGACAGTCCAGGCGGTCTCAGGCGGGGCGACGAGTGCCGCATACACCTGCAACCCGAACGACTGACACAAGTACCGCGGTTCCGGAGCCAGCGGTCTGGTTCGGACCCCTGTTCTCGGTTCAGCGCGCGGTTGGTCGCTTGGGGTGTCGGCCGTGCATCCACCGTTGGGCGCTTCTCGGCAGCTGGAGATTGGGCGGCTGGTCAACTGGGAGACCGCGGGATGCGCTGGTTCCGCCTGCATTCTTCGACCCGCTGGACCACGCGCGTCCTAAGAGTAGGGACGAACGTCAACCCGATTCGACTTGGGACGATATCCCTGCATGAGGGCCATATCCCAGCCGTTATCCGCTATTCGGCCGGTTCCGACCCGGATGACTCTCGCGACAACTTCGTCGCACTCGACTCCGGAATCACCGTCTGGACCCATCAAGACGAGCATCTCCTGGCCGATTCGTATCCACCCGGGACGTCCCATAGGCAGCGCAGGTGGACCCGATCGAGAGGTGCTCGCCTGGCTCTGACAGAATCTGCTGAGCAGCACAAGCCCTTGATCTTCGAGATCGCGGAGCCACTCCCGGATGCACTGCTCGTCAAGACGCAGAAGCGGAAGGCGCCCGATCCCGTCCGAAATTCGGCGCACCAGGGACTCGTACGAGGCGATCGTCTTGGCGCGAAGGCCCACCTGGCCTCGGACCCATCGGTCCAGCCACTCGGCGAGCTGGATTTGGCCGGCACTCGGGTTCGTCCAAGTCCCCTTCCAGACGCGGGCCTGCTGCTCGTTGAGAAACCGGTCGGCCTCGTGCTTGGTTCGGAGCCACTTCTCTCGTGAGCGACCAGCAGGGTCTCGATACCGCGCAACCCAGCGCACCTCGCCGCTCGCCGTGATGCGCTTCTCTCGCGAACTCATCAGATGCCCGCGATACTTGTCGGAAAACCGCTGTCGTCGACCCAAGCGATCACGTCACTGCGCCAATAGCGCACCCGAGGTGACGAAGCACCTCTCACCCAACCCGCAGCGCGTCGACCACCTGCATCCGGTCCGCCCTCAGAGTTTTGGCCGAAACTAACCATGGAGCCGCCGTGCCTTCGAGCCCGGCGGATCAGGATTTTCATGCCGTCACGAGGCTGGCAGCGAACAACGGCGCATGGTCGATCTCGAGCATTGACACGCTCCAAACTCAAGCGCTGTTGAGGCTTGCGGCGGCCGGCGACCATCTGAAGGGCGTCGGCACACTGATTGCAGCGGCAGACGAGGGCATCTACTCGCCATGGTCGGTAGCGAGGTCCGCGATTGAGGCGGCCGGTATCGCCATTTGGCTACTGGAGCCTCGACTCAAAATAGAGGAGCGGCTTGAGAGATCCTTGACGGACCGTCTGCGCGACCATCCCAACCACACGAAAACCACACGGAATCCCGGGATACCCCGGGATTTCGGGGGATACCGTCGGTGTCCGAAATCGCTGACGAACCCTCGCGATCACCGGAAACCCCAGGATGTCCGCGCACCGCCTGAACGGTTTCCTAAACCGTGTGTCGAAGGTTCGATTCCTTCCGGGGGCACGACTGGATTCGCTTATGCGATAAGGGAATCACCCGTCTGCCCGGTCCGCCATCAGGAGCGTCAGGGCCGCGGTCATCGCTAGCCAATCACCCGGAGTTGCTTACTGAGAGACGGACCGAGCAATGCGCGCAGCTTCGATGCGTTCTCATCCGGGCGGGGCAGGTTCTCAAGGAACGACACCGCGATTGGTTCCTGTTCATGATCGTCCCCGTGGCTGTAGCTCGACTCGATGAAGTCAAGGACCTCCCGCAATAGGCCTGACTCGCCGTGCGTCTCGAACTCGCTCACAACCCAACGCGTCAAGTCGCCCATTAGCACGTGGGGCAGCAAGGCGTCGTAGTCGTCCAGGTGCTCCTGGAGAATCGGCAGAAACACCCGGAACCGATGAACGAGTGCACCTACAAAGGCGACCTCGGCGGCCCTCATGGCTGCCCCCGCATGGCTCGCTGGAGGTCGTCCAGGAGAGATTGGGCCACAAGCCGGTCGTGGAAGCTGAGATCCTGCTTGAGGACATTTCGCATGGCGTTGTTATCACTCATTGGGCACGACACGATCACATGCACCGACTTACCGGACGTCACCGTAACCGTCTGGTCGTCACACCCGAGATTGTTTGCGAACGTGGCGTCCACTCGATACGTGCCGGCTGGCAGCTGGATCTCGAAGAGGCCATCGACGGTCACATCGGCGACACGGGATTCCCCCGACCACACGGTGACTGGCCCCGTTGTCAGGACGTCAAGGCCCGGGTATCGCCCTCCCTGAGCGCGCAATTCTCCGACGATCGTCCCTGACTGGCTGCTGCACGACGCCACCAGAAGAAGGATCGCCGCGAATGGGCTCGCCGTTGCAGGTCTCACTGGAACCAAATGTACGCGGACTCGGCGGTGGGGCATATGTTGCCATCACCCTTGGTGCCGACCCCTCGGAAACGTGTCACACCCTCATGGCATCTTGTAGGGCATGGAATGGCATTACCTCGCTGAAGCCGTCGGGTTTGCTCGCAAGGCCAACCAGGCTTTGTCGCCCGAGCGCTGCTCGGATGCCGAGGCCCGCGAGATGCTCGGCCACTACGCCGAGTTGGAGAAGCTCGCCGCCTTCGGGAAGACCGCGCTGGCGGCGCGGCTCGGTGACCCCGGTCGGTTGGCCCGGGCTTCGGGCACGTCGATGGGCAAGGCACGGGAGGCGATGAAGACCGCCCAGGCCGCTGAGAACACGCCCGCGTTGGGCGCGGCGTTGCGTTCTGGTGCGGTGTCGCTCGATCAGGCGACGGAGATCGCCCGGGCCGAGTCCGCCGCCCCCGGCTCTACCGGACCGCTCCTCGAGAAAGTACTCGGCGGGGCGCCGTTCCACGTGCTGCGCGAGGACGCCCGGCGGATCTGCCTCGACGCTCAGACCTCTCAGGGGTTGGCGCAGCGTCAACGCGAGTCACGGTTCCTTCGTCACGGGATCACCGAGGGCGGGATGTTCAAGCTCGAAGCCGAACTCGAACCACACGTCGGCGCCCCCCTGGTCAACCGCCTTCAGGCCGAGGCGAAGCGGCTCTCCCGGGCCGCCAGCGCTTCGGAACCGTTCGAGCGCTATCTCGCCGACGCCCTCCCCACACTCCTCGAGGGTGGCGGAACCGGTCGGGGTCAGACCGAACTGGTGGTCCTGGTCTCCCAGGGAGTGGCCGAGCGCGGCTGGCACGACGTCCACCAAGACGAGTTCTGCAAGATTCCTGGCGTCGGGCCGATCGAACCTGGCATTGCCCGCAAGATCGCCGACGACGCCTTCCTCACCGGACTCTTCTACGACGGCGAGGACCTCCGCCAGATTCGGCGTTGGGGTCGGCACATCCCCGTCGCGGTCAAAGTCGCCCTCGGTCTCGGCAACCCGCCGGAATTCGACGGGATCAAATGCGTCGACTGCGGCAACCGGTTCTACATCGAACGCGACCACATCGAGCCCCGCGGCAGCGGCGGGGAAACCGCGCTCGACAACCTCGCCGACCGCTGCGAACCATGCCACGAAAAGAAGACGGCGCGCGACCGCGAGGCGGGAGCCGTCCGGTCGAAGCCGCCACCGCCGCGGCCCAAACGCTCAGGGGTCCTGGCCAACGCCCCACCCTGAACCCGGCGGCGGCGAACGCCCTTCCAGGCTACGCATCGGCGAATAGGTCGAAGGATCGCGGGAGCAACCGCGGAGCGGACACCGAGTCGGACAACGCGCATGCCGATCATCCGCGCCCGAGGCCGAAGCCAATCACACCCCTGCTTGGTTACCTAAGAGTTCTGGATCGTTCCCATCGCGGCCAGCGCCGCCAGGAATGGCTCGACCGTCGACTCGTCGGTGTGGAGGTGGGCCGACAGCCGCACCAGCAGCCGCTTGGTGGCGCGCACAGCCGAAACACCGACCACGACGCCGTGGTGGGAGAAGCGCGCGTGGAGCGCCCGCGCTGCCGCAAAGGGGTCGGGGACGGGCGGACCGATCGTGAACGCCGCCATCGACCCGACCATCGACTCTGGTCCGGACGGCTCCAGCCCGCTCACCGCCTGCACCTTGGCGCGCATCGAGTGCATCACCGCGCGGTTCCGATCCATGACCTCGGGCCATCCGCCCGGAAGCATCCCGGCAATCGCGCGAATGGCGAACGGCACGCTCAGGTAGGCCGTCGGGTCGGCCGTCCCGGTCCAGTCGAACCGGGCCCGGAAAGATGTCTGGCCCTCCCGAACGTGACCTGCGCCGTGGCTGACCACCAGCGGCCGGGCCCGCTCGCGCCAGGCCTGATTCATCCACAGGAACGCCGAGCCTTTGGGGGCACAAACCCACTTGTGCCAATTGCCGGTGTAAGCCGCGCATTCGATCGCATCGATGTCGAGTGGGAGCATGCCCGGCGCGTGAGCCCCGTCCACGATCGTCTCCACCCCCCGCGCGGCCAGGGCCGCCACGATCTCGGCCACCGGCAGGATCAAGGCGGTGGCGCTGGTGACATGGTCGATCAACGCCAAACGGGTCGACGGTGTCACCGCCGCCAGGATCGACTCCACGACCTCCCGGGGTCCTTCGACGGGGACCGGCAGGTGGGCAGTGCGAACGGTGGCGCCTCGATCGGCGGCGATCTCTTCGGCCGCCAGGGTGGCCGCCTCGTATCCGTGGTCGGTCACCAGGATCTCGTCGCCGGGCTCGAGCACGGCATTGCGCAGCAAGGTGTTGACCCCGTGGGTGGCGTTCGGCACGAAGGCGTAGCCGGCGCTATCCGCGCCGACAAAGGCCGCTGATTCCTCGATCGCCTCAGCAAGCAGCCCGTCGTACTCGCTGGTGAAGAACCGCACAGGCTCGTGCTCCAACCGCCGCCGCAATTCGCTCTGGTGATCGAGGACCAATTGGGGGCAGGCGCCGAACGAACCGTGGTTGAGGAAGGTGACCGCCGGATCGAGCGCCCACAGGTCGCGAAGGGTCGTCATGCAGAGATGCTCGCGCAGAAGAGTCAAGAATCAAGAATCAAGAGGCAAGAGCCAACGGCCGACAGCCGACAGCCGACAGCCGACAGCTCCACAGCCGACGGCCAACAGCCAAGAATCAAGAATCAAGACTCTTGGCTCTTGGCTCTTGGCTCTTGACTCTTGACTCTCGCTTCACTTCCGCCAGGGAGATTCGTTCCATCGGCGGGTCGCGGCGTCGACACGGATTCCGTGCACGAGCGCGACACCCCCTATCAGCGCGCCGAATAGCAGCACCCAGGGGAGCGAATCGGATCCACTGCCGGCGACTCCTTCGGGCGGAAGGCAGGCGGCTTGACCGGATGCCGGCTGGGTCCAGCCGGCGGGGCACGGTGTCTGACCGATGGCTCCGGTGCGGGGAATGAAATGCCCCGGGTCGGCGGGGATGCAGGCTTGCTGGCCGGGCTCGGGCTGGTAGGTGCCGGGACCGCACTCGGTCGCTCCGATGGCGGCGAAGCCGGAAACGAATGTGCCGGGAGCCGCCAGGAGGCATTCGACTCCTTCGTGATCCGGTTGGAAGGTCCCCGCGGTGCACCCCGTCTGCTCGGCTTGGCCTGCCAGCGGGACCGCATACCCGGGGTCGGCGTCGATGCACCCTGACGCGCCGGTGGCGGGTTGGTACGAGCCGGGCGCGCAGGGCTGTTGGTCCAGCGACCCGGCCGCCGGCACAAAGTGGCCCGGGCCGGCGACGATGCAACTGTCGGAAAGTCGGTTCGGCTGATAGGTGCCCGGGGAGCAAGGGACCTCTGCGGTAGCCCCTGATTCGGCGGCGAAATGCCCGGCCGAGGTCTCCACGCACCGAATCGCCCCCGACTTGGGCTGGAAGGTCTTCGGCTCACACAGGGTGAATCGGGTCGCCCCCGCAGTGGGCACGTGGCTGCCGGGAGGCGCCGCCTCGCATTCGGATGCCCCTGCGTCGGGCTGGTAGGTACCGGCGGCGCACAACCGTTGCGTCGAACCGCCCGGCTCCCCCACGAACCGCCCCGGGTCGGCAAGCAGGCAGTAGGTCTCGCCGCCCGAGGGTTGGTAGGTACCCGCCGGGCACGGCGACTGGGTCGACGATCCCTCCGCCGCCACGAAGTGGCCGGGGTCCGCCGAACTGCAGCCGGTGGCACCGGCCGCCTGCTGATACAGCCCCGGCGGGCAGGCGACCTGGTCGATCGCCCCCTTTTCGGCCACGAAGTGGCCGGGATCGGCGGGTATGCACTCGGCCATCGCTGCGTCGGGCTGGTAGGTGCCCTGCGGGCAGGGCACGCAGTCGGTGCCGTCAAATCGCTCCCCGGCGACGCAGTCGGACTGCTCGGCGGCGAAGGCAGCCGGGGGGTCGACCGCGAGCCAACCGGTCACCGTCAGGATGATGATCGAGACCCCGGCGATGGTCCTGCGCATGCGAGCCGTCCCTAGTCGTGCTTGTCGTCGAGGGGGCGGGAAGCCAATTGGAGGAGCATCACCGCCGGCTTGGTGGTCACCTTCACCAGGTCGACCAGGCCGCGTCCGACCACCCTCGGGACCCGATGGAACTTGGGACCACCGACAAACCCCCGGCGAGCGAAGTACAGCCACAGCCCCACCGCCACGATCACCATCGCCCCGACCACGATGAAGTACCCCCACCGTGTCTGCAACTCGGGCATGTTGCGGAAGTTCATCCCGTAGATGCCTGCCACGAGAGAGAGCGGGAGGATGATGGCCGAGAAGACGGTCAGCACCTTCATCACCTCGTTGGCCCGCTCGGCAACCGTGCTGCGGTAGGTCTCGAGAACACTGCCGAGCAGCAACCGGGACCCCTCGAGCAGCTCGGCGAGCCGATTGAAGTCGTCGAACACATGGCCGAGGCGCCGCGCCCCCCGGGGAGAGATCCCGGGGAGGTCACCCCGGGCGAGCACCCGATAAGCCTCCCGCTGGGCAACGACGGCCGAGCGCAGCGTCTGTACGTCGCGGCGGAGTGCGAGCACTTCCGCGGGGACCGACGAGTTGGCCGCAAGGGCATGCTCCTCGAGTTCGTCGATCCGCTCCTCCAGGCCGTCGGCGATCGGTTGAAACCGGGACGACCCGGCCTCGGCGACCCTGGCGAAGAGAAGGTCCGGGGCGGACTCGGCCATCGCCCCGGCGGCGATGACGTGCTCCCGGCCCCAGACGAATCCCGGCAGGTCCTCCTGATGGAAGGTCACCAGATAGTCGTCTGCCACGAAGACGTCGTACTCGGTGGTCCGCAGGCGATCGGACGCCTCCACCGACAGCCCGTGGCCGACGACGAAGGAGTACCCGGAGTGGTCCTCGACCTTGGGATGCTGGCTCCAGTCCAGTACGTCCTCTACGGCGAGCAGGTCGAGTCCGAAATCGCTCCCCACCTGGTGAACCTCGTCGGGACTGAACCCGGTGACGTCGAGCCAGACCCAGCCGCCGGCGGATCGGATCTCTGCAAGTCGGCCCGGGTCCACCGCGACGGCCTCCGTCGCACCGGGAGCAACGTGGAACAGGTGGCGCACGACCTCGATTATCGGTCCCAAGCCCTCGGGAAGGTGGTCTTTCCCCGGAAAGCGCAGACGGTCGACCCACCCCATCTGGCATCATCCAGCCTCATGACAGGCTCCGATCCGTGGGCGGACGCTGCCCAACCTCGCTCCGCCGCCGCGACGCCTCCCCGCAGCGGCCTGCTTTCGGGCCCAAACCTGCTCTATGTGTTCGTGACCATCATCGCCCTCTCCTCTTTGACGGGGTTCCTGATCCTCCAGAATCCCTTCGGAGGCGACACGACGGCAGCGGCGCCGACGACCAGTTCCTCGGTGGTGGGCGATACGACGACGACTGCCGGCCCCGCCGGCGAGACGAGCACCACGGGCGGCGGAGACACCACTTCGTCGACCGCGCCGCAGGAGCCGGTCGGTGTCCTCGACCACATTGGCCTCGAACTGCTGACCGATGGTCTGTCACAACCGGTGGGCGCATGGTCGTTCCCCGGCGACGACCGGGTGTTCGTGATCGAACGCGGCGGACGGGTGCGGATCGTCGACGAGACCGGTCTGCAGGCGACCCCGTTTCTCGATCTGACCGATCGAGTGAATTCGGGTGGCATCGAGAACGGCCTCCTCGGACTGGCGTTCCACCCCGACTACCCGACCAATGGCCGCCTGTTCGTCTACTACACCTATGCCGAGTCGGCCGACGATTCACCCGACTCGCGCATCGCCGAGTTCCGCGCGGCCAACGGGAACGCCTCTACGGTCGACAGCTCCACCGAGCGGGTGATCCTCGAGGTCGAACAAGAAGGGATCCGCCACCGCGCCGGGATGCTCCAGTTCGGCCCGGACGGGAACCTCTGGATCGCATTCGGCGATGGCGGCCTCGGCGACTACAGCGCCCAGGACCTCGAGAGCTATCAGGGCAGCATCCTTCGGATCGACGTGGATACGGGCGATCCCTACGCCATCCCGGCCGGCAACCCGTACGCCGCCGGCGGCGGACTGCCGGAGATCTGGACCTATGGCCTCCGCAACCCGTGGCGCTTCTTCATCGACGCCGCCGAGAACCTCATCTACATCGGCGATGTCGGCCAGGCGGGAGCCGAAGAGATCAACGTTGCGTCGCTCTCGGATGCGGGGCTGAACTGGGGCTGGCCCAACTTCGAAGGCGACGATTGCTATCTGCCCACCGACGGCTGCGACATGGGCGGCTGGGTCGCGCCCACCGCCTCCTATGGGCACGAGGACGGGGCATGCTCCGTCACCGGCGGGATCGTCTATCGGGGCGCGGCGATGCCCGAGGTGGTGGGCCACTACTTCTATGCCGACTGGTGCAGCGGCTTCATCCGGTCATTCCGATACGTCGATGGCGACGCCACCCAGGAGAAAGACTGGACCGCCGACATTGCCGCCCTCGGCACCCTCCAGATCTCATCCTTCGGCTGGGACGGCAACAACGAGATGCTGGTAGTCGATTCGAACGGCGCGCTGTATCGCGTTGTCAGAGGGAGTGGGTAGGTAGGTCGGCCGGCTGGAGGAACCGCGATTCGCAATACGCGATACGCGATACGACAGAACGGTCAACGCTTTCGAACGCGGTCGCCGTTCCTTCGAATCGCGTATCGCGTATTGCGTATCGCCGTCAGAGTGCGGAGCTCAGACTGGTAAGCCGAGGTCCCGCGAAATCAGCAGCCGCTGAATCTCGCTGGTGCCTTCGCCGATCTCGAGGACCTTGGCATCGCGGTAGAGGCGGGAGACCGGGGTGTCGTCGATGAAGCCCGCGCCGCCGAAGATCTGGGTGGCATGCCGGGACGCCGTCACCGCCGCCTCGGACGCGTACAACTTGGCAATCGCGGCGGCGGCTCGGTGATCTTTGCCTGAGTCGCGCAACCAAGCGGCGCGGTAGGTCAGCAGCTGGGCCGCCTCGATGGCGACGTGGATGTCGGCGATGCGAAACGCCACGGCCTGATTCGCCCCAATCGGCTTGCCGAACGCCTCCCGCTGCTTGGCGTAGGCGAGGCTGTGGTCGAAACAGGCACGCGCCACCCCCACCGACATGGCGGCAATGGCGATACGGCCCTCATCGAGAATCGACAGGAACTGACGAAAACCCTGGCCCCGCTCCCCCAGGATGGCGTCTGCCGGCACCCGGCAATCTTCGAGCCGCACCGGGTGGGTATCCGAGCCGCGCCACCCCATCTTGTGATACCCCGGTCCCACCATCAGACCAGGCGTGTCGGCCGGAACAATGAACGACGAGATCTCGTCCGGCCCGGTGAGGGCGGTGACGGTCACCAGCGAGGTGATCGCTGTGCCGGAGTTGGTGATGAAGGCCTTCTCGCCATTGAGCACCCACTCGCCCCCGTCCTGCTGTGCCCTGGTGCGGGTGGCCCCGGCGTCGGACCCGGCGTCGGGCTCCGTCAGGCCGAACGCGGCCAGGGCGCGTCCGGCAAGCAGGTCAGGCAGCCACCGCGCCTTCTGCTCGGCGGTCCCGAATCGATTGATCGGGTTCGCTCCGAGGCCGACGGCCGCCTCGAGAGTGATCGCCATCGATGAATCCGCCCTGGCGATCTCCTCGACCGCAATACAGAACGTGGCAAAACTGGCGCCCGACCCGCCGTACTCCTCGGGAAACGGCAGCCCGAAGAGGCCGAGGTCGCCCATCTTGCGGACCACCTCAAGAGGGAGCTCGGCCGATCGATCCCATTCTGCGGCTCGAGGAACGATCTCGGCTTCGGCGAAATCGCGGACAACGCGCCGGAAGGCCTCGTGCTCGGGTGAGGGAGAGAAGTCCAATGCGGGGCGGAGGATAATGGTAAAGGTGACGCTGATGTTGGACGGAGCTCGCGCGTGGGGGCCTACCGCCCACAGCCAACCGCCAGACGCCCCGGAACACATGCCGCATCTGTTGCGGGAGTCGCGTGTCGCTCCCCCTATCCCCCGCCTTCTCTCGGGCCCACAATGGGCCCGGCGAGGCTGGAGAGGGAGCCGTTGATTCCGGCGGCGCGAGTAAGCGGCAGGCCGGTCTCGACGTCCACCAGGACGAAGGTGGTCGCGGGTCGGATGGCCGCCGGAACCGTCTGGACCTCCTCGAGCGAGAACCCCCGCCAGGCAGGGCCCTCGACGACGACTCCCGACGGGAGCGGCGGGGCGGTGCGGAGCGGCGAACCGGACATGCACCGCACGGCAGGCCGGCCGACCTCGTCGATCAGCACCGCGGTGCCGCGCTGCAACACCGCCAGCCGGGTTGAGATGCGACCGTCGAGGTAGCCGTGGTCGGTGACCACCGTGTCGCGCAGCAACACCACCGGGGTGAGGGTCTCGAGCACCGTGGGGATCTCGGCAACGTCGATTCCGGCCGCCGTGGCCCAGGCAAGCCCCGCCTGCTCGTTCCGGGCGAGATCGGCCGCCAGCGTACCGACGTCACACACGTCGCCCCGTTCGACGGCGCCGTATGCCCCAGGACTGGTACCAACCCGGAACTGCGACCCCGTCTGGGCGGTGGCGAGCCCCGAGCAGGGGCCGTAGGGGCTCCAGTCGTATCCGCGCTGCGCCCCGCCACCGTCGGAACGTGGCAATCCGATGGATATCGCAACCGGGCGGGAACCTTCGACGGTGACACACACCGCCGATCCATCGCTGGCTTGCAGCGTGAAACGGCCGTCGTCATCACGGCCATCTCCATCGAAATCGGAGAGATCGTCGAGGGCGGCGGTGGTGCCGAGAACGCGTTCAACTACCTGTCGAATATCGGTGACCTTCAACTCCCCGCTGGCGTCACGCTCCCGCACCAACTCGAACCCGAAGTCACCCGCCGCCAGCTCGTCGGCCAACGAGTGACGGCGGTGAGGCGACTCGAGGGCTCCTGCACTGAGCGGGGGCAATGCGATGAGCAGCGGATCGACCGCGAGGTCGACCGCGATGGGGTTGGTGAAGGGTCCCTGGCCCGGGTCGTCGAGGGTCTGCAGCACCACCACGCCGATGCCCCGCCCGGTTGCGAACTCGACGCCATTCGATGGTTGACGGTCGCCATGGACCGTCAACACCACCACCCCGGCAACGGCGACGGCCAGCCCGAACGCAGTGATCGCGCCGAGTACGCGCAGAAACCCCGCCGACCCGAATTCCCCGTCGCCCATGTGACCAAGAGTAGTTGACTCGACCACACATGGTGATAGCGTCCTCCCCTGCAGTCTTCGGCGGGGGAGGTGGACCGCCCGCAGGGCGGGACGGAGGGGGCAGCGGAGACAGCGTGCGGCC
>JBBEAX010000032.1:0-10724 GCA_040882645.1 Acidimicrobiia bacterium
AACTCTACGGTCTTCGGGGCGACGACGAGCCTGGCGATGAACTCGGCGACGAATACAAGCCAGATGAGCCAGCCCGCCACTGTCAGACCCACGCTCAGGGTGGATTCCGCGAGGGATTCACCGATGACCACCAGCACGAACACGACCGACAGAGCACTCATCACCGGAGTCAGCCGGTCGAGCAACTCGTCGGCCCAGATCTCCCGCTCGACTTCCGAACGGTTAATCACCGGTCACCTCTGTCATGTAGGTCTAGGTCTGGCTATCAAGACAGGGTACCGACGCATGCCCAGTCGGAACTGGCGATATCGTCATCGGCATCGCCCGGAGGAGAGCGACATGTTGTTGGGTCTGCGCCACTGCACGGCACGCAAACCGTCGTCCTTGGTTCGTCTCAGTTGTGCTCCCCAAGTTCGGTCGCGGAACCGACCGCCGAGCGGGAACGTCAGAAGCGTATGAACCGGTGGATGCTTCGAGTCGTGCTCGCAGCAGGCCTGATTGTCGCAGCCTGTGGGGTTGCGCCCGGGGAGGCGGAATCGCCGACGAGCACCCAGGATGCGGACTCGACGACGAGCACCGTGGCTCCCACGACCTCGGCTCCGGTACCGGACACCTCGACCAGCTCTCCGAGTTTCATCTCGACTGGAGAGCTCGACGTGATCGTTCCCCCGGACGAGAACGGCGACTATCCGCCCGACCTGTTGGTCACCTGCTCCAGCGGACCCCAGTTTCCGCTCGGCGCCATCCACGAGATAGAACTCGTCGGCCAGGACGACCCGAACGGCATGCTCGCCGCGATCGAGCCCTTTCTGAGCAGCGAAGAGGGCCAGAACTGGCCGCAGGATGGGTGGCAGCTGCTCCATCAGACCTTTGAGCAGGCGACCCTCGTCGCGCGATCGAACGGAACGCTTGCGTACATGCGCCTCGGTCGGGAGGACGAGGGGTGGAAGTGGGGTGGCTCGTCGATCGGTGGAAGCCGCTGTGACCTCCAGTACGCCATCCCGACAGGGTTGAACACCGTGGGGTGGCGGCTCGACCCGTCGGCTCCCGAGCCGGGGCCGCAGGCCACGCAGCTACATGTGCTGCTCACCGAGCGGGAGTGTGTCAGCGGCCAGGCGATCGGTGACCGTCTCGTTGGTCCCCAGGTCGTGATGACCGACACGGAGGTGAGGCTCGCCTTCGCCGCAGAGCCTCCCCCAGGCGACTACCAGACATGCCAGGGCAATCCGGAGACCCCCTACACGGTCGAGCTGCCGGAGCCTCTGGGTGATCACGAGATCATCGAGGGGCTGTCGATTGGAATTTTCCTCGAGGACTATGTGAGCTGAGGTGGGCCACCCGCAGGCCCAGACCAGCCGGGTGTCACCGCGCGCGGAATCGCACGGCTACGGCGGTCGGCCGCTCTTGGTGTATTGGTGGCCGAGGGGGCTGGTCCAGAGGTGGTCGCCGTTGGGGAGAAGTTGGTGCTTCCAGCCGAGGCGGTGGCGAACCGTGACGTGGTCGTGGCGGCATCCGGCGTCGAGGCCGGCTGCGGAGGTTCGTTGAACCTCGGCCCATGGGGTGCGATGGTCCAGGTCGCATTGGGTTGCGGGCATGCGGCATCCGGGGAAGTAGCACACCTGGTCTCGCGATTGGGCAGTCCGGCGATCTGAATCCGTGGGCCTGCGTCGGGTCGTGCCGCCCCCGATGGGGAGCCCGGTGTTGGGGTCGATCACCGTGTAACGCCATTCGGCGCCAGGGCTGGTATCGGCGAGTTGGCGGGCGATGTCGGCGATGACCGGTCCGTACCCTCCCAGTTCTCCCGGGGTGTCGGTGAGGCGGGCAAGGGTGTCGAGGTCGACGTGGAGGTCGACTGTGCCCCCCTTGGCGTCGCGGCGGCGTCCGGCGAGGAGGTCCAAGTAGACGTCGGCGCGGATCTGGTCGATGGTCCTCGGGTCGCCGGCTCTTCTGAGGGTCTTGGCGAGCCGGTCGATCCGCCGGGAGATCTCGGTCACCTGAGCCGGTGGCAGGTTCAGCCCCAGGAGATGAGCGGTGCCATCGGAAGAGGCCTCGACGATCACCCGCCTCCCCTCCACCGCGTCCTGGTAGCGATCCCTGGCGGATTCGGGTTCGACCTCGATGGCAAGCCGGCGGACTTTCGCCGCGAGCTCCCCGGTCGTCAACCTGGGAGCGTCGCCGATCAGGGTGTCCACGACGCTCCGCGCCGTCTCCTCATCGAGGTGGGAGGTGCCGTCGACGATCACCCGTGCCCGGCGGACATCGACCGATCCGCGAGCCAACGCGTCCCACAGGCGGGGGAGCCGGTGCCGAACCGCGAGGGCCAGGTCGAGCTCCACCTCGGCAGATCGGCGGGTCAGCCGCAACGCCGCTCGGATCTCCGTCGCTGAAGCCTCCCAGGCAAGCGCCGGATCGTCGGCGAACAGCTCGCGCTCCATGTGGTCCGAGATCGCAGCAATGGCTGACATGGCCTGGGCCTGAAAGTGCGACGTCATCCGCTGATGAGCGCACAGCACCACCACCCGATCATGGGCTGACACCGCCTCGACGTCGATCGACGCCAGGAATCCGGCAAGGGCGGGGCCTGGCGGCATGGCGTCAAGACCGGGAGGAATCGGCTCGTTTCGCGGCTCCAACATGCGAACAACGTATCGACGCCCTACGACAGATTTCGCGCACCCGTAGGCCCGTCAAGAGATCCGCGATTGGCTCGGTAAGGAACGCGAGGGTACCTAACGGTCTCGGTGATCCGATTCCGAAGGCACGCTCGATGAGATGACCTCATCGAGGGGCACGGTTCCTGCGGCGATATCCGTGGCGACCGCGCTGAGGTGGCGGCGAGAGTCACGGGCATACTTGCGAAGGATACGGAACGCCTGGTCCATATCGATGTTGGTCCGCTCGGCCAGCATTCCCTTGGCCTGTTCGATGGCCACCCTGCTGTCGAGGGCGTACTGGAGTTGGCCCGCCCGCAGCACCGCTTCTCGAGCGGCTTGGTCCTGGAGGATGGCGATGCTGGCGACATCGGCCAGGGCGCGCGCAAGGTGTGCATTCGGTTCGTCCAGAGGTCTGGCTTGGGCAGCGAAGAGATTGAGCGCCCCGATGACGATGGTCCGGAGCCGCAGGGGGATCGCATGAACCGATCCGAACCCGGCGGAGACGGCCTCGGGGCCAAAATGCGGCCATCGGTCCTTCGAACTGGCGAGGTCGGTGTGGGTCACGGGCTGGCCGGTCGAATACGCCTCCAGGCAAGGTCCCTCTTGGTTTTGCAACTGGAACAGCTCGAGTAGACGGGCTCGCTCGCTGGAGGCGGCCATGACTCGCAGATTGCGGTCTTCGTCGGCGAGGAGGATCCCGGCGGCGTCGGCGAGGTCGAGCCGGACGCATCCGTCCGCGAGCACGGTGAGCAGGTCGATGATGTCGAAGTCGTCGACGAGTGAGTCGGCGAGTTGCACAAAGATATCGACGACTAGCTGCTCTCGCGTCATTCCTGCCTACCTCTTCCAGGAAGCCTACTCACCGAATCCTCCCGGTGCTGTGTCATCGCTGAGCCGGAGGCGCCGGTCCACGATGTCCTGGGCCAGCGCGGCGAGCGATCGGGAGGTTGCGTACGCGTGCGCCCGGATGCGCACCGAAGCGTCGGGGACAGAGATACCGAGTTGTACCGCCACCATTCCCGTGGCCTGATGAAACTCGGCCCGGTGTGCGATCGAAGCAGGGAATTCTTCGGCGGGGAGAGTTTGCTCGGTCGTTCGGGGGGTGAGCATCGACTCGGTGAGGGCCTCTACCACGCACAGGCTATCGGCGATCTGGTCGCGGGAAAGGTCGCCTGCGACGTTCTGGTAGACGGTGAGCACCCCGATGCACCTCCGGCCGGCGTGGAGAGGGAACGCGAACACGCCTCGAGTCCCCAACTCGAGGGCAAGCGGGGCGAAGTTCGGCCATCGGTTCCGGTCGGCTGAGTAGAGATCCGGTTCGAACACGGGCGCACGGCTGGCAAAGGCGTCCGGGCAAGGTCCCTCGCCCAGCGAGAACTGCAACTCGTCGAGGGTACCGGCTCGGTGATCGGAAAAGCACACCGGGCCGCTGTGTCGGCCGCTCATCAGCGTGACACCGGCAGATGAAACCTGCATCACCGCGGCGGTTGCCACGCAGACGCTGCGAGGTGGAGTCGCGGTCCGATGTTGCTCGAACGCGACGGCGACGCGAGCCGCCCGGTCGTCGGCGGTCATCGGTCGGTGCGCCCCTCGGTTCTCATCGGGCTCCCTTCCAGCGCTCGGTGGGGCCGGGCGAAACCGAGTTCGCTGGCGCAAAATGGGAGATCGATGGTGTCGAGCGTTGCAATGGTAGGGACTGGCGATCTCCGAGGAGAGCGCTGAGGTCTTCGGCGTTCCGGGGACGAGCGAACAGGTAGCCCTGGCTGAAGTCACAGCTCATTTCGGCGACTCTGGTCCGCTGCCCCGCCGTCTCCACTCCTTCGGCCACGACGGCCATGTTCATCCCATGAGCCAGGCCCACGACCGCCCTCACGATCAGGCGACTCGCCAGGCTCGTCTCCAGGTCGCCGATGAATCCCCGGTCGATCTTTACCGTGTCCATCGGGAAGTGCTTCAGATGGCTGAGCGACGATTGACCGGTCCCAAAGTCGTCGAGGGCCAGCGCCACGCCGATGTTCTTGAGGCCGACGAGCGCGGCCAGGGCGCGTTCCCGGTCGGGGACGAGGACGCTTTCGGTCACTTCGAGTGTCATCTGATCCGGCTGTGTCTCGGTGTCGGACAATACGGTCGACACCAAGCTGGCGAAGCCCGGCGCCATCAGCTGGTGGATGGAGATGTTCACCGATACTCCAAGATCCTCCCGGGAGGTTTGGCCCACCCAACGCTTGCGGTCGCGGCACGCCTGCTCCATTACCCACCGACCGATGTCGCCGATGAGGCCCGACTGTTCCGCCAAGGGGATCATCACGTCGGGATGCACCATCCCGAAAGCCGGATGGTGCCAGCGGAGCAGGGCTTCGGCCCCGGTGACTTGTCCGCTCCCGGTGGCCACGATCGGCTGGTAGTGGACCTCCATCTCACCCCGCCTTACCGCGCCGCGGAGGTCTTGATTCAGGCGCGCCCGGTGACTGACTACGCGGTGGTCACGCAGGTCGATGATGGCGTGACGTCCTCCCCCTTGCCGCTTCGCCTCGTACATCGCGGCGTCCGCCTGATCCAGAACCGAGTGGGGGATGTCGTCGGCGAGGCCGGCAAAGGCGATGCCGACGCTGGCGGTGACGTGCAACTGGGTGCCGGCCACTACGAAGGGCTCGCGCATCGCCGCACCGATGCGTTCGGCGAGCGCTTCAGCCTGCAAGGCCTCGTCGAGATCCTCGCAGAGGATGACGAACTCGTCTCCCGAAAAGCGCGCAACCGTATCTCCCGGTCGGAGCAGATTCGTCAGCCGTTCGGCGACAGCAACCAGCAACTGGTCCCCGATCTGATGCCCGTAAGAGTCGTTTATCGACTTGAACCCGTCGAGGTCGGTGTAGAACACGGCGACCATCTTCTTCGAACGCCGGCAGCGGAGCATCGCGTGGTCGAGGCGCTCGACGAGGAGGGTGCGGTTCGGCAGGCCCGTCAGCGGGTCATGAAGTGATCGGTGGCGATCCCGCTCCGACGCCTCTTCCAGATCCGACCGCGCCTGCGCGTTGAGGAGGTAGGCGGTGGTCACATCGGCAAGCGTCTGGGCCGCCGCCATCGCCTCTGGGTCCATGGTCCCGGCCGTCGTCCGGTACAGGTCGAGAGACCCGAGGCTGTGGTCGTAGTCGCGGAGAGGAAAGCTGAAGACCGCGGTGAGCCCCTCTTCGATCGCCCGTTTCGAGAAGTCGGGGAACCGGTTGTCTTTGCGGAGGTCGGGGATGGAGACGGTCTCACCGGTCCGGAACGCCGCGATGCAAGGCCCCTGCCCGGTCTCGGTCTGGAGTTCCACGAAGCGCAGCGCCGCCTCGTCGGAGGCGGCCACATGCCTGGTTTCCCCTGTCTCCGAGATCAGGGTCACACTGGCAGATCCGATTGGCAGCACCTCGACGATGCGACCCACCAGGTGATCGAGGATCGACTGGATCGGGTAGTCCGTCATCAGGGTTCGCGCGAACTCGCCCAGGAGATCTGAGAGTCGCCGGTCCGAAACCACCGCGCACCTCCGGGCCGATAAGGGGCCGCGAGGTCTGGGCGGGCTACCAACTAGTGGTAACGATGGAACGATACACCTCTCCCGCCCATATGTGAAGCCTCTCTGGCAGATAATCGGGCCCACATCGATGAAGCGGAGCGCGCCTAGCCGGCTTCGGACGGGAGAAGGACCGGCCCCGAGGCCGGTCCTTCTCCATTTCTAACCGAGCAACGGGGTTCGCGTCGGGCCTTCGCCCCGCGAATTCCCGTGCTCGGGTGTGTTATCGCCTAGCGGCGCTCTTTGGCCAGGTTGACGGTGAGCGCGCGCCCGCCGACGTCCTTGCCGTTGAGGGAATCGATCGCCTTCTGAGCCTCGTCGGACGAGGCCATCTCGACGAACCCGAAACCGCGCGAGCGGCCGGTGTCGCGATCCATCACGACCTGGGCCTTGGTCACCTGACCGTGCTGGGAGAACAGGGACTCCAGCTGGGCGGAATCGGTGTCGAACGTGAGATTCCCCACGTAGATGTTGGTGGTCATTGTCTTTGCTCCTCTTGAAGCGTTGAACCGTCGATCGTCGTTGCGCCCCATGTGGTGCGAAGCCGGAGGTCACAACCGACCGAAACCGGGTGAGCATCTTTGCTGGGCCCAATGGCCGCTTCACCCGACGGTAGGAAAGGAGAAGGGAGGCGCAGCACGCATCAGGCGTGCACTGTTGAAGAAGAGCATAGCCGCCCGTATCCGCAAACCCGAATCCCGATTGCGATCGCGCCCTTTCTGGGGGCGGCCGGCGGACAGCCCGGCCGGCACCGGTACAGTGAGGGAACCGGCGGCCGGGTTTGCCGATCGGTTCTGCGGGGAAGTCTTCCGATCAGCACTCGCGCCCGTCGTCGTCGGTGGTCGGCAACCCGAACCATTTCTGATTGGAGTCGTCATAAACACCACCGCTTCCCCCGTATCCATCGGGTTCGTCAGCACCTACCCGCCGACCGCTTGCGGAATCGCCAGCTACACGGCCGCACTCCTCGACGGCATCGCCAGTGACCGCTACTCCCGGGAGGGTCTCGGAGTGGTCGACCTCGCCTCGGCCGCCGCAATCCCCACGTCGGCCGACGTCGCCTACCACCACCGGGTCGGGGACCGGCATTCGCTGGATCAGGCGTTGCGGGTGCTCAACGGGTTCGACACGGTTTCGATCCAGCACGAATTCGGGATCTTCGGAGGCCCCGACGGCGATGAGGTCGTCGAACTGATCGACGGCCTCACCGTGCCCACGGGCGTAACTTTCCACACCATGCTCGATCACCCGACGCCTGCGCAGCAGCGGATCGTCGAACATCTTGGCGCTGCCGCCGATCGGCTTATCGTGATGAGCCCCATCGCCGCCCAACGGCTCACCAACCGGTACGGGGTCGACGCATCTCGCGTCGAGACCATCCCCCACGGGGTGCACCCGCGGTTTGGCGGCCCTTCCCTGGTGGAGGGAAATCGCCCCCTGATCCTCACCTGGGGCCTCATCGGCCCCGGGAAGGGTTTGGAGTCTGCAATCGCCGCTTTCGCGGGTCTGGTCGATCTCGAGCCGCGGCCGCGCTATCTGATCGCGGGAGCCACCCACCCCCGGGTCCGGGAGTCGGCCGGCGAGACCTATCGCGAGTCCCTCATCGCACTGGTGAAGGCGAAGGGCCTCGAGGATGTGGTCGAGTTCGACGATCGTTACCTCGACCGCGACGCGCTTGCCCGTCTCGTCCGCCGAGCCGATTTCGTGGTTCTTCCCTACGAATCCGTGGAGCAGTTGACGTCAGGCGTGCTGGTCGAGGCAGTTGCCGCTTCCAAACCGGTCATCGCCACCGCCTTTCCCCATGCCGTCGACCTGCTCACGGACGGCGCCGGGATCGTCGTGCCGCACCAAGACATCGCGGCGTTGACCGCGGCCATTCGGAAGCTCGCCACGGATCGGTCCCTGCGGTCCGTGATGGCCCGGGAGGCCCAGCGTCTCGCCGCCCGGTGGTACTGGCCCGAGATCGGCCGTCGGTTCGGAGCGATGATGGCGACGATCGCGACGAGGGAGACCGGCACGATCTCCGGTACGTCGGCGGTGCCGCATGCCGGATGACGCCGGCCGGTTTGCGGCCAGGGTCGCATCGAGGGATTCTCCGGGTCTGGCAGCGATCCCGGCGCCGTCCCTTGCCCACCTGAGGCGTCTCACCGCTGACCTCGGCCTGTGGGAGCATGCCCTCGGGTCGTCCCCTCGTACCGAGCACGGCTTCTGCACCGACGACAACGCCCGTGCGTTGCTGGTGGTGTTGCGGGAGGCGCCCGGGTCGACCGAACTGATCGACCTTGCCTCCACCTACCTCGGGTTCGTACTGGACTCCCGAATCGACTTCGGCCGATTCCACAATCGCCGGCGCGCCGATGGGGTCTGGATCGACGCTGTTGGCAGTGACGACAGTCAGGGCCGGGCCTGGTGGGCGTTGGGCAGGGCGGCCCGATTCGGCCCCACTCCTGCCCTCCGCCGTGCCGCGGCCGATGCGTTTGCATCCAGCCATATCTTCGAGTCACCGCACCTGCGGTCCAACGCCTACACCGCCCTCGGTGCGGTCGAGATGATCGCCGCGCAACCCGGCCACTCGGTCGCCACCGCGTTGCTGGAGCGCACGGCTGGCGTCATCGCGGATGCCGCCAGCAGGAGAATCCCCTGGCCCGAGGACCGGCTCACCTACGACAATGGCCGTCTGCCCGAGGCGCTCCTCGCGGCGGGGGCGACGCTCGGCCGCAGTCACCTGATCGCGGCCGGCCTTCGGCTGCTCGAATGGCTGGTGCGCGTCGAGACCAACGGCGAGCATCTCAGCTTCACCCCGCACTCCGGATGGGCACCTGGCGAACCACGACCGGCCTTCGACCAACAGCCGATCGAGGCGGCGGCGTTGGCCGATGCTTGCTTCCGCGCCTGGAGCGTCACTCGCGACCCGATGTGGAAGTTTCCGGCCCTCGGCGCGGCTCATTGGCTGCTGGGGCGCAACGACCTGGGCATCGCCCTTTACGATGCGGGCACCGGGGCAACCAGTGACGGACTGATGGAGTACGGGGCCAACCAGAATCGCGGGGCAGAGTCGACACTCGCTGGAATATCCACCCTTCAGGTGGCGGCGCGATTGGCCCAGGGGGGTATGGGGGCGCCGGCCCGGTGAAGTCCGCCATCACGGTCGTCAGATCGCCCCTGATCCTCAGGCCCGATCCTCGTCGACTGATCACCAAGCCGTACCTGATCTCTGACCAGGCACCTTTCACCGGGAAGAGCCGTGCCGAACGGATGATCGATCGAATCACGGCCCTCTCTCCGGCCGAGGTGGGGAAAACCCTCGAGGACCTGAGGATCCAATTCACCGGACGCCACGCCGACCTCGACCGGGTGTTCATGCAGGGTTTTGCGGCGGCGGTCTCGTCGGTTCCGGAGGTTGCTCAGGTGCCGGATGAGTTTCGGCTGCTCATCGGGGCGTACTTCGTCCACGAATATTCCATCGAGGGTGCTGCCCTCACCAATCCATCCATCGTTCCGGCTCCCGACCAGGGGAGCGTCGGGGACGGGTCCCTCGAGGTCATCGTCAGCCTCCGTGCGGTCGGGGAGGGTCACATATCGGCGATCGAGTTCCGCAACGGGGTGGTGGGCTCCGACGGCGCCATCGACCTGGATGTTCCGGGGCCGCCGATCATCGGAGACCGCCGGCCCCCCACGTTCCAGAGAGCAGCGTTTGCGGGCAAGCTCGACGAAATGGGGGTGCTGGGGGGTCTGGTCGGGCGCATCCTCGAGTCGGTCGACGACCGGTTCACTCTCGAAGACCTCGACCGGGCTTGCGCCGATCTCCGCGGCGGAGGCCACCAGCCCGAGGAGGCCGAGGCCGCCATCCACTCACTCCACTGGCTCGCTTCTTCGAACTACGAGACCACGTTCCCGGCAGAGTCGACCGTCTCGGAGCGGGTCCTGTTTCCGAGCGGGCCGACCGAGAGCCGGGGAATGGAAGATGCTCGATTCGTGCCGTTCGTCGAAGCCGACCGGTCGATGCGGTATTTCGCGACTTACACCGCCTTCGATGGACTGCGGATTCTCCCTCAGCTGATCGAGACGACCGACTTTCGGACCTTTCGGATCGCAACGATCGGGGGCACGGAGGCGCGCAACAAGGGGATGGCGATCTTTCCCCGTCTCGTCGGCGGGAAATATGCCGCCCTGGGCCGAGCAGACGGCGAGAGCAACTACTTGATGTGGTCTGACGACATCCGGGTATGGAACGAGTCGAAACAGATCCAGGTGCCCACTCATCCCTGGGACTTGATGCAGATCGGCAATGCCGGATCGCCCCTGGAGACCGAGGCGGGTTGGCTGACGATCACCCACGGCGTGGGCCCGATGCGTCGATACACCCTCGGGGCGATCCTGCTCGACCTCGACGACCCGAGCCAGGTGATCGGAAGCCTCGACGAGCCGCTTTTGGAGCCCGAACAGGCGGAACGCGACGGATACGTGCCCAACGTGGTCTATTCGTGCGGGTCGCTGATCCACGGCGACCGGCTCAT
>JBBEAX010000032.1:10824-32879 GCA_040882645.1 Acidimicrobiia bacterium
GTGTGGAAGAGGTGCTCGGCCTCCTGTTCGCCGACCTCGTCGTAGGCCTCGCGCAACGCATCACCGAGCGGACCGTCGACATGTTCGGCCATTCTGCCGAGAAGCTCCCAGTTATGGTGGTCCTTCGACTCGGCTTCCACCACCGACTCCGCGGCAACCAGCTCACCGATGAGGGGATCGGCCACTCGGGCGGCCTTGACCGCGGCCACCAGCGCCGCGCCCTTGGCTCGCACTGCCAGTCTTCCGATCGTCTCGGTGTCGATGTCGATTCCGGCCACTTTGAAGAGGCTGCGGAGGATCTGCTGGTGCTGCAGGGTCTCTTCCAGATACGTCTTCCACTCTTTGGCCAGATCAGTATTCACCGCACTGACGATGGCGGCTCGATACAGCTTCTCGCCTGCCAGTTCGGTCTCGATCGCCTGATACAGGAGCTCATTGAGATGTTCCCGGTTCATGCGCCATGCTCCTCTTCGGTCTGGTGCGGTTACCTACCCATGGCCGCTTTGGTGGGAAACATGTAGGGACCGGCGTGCTGACCTATGGCCCTATCGAGGCGAGGTGACAGACGCTGGACTTGCCACATGTTCGTCCAGTACTTCGGCCTCGTCGCTCGGCCTTTCGCCGATGTGTCACACGACCTGCTGGCGATGAGGGGTGGTCTCTCCCGGTCGGCTGGCGTCGCGTACCGCCACGGCGAAGCCCTGATGGCCACCCTCAGCGGCCCTGGCATGGTCGCCAAGACCGTGACCCTCGAGATGGGCGAACCGATCCATCGGTCGGATTCGACCGCCGTGCCGCTCTCATGGTGGGCTACCGGTTCCCCGGGCCTCTTCCCGACGATGGAGGCCGACCTGTCCGTTGCCGCGATGGGGCCTGACCTCACCCAGGTGACGTTCCAGGGCACCTACAAGCCCCCGCTTGGAATCGTCGGCCAGGTGCTCGACCGGACGCTGCTCCATCGTTTCGCCGAGAGCAGCGTCAAGGACTTCCTTGATCGGGTCATTGCGGACCTCGATGAAGGTGGGGCCTTGGTCCGAGGCTCGTCGATCTGAGGGTTGGCAGCCACGGGGCTATCGCCGAGTCGCCATAATCGGGCAGCCAGGCGACGCCGGAGGTCCCCGTGACGGAAATCGAGAGAACCAACCTGCCCGGGGTCGGAACCCGGTTCGAGTTCACCACCGGGGACGGCAGGCGGATCGGAGTCATCCATCATCGCTCCGGGCGGCGCGAGGTCTTCGTGTGCCCCGAAGACGATCCTGACACGGCGATCGTGACCCTGGATCTCTCGGACGATGAGGCCCACGACCTCGTCGACCTCCTCGGTGGGTCTCGTGTGGTGGAGAACCTCTCCCAACTGCAGCACCAGATCGAGGGGTTGGCGATCGACTGGCTGACCATTGACCCGCACGCCAAATACGCCGGGCGAACCATCGGCGATGCTCGCATCCGAACTCGCACCGGTGTCTCCGTCGTTGCAGTACTCCGCGGTGACGACCCTCATCCGGCCCCCGGACCCGAGTTCCAGATGGAGGCCGAGGATGTGCTTGTCGTCGTGGGCACGCCCGAGGGCATCACCGGCGTCCGCGGCATCCTCCGATCGGGCTGAAGGTGCACGAGGGGGCACGCCTCTTACTCGAACTGGGCGGGATCGTCCTCGGCCTGGGCCTGCTGGGCCGACTCGCGGCCAGGTTCGGATTCTCCCCGATCCCGCTCTACCTGATGGGCGGCCTCGCCATCGGCCAGGGGGGGATTGCCCCGATCGTCACGTCTGAGGATTTCATCGAGATCGGCGCCGAGATCGGGGTGGTTCTGCTCCTCCTGATGCTCGGGCTCGAATTCACCGGCCGCGAGCTAGTGGCGAGCGTTCGGTCGACCGCCCCGGTCGGGTTCACCGACCTGGTGATCAATGCCGCACCCGGTTTCGTCGGCGGGTTGGTGCTCGGTCTGGGTCTTACCGGTGCGTTGTTCCTCGGCGGGGTCACCTACATCTCTTCATCGGGCGTCATTGCCAAGTTGATCGCAGATCTCGGGTGGCTTGCGAACCGTGAAACGCCGGCTGTGCTCTCTTTGCTCGTCTTCGAAGACCTGGCGATGGCCGTGCTGCTGCCAGTGCTCGGCGCCATCGCCATCGGCGGTGAGTTCAGCGGCGTCGTCCTGGCCGCGACGGCCGCGCTGGTGGTCGTCGCGCTGATCCTGGCGATCGGCGCTCGTCACGGCGATCGGATCAGCCGGGCGATGTTCTCGTCTAGTGATGAGGTGAACCTCCTCACCCTGCTCGGCATCACCCTGCTTGTCGCCGGAGCGGCCGAGCGCCTCAGTGTCTCGGCGGCAGTCGGGGCATTTCTGGTTGGAATCGGGGTGTCCGGCGAGGCCGTCGGGCGCGCCCGGACCTTGTTGGCCCCTCTCCGTGACTTGTTCGCCGCGGTCTTCTTCGTGTTCTTCGGCATCCAGACGGACCCGCGTGCTCTGCCAGGGATTGCTTTCGCGGTTCTCGCGCTCGCGCTGGCTTCATCGGTGACCAAGCTCTTCGTGGGCTGGTGGGCGGCTGCCCGGGTCGGTGCGGGCCGTTCGGCGCGACTGCGCGCCGGGGTGCTGCTGGTGGCGCGTGGTGAGTTCTCGATCGTGATCGCAGGCCTCGGACTTGCCGGCGGGGTCGATGAACGCCTCGGTCTGCTGGCCGTGGGGTATGTGCTGGTGACGGCGGTGCTCGGACCCGTCGCCGCCAAGATCGTCGACAGCCGGTCGGTGTCCCGTCCGGGCCCGCGGCCGGTCGGGGAGCACTGAGGTCTCCCCTCCACGAAGCGGGCAGAATGGCGTCACTCGAAGGAGAAATGTGACGGTCTATGCCCTTCCGGCCTCTTGGTACGGGGATGCCGGGGTCCACGAACGGGAGCGTCTCGCCGTATGGGGGCAGGAGTGGATGGTGTTCGCTCCGTCCGCCCGGCTATCGGCGCCGGGTCGCTTCGTGGCATCCACGATTGCGGGCTGGCCGATCTTTGTTGTCGTCGCACCGGACGGGTCGTTGCGCGGGTTTCACAACGTATGCGCCCACCGAGCCGGACCCATCGTGCCCGACGGTCACGGTTCTGCGGGGAACCTGGTGTGCCGATATCACGGCTGGGCCTACGACTGGGACGGCTCGTTGCGCAGCCCCCGGGATTTCGGGGATGAGCCGCCCCCCGCCGGGCTGGGCCTACCGCCGGTCCGGGTGGAACGCTGGCGGAATCTCATCTGGGTCTGTCTCGACCCGGGCGCCCCGCCCCTCAGCGAGGCACTCGGCGGCTTTGCCGACCAATGCGCCGAGTTCCCGATGGAGGAGTTCCAATTCACCCACGAGCAGACGCGGGTCCTCGCCTGCAACTGGAAGACCTATGCCGACAACTACCTCGAGGGCTATCACATCCCCATCGTGCATCCGGAGCTCAGCCGGGAAATCGACTTGCGGCGGTACTCGGTGGAGGTGTCCGCCGATGACGGGTATTGCCTCCATTCGGCCCCGGCACGAGACGGGGCGGTGAACGCCGGCCGTTGGCTGTTCCGCTACCCGAACCTCGCTCTCAACGTCTATGCCGACGGCATGAACGTCGAGCGGATCCTCCCCGACGGCCCTCACCGCACCCGGGTGGTGTACGAGTACTTCTTCCGCGATCCCGACGACCCGGCCAATGAGGAGGCGGTGAAGATCTCGGGAGTCACCCTGGATCAGGATCAGGCGATCTGCGAGGCGGTGCAGCGGAACCTCGACGCCGGGATCTACCAATCCGGCCCGCTGAGCGTCAAGCACGAAGGGGCGCTCGGTTGGTTCCAGGCGAGGCTACGAGAGGCCGTCGAGTGAACCGTTACGAGCGCACTCAGAGGTCTTTCCTACTGCACTGGATCATGGTTCCGCTGTTGGTGGTCGTCCTGGGGGGTGTTGTTCTGGAGGGAGCGCCGCCGTGGGCGTGGCTGCTGATCGCGGTCTACCTCGTGGCCCTGTCGTGGGTGACGGTCACCTTCTCGATGCTCACGGTGCTGGTGGGCGCGGAGCAGATCCGGGTGTACTTCGGGCGCGGGTGGCCCCGCAAGGCCATTTCCCGGGCCGACATCGTCTCGGTTCGGGCGGTGCGGAACGAGTGGTGGCACGGGCTCGGCATCCGGTGGATCCGTCACGGGGCGCTATGGAACGTCTGGGGGCGCGACGCGGCCGAGCTGCAACTTCGTTCGGGAAGGGTGTTCCGGGTGGGAACGGACGACGTCGACGCCCTGGTTGCGGCGCTGCTTCTTTGAGCCGCCCCCCGGAGGACCCCCGGGGCCGCTACGGTGGAAGACGAAGGGGAGCCACGAAATGCACGATCACTTGCGGCCGGTCGAGCGGCGGGTGCTCGCGATGCGGGCCAACGGCCACAGTCTCGAAGACATCGGCGCGGCCTTCCGACGAAGCCCGGACCACATCGGTCGGATCATCGAGTGGTCGGGCATCCCTCGCAGCGGCCCCGCCCCGAATCTCAAGCCGCGGGCGCTCGAGAACCGAGTGCTCTCCTTCCGCGGCTCTGGTGCGAGCCACGCCGAGATTGCCGATCGGTTCAACAAGACCCCGGCGTTCATCAAGCAAGTCGAGGGGCTGGCTCACTTTCGCAGGGCCCTGGAACTGCTCACTCCCTGACCGGAATCGCTAAGTGGCGCTTCGAAACTAAGGTCGTCCCCGCCATGGCATCCCTGCGAATGCGCCCCGCGAGCGCGATCATCGGCCTGCTGTTCGCCCTGGTGACGACCGCATGCGCGGATGAGAGCGCTTCGAGTACCACCACCGCCGCGGTGACGACCAGCACCGGTGGCACCACCACCACCGTTGGGCCGGTGCAGGCCCCGGAAGAGCCCTTCCGGGGTTTCTCCCTGTCGCCCGTCGACTACGAGGGGAATAGCCTCGTCGAGTTCCTCGAGACGGCGGCCGCCAACGGCGAAGCCATTGAACGGGTCGGCGACATCCTCGAGTGGGAGGAGCCCCCCAACTCGGGCCTGGCAGCGGTCGACGGACTCGCCGCGGAGTACGGGTACCTGTCCCTCAGTATCACCGGGGTCTTCAACGTCGATGACGGCGTGCTGCTCCGCCCGATCGACGATGAGACCTTCGATCGCTATGTCGCTGCCGCCCGCACCTACGCGGCCAGTCACCAGCCGCCGTATCTGGGGCTGGGGGTCGAGATAGACACGCAGTGGCGGGTTCGCCCGCAGGACTTCGACCGATTCGCCGAACTGTTCGCGGCGGTGGCGGCCGCCGTCGATGAAGTGTCGCCCGACACCGAGATGTTCACCTCGTTCCAGCTCGAGAGGCTCTCGGGCATGCTCGGTGGGCTGTTCGGCGGGGTAAGCGACCCCGAACTTGCCTTGTGGACCCTGATCGATCGCTTCCCGGATGCCGACATCATCGCCTTCACCACTTATCCCGGGCTGGTCTTCACCGACCCTGCCGAGATTCCCGATGACTACTACAGCCGCCTCAACGACTACGCCGGTGGGCGGCGGATCGCCTTCACCGAGATGGGCTGGCAGTCAGCCGGCGAATATGGCGCCTACTCGGGCTCCGAGGAGAAGCAGTTGGCGTTCGTCACCCGGTTCCACGAGTTGATCGAGGACGCCGACGTCGCCTTCTACATCTGGTCGTTCCTCTACGACCAGCAAGTGCAGGGGCCGTTCGCCTCGATGGGCCTGGTCGACCGGGCCCTTCGGCCCAAAGCCGCCTGGTGGGAGTGGCAGTCTCAGGGGGGATGAAGGACGGGAGGCGGCTCAGCGCTCAGGCACCAGCCTCATGAGCGAGCCGGTCCAGGTGGTGACGAGCAGCTCGCCGTCGGCGTCCACCCCGAATGAGGTGACCTGGCCGACATCCTCCAATCCCCAGTCGGTGACCTCGCCCGCCTCGCCGTTCTCGTAGCGGAAGGAGCGGATGAATCCGGAGCACCAATCGCTGAAGAAGAAGTGGCCGCTCAGCTCGGGCATGGCCGGACCCCGATAGACGTACCCTGCGGTCATCGAGCAGTGGCCGCCATCGTGATTGACCTGGACGACCGGCATCTCCATGCCGTCCGTTTGGCAGCCCGACGGGGGCGACCAGCACATCGTCCCTTCCAGCTCGGGCCACCCGAAGTTGTAGCCGGCCGGCGCGAGCGGGACCACGTTCACCTCCTCCCAGGTCGACTGGCCGACATCGCCGATGTACATGAGCTGGTCCACCGGGTCGATGGCGAACCGCCAGGGGTTGCGCAGCCCGATCGCCCAGGTCTCGGGCGCGCCTGACCCGTCCGCCCACGGGTTGTCGCCGGGGGTGCTGTACGGCGAAGCAGAGTCGACATCGATTCGGAGGATTGCCCCCTTCAGTGTCTCGGGATCCTGCGGGTTGATCGAGAACTCGCCGTTGTCGCCCGATCCGATGTAGAGGTATCCATCCGGTCCGAATTGCATCATGCCGGCGTTGTGGCGGTGCTCGCCCTCGGCGAGGCGGTCCACCTCGAGGACGAGCTTCTCGCTGGTTGGATCGGCGACGCCGTTGGCGTTCACCTGGTATTCGATCAGCACGGCATCGAATTCGAGGTCGGTGTAGTAGATGAATACCCGGCGGTTCGTCTCGAAGTCGGGGTGGAACGCCAACCCCAGCAGGCCCACCTCGATCCCGGCGTTGGCGCGGGTCTTGTTGGCCACGTCGAGAAATAGGGTCGAGTCGACCTGACCGGTGTCCGCATCGACCCGTTTGATGCGCCCACCCCGCTCGACGACAAGCAGGATGTCCTCGCCGGGCATGGCGATCGGAAACACGGGCTGGGCGAACCCTTCGGCGATCGTCTCGAGGGCGATCCCGCTGAGCGGCGAAGCGGGCAGCGTGGTCGAGGCGCCGGGGAGCGTGGTGGCCCCACCGTCGGGGAGGCTGGTCGCGGTCCCGTCGGGAACGGTCGTACCCGACGAGTCGCCCGCGGTCGAAGTGGTGGCGGCTGCCGAGGGGCCCCCTCCGGCGAAGGGATCCTGGAACATCAGGGACCAGACGATCGCCCCGGTCGCCAGCGCGATGAGGGCGAGGTACGGCACATTTGCCCGGCCCAGCGGCGTGCTCACCCTCGTTCCCTCCTGCTCAAGAGCCATCCACCCGACACTGCCACCGCGACGCCGAGTAGCTGCACCGGCTCGACCGACTCGCCCCTCACCATCACCCCGAGCCCCAGTGCGACCACCGGGATCAGGTACCCGGCAATGGTCCCTCTGTTGGCCCCGACCCTACCGACCAGCGTCAGGTGCATCACGCGCGCCCAGCCCGTCCCGAGGACACCGAGCGCGACGATGGAGAGTACCGGCACCCACGAGAACGAGGAACGAGTGAGGCCGGCGACCCCGAGCGGGGTGAGGACGGCGGCGGCTGCAACCTGTGCCCAGAACATCGTGGCGAGGGCGCCGTGGCGCTGGGTGAGGGGCGGATACAACTGGTTGGCGAACCCGTATCCGAACACCGCCACCAACACCAGGGCGATCCCCAGGACCGAGGCGCCGGCCCCGGTGACGTCGGGTATGGAGAGCATTACTACGCCGAGGAGGCCAAAGAGGACTCCCCAGCGCTGCGGGCGAGACGGCAGGGCGCGGTCGATGCCCACCCCGATCAATACCGTGGCCAGCGGAGTGGCGCTCACCAGCATCCCGGCGACGGCTGACGACACCCATTGCTCCGCTAGGGCAAAGAGAAGGGCCGGCATGCCGACGCCTGCCAAAGCCACCGCGGCGATCCGGGGCCAGTCGCCGCGAGGAATCGGGCGCCGGGCCGCGGGCAGCAGTCCAAGCGCCGCCACCCCCAGAACAAGGCGAGCCCAGGCGATGGTGCCGGGGGCGATGCTTTCGAGCCCCTCGGCGATGAACAGGAACGAGGCTCCCCAGATGAGAGACGTTCCGGCCAACAGGCCCCAGTCGACTGCGCCATAGGCCTCGGCGCGGGTCCCGGCCCCGGTCACGAGGACGCGACGGGTCAGGTCGCGAGAGGGAGATGGGTCGGTCACGGAGGGCGACGGTAACGGTTCCTGACGCATCGGGCGCTGCCACCGGGGCTTGGGGGTCGTAGACCTAGAACCGTCGTATCGTTGGATGTTCTGGCGGGAACTCGAACGGCCCGGCGAAGCGTCGTAATCGTTACGGAATCATCTCTTGAGGCTCGTTGAGCCTTGGAGGGGCAGTGGCCAAACCCACCGACGACCAACCCGACGAGGCGTCTAGCGCCGAGGAGGCGCCTGTGGTCGGGGCTGGGCCCGACGATGCGCAGCAGCCTGCCGACCGCCCGGTGTCGCGCGCGTGGGTTCCGAACCGGTGGCGCGGGGTCGCCGCCGCGGCGCTGTCGCTGATCGTTCCCGGGGCGGGTCACCTGTTCGTCCGGAAGTGGCGCCGGGCCGCGCCCTTCCTCGCGGGCAGCCTGGTCGTATTGCTGACCGCCTTCTACTTCTACGGCAGGGGCACGATCGGGCTCCTCGCCCTCCTGGTGCAACCGAAATGGGTGTGGGGCTTGGTGATCGCCAACCTGGTGATTGCGGCGCTACGGGTCGTCGCCGCGGTGGACGCCTATCGGCTGGCACCGGCGTTCGAGACGCGCTCCCAGAACTGGGCAGTCCTCGTCCGCGGCGGGATCGCCACCGTCCTGGTGCTGTTCCTGGTGGTGCCACACGTGTTCGTGGGCGAGCGAGCCAGCGCCTTGCTCACTTTGCTGGACCGGGTGTTCGTCGACGACGCCCAGGCGGCCGCCGCGGAAATCCGGGTGAGGGTGGCTGCCGACGCGGCTCGATTCGGTGGTTCGGTTTCGGCCACAACGACCACCGTCCCGCCGTCGACGACGACCACCCTCCCGCGGGGGACTATTCCCACCGGGGGTGTCGAGTTCGGAGAACTTCCTGACCCGACGCTTTCTCCTACGGCCAACACCCGGGTCACGGTCCTGCTCGCTGGTGGAGACGCCGGGCCGGGGCGAACCGGTCTACGGACCGATGTGATGATGCTCGCCTCGCTCGACCTCGCGACCAACCAGGCCTCGATCATCAGCATCAGCCGCGAAACCGTTGGCTGGCTGCTGCCCACGTCGCTGCAGAGCGAGTACCAGTCCAAGCAGGACTACCTCTTCAACCTCGCAAAGCTTGCCGAGGAGAACGGCTCGACCCAGGCGACGGACCCGGAGCCCGAAGAGCGGCCCCGCGAGATCTGGCTCGATCGCATCAATGCGGTGTATCCATCGTCATCCTCGTTCACCCATCGGTACCCCAACGGGGTGAGCCCGGGAATGGAGGCCCTGGTCGACGTCCTCGAGACGACCCTGGCGATTCCGATCGACTACTACGTGTTGGTCGACTTCGCCGGTTTCGTCGACGTGGTCGATGCGATCGGTGGCGTGACTGTGACCGTGCGCTCATCGATGAGCGTCCTCTTCTCACCGGCCAAACCCGGTGACGAGGAGTTCATGCTCCAACTGAGTCCGGGGCGACAGCGCATGGACGGCCGGACCGCCCTCGCCTACGCCCGCAATCGCAGCGATTCCAACGACATCGTGCGGACCCGCCGTCAGCGCTGTCTGATCCGTGAGGTGGCAGCCCAGGCCGACGCGTATCGAATCCTGCGGGAATTCCCTCGCCTGGCCACCACGATCGAGCGGCATGTGACCACCAACATCCCCCTGCGAGTGTTGCCCGACCTGATCACGCTCGTGGCCGCCCTCGACACCGACGACATCAGCACCGGCGCGATCGAACAGGGCAACCTCGCCCCCAAGCGCAACTACCGGTTCCTCCCCGTCATCGACGCCAACCGGGCGCGCGCCTACATCCGCCAGGTGTTCGCCGGCCTGGAAACGGGGACGACGCCTCTGAGCACCGAGGAGTGTGGGTAAGAGGCCTCGGTTCGCTCGGCCCTGCTGCCCGCTACCCGCTACCCGCTGCCGGCCAGAAGCAAGTGTCGGTTTGTCGCGTTCTGTCGAATTGCGAATTGCGAATTGCGAATTGCGGGCCTGCTCGCAGGCCTACCCCGCCCTATACGGCAGATACACCGGTTCCCACATGGCGGCGTCGACGGCGGCTTCGGGGTCGACCAGGGTCTGGCCGATCCCTTCGCGGGTGGCAACTTCGATGACCGCAAGGGCCACCTTCTTGGAGAGCGCTCTGACGTCGGTGATCGGCGGGTATAGCGATCCGGTCTTGAGGGTGTCGTCGGTGACGAAGTCGGCGAGGGCGCGAGCAGCGGCGAGAAACATCCCGACGCTGATCTTGGATGCCCGTGCCACCACCGCACCAAGGCCGATCCCAGGGAAGACGAAGACATTGTTCGCCTGGCCGATTCGATGGAGTTCGCCCTCATGTTCGACTGGAGCGAAGGGGCTGCCGGTGGCCACGAGTGCCCTCCCCTCCGACCACCGGATGATGTCTGGTGGGGTGGCTTCGGTGTTCTTGGTGGGATTCGAGAGGGGCATCACGATCGGACGCTCGTGATGGGCAGCCATCGAGCGGATCATCGACTCGGTGAAGCTGCCCGCCTTGCCGGTGACGCCGATCAGGATCGACGGGGACATCCGGTCGATCACCGTGGCCAGTTCGATCGGGCCATCACCCCACGAGGCAACCAGATTCGGGTCGGCGGCGAACTCTTGCTTGCGGTCCTCGATGCCTTCGCGGCCGTCGACCACCAGCCCGCGACTGTCGGTGAGAAGGATGCGCTCCCGCACCGTCGTCGCGTCGAGCCCCTCCTGCTCCATTGCGGCCTTGATCTGGCGGGCGATCCCGATCCCCGCAGAGCCCGCACCCGCGATGACGACGCGCTGATCCGAAATCCGCGCACCGAGCATCCGCATCGCGGCGAACAGGCCACCGATGACCATCGCCGCCGTGCCTTGGATGTCGTCGTTGAACGACGGAAGCACCTCGCGGTACTTGTCTAGATGCCTGAACGAAGTCCGGTTCCCGAAGTCCTCCCACTGCAGGATCGCCCCGGGGTGGACCTTGCGAACGGCCTCTACGACCTCATCGACGAGCGTCCAGTACTCGTCGCCCCGTAGGCGTTCGCTGCGGTAACCGAGGTAAAGGGGGTCGTCGAGCAATTCCCGGTTGTCTGTCCCCACGTCGAGTGAGATCGGTAGGCAGAGCGACGGGTGAATTCCGGCCGCGGCGGTGTAGAGAGCGAGCTTGCCGATGGGGATCCCCATGCCCCCGGCTCCCTGGTCGCCGATCCCGAGTATTCGTTCGTTGTCGGTGATCACGATCACCGCCGCTTCAGTCATCGCAGCATTGCGGAGCAGCTGCTCTACTGAGCCCCGATCCGCCGGCGTGATGTACAAGCCGCGGGCACGCCGGAAAATGTGGCTCCACAGGCGGCACGCCTCGGCCACCGTCGGCGTGTAGATGAGAGGCACCAACTCTTCGAGGTGATCGACGACCAGCCGGTAGAACAGCGTCTCGTTCCGGTCGTGGAGGCTCGCCAGAAAGATGTGCTTCTCCAGATCCGTGCTCTTGGCGGCCAACTGGTCGAGGTTGCGCATCACCTGCTCCTCGATCGTGGACACATGGGAGGGCAGAAGCCCCATGAGCCCGAAAGCGATCCGCTCATCGAGGGGGAAGGCGCTCCCCTTGTTCAGCAGCGGTTCGTCGAGGAGGCTGCGGCCTCTTTGAGAGACGGGGAGGTACGGCTGTCCCGAGACGGTGTCGGTCGCTGGCTGGTAACGCATACCAAGACCGTAATGCGCCCATCCGCACCCGCAATAGGGGCGTTCGGCAAGGCCGCCGCTACCCGCTACCGGGCGGCCTCCGGCCGCCTTGGGCCGGCCTCTGGCCGGCCACGCCACTCGCCACCCGCAAGAGAGGGGAGACCTGCACGAAGCGTCTGGCGCGTTCTGTCGAATTGCGAATTGCGAATTGCGGCCCGCCCGAAGGGCGGGCCCGACTTGCCAATCGCTTATCGCGGGCGGGGGGGAGCCGGGCCCTATCGCGGGCGACTGCCGGAGGCGGTCGCCCATTAGACACGCCCCCGGTCTCTGGCCCGGGGGCGTGTCTCGAGTTGGTGGCCGCGTGGGCGGCCCCTTACTCCGCTGTGGGGGAATCTACCCCTCCGGCAACGATCTCGTCCAGAGCCCTTGAGAGTGCGGCGTGGAGGGCGTCGATCGACTCGCCGGGCCAGGTTGCGGGCTCTCCTCGCAGGAACGAGGTGTGGTCGTCTCGGTTGTCGAAGCGGGAGAACGGCAGCAGGTGGGTGTCCCCGCCGCCCGTCACCGCGATCGCGCCCGGCTCGGACGAGGAGGCGGCGAGCCAGTCGATGTCATCCACGCCGTAGTCCTCCCGCATCACCCTCTCGGGGACACCGTGGTGGAGGATGGAGGCATCGCCTTCAGGTCCGGGGAGGGCGCGCTCCCGGTTGCGCCGACGGCTCTCCTCCGGGGTGACCCATACATAGAGGATCGACGCCCGCCGCAGTATCTCCGGGGACAGCGCCGCGAGCGAGTGCTCGTAGCCGAGGGGGAACCGCAGCGGTGGGTGGGACCCCTCCGGTCCGCCTCGGGCGAACTCGATGAGAATCGTCGAGTCTCGCACTGATTCCGCCGATGGCGCGGGCAGGCCCCTGGCGAGTTCCGCGGCATCGTCGGCGATTGACCGCTTGAGATCCTCGCTACGAGCAAGAGGAGCGGCGATCCCCGCGAGGCGGCGGGCGGCCTGGAGACGATCGAGCAAGTGGCCCGGATCGTCGGGGTGAGTGTTTGTGGACCCCAAGGCGGCGAAGTCGTCGTTGACCAGGTGGATCAGAGTCAGCCAGTCCCGTGGGTCGGTGAATGGTGTCTGGTCGGATTCGAAGAAGGCTGGAGCCAAGCCAAGGCGACGCTGCTCCTCGGAGACTCGGCGCATGAGGTGTACATAGGGGTAGTCGTCGAGCTGGATCGTCGGGCCAAGATGTATCTGATCCCGGCGGGGGCCGAGGTGCTCGATGTAGCGGCGGAGCTCCGACTTTCCCGAGGCGGGCAGCGCCAGGAGCAGCAGCACGTCGATGGTCGAGGGCATGATCTGATACTCGCAGATTCGTCCTGCGTCCCGACCGGGCGGGGAGGGATACGCATTTGCGCCCGGATGTCGTAGATTGGCACCCGTTCGGGACCGGAGGAACATGGGCAACGCACCGAAACCACGCCGCAACGTGCAGGAACGCCGCGTCGCGGCCCCGTCCCAAGCGTCGGGAGGCAAGCCCTGGCTCAAATACGTCATGGGCCTGGCGATCGTGGCGACTCTCGTCGTCATCGTGGTCTACATCTCTGCCGACGTATCCGGGAACCCCCAGGGGGTCGCCGAGCCACCTCCCGGAACCGAGGTGTTCGCCATCGAGGAGTTCTCCCACACGCTCGAGCCGGTCACCTACCCCCAGAATCCTCCGGTTGGCGGGCCCCACAACCCCGAGTGGATCTCTTGCCGCGTGTACAGCGCCCCGGTGAGGAATGAGAACGCGGTTCATGCGCTGGAGCACGGGGCGATATGGATTGCCTACGACCCGGCGCTCGACGAGGGCGACATCGAGGCTCTCGAGGGTTTCGGTCGTCGACGCGAGGTGATCGTGAGCCCCTATCCCGGGATGGACTCCGCGGTGGCGGTGTCGGCCTGGGGGAGGCAGCTCAAGCTCGACGGCGTGGATACGGATCTCATCGACCAGTTCTATCGGGCGTTCCAGGATCGGACCGCCCCGGAGACCGCAGCCAGCTGCTGATCTGTGTTTCGGAGACGCCTGGCACTTCACCTTTCCGTATTGATCGTCGGCGCTGCGGTGATACGGGTCGGGGTGACTCCGGCTGAGGTGTGCCCGCCGATCGACGGCGCCTCGGTCTCGAGGGCCATAGACGAGGCGGTGCGCTGGATCGTCACGGGGATGGGTCCGGAGGGGCGGTACACCTACGGCTATCACCGTGGCGAGGACCGGGTGAACCCTGGCTACAACGGTCCGCGCCACGCCGGCGTGACCATGTCGCTCTATCAGGCTCATGCCTTCACCGGTTCGAGTGAGGCGCTCGCCGGAGCGGATCGGGCGCTCGGGTTCGCACTCCAGGGGATGTTTACGCACGGGGACTTCGTGGCGTGGGACGTGCTCGGTGAGGTGAACACCGGCGCCAATGGGTTGCTTCTCGCCGCCCTGGCGATCCGACGAGAGGCCACCGGCGACCCGCGCCATGATGAGTTGATGCGGGGCATCGGCCGCTTCCTCCTCATACAGCAGTACCCCGATGGCAGCGTGAGTGGGTATTGGCACCGTTCGACCGGCACTTCTGATCCGATTTTCGGCACCTATTCGACCGGGGAGGCCTCGTGGGCGTTGGCCCTGCTCGATCACGCCTTCCCTGGCGAGGGTTGGGGCGAAGCTGCCGCCCGCACGGTCGACTACATGGCCACCGACCGGGACCGCCGCGAAGGGCGGCTGACCCGTCTGCCCGATCACTGGGCGGCCTACACGATCTCCGAGCTGCGGCCGGATCTGCTCACCGATGAGCGGATGGACTACGCGCGGCAGCTGGCCGGCTACTTCGGAATGCGCCTCCGCTTCGAGGCGCAGCGGCGGGGTGACGGGATCAACCTCGCTCTTCGTTGGTTCCCCGGGCCTCCCGCCGGCGTCGGTACCGCCGGCGAGGGCATCGGCGCATTGTGGGCCATCGGGGACGATCCCCGGCTGGCCGACCTACAGCCCAACATCGAAGAGCGCATGCTCTGCACGGCCGGATTCATGGCGCAGCGGCAGGTCTCCGCATCGGAGGCGGCCGACGCGCTTCGGCCCGACCTCCAGCGAGGCGCCTGGTTCTACCGCGGCTACACCCAGATGGACGACCAGCAGCACGTGCTCTCGTCGCTGCTCTATGCACTGACCCTGATCGAGTCGAGGGAGGATGGACGATGAGCGGTTTGTTGCTGGTGGTGGCGTTCATGGCGGCAATCAATCCCCTTCGGTCGCGTATCGCGCTGCCCGAGGACGGTCGCGGCCGGGTCCGCCCAGCCGCGATCGCGGTCGCGTTCGCCGTCTCGCTCGGAGCGATCGCGCTTCTGGGTTGGTGGTCGGCGCCGATCCTGGGGGCGCTCGAGGTCACCCCGGAGACGTTCCGGATCGCCGCCGGTCTGGTGACGATCCTCGCCGGGGCGTGGGCCTTCGCAATCCCGACACCGGCGGCCGAGCCCGAGTTGGGGGGATGGCGCGACGGGCTGTGGCCGATCGCCTTCCCGCGCCTGCTGGCTCCCGAGGTGCTGATGCTGGCGTTCGCAGGGGCGACCCAGAATGGCGTGGCTGCGACGGCCGGCGCCGCCGCGGCGGCGCTGGCGGTTTTCGGTCTCGTCGGTGCAATGCCTACCGGAGGCCGGACTATTCGGGTCTTCGCCGCCGCGGGTCGCGTACTGGCGGTGTTGCTGGTGCTCGTCGGGATCTTCTTGATGATCGATGGGATCCGTGATGTCTGAGATGATCGCCTTCATCGGGTCCCGGCCGACGGCGCAGCCACCCTCACCCCCTTAGGGCATCACGGGTCGTCGGGCGGGTCGCAGTTGGGGTGGTTGTCGTTCCACTCCTTGATTGTGTAGTAGCCGGTGTAGTGCCAGGACCATGTCTCGGTGGTCTCGGTGCCATCCGGGTGCGTGATGTAGCGGTACACGTCCACCGACCATCCACCTGAGCCGCTCTGGACCGTGACGGCGGTGGAAGGGCTGCAACCTGCACCAGGCCCACTCGGTACCAAACTGGAATTCTTGCGGACGACGGGGCCGCGGGCGCTCGTGTGGTTGTAGCGGTTGGACAGCCCTGCTTCTACCACCAGGCCGCCGTTGTCACCGTAGATCTTGGCGGTGATCTCGGTGGGGGTGTAGGTGGTGCGGACGATGATGGCATTCTCGGTGTTGTTGCGGAAGATCAAGTTGGGGTTCTGCCATCCGAGGGTGGCCTCCCGTCCTTCCGGGTACCGGCTGAACCAGATCGAGTGCGGGGTGTGGGCCACGTCCTCGAGGCCGGCGAAGAAGGCGGCGTTGTACATCGTGGTCGTGAACTGGCTGGAGCCGCCCCCGATGCAGACGGCTCCCTCCTCCACCAACTCGCCCCCGACAATGGCCCCGGCGCATCGATAGCCCTTTTCGGTGGTGCGCTGGCCGACGATCTGGTTGAGGTTGAACTCCTCGCCCGGCATGATCACGACGCCGTCGACCACATCGGCGATCAACTGGATGTTGACGACCCGGTTCTGACAGCAGGCGTGGTAGGTGGTGAACTCGCCGATGAGCTCCTTGATTCCTAGTGCCTCGGCGTCCTCGGTGGAGAATTCGGCCTCGCGCCCGTCCCGGTAAGGGAGCACGCCCGCCCGGGTGCCGTCCGCGATCGCCGTCTCCAGCGCCACGGTCAGCAGGTCGGGATCGGGCTCCCTCACCGGGATGCTCGGAACGAGCGTCACTTCATCGGTCGCGACATCGATCTGGATCTCGGCATCGACGGGTTCGGTCTCGACCGCGGGGCCCAGCGCGCTGAGGTAGGTGGCGATCGGGTTGCGGTCGAAGGAGAATTCGAACTCGGGGTCGTCGGCCTCCTCGTCGAGGGTCACCTGGAGCGCCGCCGCGAGCACCCGGGGGGGAATGACCACCGAGGTCCCCAGCTCGGCGTTGGTGAAAGTGATCTCGTCGGCGATGATCTGTTGGGCCTCGCTCACCGCTTCGTCGACGTCGTCGTCGGTGACCTTCGGTTGGAGGAATCGGGTGGGCAGGGTGACCACTTCCCGACGGGGATCGGCAAGGGCGGCGGTGAGCAGGTCGACCGCGGTGGCGAGTTCGATGCCGGTTCCCGGCGACGGGTACGTGTACTCGACGTTTCCGTTGACCACCCGCACCTCGCCCTGATCGGCCGGGTCGTCGATCCCTTCGACCTCCCATGTCGAGATGATGTCGACGAGGGCCGATTGATCGAAGTCGTAGGCAAGCGTCAGGTCGGCGTCGCCGCCGGTGAATCGGCCGAGCCACCAGCCGAACTGGTTGGCGACATTTCCCGACCGGCCATTGGACATCGCGATGTCGACCAGATCTTGCTCCCTGATGTCGAAGCTCACCTCAGCGGGATCCAGAAAGAACTCATGACCGTCGACCTCGACTTGGAGGGGCGAGGCGAGGAGGTCCGTCTCCAGGTCTTCGAGGCGGGAGCGGGCGGCTCGTTCGTCGAGCCCGCCGAGATTCACTCCTACGACTTCGACGTCGCCGAGGATCTCGCCGGCGTTGGTGAGGCGGTCCACGCCGAAGACGACGGCGATGAGCGTCAGCGCCGAGGCGGCGACGAGAAGCGACAACTGGAGCGGGCGGGGAACGTGATCCATATGGGAGAACCCGAGTGTAAACGGGGGGGCGGTTAATCAAGCGCGCATCCCCGAGTGCCGGCGGCACTTGGCGCCAGATGGCCTCAAGTGGTGACTTCGCGCAGAATCCTCTTCCCGTGGCCCTTCGCTTTGACGTTGCGCCATGCTTTCTCGATGGACCCTTCGGGTCCAATCACGAAGGTGGAGCGGATGATCCCCTCGTACTCGCGCCCGTAGTTCACCTTCTTGCCCCATGCCCCGTAGTCACGAGCGGTGGCGTGGTTCGGATCGGAAAGCACCGGAAACGGCAGTTGGTGCTCATCACGGAATCGCCCGAGCCGATCGACCGGGTCGGGGCTGATGCCGACGATCTGGTAGCCGGCCTTCGCAAAGAGCTGGTGATTGTCCCTGAAGTCGCACGCCTGGGTGGTGCATCCCGGCGTGAAGGCCTTGGGATAGAAGTAGATGATCAGGCGCTTCCCGGAATAGTCGGCAAGCCGCACCGGTCTGCCGTCCTGGTCGGGCAACTGGAAGGATGGAGCGGTGTCGCCCGGCTCGATCATTGTGGGGTCCTCTCTGTCTCTGCCCTGACCCGGAGTTGTCCGCAGGCGGCATCGATTTCGACACCCCGGGTGTCGCGGAGAGTCACCGTCGCCCCGTGCCGGGCGATCTCCTCGACGAAGGCCTTGATGCGATGGTCAGGGGGGCGCCGTTGCGGCGCCAGCGGGGTGGGGTTCATGGGAATGATGTTGACGTGGGCGTCGAGGTCCTTGGCAATGGCGGCCAGCGCCCGCGCCTGGTGAGCGCTGTCGTTTACGCCGTCCATGAGGGTCCACTCGAGCGACACCCGCCGACCCTTCTTCTCCCGGTACCGCCTGGCGGCGTCGATCAGGTCGGCGATGGGATAGCGCCGGTTGAGGGGCACGAGTTGCTCCCGGAGGTGATCGTCGGCCGCGTGGAGGCTCACTGCGAGCGTCACCGGCCACGGTTCCTCGATCAGGCGCAGAATCCCCGGAACCACACCCACGGTCGACACCGTGATCGAACGACCCGACATTCCACCGACCTCGATCATCCGCCGAATCGATTCACGCACGTGCGCGTAGTTGGCGAGTGGCTCGCCCATCCCCATGAACACCACGTTCGTGACCCGGTCGGGCGAGCGAGGCAAGGGGCGGCTCTTGAGGTCAGCATTGGCGTAGGCGACCTGGGCGTAGATCTCGCCTGCGGTGAGGTGGCGCTCGAACCCGAACTGTCCCGTGGCGCAGAAGGTGCATGCCATCGCGCATCCCGCCTGACTGCTGATGCAGAGGGTGGTGCGGCGGGGATAGCCCATGAGCACGGCCTCGATGGCGGCTCCATCGGGGCACCGAAACAGCCACTTGATCGTTCGGCCGCCGTCACCCGAGTTCTCCCGCTCGACCTCGAACGGCCAAAGTGGGTCGCCGATCTTCTCCCGCACTTTGCGGGGGAGGTTCGTCATCTCATCCGACGACAGCACGGGGTGGCGGTACAGCCACTCCCTCAGCTGATCGATGCGGTACGACGGCTCGTCGGGGAGGAGGGCCCCGAGTTCTTCGGGAGCGGTGAGGTAGGGCGAGGCGGAGTCGGCGTCGCCCGGCTCAGGATCGACGGTCACCCGGCGAGCGTAGACGCCTGCTTCGCCCAGGCGGCTGCGGTCTCTTCCCCTACCTCGGCGATCTCCGCCAGCCTGGCGGGGGCGGTGGTGGCGAGCGCAGAGAATGTGGTGACGCCGCCATCGATGAGTCGAGCCTTGTAGACGGGTCCGATTCCCTTGATCTCGGAGAGATCGTCGGCGCTGTGACTCGATCGCCGCCCCGGCTTGAGCGAAGGCACCACCCTGAAGCGGGGCGCCTGCTCGCGGGTCACCGGCGTCGTCTCGGGGCCGAGGATCCGGTCCTTGAGGAGCCACACCATCGCCACCCCGGCGGCGGCCACGCCGGCGACGACTCCTCCGATCCGGGTTGCACGCTTCATGGGGTGATTGTAAAGGGGTGCGGGGATGGAGAGTCGCAATGGGCGATGGGCGATTCGCTGTTCCGCCGCGTTCTGGCGGTCTGCGGCCGTTGGCCGTTGGCCGTCGGCTGTTGGCCTACCCCCTTACCCCGCTACCTCCTCGATCAGCTTTGCCAGTTCCCCGTCTGGGGGCTCCTCCCCGAATACCAAGCCGAGCCGGTCGACGGTTCCCTCGCACCGTTCCTCGATGGCTTGGGCGACGCGGTCGATCGGAGCCACCACTGCGACGGTCTCGAGCATTTCGTCGTCGATCAATGCGCCCATCATCGACCACTCACCTCGCTTGCTCATCGCGGTCAACTCGTCGCCGATCGCCCAGCCATGGAGGTCGAGCACCGCCCGGTATGCGGGAGTGCTGGCGTAGAAGGCGATTCGGTTCCTCACGGCTGCCGCCGATCGCTCCATTTCCCTCGCGTCGCGTCCGGTCACCACGAACAGGGTGGCTACCCGGGTGACCGCGGTCGTATCTCGCCCGCGGCGGGCGGCGCCGACGGCGATGGCGGGACCGACCGTCTCCTCGAGGTATCGCCGGGTGTGGAAGGGGTGGATGTGGATCCCGTCCGCAGCTTCGCCGACCAGGCGGCACATGGCGGGCCCCACCGCGGCGAGATAGATCGGCACGTCCGGGTGAGCGATCGGCCCGGGGTTGAAGAAGGGGGTCATGAGCGAGAAGCGGTAGTGCTCCCCCTTGAAGCGAAGCGAGTCGCCGTGTTGCCATGAGCGCCAGATCGCCCGCAACGCCGTGATGAATTCGCGCATCCGCGGGACGGGCTCGCCCCAGGGCATCGAGAACCGGCCGACGATGTGGGGACGGATCTGGGTTCCGAGTCCCAGCAGGAACCTGCCCTGCGAGAGATCGGCGAGGTCCCAGGCCGAGTACGCGATCGTCATCGGAGAACGAGCGAACGCCACGGCCACCGCGGTGCCCAGGTCGAGATCCGGTTCGGCGGTGGCGGTCACGGTCAGGGCCAGGAACGGGTCGTGGCTGGTCTCTGCCGCCATCACCCCGTGGAACCCGAGGGAACGCGCTCGATGCGCTTCGTCGGCGACGGATCCGATCCTGTCGGCGGCCAGGTAGTGGTCGAGGCGCATCAGTCGCCGGCGGCGGTGGCCGACGTGACTCGGGGGTCCGCTGCGCCGATGCGGGTGCCGCTCTCGTCGATCGCGATCATCGAGACCGGACCCCACCCCTGCGGGTAGTCGGGTCCGACCTCGACGGTATGACCCCGGTCGCCGAGGCCGGTGATGACCCGGTCGGACATACGGCGTTCGACAGCAACCACCGAGCCGCGCGGCCCGGGTCCTTCGGCATGCCACCGCGGAGCGGCCTGGGCATCGCCGGGCGCCAGGCGCGCGTGGAGGAGCAGCGCGGCGATCTGGGCCAGGTACTGGGGCTGCTGGTGCCCGCCCCGGGTGCCGAGGATCAGGGCGGTGCGGTCACCGCGCGTCCAGAGCGTGGGGGAGAGGGTGTGCATCGGGCGCTTGCCCGGGGCCGCCTCATTCGGATGACCGGCGACAAGACTGAAGCCACCGCCCCGGTTGTGGAGGAACACTCCGGTATCGCCAGCCGAGATGCCGCTGCCGATGCCGGTGAAGTTCGACTGGATCATCGAGACTGCGAGCCCGTCTCCGTCGATGGCGCAGAAATAGGCGGTGCCGCCGGGTGCCTCCCCCGGCTCCGGCCAAAGAGCGACCATTTCGGGATCGATCGACTCGAGTCGATCCAGAATCCGCTCGCGGTCGAGCAGGCGCTCGGGGGGCAGGGGAGCGTGTCGAGCGTCGGCCACGAGGTCGTCTCGTTCCCACGCGACGGCGCGGTAAGCCTCGATCACCGCATGGTGGAAAGCCGGATCCTCAGGATCGGTCGGAGGATCGAGGGCTTCGATGAGCATCGCCGCGGCGAGGGTCAAGTAGCCCTGGCTGTTGGGAGGGACCGTCCATCCCTGAAGTCCGAACACTTCGGTTCCCACCGGCTCGACCCAGTCCGGGGCGTTGCCGGCGAGATCCTCCGGACCAATGATGCCCTCGGTCGCCGTGGTGATCGCCGATGCCACCCGTCCCCGGTAGAAGGCATCGCGGCCTGTGGTGGCGATTCCTTCGAGGGTGGCGGCGAGGTCATCTCGCCGCAGGATCTGCTCGGGTTCGGGGACCACTCCCTCGGGGTACAACGCTGCGGCCGAGAGTTGTCCGCCAATCATGGCCTCGATGCGTCCGAGGTCGCTCGCCAGCTCGATCGAGACCGGGAAGCCGTCGCGGCCGAGCCCGATGGCCGGTGCGAGCAGGTCGGCGAGGGGTCGGGTGCCATGTCGATCGAGCAGTGCTTCCCATCCGTCGACGCAGCCCGGCACCGTGATCGAGTCGGGCCGACGAAGCGGGATAGTGGTGTGGCCCTCCTGCCGGAGTCGCTCGGCATCCAATCCGGTTCCGCCCCGACCCGAGGCATTCAGCACCTCTGGTCGTTCGTCCCCCGGTCGGTGGACGATGGCGAACAGGTCGCCCCCTATGCCGCAAGTGGTGGGCAGCACCATTCCGAGCACCGCGTTGGCGGCAACGATCCCGTCGATCGCGTTGCCGCCGGCCGACATGACATCGATTGCCGCCTGGGAGGCGAGGTGGTGAGGAGTGACAACAACGGCACCCTGGCCGGTGTGGGAGGAGATGGGACGGGTCATTCGGCAACGCTACCCGCTGCCCGCTACCCGCTCCCGGCAAGAAGGAA
>JBBEAX010000033.1:0-3249 GCA_040882645.1 Acidimicrobiia bacterium
CGCACGGCCCCTCCGTCTCGCTTCGCTCGCCACCTCCCCCTACGGGGGAGGAAACCCCTCCCCCCCGCTACCGTTTCCGCGTGACCGACCGCTCTACTGCGTTCACGGTTCCGCTGGTGCGGGCGCTTGCCCGGTTGGGGGTGCGGCACGTGTGTATCACCCCCGGGTCGCGGAGCACTCCGCTGGCGTTGGCCTTTGCCGACGAGCCGGGCATCACCGACTGGTCGCATCACGACGAGCGGTCGTCGGCGTTCTTTGCCCTCGGGATCGCTCGCACCCTGGGTGAACCGGTGGCCATCGTCACCACCTCGGGTACCGCCGCCGCAGAGCTCCACCCTGCCCTGGCCGAGGCCCGGTACGCCCGGGTGCCCCTCATCGCCCTGACCGCCGACCGCCCGTTCGACCTCAGGGAAGTCGGCGCACCACAGACGATGGACCAGCAGAACCTGTTCGGGCGGACCGTCAAGTGGTCCCACGACGTCGAGTCGACGGCCGACGCCGACCCGGCCCGGGTGGTGACCCTCGCCGCCCGCCTGGTCGACGAAGCCATTGGCTCCCCGGCCGGGCCCGTGCATCTCAACATTCGCTACCGGGAACCTTTGATGCCGACGGCCGAGCCGCCGGAGACGCCCGACCCGCCGATGGTGATCGACGGCCGCCTCGAGCCATCGGCCGAAGCGATCGCCGACCTTGCCGAGACCATGACCGGCACCCGCGGCGTCATCATCGCCGGACCGCAGGACGATCCTGCCGCGGTCACGGCGGCATCCGCCTTCGCCGCCGCCGCCGGATGGCCGATCCTCGCCGACGCCCTCTCGGGGCTCCGGTGCGGTCCCCATGACCGGTCGGCGGTGCTCCGGTCAGCCGACCCGCTCGCATGGGGCGGGTGGTTGGAACGGTCCGAGCCCGAGTGGGTGGTCAGGTTCGGCGCCCTCCCGACATCGCGACCGGTGTGGAATTGGCTCGAACAGAATCGCGGCCTCCCCCACCTGTTCATCGAACCATCCGGCTGGCGCGACCCCACTGCCTCGGCGGCAAGCATCCTACGAGCCGACCCGGCGGCGGCACTCGAGGGCCTCGCCAAGGCGATCGGCACCGCGGCGCCGCCCGACTGGATGGACTCCTGGAGATCGGCCGACGCCGCAGTCTCCTCCGCCGTCGCCACCGAAATCGACGGCGCCCCGTTCCCCAATGAACCAGCGGTGACGCGGATCGTGGGTCGGGCGCTTCCCGACGACTCCACCCTGTGGGTGGCCTCGTCGATGCCCGTCCGCGACGTCGACGCGTTTCTCGAGCCGACCGACCGGCGGATCCGGGTGATCGGCAACCGGGGGGTCAACGGCATCGACGGGTTCCTGTCGGCAGGATTCGGGTCGGCGGCAGTCTCCGGACGGCCCACCACGCTTCTCGCCGGCGACCTCTCGGTGCTCCACGACCTCGGAGCGCTGGCCACCGCAGCCCGGCTGGAGATCCCCGTGACGATCGTCGTCGTCAACAACGACGGCGGGGGGATCTTTCACTTCCTTCCGCAGGAGGGGCACCAGCACTTCGAGCGGCATTTCGGCACCCCCCACGGCCTCGACTTCACCGCCGTCGCCGGCTCGCTCGGCGTCGAGGCCCGCCAGGTGCACACCGCCGAAGAGCTCTCGATGGGAATCGAAGGAAGACGCGGCAAACCGCTGCTCCTCGAGGTGCGCACCGACCGGAACGAGAACGTCGGGCTGCATCGACGGATCAGGGAATCCGTCGACGCCGCATTGCGATCGATCTAGGCGGGCCAGCCGCACTCCCTCGGTACCATCGGATCGATGCTGATTCCCCGTCCGACCCTGGCCGCACTCGCCCGGCGGCTGCGAGGCCTCCCCGCCGGCCTCCGGGTCGTCGACGCCGAAGCCGACGTCGATCCCCTCGACCTCGTTCGGTCCGGCGCGGCGGCATTCGGCCACGCCGCCTTTTACGCATCACCCGAAGGCACCACCATCGGAACCCTCGGGGTGGCCCACCGGGTCTCGGCGTCGGGATCCAACCGGCTGAATCTGCTCGATGCCGATCTCCGCACCCTCGAATCGGAGATTCCGGCGATGGTCGGGTTCGCATTCGACGGGGATGGAACGCTGGGAGCCGACTGGGAGGGTTTCCCGTCGGCGACGTTGGTGGTGCCCGAGGTGGCCGTGGTGAGACGCGCCGGGAAGTCGCGCCTGTGGATCGCCCTTCCCCCGGGGGCGGAGGGCCACCTGCTGCTGACCCTGGCGGCCACACTGAAAGCCCCGCCGCCGATCCCGGAAGAATCCGCCACCGAGAACACCGTGGAGGCGCGACCGACTCCGACCGATTGGCTCGGGCTCGTCGACGAGGCCCTGGCGGCGATCAAGGCAGGATCGATGCAGAAGGTGGTGCTCGCCCGATCGGTGGCTGTGACGGCAGCCGTGGCGCTCGCGGCGTTCGACCTGGTCTCGGAACTGCGTGACCGGTACCCGGAGTGCCATGTGTTCGGGTGGCAGGAGGGGGAAGCCGTGTTCATCGGCGCCAGCCCCGAGCTGCTGGTTGCGCGCGATGGCCAGAACTTCCACCTCGCTCCCCTGGCCGGATCGGCCGCCCGCGGCTCCGACGCCGAAGATGACCGCCGTCTCGGTGACGACCTGCTCGGAAGCGCCAAGAATCGGGAGGAGCACGAGTTGGTGGTGGCCGACGCGATGCAGCGCCTTCGCCCGATCACCACCACCCTGGAACGATCGCCGACCCCGGTGCTCCACCGCTTTGCCACCGTGCAGCACCTGGCCACCTCCATCCGGGGCACCACCGACTCCCGGCTGCTGGAACTCGCCGACGCCCTCCACCCCACCCCGGCGGTGGCCGGCACCCCCCGCGCCGACGCCCTGGCATTCATCGAGAAGATGGAAGGCATCGACCGGGGCTGGTACTCGGGCGGCATCGGCTGGGCCGACGCCTCCGGCACCGGAGAGCTGGCGCTCGGCCTACGCAGCGCCCTCATCCGCGGACCCCATGCCATCGCCTACGCCGGCAACGGCATCGTCGCCGGCAGCGACCCAGCCACAGAGCTCGAAGAGACCCGCCTGAAGCTCCGGCCGATGGTGGAGGCCCTCGCTCCGCTCGAGCCTCCGCAATTCGCAATTCGCAATTCGCAATTCGACCAAGCGGGCCCAGGCTTTCCTCCCCCGTAGGGGGAGGTGGCGAGCGAAGCGAGACGGAGGGGCCGGGGGGGGGGGGGGGGGGGGGGGGGGGGGGGGG
>JBBEAX010000033.1:3259-5128 GCA_040882645.1 Acidimicrobiia bacterium
CCCCCCCCCCCCCCCCCCCCCCCCCCCACGGCCCCGTCCCCTCAGTCGCTCCGCTCCCTCGGTACTCCCCCCCTGCGGGGGGAGAAACGCGCCCGGCCGCCGCACGGCCCCCTCCCCTCAGTCGCTCCGCTCCCTCGGTACTCCCCCCTGCGGGGGGAGAAACGAGCGCAAGCGAGGCCTACTACCTTCCCTGGCCATGGCTTACACCAAGAAGCTTGCCGCGGTGGCGGAGGCGGTACTCCAGCCGGATGAGGCGCTGCTCGCCGGGGTGCGAGGGATGTCGAAGGGATCCACCAAACACATCGTCGGTGGAGCCGCGGGCGGGGTCGCCGGCGGGGCAATCGGTGCCGTCGTCGGCCAGCGCGTCGGCAAGGCCGAACGCGAGGAGGGTGCGGACCAACTGGCCGGAGCAGGGCTGCCCACCCTTCCTCCCCAGCTCGCGCTCGGGCTGACCCACAAGCGCCTGCTGATCTTCTCCCGGTCCACCGTCTCGGGTAAGGCCAAGGACCTGGTTGCCGAGATCCCGCGGGACCGCATCGCCCGCATCGAAGGCGAGGACAAGGGCAAGCTGGCTCCCAACCGGCTGACGGTCCACCTGAAGGACGGGGCCTCAGTCGACTTCGAGATCGTCCGCCTCGACGGCTTCCAGACGATCGTCGACGCGTTTGGGTAGCGTTTCCTCCCCCGCAGGGAGAGGTGGCGCCGCCGCTTCGGCGGTGACGGAGGGGCCGTGCGGCGGTCTGACGCGCCGAACCGCGCCGGGCCGCCGCACAGCCCCCTCCCCTCAGTCGCTCCGCCCCCTCGGTACTCCCCCCTTCGGGGGGAGAGACGGGCATGTGCCCGTGCGTTTCCTTTTCCCCCCCCAAGATCCGGTCCATCAACCCCTCCTGTAAGGTCACCGGGCATGCCTGAGGTCACCTCCCGTGACGGGATTCCGCTGGCGGTGTCGACGGTCGGCGACGGGGCAGGAGCCGGGGCGTTCTTTGTGCATGCCACCGGGTTCTGCAAGGAGACCTGGCTTCCCGTGGTCGACCGGCTGCCCGGTGTCAGGGCCACCCTGCTCGACCAGCGGGGCCACGGCGCATCCGGCACGCCGCAACCGCCCTTTGACTGGTGGGATCTCGGCGCCGACGTCCTCGAGGTGCTCGGAGATGCCACCGATCGCCCGATCGGGGTGGGCCACTCGTCGGGCGGTGCGGCGGTGGCGATGGCCGAGATCACCCGCCGGGGCACCTTCTCGGCCCTGGTGCTGATCGAGCCGATCATCCTGCCGCCGCCGTTCGTCAGGGGCGAGGACAACCCGCTGACGATGCAGGCGCTCCGTCGACGCCACCACTTCGAATCGGTCGACAGCGCCTTCGAGTCGTTCCACGGACGGGGGCCGTTCGCCCGATGGACCGACGAGTCCCTTCGTCTGTACGTGGAGCACGGAACCGTTGAGTCCGCTGACGGGGGCCGCACCCTGGCCTGCCCGCCCGAGATCGAAGCCGGGTTCTATCGGGCGGCCACCGCCCACGGAGCCTGGGACCGCCTCGGCGAGATCGGATGCCCGGTGACGGTCGTGGTCGGGGAGCACTCGGACAGCCACACCCCAGAGTTCGGCGTGAGCCTGACCTCTCGCTTCCGTAATGCCGAACTGAGAACGATCGAGGGGGCAACCCACTTCGTACCGATGGAAAACCCAGACGCGGTGGCAGACGCGGTCCACGACGCGCTCACCTAGAGAACCAAGAATCAAGAGTCGGGCCAGACCGCCGCACGGCCCCTCCGTCTCGCTTCGCTCGCCACCTCCCCCTGCGGGGGAGGAAACGCGTCAGACCGCCGCACGGCCCCTCCGTCTCGCTTCGCTCGCCACCTCCCCCTGCGGGG
>JBBEAX010000034.1:0-29006 GCA_040882645.1 Acidimicrobiia bacterium
GGGGCCGTGCGGCGGTCTCGCGCGTTTCCCCGCGTCGGGCCGCCGCACAGCCCCCTCCCCTTGGTCGCTTCGCTTCCTCGGTACTCCCCCCTGCGGGGGGAGAGACGCGCACGGCCCCCTCCCCTTGGTCGCTTCGCTTGGGGGAGACCTATCCTCCAGGGTTCGTGACTCGGTTCGCTCGAATTCTCCTGGTCCTCGCACTCGTTGCTGCCGCGTGCGGCGACGATGCAGGGACCAGCACGAGCACCACGGCGTCGACCCTGCCTCCGGTGGTCGGGCCGGGGACGACGTCGCCGACTGGCCCCCCGGTGACCACGACCACGGAGCCGTCCGGACCGCTGCTCGGCCTCGATGTGGATACCGTCGCCCGCACCCTCATCAACCCGGTGTTCCTCACCGCCCCGGCGGGCGACGACCGGCTCTTCGTGTTGGAGAAAGACGGCGTCATCGAGATCGTCACCGAGGACGGTGTGTCGGAAGAGCCCTTCCTGGACATCGAGGTGATCGTCGGTTCGGATGCGCTCGAGCAGGGCCTGCTCGGGCTCGCCTTCCATCCGGAGTACGAATCCAACGGCCGGTTCTTCATCTACTACACCAATGTCGACGGCCACAGCCGTCTCGTCGAATACCGGGTGTCGGCCGACCCCGACCGAGCGGATGCCGAAAGTGCTCGGATCCTGCTCGCGCTGGACCAGCCGGACATCAACCACAACGGAGGGATGCTTCTGTTCGGGCCTGACGGCTACCTCTATGTGAGCCTGGGCGACGGCGGCGGCGCCGGCGACGCATTCGGCAACGCCCAGAACCTGACGACCCTGCTCGGGTCGATCATCCGGCTAGATGTCGACGCCGGCGACCCCTACGCGGTGCCACCCGACAACCCGTTCGTCGGGGACCCGGCGGCGGGCCCCCCCATTTGGGTTTACGGGCTGCGCAATCCGTGGCGGTTCGACATCGATCCGGCGACCCGGCTGGTCTACATCGCCGATGTGGGGCAGGACCTGTGGGAGGAAGTGTCGGTGGTGCCACTGGCGTCGGCCGGCGCGAATTTCGGGTGGCCGATCGTCGAAGGCTTCGAGTGCTATCGAGCCGAGACTTGCGACAGCGAGGGGATGGTCGAGCCGGTGATCGCCTACCCCCACGCTGAGGGATGTTCGGTGACGGGGGGATTCGTATACCGGGGGTCAGCGATTCCGGAGTTGCGGGGCCACTACTTCTATGGCGATTGGTGCGGCCAGTGGGTGCGCTCGTTCCGCTACGAAGACGGAGCCGCGGTCGACGAGGCCGACTGGACCAACGACCTGGGACAGATCGGCCAGGTCCAATCATTCGGCCTAGGCGGCGACGGCGAAATGTACGTCCTGACCCAATCCGGCTTCGTCTACCGGCTGGTACCAGTGAGGTAGCGCAAATAGGCTGACACTTTCATAAAGCGAGAGATATCATTCGGTTTATGAAAGTTAGCCCTCCGCCTCTCCTCCCCATTCTCCGATCGAAGAACCAAGCACTGATCCTGGCGAAGGTCCTGCTGAATCCGAGCATCGAGATGTCCATGGGCAAGATCGCCGAATCGGTTGGTGTGTCTCTACCGACCGTCTCGAGGGAAGTCGGCCGAGCCGAAAAGGCAGGTCTGGTGGTCACTAGACGCGAGGGCAGGTCGAGTCTGGTTAGCGCGAACCAGGGCAGTCCCTTCTATGAGCCGATGGCCCGACTGCTGCTGCTCTCTTTCGGTCCGCTGACGGTTGCTATAGAGGAGTTGTCCGAGATCGAGGGCGTTGAGCAGGCGTTCCTGTACGGATCGTGGGCGGCTCGCTATGTGGGTGAGTCCGGTCCAGCACCGCACGACTTGGACATCCTGCTCATCGGCAAGCCGGATCGGTCGAGTGCGTGGGCCGCGGCGGATCGAATGGAGCGGCGACTAGAAGTCCGGGTTCAGATCGTCGTCCGTACCCTCGCGCGTTGGGCAGATCCGGGCGACGACCCATTCCTGAAGGACGTAAAAGCCGGGCCCGTGGTGTTGATCCCCTTGCCGGGGAGTGCTAGCTGATGGCGTGGTCACAGGGGCGGATGGCGATCGAACGCATGCTTGAACGCGGTCAGATAGAGAGAGTTCCGCCAAGTGACAACCTTGCGCAAAGCCTGATCGACGCCAGCAACGCGCATCTCGTTTCCGCCGCGACGGTGCTCGATAGTGACCCACCCGGAGCATTCCAGCTGGCATACGACGCTGCCCGAAAGGCGTGCGCGGCGCTACTTGCGGTGCAGGGGCTTAGGCCAACCACAGCCGGCGGCCACCGAGCCGTCCAAGAAGCGATGACTGAGCAGTTCGGTTCCGGTTTCTCCTCTCTTGGCCGGTTGCGTCGCCAGAGGAACGACACCGAGTATCCAGACGCCGACTCACCATCGACGACATCTGACGATGCCGCCCACGCGATCGAGGAGGCGGGCGACATCGTCAATGCTGCAAAAGCGCTACTTGCGTCCGGCCAGCTCACCCCGTTCAGGTAGCACTCGAGGGGCTTAGGTGGCGGACTCGCGAATTGCGAATTCCGGCCCGAGCGAAGCGAGGGCCTCTTCGCGTCACCCCCGGTCGTTACCATCGCCCACCATGGCCCGACTGCACGTCGAGGGATGGGCCCCGGAGTACGGGGCCGCCGTCGAACCCGAGGATTCGCTCTCTCCGGCCGAGGGGTCGGTCGATACCGACGTCGAGGACCGTCCCTGGGAGCCGATTGCCGGCGTGGATGACGGAGTGCCGATGGTGGCGTTCGTCGACGGAGTGCGTCGGATCGATGCCCGTCTGCTCCTCGACGACGAAGCGGGTCCCGTTCCTGGCATCTGCGGTTCGTTTGCGGTCGGGGCGGTGGTCTGGGACCGGGAGGTCCCCAGCAGCGAGGTGGTCCGGCCGCAGGTGGTCCGTATGGCACTGCTCGGCAAAGGCAACTCGCCGAGTCTCCCCCCGCTTCCGCCGTGGCTGCAGTACCTCACCTCGTCGGTGGACGACGACGACCCTGCCTCTCTCATCCGGTCGTTCCATGACGCGATGCGGCGCGCCGAGGCGGTGCTGGCCGAGGACCTCGCCGGCTCCGGGTACTTCGTGGTGGCCGACGGCCCCCTCTACGACTACACGGCCTCCGACAAGATGGGTTACGTCAAGAGTCATCGGCGGTCGTACCTGCCCGATACCGCCATCGTCGGGCAACTGCCGGCTGCGCACCGCACCCCGCTGTTCACCATCGGCGAGGGGCGGTTCCGCCGCTACTCGTGGTACCTGCGCCTCGCCGATCGCGCCGACGGCCACTCCTGGGTGGGAGTGGTCCGCTGTGAGGCTTCGGCCTCCCTCGACCGCGAGACGGTGGTGCGGATAGCCGACCGGTCGGCGGCGGTGCTTCCAAGGGTTGGGTCCGAGCCGCACATCGAGCCGCGGGCGCCACAGAACCTGGTGCCTATCGCCGCGCTGGAACGCGACCTGCGCCATCGGCTCGGCGACGCCGGCCTGGTGTTGCGGGCGCTGCGGTCGGCGGTGGCCGCATGAGCGTCGGGCGGGTCCTGGGAAGCCAGCACACCAACACCCGTGAGTTCCGGGTGGTCATCGGCGATGGTCAGTACCTGCAACTCGACGATCTGGTGGTGGTCCGCACAGAGGTGCCGGGCGCCAACGAGGTGAGCACCTACGGGATCGTCACCGAGGTCGAAGCCGTGTACGAGGGGGCGTCGTTCGAATCCGACACCTTCCGCATCGCCGATGAAGGCAGCATGCCCGGGGCGAAGGTGCGGTCGGCGCAGGTGGCGGTCACCCGGGTCGATCCCGAGCTGTGGGTGGCGCCCGATCCGGGCGGGGCAGTGGAAAGGGCGACTGGCGAGGCACGGGCGAAAGCCCTTTACACCGACGAGATGGGCCGTCCCCTCCCCGTCGGCCTCGGTCGCGACGGCCTGCCGCTCTATGTCGATCTCGACTTCTTCGACGGCCGCAAGGGCGGCCACATGTCGATCTCGGGCATCTCGGGCGTCGCCACCAAGACCTCGTTCGCCCTGTTCTTTCTGCGGATGCTCACGGGCCGGCGCGACATCGTCGGCGAAGCGGGCAAGAACCTGCGTGTCCTGGTGTTCAACGTGAAGGGCGAGGACCTGCTCTGGCTCGACAAGCCGAACCGCGATTTCACCGCCGAGCACGCCGCCAAGTGGGCTGCTCTCGGAGTCGAACCGCAGGCGTTCCCCTCGGTGTCCTTGTGGGCGCCGCCGCGCCCTCGCTCGGGGGATGTGCTGGTGCCCGACATCGCCGGTCGCCAGGATGTGAGTGTCTTCGCCTGGACCCCCCGGGAGTTCGTCGACGAGGGACTGCTGCGCTTCCTCTTCACCGACGCTTCCGACGCTCGCAACCAGATCTCCTTCGTGGCCGAACGGGTCGAGTCGCAATTGCGGCGGTACGCGGTCGACGTGGCCGGGGTACCCGGGGCGATCGTGCTGCGCGACCCGTCGGAGGGCCATTCCCCCGGTGATCTGGTTCGCCCCAACCAGGGGGAGCGGGTGATCAAAGACCTCGCCGGCCTCGCCACCGCCTTGGAGGAATTCCTCGATCCGCCCGATGGAGAACCCGACCTGCGGTGGTCAGGAAGAGTTCAAGGCGGCACCGTCTCGGCGTTCATGCGACGGTTCCATGCTGCGGTGGTCCGACTGGGGCATTTGATCCAGCCGGGGGAGAGCCGCCGCATCGACCGCGCCCAGGCCCAGGTCACCGTGGTCGCCCTCCAGTCGCTCCACGACCTCGCCCAGCGCTTTGTGGTGGGAGCGCTCCTGTCCGAAGCATTCAGGGAGAAGGAGGGCAGCGGCCAGAGGTTCCCGCTCTCGGTGGTGGTCCTCGACGAGCTGAACAAGTACGCCCCTCGCGAGGGCCAGAGCCCGATCAAGGACATGCTGATCGACATCGCCCAGCGGGGCCGTTCGCTGGGGGTGCTCCTGGTGGGCGCCCAGCAGACCGCTTCCCGGGTGGCGCCGGAGGTGCTGGAGAACGCCGCCCTTCGCGTGACCGGCCGCCTCGACGCCGCCGAGGCCGAACGCTCGGAATACGGGTGGATGCTGCCTTCGACCCGGGCCCGGGCGCGCCTCCTCAAGCCGGGAACCATGGTCATCTCGCAGCCGTCGATTCCGGTGCCCCTCGTCGTCGACTTCCCCTTCCCCCCATGGGCCACCCGCAAGGAAGAGGTGGCAGAAGACGACGCGGACGTGTTCGAGGGGCTGTGAAGAGGGCCCACCGCCCACGGCCCACGGCCCACGGCCTAATACGGACGATCTATCCCTCGGGCCGTTGGCCGTTGGCTGTTGGCCGTCGGCCGGTCTCGCTCGGTCAGGTCTGACATGCGCGTATTGCACACCTCCGATTGGCACCTGGGGCGGCGGCTGGAGCGGCACGACCGGTTGGAGGAGCACCGCGCTGTGGTCGATTCGGTGGTGGCGATCGCCGCCGCCGAGGGAGCCGACCTCGTGCTCCATTCCGGCGATCTGTTCGATCGGGCGGTCCCCCCGGTGGAGGCGCTGCGTCTCGGCCTCGAGGGACTGGTGCGTCTCGCCGACGGAGGCACCCGCCCGGTGGTGGTGGTCGCCGGCAATCACGACTCGCCGGAGCTGTTCGAAACCCTCGCGCCGTTCCTGGCACCGTTCGGGGTGCATCTGGTGGGGCGGATCAAGCCCCCGGACGAGGGCGGGATCATGTCGCTGGACACCGCCAACGGACGGGCGCATGTTGCCTGCTTCCCGTTCCTCCGCGCCGCCCAGACGGTCGACTTCATGGTGAGGGCCGACGATTGGTACAGCACGTACGCCGAGCGGGTGCGCAAGATCACCGAGCGGTACGCGGCGGCCCTGGGCGAGGCAGCCGGGCCGGACGATGCCACCTTCGTGGTGGCCCACTTCATGGTCGGCGGGGTGAAGGTGAACACCGCGGCCCCCCGGGGCGAACGCGACCTCCACATGGGCGAGGCGTACGCCGCCGCCGAGTCGGCGGTGCCGACCACCGTCGACTATGTCGCCCTCGGGCACATTCACGCGCCCCAGAAGGCCCCTGGTGCCCGGGTGCCAGCCGAGTACGCCGGGTCACTGCTGCAGCTCGACTTCGGTGAGGCCGGCGAGGTGAAGCGAGTGGTCGTCGTCGACACCTCCCCGGACGCGCCCGCCTCGATTCGATCGGTACCGGTGTCCGGAGGAAGGCCCTTGATCCGGGTGGAGGGAACCTGGGAGGAGATCGCCGGGCGCGACGACCTCGACGACGCCTATCTCGACCTGGCGGTGCGCACCGACGGCCCCGATCCCGGGCTGATGGATGTGGTCCGCGAACGCTTCCCCGATGTGGTCAAGGTGCGGGCCGAGTACGACCGGTCGCGGGACGCGCGGCCGACTACGACCGGTCGGCCTCTTGACGACCTGTATGCCGACTACCACCGGGAGGTCCACGGCGAGGCCGCCTCTGACGACCTGATGGACCTGTTCCGCGAGATCACCCTCGAGGTGGCCGATGCGTCCGATTGAGCTGACGCTGCGCGGATTCCGGTCCTACGCCGACGACACCACCTTCGAATTCACCGGTCGGAGCCTGGTGGGGATCGTGGGGCCCATCGGCAGCGGGAAGTCGTCGATTCTCGATGCGGTGTCGTTCGCCCTCTACGGAAAGACCCCGCGCATCGCCGGAGAGACCAAGACGCTCATCAATCAGCGGAAGGACAGCCTCCACGTGTCCCTGTCCTTCGAAGTCGACGGCACCGTGTGGAAGGCGGTACGGGTGCTGCGACGCAACGGTGCGGCGGCGCACACCCTCTACCGGGTAGAAGACGGCGAGGACCATGTGGTCGCCGACAAGGCGCGCGACATGGGGGAGAAGATCGAGGAGATCCTCGGCCTGGACTTCGAGGCGTTCCGCCGTTCGGTCCTCCTGGCGCAGAACCAGTTCGCCGGGTTCCTCGAAGCCACCGGGACCGACCGCAACAAGGTGCTCAAGGGGGTGTTCGGGTTCGATCGGCTTGACGCGATGCGGGAGGCGGTAAAGGCTCGCGTCGACCGCCTCGGCGGCCGGATGCAGGTGCTGGCCGATCGGCGCGAGACCGCAGAGTCGGATCGCAAGGACCTCGAGGAGAAGAAGAAGGCGCTGGTCGTCGCCGACGAGCGGGCTCACACCCTGGAGGCTTTGCGGGGCTCGGTCAACCAGGTAGACGAAGTGCTGCGCGGCGCGGAAGAAAAGATGACCGCCGCCGCCAGGCGGGTTGCCACCCTCGATGCGCTCGCCGATGCGATCCCGGACCGGGAGTCGACCGAAGGTCTCTTCCGGGCGTCGACTGACGCGGACGCCGCCATGGCCGATGCCCTTGGATCGCTCTCCACCGCTGAGGCGGCCGCGGTCGGCGCGGCCTCCGCGCTGGAGGCTGCGATCGAGGCCGCCGGCGGACGCGAGGCGCTCGAAGCGGCCGCCGATCAGGTGGCCCGCCATCGGGCGGCCGTGGGGCGGGCAGAGTCGGAACTGAAGCGTCTCGCCGACCTGCGGGCCGCAGTGACCGAGGCGGAGAAGGGGCGCGATGCTGCCGAGGCAGCCCTGGCCGAGGCGAGCGCCGGCGACGAGGCGGTGGCCGCCGCCGCCGAGAAGGCGGAGGCCGAGGACCAGGCTGCCCGCGATGTCCTCCACGCGGCGCACACGGCCGACCGGGCCCACTCGCTTCGCGCAGAATTGGCCGCTGGGGAGCCGTGTCCGGTGTGCGACCAGGTGGTGGCGAAGCTTCCCTCGAAACGGGCCGCCGCCAAGGTCGATGCCGCCGACAAGGCGGCGGCAAAGGCTGCCGCAGCGGCGGTGAAAGCGCGCGATGCCCGGGCGGCGGCGAGCACTCTCCTGGCCCAGCGCCGAGCCGAGCTCGAGGCGGCACTCGCCCGGGTGGCGCAGTCCGTCGACGCCGCCAAGCTGGCCGGGGACACCGCGGAGGCGGCCTCATCCGCGGCGGCTGAGCTGGCGGCCGAGATTGCGACGCTTCTGGGGAAGGGAGACCCTGCGGAGCAGCTGGCAACCCATCGAGCCGCGGTGTCGTCTGCCGAGAAGGCTCTCGCCGCGGCGCGGTCCGCCGAAGCAGAGGCGCGTAAGCGCGTCGAGACAGCGCGTGCTGCCCGGGAGAGCGCGGCGAAGCAAGTCGAACGCCTCCGCAACAACCTGGCGACCCTGGTGGGGCGCCTCGGAGCCGACATCGAGATCGGTGATGAGGTGGCCGAGGTGGAGGCGGGTTTGAAGTCGGTGCGAACGAATTGGATCGAAGCCCGCGCTGCCGCCGACGAGGAGCGCGCTCACGCCGAGAAAGAGGTCGAGGCCGCGAAGGCGGCCCGGGTGGAACTGCTCGAAGGCGCCGGCCTTGCGGCCCAGGACGACGTGATGGAGGCGGCGAAGGAGGCGGGCAAGGAGGCGACCGCTCTCGGAGCGACGGTGGAACACCTCGAGAAGCGTTTCGCCGAGATGGAGGCCCTGGCCGGGGAGGAGGCCGACCTGGTTGCCCAGGCCGGCCTGCTCGACCGGCTGCTCACCGATCTGCGTCCTTCGGGCTTTCTGGAATTCGTTCTCGACGAGCGCCGGCACGACCTGGCCGACCTCGCCGGTGCGCACCTCGAGACTCTCACAGCCAGCAGGTACCGATTCAGTGACGACGGGGAATTCAACATGGTGGATCTCGCCGCGGCCGACGCGGTGCGGGCCCCGTCCTCGTTGAGCGGCGGCGAGACCTTCCTCGCCTCGTTGGCCCTCGCCCTGGCCCTTGCCGAGATCGTGGCCCGTGAGGGTGGCCGCCTCGACGCGTTCTTCCTCGATGAGGGCTTCGGCAGCCTCGACGTGGAGCACCTCGATCTGGCGATGCGGGGAATCGAACGCCTGGTTGCCACCGAGACAGACAGGCTGGTGGTACTGGTCAGCCACGTTCCTGCGATGCGGGAGTGGATCGAGGATCTCATCGTGCTCGACCGCGACGGGCTGACGGGGTCCACCCGGGTGGTGGAGGGGGCCTCACGATGAGCGGTCCGCTGCGCGGGATCGAGGTCGTCGAGGTGGCGTCGATCGGGCCCGGGCCGTTCGCGGCAATGGTGCTCGCCGATCTCGGGGCGACGGTGACCCGGGTGGAGCGCAAGGGAGCAGGCCCGCCCATCGTGCCCGACGACGTGATGCTGCGTGGGCGCGCCGCCTCGATCGCCGTCGACCTGAAGGACCCCGCCGGCCTCGAGGTGCTGCTTCGCCTGATCGAACGGTCGGACATCCTGGTCGAGGGCTTTCGGCCCGGCGTCATGGAACGCCTCGGGGCCGGGCCCAAGGAGTGCCTGGATCGGAATCCCCGCCTCGTTTACGGGCGGATCACCGGCTGGGGGCAGGAGGGCCCCCGGGCAGCACAAGCGGGTCACGACATCGACTACATCGCAGTGGCCGGGGCGCTCCATCCGATCGGCCCCGCGGATGCTCCGCCGCCCCCACCGCTCAACCTGGTGGCCGACTTCGGCGGAGGGGGAATGCTGCTGGTGGCCGGCCTGCTCGCCGCCCTCGTGGAGCGAGCCGGGTCGGATCGGGGGCAGGTGGTGGACGCGGCGATGGTCGACGGTGCTGCATTGCTCACGGCGATGTTTCACGGGCTGGCCGCCGGGGGGCTGTGGACCGAGGCACGCGGGAGCAATCTGCTCGACGGGGGGGCGCCGTTCTACCGCTGCTACCGCACCGCCGACGGCGAGTTCATGGCGGTGGGTGCGCTCGAACCGCAGTTTTACGAGGAGCTCCTCGATGGTCTGGGGCTTTCCGGTGAAGACCTCCCCGGGCAATACGACCGTGACGGCTGGCCCGTACTGGCGACGCGGTTCGAGGTGGCCTTTGCGGCCCGGACGCGGGCGGACTGGACCGAGGTCTTCGACGGCATCGATGCATGCGTGGCGCCGGTGCTGTCGATGTCCGAGGCCCCGAATGAACCGCACGCGACGGCGCGGCGTGGTTTTGTCGAACTGTCGGGTCTCCACCAGCCGGCGCCGGCGCCGCGGTTCTCACGGACGCCGGCACCCGATCCCCAGCCTGCTCGACGGCCGGGTGGGGATGCCGCGACGGTGTTGGAGCGGCTCGGATACGACGCCACGGAGATCGCGTCGTTGTTCGACGGTCCGGTGGGGCGGTCCTAGCCCTCGGCCAGCTCCCCAGCCGCCTTCCACGCTTGCCGCAGCTTCACGCGGCCCCCGGACGACAGCAGGCCGCCCGCGTAGATGCGAGCGGCTACGCGAATCACCAGGACGGTGCCGATCACGGTCATTGCCACTCCGAGCAGCAGCTCTCCGGCCGGGACCCCCAGCCCGAGGCGGGCTGGGTAGGCGATCGGGGCGATCGGGGGAAGCAGCGACAAGAGACGCGATGTCAGGGAGTCGGGTGATGGCAGGATGACCGTGAAGGTGACGAGGTAGGCGACTAGCCCGACCATCGCGACGGGTGTGGTGGCCGCCTGGGCGTCCTCGGAGCGGGCGACGAGTGACCCGCCGGCGGCGAACAGCGCCGCATAGAACCCGAACCCCAGGATGAACCAGACCACCGACCAGGCGGCGGTGGGATAGGTGGACGCCGGGAGGTCGATGGTGCCAACCAGCGCGGCCGCGCCGAGCCCGAGCAGCAGGAGCACGGCCAGCTGCAGCAACCCCAGAAGCCCGATTCCGATGATCTTGCCGGTGAGCAGCGAACGGACGCTGGTCGACGACAGGAGCAGTTCGACGATTCGGTTCGATTTCTCCTCCAGCACCCCGAGCAGCACCCACTGCCCGTAGATCGTGATCACAGTGAACAGCAGCACCACCGTGATGAACCCGACGGCGCTGGCCCCGTCGTCTGTCGGGTCGGTCGCCTGGACGGTGATGTCGGCCGCCTCGAGGAGGACGGAGGGGTCGAGACCGCCCGCCCCCAACCGCTCGATCAGGCGCGCCTGAGTGAGCGCGGTGGTGAGAAGATCCGCGATCCCCGAGTTCGCCGACCGTACGACGATCGTGTCGCGGCCGATGATCGCCCCGTCGGCGTCCCCGTTGGCGACGGCCCGCAGGGCTGAGTCGCTGTCATCGGCGGTGGCCACCTCCACCGACGCGTTGTCCGGAGCAGAAGCCACGAGGGCCTGGCCGACTCCAGGAGGGTTCTCGCCGGCCACGACCACCCGGTAGGTGGTCTCGCTGCCCGACACGAGGGCCGTGATGACGATGGACACCGCAACCATCAAGAGAGTCACCGCAGTGGACACGACGAAGACCCGACTCTTGGCCCGTTCGGTGGCTTCGCGTTTCGCCACCAGGTAGGTGGCGCGACCCGCCGCGCTCATCTGATCGCCTCCCGGAAGATCTCGGACAGGTAGGGAGGTCCGAAGCTGAACGATTCGACCTTTCCGGCACTCGCCGCCGCGGCGAGAAGTGCGTTCGGGTCGAAGGTCTCCGGGACCATGTACACCCTGGTCCCGTCGGCCTCGCGGATGAGCTCACCGGCGGGGGGTGCCCAGGTGGCCGATGGGTCGGCGAACCTGACCTCCATGCGACGGCGGGGTGCCTGACTGCGGACCCCGGCGAGGGTTCCGGTGAGGACCACCTGCCCGCGGTTGATGATGGCGACGTCGTCGCACACGTCTTCGACCAGATCGAGTTGATGAGATGAGAAGAGCACCGCGGCCCCCTCGGCGGCGCGGGCGCGGATGACCTCGGTCATCGAGTCGACGCCGGTGGGATCGAGCCCGGAGAACGGCTCGTCGAGTACCAGCAGTTCAGGCGAGTGGATCAGCGACGCTGCCACCTGCGCCCGCTGCTGGTTTCCATGGGAGAGGTTCTCCAGCCGTTCGTCGGTGCGGCCGCCGAGGCCGAGACGCTCGAGCACCTCGGTGGTGGCACGATCGGCGGCACCCCGTTCCATCCCCCGAAGCTGGGCGAACCAGGAGATCTGCGCGGATACCTTCATCTTCGGATACAGGCCGCGCTGTTCGGGCATGTAGCCGAATCGCCGCCTTGCCGCCGCGTCGATCGGCTTGTCATTCCAGGTGACGGTCCCATGGTCGAGGGCCACCAGGCCAAAGATGGATCGCATCGCGGTCGTCTTGCCGGCGCCGTTCGGTCCGAGGAAGCCGAGAATCCTGCCGGGCTGCGCCCGCAGGGTCGCCTCGTCGAGGGCGACGATGTCCCCGAAGCGCTTGCTCAGTTGGTCGAGTTCGAGCATCCGTTCCTGGCTGACGGCAGGGCGATGCTACCGCCTCGGTACCATGGCTCTTCTTGGCCCGCCTCGCTCTCATCGGTCTGCCCAACGTCGGAAAGACGACGCTCTTCAACGCGCTCACCGGACTGGGCGCTCCCACGGCCGCGCATCCCTTTTCCACCACCGAGCCCAATGTCGGTGTGGCCAAGATCCCCGACGACCGCCTCGAGCGCGCCGCGGTGGTGGAGGCGTCGGCGAAGGTGGTCCACGCGACCCTCGACCTCCTCGACCTGCCGGCGATGTCGCCGGGCGGCTCCTCCTTCGCCGCCCAGTTCGTCGGGCGGCTCCGCGAGATGGATGCACTGGCCGTGGTGTTGCGGGCGTTCGAGGACGAGTCGGTCCCAGACGCCGAATCGGGTACCGACCCGGTCGTCCAGGCGGAAACCTTGCTGCTCGAACTGGTGCTCGCCGACGCGGAGGTGTTCGAGCGGCGCGTTGGGAAGGCCGCGAAGGAGGCCACGGCCGATGCCACCAAGAAGGGTGCGGCCGCCGCCATCGCCAAGGGATCCGAAATGCTTGCCGGCGGCAGACCGCTGCGGGAGGGCGTATGGGACGAAGGCGAGCTCGCCGCATTCCGCGACCTTGCGCCGTTGACGCTCAAGCCATGCGTGTGGGTGGTCAACGCCGGCGAGGACGATGCTCCCGAGAAGCTGCAGGCCGCGGTGGAAGCGGCGGTCCCGGCAGGCGACGTCGTGGTGGTCGTTAGCGCCGCCATCGAGGAAGAGGCTTCCCGGCTCGACCCCGCCGACCGGCAGGAACTTTACGAAGGGCTTGGCCTGGGGGAGGGGGCCCTCGCTCGCATGGTCCAAGCCACTTACCGCGCCCTCGGACTGCTTTCGTTCTTCACGGTCGGACCGAAAGAGTCTCACGCCTGGACCGTTCGTGCGGGTGCCTCGGCCAAAGAGGCGGCCGGCAAGATCCACTCTGACCTCGAACGGGGTTTCATCCGCGCCGAAGTGGCACCCATCGAAACCGTGATCGACGCCGGAGGATGGGACTCGGCGAAAGCTGCCGGCCTCATCCGCCTCGAAGGCAAGGACTACCCCGTCGCCGAAGGCGACGTGATCGTGGTGCGCTTCTCGGTGTAGGGCCTCGCTTCGCTCGGCCCGCAATGCGCAATGCGCAATGCGCTATTCGCAATTCGAAAGACGCGGAACGAGGTGCTCGCGCGTTTCTCCCCCCGGAGGGGGGAGTACCCCGAAGGGGGGAGGGGGGCGCTCAGACCAAACGAACACAAGGAGCCTGGTCCCCTCTTGCTGAAGGCGGAAGGCGGAAGGCGAGCCAAGAGCCAAGAGCGAGTAGAGGTTTCTTGGCTCTTGACTCTTGATTCTTGATTCTTGGCTCTCTTTGCCTCGGGCATAATGTTCCGACCTGCTGCGGCGGGTTGTCACGCCAAGGAGGGCAATGAGAGCGATCATCGTCGGTGCTCGGGGGGCGACTCGGGACCTGCTCCGGCGGCTCGGTGAGCGCTGGAGCGTGACGGTGATCGATCTCGATCCGGAGCTCCTCGCCCGAGTTCAAGCCGTACGTGATGTGGATGTGATCGAGGGCGATGGATCCAGCCGGGTGGTTCTGGAGAAGGCGCGCTACACCGACGCCGACGCGGTGGTGGCGGCGTCCGGTGACGACGAGGTGAACCTCGAGGTGTGCCAACTCGCCCTCGACGCCGGGCTGATCCGGGTCGTGGCCATCGCGGCCGATCCCGAGCAGATCCCGCGATACCGGGATCTCGGCGTGCCGGCGTTCTCGCCGGATTCGCTCACCGCCCGCCAGCTGGAGATCAGCCTCGAACCGCGGCGGATCTCGTCGACGGCATTTGCGGCCGGCCGCGCCGAGGCGCTCGAGTTCTTCATCGCCGACGACAGCCCCGTTCGGGGAATGGCACTGCGCGACATCCATTCGGAGTCGTGGCTGGTGGCGACGATCCTGCGGGGTGAGCAACTGATCGTGCCGCACGGTTCGACCGTCATCCAGACGGGCGATCTGGTGACTGTGGTTGGGGCTACTGCCGACTTCAGCCTCATTGTGCGGCGGTTCACTGCGGGCGAGGCGCGGTTCCCGCTCGACTTCGGGAAGGGGATCCTGGTGGCCTTCGGGTCGGTAAGCCAGGCATCCCAGGTGCTGGCCGAGGCACTCGACATAACCCGGAATAGCCCAGCCGAGGAGCTGGTGGTCGCCCATCCCGACCTCGGCGCCATCCGTGAAGAATCCGAAGCGGCCGAGGTCGAGGCGATGCTGGATGAGATCAAGGGGTCTGCTTCGGGCGTGGACGTTCGCTTCCACCCGGTAGCTGGAGATCCATCGCAGCGGATCGGGGCGGTGGTACTCGAAGAGAGCATCGGTTTGGTGGTAGTGCCCGCACCTTCATCTTCCCTCATCGGAAGGTTCAGGGCCACACGAATGTTGCGGCGCGCAGCCGATTGGAACCGCCCGCTGTTGTTCGCTCGCGGTTCCCACCCGTATCGGCGGATCGTCGCCCCCGCCCGGGATACCCCTTCGGGCACCGCCGCGGCTCGCGCCGCGATCGACCTTGCCGGCGCGGGGCGGGGTTCCGTCAAGGCGGTGGCCGTGGTGCCTCCCACCTTCATCACTGGGAGCGACGGCCGTGACGAAGCGGTGAAAGCGCTGGTCCGGGTGCGAGAGGATGCCTCGGTGCACGGCGTCGAGGTGGCGCGGCAGCTGCGTGAAGGCAACCCGGTGAGAGTCCTCGAGTCGGAGGTCGAGGGCGCCGACCTGTTGGTGCTCGGCGCGTCGGACCGAAGGCCGACGTTCTTGGCGCCGGGCATCGTCGGGCACCTGGTGCAGCGAGTCGACATCAGCACCCTCGTGGTGCCGAGTCGGCGTTGATGTTCCCCGTGCTCGTGGCCGGGGTGGACGTGTCGAGCGGGGGAAGCCCGCATGGCATTGCGACCCCGGTGTCGCTGATCGCCATCGCCGCGGCAGCGTTCCTCATCCCGCTTGTCGCAGGGCGGATTCGGGTTCCCGCGATCGTGCTCGAGATCGGGTTCGGGGTCGTCGTCGGCCCGGTGTTCGGGATCATCGAAGCCGGCGAGCCGCTGCTCGGCTTCCTGGCCGAGTTCGGCCTGTTCCTTTTGATGTTCCTCGCCGGCTTCGAAATCGACTTCACCAGACTGGAACGTCAGGGTCCGGCCCAACTGGTCAGCGGGCTCGTACTGGTGGGAGCCTTCGTGGCTGCGGCCTTCTTCGGTGCAGGATTTCTCGAGCACGAGTCGCTGGAGCAGCGGCTCTTCATCACCTTCCTCATCGGGGCGACTGCGCTGGGCCTCGTGGTGCCGGCTTTGCGCGACACCCGGAGAACGGGGACTCGAGTTGGCCAGACGATTCTGATCACGGCCGTATTCGGTGAGGTGCTGAGCCTCGTCGGGATCGTCTTCTTGAGTGTGGTGGTGGAGAAGGGCGTTGGCATCGATCTGCTCTCGATCCCGGCGCTGCTCGCTGTGATGCTCCTCGCGCTGGTCGTGCTCAGGAGGGCAGCCTGGTGGCACCCGGAGAGATTCGAACGGCTGTTTCGGTCCGATGATCCGGCAGAGATGGGCACCCGCGCCACGCTGGCGCTCCTGTTCGTATTCGTCGGACTGTCGGCTCTCCTGGAGATCGAGGCGATCCTGGGGGCGTTCCTCGCCGGGGCGGTGTTCACCTTTGTGTTCCGGGAGCCGGGGGGCCTCGAGGAACAGCTCAACGGTTTCTCTTACGGCTTCTTCATCCCGATCTTCTTCATCAATGTCGGGATCGCATTCCCGCTCGACGAGCTGCGTGATCCGGCGATCCTTGGCCAGGCGCTCTCGCTCGTGGCGATCGCCTTCGTCGTGAAGCTGGTTCCGTCGATGCTGCTGATGCTGCGGCGGTTCTCCGCCCGGGAAGCGCTGGCTTCGGGGTTCATCCTCGCGGGCCAGCTGTCCGTGATCATCGCCCTCGCCGACTTCGGCCTCGAGCTGGGGCTGCTGTCTACCGGGCTGAGGGCGGGTGCGATCATGCTCGTGGCGGTGTCCGCGGTCATCAGCCCGGTGGCCTTTCGCTTCCTCGCCCCTCCCATCGTCCAGACGGGGCATCAAGGAGGTTTGCGGAGCCGCTTGCTCGGCGGTTGACAGCCCTGACGCGGGTGGGGCGGGCTGTCGCCCGCCCCACCCCATTCCTTTGCTGACGATCTACAACGAGTAGTTCACACTCACCCCGCCGGGCGTCCAGGTTCCGAAGTACCCGCCGGTGGCCCGGTACCAGCCTCGCCCTTGGAGGAACGCGACACCGGTGCCGTTGGCGAAGATTCGACGGAACTTGCCTTCAGCGTTGATCGTGAAATCCGAACCCCTCACGACGATCACACCTACGAAGTCCTCGAGGACCACAGTGGTGTCGTCGGCGCCCTCCCCGAGGAGGCCGAAGGGGCGGATCCGAATGGTGGCGTCACCGGCGTTGTCCACGATGGTGATGTCGCCATTCATCTTGATCTTCACCCAGCCCGCACCCTCAATGGCGACGTTGCCTACGCCGTGGGCGCTGAGCTTGCCGGTGCCGTCGATCGTGATCTCGTCGCTCGTGGTGTCGAGCGCGAAGGCCGCGCCGCTCACCGTGAGCACCGAGAGGATCAACGCCACCATGACGATCATTCGCTTACGCATGGCTTCCTCCTTTGCTGGTTGCCACCATCAATGTCGATCGCGGGTGTTCGGGATTCGTGAAGTGGATGCAAGAAGAGTGCGCTCGACCGCATTCCGTGCCCGGGGGTAAACGCCTTTAGGGGGCGAGCCCATTCGCTCACTCCCTTAGGGAGTGAGCGAATAGGTCGCTGGCTTCATGAGGTTTCGGCTTGTGGCAAGCCGAAACCTCATCCCGGGGCGAGCCCATTCGTTCACTCCCTTAGGCTCCTGATGAATGCGAGCCGTGGTACAGCGAGTCAGTCGAGCATCGGTCAGGGTCGACGGTCTGCCGATCGCCTCGATCGACCGCGGGCTGCTCGTTCTTGTCGGGGTTGGCACCGACGATGGGGATACGGACGCGGTGGCACTTGCCGAGAAGGTGGCGGCACTACGGGTTTTCCGCGACACCGACGGGAAGATGAACTGCTCGGTGGGAGAGGTGGGAGGTTCGGTGCTGGTGGTGAGTCAGTTCACGTTGCTCGCCGACGTCCGTCGCGGCCGCCGTCCATCGTTCGTGGGTGCCGCCGAGCCGGTGATCGCCGAGCAACTCGTCGAGGTGTTCGCGTCGACCATCGCCGCGGAGGGCATCCCCGTGAGCCTCGGGAGGTTTGGGGCGCACATGGAGGTCGAGCTGGTGAACGACGGCCCGGTGACGATTCCGCTGCAGACCTCCGCCGGGCGGGTGGTCTAGGACCCGCGATCGAGGATTTCGCCGACGAACTTGGGGAGGGCGAGAACGCCGATCCCGATCGTGAACCACACCAGCGTGTCGTCTGGGGCGATACCCCACAATGTCGTCCATCCTTCGTTGGCCCACAGAATGCTCAGAAGGAAGAACGAGAGGATGCCGAGGGTGCCCCCCACCGCGGCGCGGAAGGCGGTTGCGCCGAGCGCAATGACCGGCAGCACCACTGCGACCCCTATCGGCCATATCACCATGGCCGCTCCGCCGGTGACCCCGAGACCTTTCCCACCACGGAAGCCAAACCACGGGTTGAGCACCTGCCCGGACACCGCGGCCACCGCGGCGGCCACGGCGGTCGAGTCACCCCCCAGGGCGAGGCCGAAGAGCGCCGCCCCGGCGCCTTTGAGCAGATCGAGGATCAGGATCGTCACCGCGGCCCCCCGTCCGACCACGCGGAGGGCGTTGGCGGTCCCTGGATTGCCAGTGCCGGCAGTCCGCAGGTCGACGCCCCGCAGTCTCCCGATGAGGTCGGCGGTGGGGGTGCTGCCGATGAGGTAGCCGACGAGCAGTGCCCAGGTCATGCGTTGGCCGCCAGCCATGCGGTGCCGGCTTCGCAGAACCGGTTGAAGTCGCAGGTGCGGCATGGCGCCGCCGGGGCGGCCGGAAAGACGCCGCCCGTAGCCACCCCGACGAGCTCAGCGAGATGAGTGCGGGCGCCGGCGAGCCACTCTCGGTCGACGACCTCCGACTGCTCGACGAGGGTGTCACCGCCGAGGTAGGCGAAAGTCACCCGGGTCTTGTCGGGGGCACGGCCTCCGCCGAACCCCGCTTCGTGGGCGGCGACCGCGTAGGCCTCCAGCTGAACGCGGCGCGCCGGATCATCGCTCGGTCGACCCGACTTGAAGTCGACCACCTCCCACGACCCAGGCTCATCCTCGTAGACCGCGTCGATTCGGCCGGCGATCCTCACCCCATCGACCAGCAGGTCGAACGGGGCCTCGACGAGGAGAGGCAGGCGTTCGGCGAAGCGGGAGGCGAGGAACTTGTCGTATGCCGAGGTGACCGGCCCCTCGTATCCGTCGACTGCGTCGTAGAACGTTTCGTCGGCCTCATCGAACGCCACCGTGCCCCGGTTGTGGAGCTCGATCTTTCGGTGGACCTCGACCCCGCGTCGGGCCGCAGGGGTGGGCTTGCGGGGCAAGCGCTCGACCTCGGTCCAGTAGAAGCGGAGCGGGCAGCCGGCGAGCGTGACCAGGCCGGTGACCGAAGTGCGAAACGGCGGCTCTGTGGGTGATGTGTCGCCCGGGGTGGGCAAGCCGTCGAGCTTGAGCAGGAGCTGATCCACTGCGGCATCGTATGCGACGCGCACCCCTGCCTCCTTCGCCAGATTCTCCACGGCCGAGCGGTCGGTGACCGCGGTGGCCAACGCCGACCGCCAGCCATCGGCGAAGAGTGGGTCGGGTTCGGCGGCGCGCTCGGAGTCGAAACGCAGGGTGACGGGGGGATCGCCCGGCTCCTCGCAGCGACCGAGGGCCGGATCGGCCAGCTGGTCGATCACCGCAAACAGCCCGCTCTGCTCCTTGGCCGTCTTCTCGGTGTACCAGAAGGCCCCGGTGGCAATGAGGACGTCCCGGGCTCGGGTCACTGCAACATAGGCGGTGCGCCACTCCTGATCCGAATGCGCCCCGAGCAGGACCGCCTTCCGTTCGTCGGGATCCTCGCCGAGGTCAGGGAGGTCAGAGGCGTCTAGCCGCAACTCACGCGGCATCACCTCGGGTCGGGAGCGGGGGTCCTCGTAACTCCTTATCCCGGACGGGAAGGTGCCCTTGCAAAGCGCGGGGAGGAACACCGCCGGCCACTCCAGGCCTTTGGCCCGATGGACCGTGATGAGCACCACCGCGTCCTCGGAGCTGATCCGCGCAGTATCGAGCTCGTCGGAGGTGTTCTCGTCCTGGAGCACCTCGAGATGCTCCAGGAATGCCTGCAGCGAAGGGGCGCCTTCCAGCGGGCTCCACTCCTCGGCGAGGTCGAGGAACCGGTAGAGGTTGAGGCGGGCCGACAGGCGGGCGGCACCGTCGAGGGCATCGACCTCGGGCCATGCTCCGGTGCGGTCGAGCACCCGCCGGCTCAGTTCCACCAGGCTCACCCCCTGGGCGATCTCGAGTAGTTCCCGATAGCGGGAGCGGAATCCTTCCAAGCGCCGGCGGGCCTCGCGGGAGAGGCCCTCGACCGACTCGAGGTCGTCGATCGCCTCGAGGATCGCCCAGCCGATCGGCGAGTCCTCGTCGCGGGACCGCGACCGGGCTCGCACCCAGGCGGCGAGCGGGGCGAGATCGCCGAGTCCCAGCCGATAGGAGGCGCCGAGCAGCAACCTGATGAGGGCGGGGGCATCGTCGGGCTTGCCGAGGATCCGCAGCCATGCATGCAGATCGGCCACCTCGGGTACCTCGAGGAGTCCGCCGAGCGACGCCACCTCCACCGGGATGCCGCGGTGCTCCATTGCCTCGCGCACCAGACCCATCTGGCGGTGCTTGCGAAACAGCACCGCGATGTCACCCCAGGCCAGGCCGTCCTCGTGGAGCCGTTCGGTCTCGGCGGCGATCCAGCGCGCCTCCTCGACCGCCGAGTGGAGCCAGTGGGTGCGCACGCTGCCCGGAGGAGCCTTCGGGCGCGGATTCAGCCTCTCCAGCGGGCTGCGCGTGACGATCCTGCCGCGCACCGCATTGGCGACATCGATGATCGACACGGCTGAGCGCCAGTTGGTGGAAAGGTCGAGCGACGGCGACGGCTTCCCGGACGCCAGCGGGAAATGCTCGGGGAATCGGTTGAAGTTGGCGGGCGATGCACCGCGCCATTCGTAGATCGTCTGGTCAGAGTCGCCCACCGCGGTCACCGGGAAGCCGCCTCCGAAGATTGCCCGCAGCATCTCGCGCTGGCCCGGGTTCGTGTCCTGATACTCATCGAGCAGGACCACGCGATAGCGGTCGCGTACCCGGGCAGCCACCTCGGGCACTTCGGTGAGCAGCCGGTGAGCCCGGACCACGAGGTCGGCATAGTCGAGGACCCCGAGGCGGTCCTTGCGCGTTTGGTAGTCGGCGATGACCTCAGCCATCTCGAGCCGGGGGCCGTCGACGGCCGGGTCGCCAGTGAGGTGGTCGCGGAGGAGATCGACGGTCGCCAGGTGATCGCCGACCGTAGACGACAGCGTCACCAGCTCGGCGACCCGGCTGCCGGGGATCGTCAGGTCGAGATGGGTTCGTGGCTTTGCCCCGAGGGAGTCGCGCAGCAGCTGGCGGACATACCCCGGCGTGATCACCTGAACCCCACGGGGCACCCCCACCATCGGGCCGAACTCGCGCAGCAGGCCATGGGCGAAGCCGTGATAGGTGGCGACCTCCACCTCGCGCCCGTGCGCCGCCATTTCCGGTAGGTACTCCCGCAGCCGCGATGCCAGCTCGCCCGCCGCCTTGTGGGTGAAGGTGATCCCGAGCGCCTGTTCCGGCTCGAGGCCGTTCTTCTGCACCAGGTGGGCGAGGCGCAGCGCCATCGTGGTCGTCTTGCCGGTGCCGGCGCCGGCGGTGACCCGCACGGGCTCGAGCGGATGCTCGATGATCTTCTGCTGCTCGGGCGTGGGCTTCATGAAGCGAACGCCTCCCGGCCCTCGGGCCACTCGGGGCATACGGAGCGGACGGCGCATCGGTCGCAACCCGGCCCGGGGATGGGGGTCCAGTCCTCGTCGAAGATTCCTCGCTGGGCGCCGGCCATGGCTGCTTCGACCAGCGAGAGGTTGGCGAGATCGAACTTGCGGGTGGTGACGCTCTTGGCCTTGGTGGCCGGGAACCACAATTCGGCGCCGCCTACCGGGTCGTCGGAGGAGTCGGTGGCGAGGGCATAGAACCCCAACTGGACCGACTGGGCTGCCTCGGGCTTGCTGGGCACCGAGGTGCCGGTCTTGTAGTCGATGATCCAGCGGCCGTCTGGTCGGCGCTCGATTCGGTCGACCCGTCCCGACCAGGTGACGCCGTCCACCTCGGTGGTGACCAGCTGCTCCAGGCTCACGGCGGGACCCTGTCCCGGCCACGCCTCGTAGAGCTTGGTGGTGATTCGCACCGCCCGGGCCCTCCACGCCTCGGCCCAGGCTTCGGACCCAAAGGCCGCGGGGTCGAACTCCTCGTCGAGGATCCGGAGCGCCGTGGCCAGGTCGGCGTGGTCCGCCCCTTGCTTCCGGGCACCTTCCTCCGCCCGCTCGAAGACACGGTGGAGCACCGATCCGAGCTCCTGGTACACCGAGCCGCCGTCGTCGACGTGAAGCAGTCGGCTGAACACGTACTGCCGGGGGCACGAGTTGTAGCTGTCGGCGGCGCTGGGGGAGAGTGACATCCCGGGTGAGACCAGCCCATCGTCGGGACCTCGATCGAGGATCCCGGCGAACTCCGAAGGGGGCCGTGGGTGCCACTCGGCTGCGTCGGTGAGGGCCGCCAGAGCGGCAAGCCGGGTCGCCGCGGGGAGCAGCGGGTCGCGCACCTGTCGCCGCAGCCAGGCCTCGGCCTCGAGGGGCGTGGTGGGGTCGACCCAGGGCGGCGGCGGCTGTGAGGCCTCCTCCATCGAGGACGCCGCCACCAGGGGGAGCACCCGGCTCGGATTACCCGAGGTGCCCTCGTGGGGGGCGACCGTGCAGGTGAAGACCACTCGCAGCCGGGCCCGACACATGGCGGTGTACACGAGCCGCATCTCCTCCTGGAGCCGGAACCGCAGGTAGCCGGCATCGTCCTCACCCTGGGTGGGCGACAGATGGCGGGCGCCGAGCAGTGAGTCGCGCGTGCGCAGGTCCGGGAGCACCCCTTCGCGGGCGTCGGCGACGATGACCACGTCGAACTCAAGCCCCTTGGCCTGGTGGAGCGTGGTGAGGGCGACGCGGTCGACCCCGTGCTCCCGGTACTCGAGGAGGGGCTGTGCCTCGAAGTCCTCGCTGTCGACCACCTCCGCGTAGTCGACGAGCGAGGCGCGTGGGTTGCGTTCGCGCAGGCGGTCGAGGGCCTGGGCGAACGAGGCGAGCGCGGCCCGATCGTCGGACCGGGCAGGCTCGGCGACAACCCGTTCGAAATGGGGGAGCCGAGTCCACAGCTCCCAGAACCCGTCGGCGGCGGGCTGTTTCGTGGCCCAGGCGCTCGTTTCGAGGAAGGGGGCCAGTGGAACCGCCGCCGGGCTGCCGGTCACCGCGGTCAACCAATCGTCCTTCATCGCGATCCGCTCCAGGTCGCGGGCCGCCGACAGGGTGAGGCCGACCATCGGGCCGAGCAGCACCCGGCGCAGCGAATTGGAGCGCTCGGGCTCGGGCCGGGCGACGGCGGCGACCAGATCGAGGACCGGGCGGATGGCAGGGTGGTCGACGAGGCGGGCGTCGGGGGGATCGTGGGGAATCCGGCGGCGGTCGAGGGCCCGGGACAGCTCGGGGAGGAATCGCCGTTTCGAGCGCACCACCACCGCCATGCGTCGATAGGGGATGCTGTCGCGAAGGTGGACCCGCTGCAGCTCGGAGGCGATCCACTCCGCCTCATTGGACGCCTGGTCGAAGGCGTAGGTCTCCACCGAGCCATCCCCCGGGGCAGGCACCACCGGGCCGGCCGCTCCCGGCAGGCCGGCCCCAGCCGTCACCCGCACCGCCGCATCGAGGATCGCCCGGGGTACCCGGAATGAGGTGGTGAGGACTATGCGCCGTGCGGGCTCGCCGTCGGCGTCTCGGAACCGTTCGGGGAAGGCGGCGACATTCGACAACTCGGCGCCCCGGAACGAGTAGATCGACTGGTAGGGATCGCCCGCGGCTGTGATATTTCCGTGCGGCTGGGAGATTCGCTCGACCATACGCGCCTGGGCGACGGTCGTGTCCTGGTACTCGTCGACGAGGACGTAGCGGAAAGCCGCCGCGATCGCCTCGCGTATCGACGGTGCCTCTAGCAGGCGAACCGACTCGGCCTGGAGGGTGCCGTAGTCGATGCGGTCGCGTTCGAGCAGCGCGGCACGGTACCTGCGGAAGAACGCGGGGAGCGCCCGCCAGTCGGCCCGGCCCCTGGCGGCGATCTCGTCGGGCCCCATGAGCCGCTCGGTTGCACGTTGCATGAAGTCGGTGACTTCGTCGGCGAAGCTGCGCGAACCGAGCATCGTGCGGTAGGGCAGCGGCCAGTTGGTGGCGTCCTCGGCGGCGAGCAACTCCGAGATCAACGCCACATGCTCGGGGCCGGTGAGGATCTGGGGGGCCGTTGCCCAGTCGCCGGCAGATCCGTGTGCCTCGACCACCCGCATCGCCAGCGCATGGAAAGTCATGGCCGGGACGATGGTGAGCGACCGCTCGATCCCGGCGACGACTCGGGCGCGGAGCTCGGCTGCACCACGTCGGGAGAACGACAGCAGGAGCACCTGTTCCGGGGCGACCCCCGAGGCGATCAGATGCCGCGCCCGGCGCGCCAGGAACTCGGTCTTGCCGGCTCCCGGCCCGGCGACCACCAACTGAGGGCCCTCGGTATCGGCAACCGCCGCGTCCCAGCCCTCCGGCTCTACATGCACTTCACGCACGATGTGAAGGTAACGGTTGGGTGTGACAGATGGGCCCCTCGCTTCGCTCGGGCCCCGCAATTGGCAATTCGCGATTCGCAATACGACAGAACGGGTGAGCGCGGCCGTAGAGGGCTTGGGTCTGTCTTGCTACTTGCTTCTTGATTCTTGCTACTTCTTCAGATCCCCAGGCCCTCCTGATGCATCTGCTTGGTGCCGTCGTGGCGGAGGTGGAGGACTCTTGCGCCTTGGTCGATCAAGGCGGGGGCGAGGACGGTGGACCGGTGGCAGTTGGCTGGGTCCTCCTCGGCGCAGAGGATGGCGACGGGTCCGCCTCCAGCGATTTCGAGGAGCAGGCCAATGTCGGCAGCGAAACCAGGCGTGGCGGCGATGCGGGCCATGTCCGGCCGGCCATCGGGTCCCTGCAGGGACGGGTCGGTGGGCTTGCCCCCGAGATGGCGGCCGAGGAATCGGTAGCCGATTCCGGCATCGGCGCACATCTGTTCCAGTCGGGGGCGGGCGAAGTCGGGGGCGTGGGTGCTGTACGGAGCCGAGCGGATGTCGATCAGAGTGCTGACTCCGGCCTCGTGGAGAAGGGCCGCAATCGTCTCGAACGGCTCGCGCCCGTGACCGATGGTGTAGATCGTGACGGTCAAATTGGCGGCCCCCTTCGACCCGTTAGATTGGGCTTCCCGCCATTCTGCTGGAAAGAGGACCATGGAGCAGAAGTTCGTCGGTGAGGGTCTGCGCGAGTGGGACTCACCGCTCTACCAAGAAGTGTTGCACCAGTTCAACCGGGTTGCCGAACTGATCGGGCTCGACGACAACATCGCCGAGCGACTCCGGGTTCCGCAACGTTCGATCATCGTCACCTTCCCGTATCGCAGGGACGACTACTCGGAGGTCGAGAGCCTGTTCGGATATCGGGTCCAACACCTCCTGACGATGGGCCCGACGAAGGGTGGAATCCGGTACGCCCCCGATGTCAACCTGGGTGAGGTCGCCGCCCTGGCGATGCTGATGACTTGGAAGTGCGCCATCGTCGGCCTGCCGTTCGGCGGGGCCAAGGGTGGGGTACGCGTCGATCCGATCAGCCTGAGCCGGTCTGAGAAGCAGCGTGTCACCCGCCGGTATACCGCCGAGATCATCGACTTCATCGGCCCCAACAAGGACATTCCTGCCCCCGACATGGGAACCGACGAGCAGACGATGGCATGGATCATGGACACCTACAGCCAGCAGAAGGGCCACGCAGTGCCCGCCGTCGTCACGGGTAAGCCGCCCGCTCTCGGTGGATCGGTTGCTCGGAGAGAGGCCACTGGCCGGGGAATGGTGAGCCTTCTTCCGGTCGCCGCCCAGCAGGTTGGCCTCGAGGTGGAAGGGGCATGCGTGTCGATCCACGGTTTCGGGAATGTCGGCCGGTACGCCGCAGTGGCCGCCCACCAGATGGGGGCCAAAGTGGTGGCGATCTCCGACATCTCCGGCGGGGTCCACAACGGAAATGGCCTCGATATCGACGAGGCGATGGCCTATGTCGACAAGCACCGGACCCTTGAGGGGTACACCGGCGGTGGCGATCGCATCACGAACGAGGAACTGCTCGCGATCGACTGCGATGTGCTGATGCCGTGCGCCACCGGGGGAGTGATCACCGAACACAACGCCGGTGACGTGAGGGCGAAGCTGATCATGGAAGGGGCCAACGGGCCGACCACTCTTGCGGCCGACGACATCCTTCGTGGCCGCGGGATCCTGGTGATCCCCGACATCCTCGCCAACGCCGGTGGCGTGACCGTCTCCTACTTCGAGTGGGTACAGGATTTGCAGAACTACTTCTGGTCGGAGTCGGAGATCGTGGGGCGCCTCCGCGAGATCATGAGCCGGGCTTACGACGAAGTGTCGTCGGTGGCAACCAAGCACGAGACCGACCTGCGCACCGCCGCCCTCATCAAGGGGATTCGCCGAGTCGCCGACGCAAAGCTGGCCCGGGGCGTTTTTCCGTAGGCCGGGGCTCCCCAGGCCGCGATACGCGATACGCGATACGCGATACGAAGGAACACGCTCGAACGGGCGGACGCGGCTCTGTCGAATTGCGTATCGCGTATTGCGAATCGCGGGCCGAGCGAAGCGAGGCCCCTACTGGCCTGCCGCTGCCAGCGCTTCGGCGGCGACCTCCGTGCCGGCCCATGCGGGGCAGATCGATTGGAACGAGCACCAGTCGCAGAGGCGGCTGACGCGTGGGGGGAACCGTTCTTGGTCGATGGCCTTGTCGATCGCGGACCAGAGCGCTCGCAGTTGACGGTCCATCGCGTCGAGTTGGGCGTCGTTCACCGGGATCCGGTACACGGTCGGCCCGTTCAAATACATCAGCTGGATCTCGTCGGGAGTGCGCCCGGTCTTGCGGCGGATCAATAGCGCATAGATCTTGAGGGCGAAGAAGGCCGGAAGGGCGTATCGCTCGGGGGGCGCCTTTCCCGTCTTGTAGTCGGTGATCACCAGCCGGCCATCAAGGGTCTCTTCCATCCGGTCGAGGATTCCCCGGATGGTGATGCCTTCGAGATCCTCGAGCATGTCGAGTTCGCGATCGATGGGATCGAACGAGGTGGGGTCCTCGATCGAGAAGTAGTTGGCCAACAGGGCGAGGCTCTCGATCCCCCAGGCGCGTTCTTCTTCGGTGGTCTCGAACAGACCCTCGTATTCGCCCATCCGCACCTCGGCCCAAGCGACGCGGAACAGATCGAACAGCACTTCAGGCGTTCGGCCTGCGGCGGGAAGGTCGAACAGCCGTTGCAGAGCGAGGTGAGCCGTCGTGCCTCGTGCCTGATAGACCGTGGTGGGTTCAGGCAGGCGGTCGATCGCTCGAAATTTGAAGAGCTGAGGGCAGGCCTTGAAATCGCTTGCCCGGCTCGGACTCAGTGTCTCCAGTCCCATGCCTCGGGACTATACGTCACCCGACTGACACAGATGTAGTTCGGAGCTGCTTACGGGGTCCGACGTCGCCTTCCCAGAGGCTGAAGATGATCGAGCCGACCGTCACCCACCCGGCGGCGACGAAGAACATGGACGAGTAGCCGAACCAGGTCACCAGGGCCCCGAACATCGGACCGCCGATGAGTGCCCCCATGTCGAACAGGCCGGTGAAGATCGCCGATGCGGACCCCCGGTCGGTGGATGCAGCCCGGGTGAACGCCAGCGAGTACAGGATGGGGAACGCATAGGCGTGCCCCGCCCCGCAGAACGCGCCGGCCAGCAGAATCGCTCCGCCGTCGGTGGCCGTCGCCAGCAGTACGAAACCGGTGGCGAACACCAACATCGCCGGGTACAGCACTCTCTTGGGACCGATCTTGTCCGGCAGCCATCCGCCGACGAGTCGCAACGACATCGCGGTGCCGGCATAGGCAGCAAAAAAGCCGGCGACGGTCCCGATCCCCGTCTGATCCACGAAGGTGCGGAGGAAGGTGAAGTAGGCGGTCAACGACAGGGCGAATACCAGGGTGAGCCACCACAGTGGGCGGAGGTTGTGCTGCTTGAGGGGGCGCACGAAGGACACCGCCCCATCCTTGCCCATGGGAATACACGATTCGGGAATCCGGGTAGAGAGCGCCAGTCCGATCACGCTGAGGCCGAGGGAAGTCAGGAAGAGGCCGTCGAAGTCCCACCGATCGAGCACGAACTCGCCGAGCACTCCGCCCAGCGCGATCGGGAGTAGCCCTGACACCCCGAAGAGGGCGAGGCCTTGGGTCCGTTTCCTTTCGGGAACCAGGTCGGCGGCGATCGTATGGATCGCAGTGAACGCCAGCGCCACCCCGAAGCCATGGATGATCCGGATGGTGTAGAGCCACGGCCCGAGCGAGGTCACCGTGAGGTAGAGGCCGAGGACACAGACATTCACCGCGCCGCCGAGCAATAGCACCGGCCGCCGGCCGCGCCGGTCGAGTTCCCGGCCGAGGAGGGGGCGGGCCGCCAGTGCGCTGAGCGCCGTCGCCGCCACCACCAAACCGATCTCGACCTTGCTCGCCCCCACCTCCTCGAGGAACCGGGGGAAGTGGACGAACAGAAAGAAGGCGAGGCCCGATACGAGGCTCACCAGCCACGCGGCCACGAAGTGGGGGGTGAGGAGGCGGTCCATAGCGGCGCGGGACATTAGAACTGCCGCACGCCACCGGAATCCCGCGCGAAAACTCGGACAGACGCGCGAAAACGAGATAGCGGTTTCGGTTGACCGCGCCGCGGCGAGGGTCGTATGGTGCCGCCAGTTCTTCCCGAGGATCCGAAAGGAAACACGGGAGGCGGCCCCGGGGAACACCCCGCAAGGGGTCGCCGGAGAGGGTCTTCGGGCTCACTTCGGCGCCACGGGGCCACGGCCCACCGCTGGGCTTCGGTCCAGCAGGAGGGTGCCGGGCGGTGGCAACACCGGTCGGTTCCCCCCGGGGAGCAGCTCGCAAGGGTTTGCTCAACGGGGGGACATGGAGCCCCGAGAGGGCTGCGGCTTCGGCCAAAGCTCCCTCGGGGTTCCACCTTTTTTGGGGATCCCTCGCTTCGCTCGGGCCCCCCGCTGCCCGCTGCCCGCTACCCGCTGCCAGCAAGAGGTCGTTATCCGACGTACTCGACGGGGTGGGACAGACGAACCTGCGAGCAGCTTGGTCCCGGGATTTGAAGAGGGCACCGTCGTCGGAGTGTTCGCTGTCTCCGCTGCCTCCTCTTCTTGGCGTCTCCCTCCGGCTTCCGGGGGGAGTACCCCGAAGGGGGGAGGGTGGCAGCTGACCCTCCGTGCGGGACTGGGCCCGGAATCTGAAGCGGGCACCGTCGTTGGAGTGCTCGCTGTCTCCGCTGCCTCCTCTTCTTGGCGTCTCCCTCCGGCTTCCGGGGGGAG
>JBBEAX010000034.1:29106-31051 GCA_040882645.1 Acidimicrobiia bacterium
AGGGGGGAGGGTGGCAGCTGACCCTCCGTGCGGGACTGGGCCCGGAATCTGAAGCAGGCACCGTCGTTGGAGCGCTCGCTGTCTCCGCTGCCCCCTCCGCCTCGCTTCGCTTCGGCACCTCCCCCCGGAGTACCGGGGGAGGACGCCTTGGGTATGGAGGGATCGGCTGCCCGGCGGCCGTAGGCCGCCTCTTGCCGGAAGCGGGTAGCGGGCAGCGGGTAACCGGCGGCCGGAGGCCGCCTCTTGCCGGAAGCGGGTAGCGGGTAGCCGGCGGCCGAAGGCCGCCTCCTCTTGCCCGCGAAAACTCCAACTGAGACGCGAAATCCATATAGCGATCTGGCTTGACCTAGAGCGTGGTCGGGTCGTATTGTTCTGAATGTCCAAGCAGCGATGCGGGGATGCCAAGAGCCGGTAACGGCAGGCGGCGGCTACCGACCTAGCTCCTTCGGGAGGGTCGCATCGGCCGAAAGGTGCGGTGCGGGCGCCGGGCCAGCTTTGACACCGAGCTTCGGTTCGAGGTCAGGGACAGGAGCAATTCGCAAGGAGTGCTTCGATCGGACAACCCCGAGAGGGTGGAGGCTTCGGCCAAGACTCCCTCGGGGTTTTCCGCGTTCTGGGGGCGTAGGCACACGTGGATTGTCTCGCCGACGATTGCGCACTCCGACCCGGCCGACCGGAATGCTTCTCTAAGCGCTTAGCCCGAAATCCCGACCCGTCGTCCGTCACCAGGTCCCTGCCCGCGCCTACTCTTGGCACATGTCTTACCCCGAAAAGTTCCTGACCGAGGGCGAGTCCGTAGTCCGGGAGTTCCGGCCGCATTGGCGACTGCTCTTCATCCCATTCGCGTGGACGTTGCTGTTCGCCGCGTTGATCTTCCTCACGTGGCGCTACCCGCCCGACAACAGCACCTTCGACTGGGCCGTGACCGGCATCGTTGTTGTGGCATTCCTGAAGTTGGGTCTCTACCCCTTCATTGCCTGGTGGTTCACCCACTACATCGTGACGAACGAGCGGATCATCCGCCGTAGTGGAATCCTCTCCCGCGCCGGCACGGAGATCCCGCTCGAGAACATCAACCACATGTCCTTCGCGCAGTCGATCCTCGAGCGGATGCTGCGCTCGGGCGACCTGCTCATCGAGTCGGCCGGGGAGAACGCCCAGTCGAACTTCAACGACATTCCCCAGCCTGAGGCGTTCCAGAGCCTGGTGTACCGCCTGCGCGAACTGCGGGCGAAGAGCCTGGGGAGAGACGGCATCGAGGACACCGACACGGTGGCGCAGTTGGAGCGATTCGGCGCGCTCCTCAAAGAGGGACTCATCACCCAGGACGAGTACGACCGCCAGAAGGCAAAACTCCTCCGCGACGGGGCTTAACTGCCGCACCCGACCCCGGCGGGACGCGTTTGATAGCGTCACACCATGCCCCACATGATGGATGACTTCCCGTTGCTCCTCTCGACCCTGTATGACCGGTCGGTACGCATCCATCCCGATCGGAAGATCGTCTCGGTGGGTCACGACCTGGCCCGCACCCGCACCACCTATGCCAAGACCGACGAGCGGGTACGCCGTCTGGCGACCGCTTTGGCCGGACTCGGGGTGGACCAGGGCGACGCGGTGGGCACCTTCGCCTGGAACAACCACCGCCACCACGAGCTCTACTGGGCCACCGCCAACACGGGGCGGGTGTGCCACACGCTGAACATCAGGCTCTTTGCCGACCAGCTGGCCTACATCGTCAACCACGCCGGCGACAAGGTGTTGTTCGTCGACATCGACCTGGTGCCGCTGGTGGAGCGGTTCGCCCCCGAACTCGCCTCCGTGGAGCATTTCGTGGTCATGGGGGGCGAGGCCCCTGACTCACCTCTCGGGTTCATCTCATACGAGGACCTGATCGCCGATGCCGAACCGTGGGGGAAGTGGCCGCTACTCGACGAGCGCTCGC
>JBBEAX010000035.1:0-30545 GCA_040882645.1 Acidimicrobiia bacterium
CGGCCCGCGATGGGCGATAGGCCGGCCTCCGGCCGGCCTGCGATGGGCGAAACCGGTGCCTCGCTTTGCGCGGGCCCGCAATTTCGCAATTGGCAAGGGGTGGCCTCGCTTTGCTCGGCACGGCCATCGACGTTCCTGCTTCCTGCTTCCTGCCCCCTTCTCTATCGTCGACGGCTGTGCGGTTCATGTCTGTCGAGGAACGCCGGGCGCGGTTGGCTGCGCGGCATTTTCTTTCCAGCCCTGCGGGTGGGGTGGAGGAGGTGGCCAAGCGGTTGGTCGCCTATCACTCGACCGACCCGACGACGGTGTACCTCTCGGCGCTGGCCCGGATCCCGGGGTTCCAGCGGTCCGACCTCGACGCCGCCCTCTACGACCGCAAGTCCCTGGTGCGCGTGGTGGGAATGCGGAGGACGCTGTGGGTGGTCCCGCGCGACGAAGTTCCGGCGGTGCACAACTCGTCGACCCGTTCACTGATCGCTGCAGAGAGGAAACGGACCGCCCGAATGGTGGAGGAGGGCGGGATTGCCTCCGACGGCAACGAGTGGCTGCATCACGCCGAGAAGCGCACGATCGCTGCCCTCCGGGCCCGCGGCGAGGCGGTGGCGACTGACCTCACCAAGGACGTGCCTGAGCTCGCCGAGAAGATCACGTTCTATAAGAAGGACGGGTCGGTGCTCGGGACCGTGGGGATGGTCACCCGGATCCTGTTCCTACTCGCCACCGAGGGGAAGGCGGTGCGTGCTCGGCCTAAGGGCACCTGGGTGAGTGGCCTGTACCGGTGGGCCCCGATGGAAGCCTGGCTCGGCACACCGATCGAATCCATCGACGCCGTCACTGCCCGCGCCAGCCTCCTCGACCGATGGCTCCTCGCCTTCGGCCCTGGTACTGAGACGGACATCGGGTGGTGGACCGGGTGGACCAAGACCCACATGCGAGCCGCCTTGGAGAGCATCGGCGCCATCCCGGTCGAAGTGGACGGAGGGCCAGCCTGGATCAGTGCCGCCGACGAAGACGGCGACCCGTCGCGGCCACGCTTCGTGCGACTACTCCCGTCGCTCGACCCCACCACGATGGGCTGGAAGCAGCGGGAGTGGTATCTCGGCGAACACGAAGCCAGCCTCTTCGATCGCAACGGCAACGCCGGACCGACAGTCTGGGTCGATGGCCGGATCGTCGGCGCGTGGGCCGTGCGAAAGTCCGGCGAAATCGCCTGGGAGCTGGTCGAATCCGTGCCCGCCGCCCGGATTGCCGAGATCGAAATCGAAGCAGTGAGGCTGGGGGAGTGGCTGGAAGGGACCGTCGTCTCGCCGAGGTTCGCCAGCCCCCTCCACAACGCCATCAGAGGCTAAGCGCCTCCCGCCTCCCGCCTCCCGCCTTCCGCAAGAGTGGCCCAGGTTCCTTGTCGTGCGTCTGGTCTGAGCGCTCCCCTCCCCCTGCCGGGTACTCCCCCCTCCGGGGGGAGAGACGCGAGACCGCCTCGTCGAACCGTCCCCTCCTTCGTATTGCGAATTGCGAATTGGGGGCCGAGCGAAGCGAGGTAGACGGTTTCGCCCATCGCAGGCCGGCCGGAGGCCGGCCTATCGCCCATCGCGGGCCGAGCGAAGCGAGGCCTTAATCACACCCCTGGTATTTGCGTGGTGCCCTCCACCTAGACTCGGTGCATGCCCGAGTCCGATCTCCTCGAGGGCCTCAACCCGTCGCAGCGGGAGGCAGTGGCCACCACGGAGGGTCCGGTCCTGGTGGTGGCCGGGGCTGGATCGGGCAAGACGCGCGTCCTCACTCATCGAGTCGCTCACCTGATCAAAGACCTCGGGGTGTCGCCTTACTCGGTGCTCGCCATCACCTTCACCAACAAGGCGGCCAACGAGATGAAGGAGCGGGTCGCCCGCTTGGTCGGTGGCGTGTCCCGAGGAATGTGGGTGTCGACCTTTCACTCCGCGTGCGTACGGATCCTCCGCCGGGACGCCGTTGTGCTCGGATACAAGTCGGCGTTCACGATCTACGACGACCTCGACTCCCGAAGGCTGGTGGAGTGGTGCGTGCGCGACCTCAACCTGGATCCGAAGCGGTTCCCTCCCAAGGGGATTCGGGCGGCGATCAGCAATGCAAAGAACGAGTTGGTCGATTTCGAGTCGTTCGCCCAGCAGGGATCAGGGCCGTACCACGAGAAGGTGGCCGAGGTCTATCGGATGTACCAACGGAGGCTGCTCGGAGCCTCTGCGATGGACTTCGACGACCTGCTGATGATCACGGTCGAGCTGTTCGGGGCCTTCCCCAAGGTGCTCGAGCATTACCAGGACCGGTTCTGGTACATCCTCGTCGACGAATACCAGGACACGAACCGCGCGCAGTACCGGCTCGTCCAGCTTCTTGCCGGCAAGCATCGCAATCTCTGTGTGGTCGGGGATTCGGACCAGAGCATCTACGCCTTCCGCGGCGCCGACATCCGCAACATCCTCGAGTTCGAGCGCGACTATCCCGATGCGCGGGTCGTGGTCCTCGATCGCAACTACCGGTCGACGCAGACGATCCTCGACGCGGCCAATTCGGTGATCGGCAACAACTCGGGGCGCAAACCCAAGCACCTGTGGACCGATCTCGGCACCGGAGACCCGGTCACCGTGTACCGGGCCGAGGATGAGCACGACGAGGCGGCTTTCATCGCGGAGCATCTCGGGACGCTGGAGGACGAAGGGCTGCGGCTCGCCGACGCCGCCATCTTCTACCGCACGCATGCCCAGTCCCGGGTTCTCGAAGAGGTGTTGGTCCGCTACGGGGTTCCCTATCAAGTGATCGGCGGGCCGAAGTTCTACGACCGGCGCGAGGTCAAGGATGTGATGGCGTACCTCAAGGCGATCGTGAACCCGGCGGACCCGGTCGCGATGAAGCGGATCATCAATGTGCCCAAGCGTGGGATCGGCGACACGACCGTGGGCCACATCGATCGGATGGCGGAGTCCGAGGGCGTTTCGTTTTACGAGGCACTGACCCGGGCGAGTACCAATCCCCGCCTCACGGCTCGGGCGGCCAACAGCATCGCAGAGTTTGTAGCCGTGATGAACATGCTCGTCGGGGCGGCGGCGGACGGCCCCCGCGCCGCGCTGCAGGCCGTCCTCGCCGACACCGGATACCTCGACGAGCTGGAGCGCGAAGGGTCGATCGAGGCGCTCAGCCGGGTAGAGAACCTCAAGGAGTTGTTGTCGGTCGCGACCGAGTTCGAGGATTCCGGCCCGATGGTCGATCTCGGCGAGGAGCGGTGGGACGAGATGGATGGCATGCGCCGCCTCGAGCTCTTCTTGGAGTCGATTGCCCTGGTGTCCGATGTCGACGCACTGGCAGAGTCCGGGGCTGTCACAATGATGACCCTCCACAACGCCAAGGGCCTGGAATTCCCGGCGGTGTTCATCGCCGGGCTCGAAGAGGGAGTGTTTCCCCACATGCGAAGCCTCGGAGACCCCGTGCAGCTCGAGGAGGAGCGCCGTCTCGCCTACGTCGGCATCACCCGGGCACAGCGTCGCCTGTTCCTCACCCACGCCACCACCAGAAACCTCTTTGGGGCGACGAACTACAACTCGCCGAGCCGATTCCTCGGGGAGATCCCGGCGACGTTGATGGCCGAAGCGGACAAGCGGGTCAGGCGCGCCGATCGTGAGGCGACCGCTCCGCGACCGACTCTCGGTGGCGAGGACGTGAGCCGCGGGGATCGGATCCGTCACCGGCAATGGGGCCTCGGCACCGTTCTCGCCGTCAATGGTTCCGGCGACCGGGCCGAGGCGACCGTGCGGTTCGATGAAGCCGGGGAGAAGCGGCTCCTGCTGGCCTGGGCACCCCTGGAGCCGGCATGACGCTCGAACTGGGCGAGGTTGCGGTACGCCTGGTCGCAGCCGCCGCCCTTTCCGGAATCATCGGCTTCGAGCGCGAGGTGGCGCAGAAGGCTGCCGGCCTTCGCACCCACATGCTCGTTGGCCTCGGAGCCGGGGTGTTCAGCCTCCTTAGCGCCGAGGCATTCGATGGCGCGGATCCCGCCCGGGTCGCCGCGCAGGTGGTCAGCGGAATCGGTTTCCTCGGTGCGGGCGCCATCTTCCGCCATGGATTCACGGTGCGGGGGCTGACGACGGCCGCTGGCCTGTGGTCGGCCGCCGCGGTGGGGATGGCCTCCGGCATCGGCGAGTGGGAGGTGGCCGTCCTCGCCACCGGAGTCGCCGTCGTGGTGCTCTATGTCGTTGGGCTGTCCCAGTGGTTGGTCCGCGGCCGTCGGGGGGTGCCGACGACGGTTCTCGTCGTGCGGATGAGTGATCCGAGTCATGTGGCGGAGGCATCGGCCGCGGCTCGGAATCTCGCTGGTCGGGGGGGTGAGGTGCTCATCCATGAGATCGCGGTCGACCGGGCCAGTATCCAGGTGACGGTCGAGCCGGCCCACGCCGACGAGGTGATGATCGGCCTTCGCGCCCTCGATGGAGTCGAGAAGGTCACCAGGGTGGATGGGTGAGGGGAGAGCCAAGAGTCAAGAATCAAGATTCAAGATAGGAAATCATCTTGGTTCTTGACTCTTGGCTCTTGGCTCTTGAATCCCCGCTCCACGGGGGCTGCGTCCTGCTCGGGCTAACCTCAGCCGCCTTATGCCCCGTCGCATCCTTATCGCCAAACCGGGCCTCGACGGGCACGACCGCGGGGCAAAGGTCATCGCCCGGGCGCTGCGTGACGCCGGTTGCGAGGTGATCTATTCGGGCCTCCACCAGACACCCGAACAGATAGTGGAGACCGCCCTGCAGGAGGACGTCGCCGGGATCGGGCTGTCGGTGCTTTCGGGCGCCCACATGACCCTCTTCCCGAGAGTGGTTGAACTCCTCGCCGAACGCGATGCCCGGGACATCGTCGTCTTTGGCGGTGGGATCATCCCCGGCGAGGACATCGTCGCCCTGAAGAAGGCCGGCTTGGCGGAGATCTTCACTCCGGGCACCCCGCTGGCGACGGTCGTGGCCTGGGTGAACGAGCACATTCCCGACTCGATCTGAGAGGGCGCCGGTGGATCTCTTCGAATATCAAGGCAAGGAACTCTTCGCCCGTCTCGGGGTGAAAGTGCCCGAGGGAATGGTGGCGACCACTCCTGCCGAGGCTCGCGCTGCTGCCGAGAAGCTCGGGGGGCGAGTGGTGGTCAAGGCCCAGGTGCAGGTGGGCGGTAGGGGCAAGGCGGGCGGGATCAAGCTGGCCGATGGGCCGGACGAAGCGGAAGCCCGGGCCGAGGAGATCCTTGGTCTGGACATCAAGGGTCATGTCGTCCATCGCCTGTGGGTGGAGAGAGCCTCGGACATCGCTGCCGAGTACTACGCGTCATTCACGTTGGACAGGGCCGCCCGCAAGCACCTCGCGATGGTCTCGGCGCGAGGGGGCATGGACATCGAAGCGGTGGCGGTTGACGAGCCCGATGCAGTCGTCGTGCTGCACATCGACCCGGTGGTGGGGCTCACCAACTGGCAGGCCTCGGAGCTGGTCTATCGGGCCGGGCTCGATCGCGCCACCGCCCGTAAGTCGGCGGCGGCGCTGCAAGCGTTGTACCAAGCATTCGTTTCGCTCGACTGCGACCTGGTCGAGGTCAATCCACTGATTCTCACCGGCGACGGCGAGATAGTGGCCCTGGACGCAAAGGTCACTCTCGACTCCAACGCCTTCTTCCGTCATCCCGAGTTCGCCGCTTTCAGCGAGGCGTTCACCGTCGATCCAATCGAGGCAATGGCCCGCGCCCAGGACCTCAACTTCATCAAGCTGGACGGCTCGGTGGGGATCATCGGCAACGGAGCAGGTCTGGTCATGTCGACCCTGGACCTCGTCTCGCTCGTCGGCGGCAAGGCCGCCAACTTCCTCGATGTTGGGGGAGGAGCCGGCGAGGAGACGATGAAGAATGCCCTCGAGGTGCTTACGCACGATCCGTCGGTGCGGGTGGTGCTCATCAACATCTTCGGCGGGATCACCCGTTGTGATCAGGTCACCGGCGGGATCATCGAAGCAGCCGGCACCCTCGACCTGCCGTGGCCCCTGGTGGTACGCCTCGATGGCACCAACGCCACAGAGGCGAGAGCGATGCTCGCCGGCGTCGCCTCCGACATGATCGTCCCCGCCGCCACCATGCGCGAAGCCGCCGAAAAAGCCGTCCTCCTAGCCGGACGCGGAACATGAGCCCCACGCCACGACGTCCTCAACTTCTGGCGAGTTCTTGCCAATCGCCCGATCGCAGGGCGGCCGGGCGGCCTACGGCCGCCTTGTGGCTGCCTTGGGCCGACCTCCGGTCGGCCAGGCCGAGCAAAGCTCTGTCCGTCGAATTGCGAATTGCGAATTGCCAATTGCGGCCGAGCAAAGCGAGGCCCTGATTGTCCATCTACATCGACGAATCCACCCGCCTCGTCGTCCAGGGCCTCACCGGCTCCCAGGGCCGTTTCCACGGTTTCAGGAACAGGGCATATGGCACCAACCTCGTGGCGGGGGTGACACCCGGCAAGGGTGGCACCGATCTTGCCGGCGTCCCGATCTTCGACACGATGTCCGAGGCGGTTGCTGCCACGGGCGCCAACACCGCGATGACATTTGTTCCCCCGGCGTTTGCCGCCGACGGCATCCTCGAGGCGGCTGCGGCCGAAGGTATCGAACTGATCGTCGCGATCACCGAGGGCATCCCTGCTCACGACGAGGCTCGGCTGTACAACTACATCCAGCAGACCAGTCGGACTCCCCTCATCGGCCCCAACTGTCCCGGGCTCATTTCTCCCGGCAAGGCCAACTGCGGCATCACGCCCGGCGAGATCACGATGCCGGGGCCGATCGGGGTGGTGTCGCGCTCGGGCACGCTCACTTATCAGGCGATCCACGAGCTCACGCTGCGGGGCCTGGGGCAGTCGACGTGCGTAGGTATCGGGGGCGACCCGGTGCCGGGGACCACCTTCGTCGACGTCCTCGCCCGATTCGAGGCGGACCCCGAGACCCGGGCGATCGTCATGATCGGGGAGATCGGGGGTAGTGCCGAGGAGCAGGCCGCAGAATTCATCCGCGATCACGTGTCGAAGCCGGTCATCGGTTACATCGCCGGGTTCACCGCCCCCGTGGGAAAGAAGATGGGTCACGCCGGGGCGATCATCAGCGGTTCGAGCGGAACCGCCGCCGCCAAGCAGGAGGCGCTGGAGAGCGCCGGGGTGACCGTGGTCGACGACCCCACGATGATCGGCGAGGCAGTAGCCGGCAGGATCTGACTCCAGCCTGGTGTCCTCGCCCTCTACTTCTCCCGAATCTCGATCAGCCGAACCCGGCGGCGGCTCGCCTCGGCCACCCGCAGGTGATGGTCCCCGACCGTCAACTCCTCGCCAGCGTGCGGGATGCGCCCGGTTGCCGCCAGGATGAGCCCGGCCACGGTGTGGTAATCACCCCGGGGCAGCTTGGTGCCCAATGCGAGTTCGAGATCGTCGATGTCGGCCGACCCTCGCACCACCCAGCGGCCGGGGCCGATGGCGCGGATCTCGGGCATCGCCCCCTCGCTATCGGCGATTGCCCCGACGAGTTCCTCGACGATGTCCTCGACGGTGACGATGCCCGCCGTCCCGCCGTGTTCGTCGACGACCACCGCGATGGTGTTCCCCTGCTTCTGCATGTCGCGGAGGACATCTACCACCCGACGAGTCTCCGGAATGAATAGAGGCGCCTGCTGGAGCGATGCGATGCTTCCGCCGATGCCGTCGGCAACAGCCGCAGCAAGGTCTCGTAGCCGCACCACCCCGGTGATCTCATCGATGTTCGTCTCGTACACGGGAAGCCTGCGGTGCCCGGACTCCAGCGCGATGTCAAGGGCACTCGCCATCGGTTCCGTCGCTGCTACCGCCACCACCTCGGTGCGGGGGACGACGACCTCAGCGATCGTGGCGTCTCCGACGCGAAATGCCCTCTCGATCAGCTCGAAGTCCGACGTTTCGATCTCTCCCGCCTCCTGAGCGTCCGCCGCCATCCGCCGGAGCTCCGCCTCGGTGACCGAGGCCGAGGTGGTGACTCCCCGGCCTGGAGCCTGCAGGTCGGCGAACCAGATCAAGGCGCTCACCACCGGCCCCATCGGCCTGATGAGGAGCTGAATCGGACCGGCCACGATGCGGGCGACGTAGAGCGGCCGACGGACCGCGATCGTCTTCGGGATGGCCTCGGTGTACACGAACATCACGAAGGTGAGGCCGATCGAGGCCAGCGTCACGCCGAGGCTGCCGAAGTGCCTGTCGGCGATCACCCCCGCCACTGTTGCCGCCCCGATCTGCGTGAGCAACACCACCAGCAGGACCGAATTCAGCACGCGGGGGAGATCGTCGACGAGGGCGACGACCCGCGCCGCCCGTTTGTCGCCTTCGTCGGCAAGAACCCGTGCCCTGACCGGCGACACCCGGAGCAGCGCGGCCTCCGTGGCCGCGAGGAAGACCGCAATCACGATGAGGGCTCCGAGCAGAATGAACAGTGGCAGGCTCTCGGCGAACGGTGGTCCCATTCGCCTAGTCCAGCAGAAGTCGGGCCTAGAACGCACCTCGTGGGGGTCTCAGCGACGCAAGTATCGTCTGCCCATGCCTCCTCTTCCGCTGCGGCTGTGGCCGACGGCCGGGCCCTTGATCATCGGCATTGCCGGCGGGTCAGGATCCGGCAAGACGACGATCGCCGAGTCGATCGTCGGTTCGATCGGTGAGGACCGGGTCAACCTCATCCAGCACGACGCGTATTACCGCGACCTCACCCACCTGCCCCTGGAGGAGCGGGCAAAAGTGAACTACGACCACCCCGATTCGCTCGAGACCGACCTGTTGGTGAGCCACCTGAAGAGCCTGCTCGGGGGCACGGCGATTCAACGTCCGGTTTACGACTTCACCGTGCACAACCGATCGCTGGAGACCATTGCGGTGGAGCCGAAGCCGGTGGTGGTGGTCGAGGGCATCGTGGTGCTCTACGAGCCGGACCTACGCGACCTCATGGACCTCAAGGTGTATATCGATACCGATGCCGACCTGCGGATCGTGCGCCGTCTCGCCCGCGACATCAACGAGCGGGGCCGCACTTTCGAGTCGGTCCGGGTGCAGTACCTCGAGACGGTGCGCCCGATGCACCTCCAGTTCGTCGAGCCGTCGAAGCGATACGCCGACATCGTGATTCCCGAGGGATACAACCTCGGAGCGGTGGGGACCGTGATCTCGATGATCCGTGACGTCCTGAGGGGATGACCTCGCTTCGTTCGGTGGCGATGGGCGATTCGGCCTGGCTTAGCCAGGCCGGCGATGGGCGATACCGCGTCAGCGCGCCGCTTGCGGGCAGCGGGTAGCGGGTAGCGGGTAGCGGCGTTTCGCACTGCCATACACTCGACCCATGACCGCGCGCGTGCTTTCCGGAACTGAGGCGGCCGCGGTATGGCGCGCTGAGATTGCTGGCAGGGTGGGGGGGTTGGCCGTCGAGGGGAAGCGGGTTGGTTTGGCCACCCTCCTGGTCGGTGACGACCCGGCGTCGGCGGTCTATGTGCGCAACAAGCACAAGGCAGCGGAGGCTGCCGGGATGTGCTCCTTCGACCTGAGGCTGCCGGCGAGCGCCTCCCAGCGAGAGGTGGAGGAGGCTGTCGAACGACTCAACGGCGATGCCGAGGTCGACGGCTTCATCGTCCAGCTGCCGCTTCCGGGCCATCTTGATTCCGCTCCGGTCCTCGGTGGGATGGATCCCGACAAGGACGCCGATGGCCTCCACCCGGTGAACCTCGGTCGGATGGTCAGCGATGTGCCGGGACCGCGGCCCGCCACCCCCACCGGGATCCTCCGCCTGCTCGATCACTACGGGATCGAGACCCGCGGCGCCCAGGCCGTCGTTGTAGGGCGATCGACGCTCGTGGGCCGACCCCTCGCAGTGATGCTTGGCGTCAAGGGGAGAGATGCGACAGTCACCCTCGCCCATACCGCCACGTCCGATTTGGAGAAGGTGACCGCCGGGGCCGACCTGCTGTTCGTCGCCGCCGGGCGGCCCGGTTTGATCACCGGGCGGCACGTCAAACCGAGCGCGTTCGTGGTGGATGCAGGCACCACCCGGGTCGATGGTGGCCTGGTCGGTGATTGTGTCTACGACGAGGTGGTGGAGGTGGCGGCAGGGGTCACCCCGGTCCCTGGAGGCGTCGGCCCGATGACGATCGCCGGCTTGCTGTTCAACACGGTGGCCCTGGCCGAGGGATCCGTCCGCTAGCGGGCCGGCCGGTCGCCTGTACCCGCCGGCGAGCCGCGATAATCAACCGGTCGTCGTCACGCGAGGAGCACATGCCTTCGAAGATCACCATGGGGACCAACGGCCTGACGGTCCCGGACGAGCCGTTGATCCCGTTCATCGAAGGGGATGGCATCGGCCCGGACATCTGGGCGGCCGCCAGTCGGGTCTTCGATGCGGCGGTGGAGCGGGCGTACTCGGGGAAGCGTCGGATCGAGTGGGTGGAGGTTCTCGCCGGGCAGAAGGGTTTCGACGAGACCGGTGAGTGGCTTCCCCAATCCACGATCGACTCCCTGCGCGATCACCTGGTGGGGATCAAGGGGCCGCTCACCACCCCGATCGGAGGGGGGATCCGCAGCCTCAACGTCGCCATCCGCCAGATCATGGATCTGTACGCATGCGTGCGGCCCGTCCGCTGGTATCGGGGTGTTCCTTCGCCGGTGCGCCATCCCGAGAAGATCGACATGGTGATCTTCCGCGAGAACACCGAAGACGTGTATGCGGGTTTGGAGGTTGCCGCCGGGACCCCCGAGGCCAATCGACTCCTCGAGTTCCTCGAAGCCGAAATGGGCTGGCAGATCCGCGCCGACAGCGGCATCGGGATCAAGCCGATCTCCGAAACGGGTACCAAGCGCCTGGTACGGGCGGCGATCCGGTACGCCCTGGCCAACAAGCGGCGGTCGGTGACGCTGGTCCACAAGGGGAACATCATGAAGTTCACCGAGGGGGCCTTTCGGGGTTGGGGCTACGAGGTGGCGAAGGACGAATTCGGCGATCGGACCGTTCCGTGGGAGGAGTGCGGCGGCGAGCCTGGTGAGCGGATGTTGATCAAGGACTCGATCGCAGACGCCTTCCTCCAGCAGATCCTCACCCGCGGCGACGATTACGACGTCATCGCCACGATGAACCTCAACGGGGACTACATCAGTGATGCCCTCGCTGCCCAGGTGGGCGGCATCGGCATCGCCCCGGGGGCCAATATCAATTACGACACCGGGCACGCCGTCTTCGAGGCCACCCACGGCACTGCCCCGAAATACGCCGGCCAGGACAAGGTGAACCCCGGTTCGGTGATCCTGTCGGGCGCGCTGATGCTGCGCTACATCGGGTGGGGGGATGCCGCCGACCGCATCGAGCGCGGTATCGAGGCGTCGATCGGCGACGGGGTGGTCACCTACGACTTCGCCCGGATGATGGAGGCACCCACTGAGGTGAGCACCAGCGGTTTCGCCGACGCGGTGATCGAGCGGCTGTGAGTTTCGGCAGCCGGCCGACCGTGTTGTTCCTCTGTGTTCACAACGCGGGACGGTCACAGATGGCTGCCGGGTGGCTGGGTCACCTGGCCCGTGACCAGGTCGTGGTGCTGTCCGGCGGTTCGGATCCCGCCGCCTCGATCAACCCGGTGGCTGTCGAGGTGATGGCTGACGCGGGTATCGACATCGCCGGCAACAGCCCCCGGGCGTGGACACTGGATGAGATCGCCGCTGCCGATGTGGTTGTCACGATGGGATGCGGCGACGAGTGCCCCGTTGTCTCTGGCCCACGGTATGAGGATTGGGAGTTGGCCGACCCGGCCGGCCAGCCGATCGAGGTGGTCAGGTCGATCAGCGAGGACATCGAAGGCCGGGTGCGAACGCTGATGGCGTCGCTGGGCCTGGTGGCGACCGGCTGAGCCCCGGCAAATCGCCCTTTGCCTCTACGGACCGCATACGGGCTGCGGTTACGCTCACCTCGAATTCAGCCAGTGGAGGGCACGATGACCAAGGTGACCGTGGTGGGTGCGGGTAAGTACGGTTCGACGACTGCCCAGCGCCTCGCCGAAGCCGATATCGCCGACGAAGTGGTGATGACCGACATCGTCGAGGGGCTGCCTCAGGGTTTGGCGCTGGACATGAATCAGTCCAGGCCGCTCGAGGGGTACCGCACCAAGGTCACCGGGACCAACGACTACGCCGACACCGCCGGCAGCGACGTAGTGGTGATCACGGCCGGGCTCCCTCGCAAGCCGGGCATGAGCCGGATGGACCTGCTCGGGGTGAACGCCAAGATCGTTCGGGACGTCGTCGAACAGGTGGCGGCTGCCTCGCCAGATGCCGTATTGATCGTCGTCACCAACCCTCTGGACCAGATGACGACCCTGGCCGCCGAGGTATCGGGTTTCCCTCGTTCGAGGGTGATCGGCCAGGCAGGCAATCTCGACAGTGCCCGGTTCGCCCACTTCATCGCCGAGCACACCGGGGCGGACATCCTGTCGGTGGAGGCGCTGACCCTGGGGAGTCACGGTGAGACGATGGTGCCCGTGCCCTCCCAGTGCCGGGTGGGTGGCAAGCCGCTCACCGAGGTGTTGGACGCCTCGGCCATCGACGATCTCGTCGCCAGGACCCGTGACGGCGGGGCGGAAATCGTGGCCCTCCTCAAAACCGGAAGCGCCTACTACGCCCCGTCATCGGCGGCGGCGAAGATGGTGAAGGCGGTGCTCCTCGACTCGAACGAGACCATGCCGGTGTGTGCCTGGACCGCGGGCGAGTATGGCGTCACGGACGTCTATCTCGGCGTTCCGGCTCGGATCGGGGCCGGTGGCGTCACCGAGATCGTCGAATTGCCGCTGACCGGGCAAGAACTGGCCGAGCTCAGGTCGGCGGCCCAAGCGGTGAAGGAAAAGGTGGCTGAACTCGGGGCCCTTTGAAGCCACGAGGGCCGATAGGAGTTGCCGGACTCGCCAATCGCCGATATGGGCGGCGCCGCCGCTGCGCTCTCAACGGTTCGGCAAGCAAATCAACACTTTCTGGTTTGAAATGTGGCATTGTGTGGTGAATCGGGTATACAGTCACATCGATGTGATTCCCTCTAGAGGAGGAACTCCTATGAACAAGAAAGAGCTCGGCGACGCCGTAGGCACGTCGTTTGGAGGCTCGAAGGCGATGGGCGCCGCGGCGGTGGACGCCGTATTCGAGGCGATCTCCAAGGCGCTCGCCAAGGGCGACGAGGTGCAGGTGTCAGGTTTCGGCAAGTTCGAGGTCCGGAATCGTCCGGCTCGCACCGGTCGCAACCCGCGGACCGGCGAGTCGCTCCAGATCGCGGCGAGCAAGGCCCCTGGCTTCAAGGCCGCAAAGAATCTGAAGGATCAGGTCAACAACTGACCTAGCCATTCTGAACGAAGTGAGGGGCGCCCCAGGGCGCCCCTCACGCGTTTTCTAGCTTGGTTGTTCTTGCCGATCGCCAATCGCTAATCGCCAATCGCCAATTGCGGACCCAGCGAAGCGAAGGCTTCTTCCACTCGACTTCGGTCAGTCGCCTGCTCTTCGAATTGCCAATTGCCAATTGCCAATTTCGGGCCGAGCGAAGCGAAGGCCCTCCTCAGTACTCGACCGACACTCCTGAGGCGGCATCGGCGAATGCGTTGAACATGCCCTGGTTCATCATGATCTTTGCCATGTTGCCGCTCACCTTGAGCTTGCCGGACATGAACGCCATCTGGGTGTTCAAGTCGCCCTTAGACAGCGCCACTGAGGTCTCATAGTTGTTGGTGATCGTGGCATCGGGGGATTCGGCGTCACCGGCAGCGGCGGTCAGGCCACCATTCTGGATCTGCAGGTAGTAACGCTTCTCCACGCCGTCGGGCGCGTCCGGAACCTCGAATTGGAGGGTCAGCTCGGTGTTGGCGATGGCGGTGCGGAAACCTTGATGGGCGTTCACCGTCTCATTGAGAGCGTCGAGCCAGTCGTTGCTGAGGAACTTGGCCACCAGGGGGTCCTTTCTCTCGTCCTGGAGCGAGAGGATACCCGCCGGCCCGGAGTCGCCAGCCGGTCAAAGTGTGGTTGCGGCCAACGCCTGATCGATTTCGTGGCGCGCCGCGGCATCCGGCTCGAGAAGCGGTCGTCGCGGCAGGCCCGTCACCAGACCCACCCGGGATGCGGCGTACTTGACTCCGGCGACTCCGTGCCGCTCGACGGAAGCAGCAAGCACTCGCAGCGCGTCCTGTTCGGCCATCGAGGAACCGAGCCGAGCGTTCTCGACGACGCGTGCCGCCAGAGCGGGGGCATAGTTGGCGCTGGCGGTGATCGCGCCGAACGCCCCGCCGGCGACGCTGAGGGCGATCGCGGCCGAGGCTCCGCAGAACACGGAGAACTCGGACCCCGCCTCCCGGGCGATCGTCGAGATCCTGCCGGGATGCCCCCCCGAATCCTTCATGCCGACGATGTTTGCCTCGGCGGCGAGGCGGATGGCTGATTCAGGCGCGACTTCCACGCCGGTGACCGGCGGGACCGAATACAGGTAGACCGGAAGGGCGGAACGCGCCGCAAGATCGCGGAAGAACCCCTCGGCCAGATCGGGGCGATGACGCACCAGGGTCGTGGGGGTGAGGGCCAGGACCGCGTCGGCGCCACCGTCGGCAGCCTCCTCGGACAGCGCCAGCGCCGATCGCAGCGACTCTGCGGCCAACCCCACCATCAGGAAGGAATCGGGCGCGGCGGCCCGGGCGGCCGCGGTCAGTCGGGACCTCTCGCCCAATTCGAGGTAAGGGCCCTCGCCGGTGGAACCGCCGATGACGAACCCTTGGACGCCGCGGGAGGTCAGCAGGGAGATGTTGTGGCTGTGGGCGTCGAGGTCCAACTCGCCCTTGTGATCGAACGCGGTGACCACCGCGGGCATCAGTCTGGGGGGCGTGCGCACCGTCGGAGGGTAGATCGGAGCCGGGGCATGCACCCGCGATTGCCAATCGGCTTCGCCACCGTCGATTCCGTGCGCGAGAATGCGATGGCCGTGAGTACGACGACCGCGAAGCCACCCCGGACCCCGCCCCTTCCAATCCGGTTCTACCGGTCGGCTATCGGCAAGAAGTGGGTGATGGCGGTCACCGGCATCGTTCTGATCGCCTACCTCATCGCTCATCTGGTCGGCAACTTGAAGGTGTATCTCGGCGAAGACGAGCTCAACTCCTATGCCGAGGCCCTGCGTGACCTGGGCGGCCACCTCGTACCGCGTACCAGCCTGTTGTGGCTGATGAGGGGTGGTCTGCTCCTCGCTTTCGTGCTCCACGTGCACGCGGCGTACTCCCTCACCTACACCAACTGGAAGGCCCGGGGAGGGGCGTACCGGGATCGCGACTACGCCGTCGCCAACTACGCCTCGCGGACGATGCGGTGGACGGGCACCATCGTTCTCTTGTTCATCTTCTTCCATCTCGCCGACCTGACCTGGGGGGCGCAGCCGGCTGCGGTGGATGGGTTCGCCCGGGGTGAGGTTTACGACAATTTCATCCTCAGCATGCAGCGCCCGGTGTCGGCGGTGATCTACGCGGTCGCCAATATCGCCCTCGGCTTTCACCTCTACCACGGCGCCTGGAGCATGTTCCAGAGCCTCGGCCTGAATCACCCGAGCTTCAACCGGTGGCGGAGGTACATCGCACTGGCGCTCACCGGGTTCATCGTCCTCGGCAACCTTTCCTTCCCGATCGCGGTCCAACTCGGGCTGCTGGAGCTATGAGGTGACCGTGCAACTCGACGCCAAGATTCCCGCAGGGCCGCTGGAGGACAAGTGGGCGAATCATCGCTTCGAGATGCCGCTGGTCGCCCCTCCCAACCGACGCCGCTTCGAGGTGATCGTCGTGGGCACTGGCCTCGCGGGCGCGTCGGCCGCCGCCACTCTGGGCGAGCAGGGATACCGGGTGAAGGCCTTCACCTATCACGACAGCCCCCGCCGAGCTCACAGCATCTCTGCCCAGGGTGGCATCAACGCCGCCAAGAACTATCGAAGTGACGGCGACAGTGTCTACCGGTTGTTCTACGACACGATCAAGGGCGGCGATTACCGCAGCCGTGAAGCGAACGTGTACCGGCTGGCCGAGGTCGCCAACGAGATCATCGACCAGGCCACCGCCCAGGGGGTGCCGTTCGCTCGCGAATACGGCGGGTTGCTCGCCAATCGGTCCTTCGGCGGCGTCCAGGTGGCCCGCACCTTCTATTCGAGAGGCCAGACGGGACAGCAGCTCCTCCTCGGCGCCTTCCAGGCGCTAGCCCGCCAGATCAAGGCCGGCACGGTGGAGATGTTCAACCGGACCGAGATGCTCGACGTGGTGGTGGTGGACGGGCGCGCCGCGGGCATCGTGGTGCGTGACCTCGTCTCCGGCGAGATCACCACGCACTCGGCGCACGCGGTGGTCCTGGCGACTGGCGGCTACAGCAATGCGTACTTCCTCTCGACCAACGCCAAGGCCTGCAATGTGACGGCGATCTGGAGGGCCCACCGCAAGGGGGCGCTCTTCGCCAATCCCTGCTTCACCCAGATTCACCCTACCTGCATTCCTCAGAGCGACGAGTTCCAGTCGAAGCTCACCCTCATGTCCGAGTCGCTCCGCAACGACGGCCGGATCTGGGTTCCCGCCTCCGGCGCCGACGGGCGCGCCGCAGGCGACATCCCCGAGTCGGAGCGCGACTACTTCCTCGAACGGCAGTACCCGGCATTCGGCAACCTGGTGCCGCGGGACGTCGCATCGCGTGCGGCCAAGCGCGCCGTCGACTCGGGCAAGGGCGTCGGCCCGCTCCATAACGGCGTGTTCCTCGACTTTGCCAACGCGATCGACCGGCTTGGTCGGGCTGCGATCGAGGAGCGCTACGGCAACCTCTTCGAGATGTACGAACGGATCACCGGCGAGGATCCGTACCGGACGCCGATGAGGATCTACCCCGCCCCGCACTACACGATGGGAGGGCTGTGGGTCGATTACGACCTGATGACCACCATTCCCGGCTTGTACGCCATCGGCGAGGCGAACTTCTCGGACCACGGCGCCAACCGCCTCGGGGCGAGTGCTCTGATGCAGGGGTTGGCGGACGGTTACTTCATCCTTCCCAACACCCTCGCCGCCTACCTGTCGGGGATGCTCGGGCAGGCGGCTCCCCCAAGCGATCATCCGGCCTTCACGGAAGCGGCGAACGGGGTCCGGGATCACACGAGGCGGCTCATGTCCACCAAGGGCTCGCGGACGGTCGACTGGTTCCATCGCGAGCTGGGCAAGATCGTGTGGGAGCACTGCGGAATGGCGCGCAGTGCAGCAGGGCTCGAGAAGGCGATCGGCGAGATACCTGCCCTCCGGGCCGAGTTCGAGGCGGATGTCAGGATCCTCGGCGAGGAGGAGTCGATCAATCAGTCTCTCGAAAAGGCAGGGAGGGTCGCCGACTATTTCGAGTTGGCCGAACTGATGTGCCGGGACGCCCTCTACCGCGAGGAATCCTGCGGGGGCCACTTTCGGGTGGAGCACCAGACCCTGGAGGGCGAGGCGCTCCGCGACGATGAGAACTACGCGTTCGTGTCCGCCTGGGAATGGCAGGGCCGCGATCGCCCGGCCGAAGTGGTCCGGGAACCGCTGGAGTTCGAGAGCGTCGAGTTGAAGACCAGGAGCTACAAGTAGATGGACCTCACGCTCAGAGTCTGGCGGCAGAAGGGGCTCGGTCACCCGGGTGAGTTCGAGGAGTACCGGGCACGGGAGATCAGCCCGGACGCCTCGTTCCTCGAGATGCTCGACGTGGTCAATGACCGGCTGACCCTCGAGGGGCAAGAGCCGATCGCCTTCGAGCACGATTGCCGAGAGGGGATCTGCGGCTCGTGCGGGATGATGATCAACGGCCGGCCCCACGGCCCCGAGAAGGGCACCGCCGCGTGCCAGCTCCACATGCGCAAGTTCACCGATGGCGACTTGATCGTCATCGAACCATGGCGAGCTTCGGCTTTCCCGGTGCTCAAGGATTTGGTGGTCGACCGCTCGCCGCTGGACCGGATCATCGAAGCCGGCGGATACATCGGGGTCGACACTGGCAGCGCCCCCGAGGCCAACCTGATCCCGATTCCCAAGGATGTCGCCGAGACCGCGATGGACGCCGCGGTTTGCATCGGCTGCGGCGCTTGTGTGGCGGCCTGTCCCAACAGCGCCGCTCAGTTGTTCACTTCCGCCAAGATCGCCCATCTCAACCTTCTGCCCCAAGGCCAGCCCGAGCGGTGGCGGCGGGTCGAGGCGATGGTCGACACCATGGAGTCCTTCTTCGGGTCCTGCACCAACTACGGCGAATGCGAGGCCGCCTGTCCCAAGTCGATCTCGATCGACTTCATCGCCGTCATGAACCGGGACTACTTCAAGGCCAAGTTGCGCAACCGGCGGTACGTGTCGCAGGTTTAGGGCGCACGGGCAGGGCACGGCTATCGCGCCGTGGGGGCGACAGGCCTCGCTTCGCGCGGCCGCGAAGAGCGAAAGGCGAAACCGTTTGAACGGGTTTCGCCTGTCGCCGTCGGCCGAAGGCCGGCATCTCGCATCGCCCTCGACTCCTCGCGCGGCGGGCATCCAGCGCGCCACTTAGCGCGTTGCCACTTTCAGGCTTTGACTGCGCGCGGTGCGCGCGCAATAATGACAAACGTGTAATTCCCCCAGAGGCGGGTGGCAAATGCTCGAAGACCTGAGAGCGGCGTTATCGGCCGGGGCCGACATGGAGTGGCAGGACGAGGCCAATTGCAAGGGGGCGAACGCCGACCTGTTCTTTCCCGAGCGGGGGGCGTCCACCCGGTCGGCCAAGGCCATCTGCAGGGAATGCCAGGTGCGCGCCGAGTGCCTCGAGTTCGCCATCGTCACCGGCGAGAAGTTCGGCATCTGGGGCGGCATGTCGGAACGTGAGCGGCGCCGCGTCCGCCGCGACCGCCAGATCGCCGCAACACGCCGGGCGTCATAGCCGGGCAGTCGATAGTCGATAGTCGACGGCCAGAGGGTCGACGGTCAGAAAAGGATTCTGGGCCTCTCCTGATGGCTGTGGCTGTGGCTGTGGCTTTGGGCCGGAGGCCGTAGGCCCTAGGCCGGATTTACAATCGGCCAAACGACGCAAGGGAGTGGATAGGTGGTCTGGGTCATCGTTGGTGTCGGTGTCGTTGCCCTGGGCATCGTGATCTTGCTGGTTTCTCGCTCACGTTCCTCGGTCGTGTCGACCACAGCCGCGAGCTCGCCGGGGGTGGTCACGGTCGAATCCGAACGGCTGCGGCCGACGGTGGCGGAGTTTCACGTCAGTCGTCAGTCCGCCCGGGTCCATTTCGACGTTCCGTTGCCCGCCGAGCCCGATGAGGTGTTCTCTGAGCTCCTCGGCCGGGAGGCGGTCGAGGTCGTACGGGAGAAGCGGCACTCACTGCCAATCGATGATGTCGACGAAGTCGTGGCGCTCGGCCGCCGCGGCGGCGACTGGTCGGTGGCGGCGACCGTGTCGCTCGACACCCCTGGGGAGCTCCCTCCGCCGATGCTTCCCGAGCTGATGCCGCATGGCGCCCACGATCTCGACGTGTTCGACCACATCTCCTCCCTGCCCCAAACCGTCCCCGGGGTCGCGGTTCCCACCAGGGGCGAGGAGCTGCCCCCGTTCTCCACCGAGATTCGGCTTCCCGCCATGGCCGCCGCAGCCCTGCGGACCCAGGGGATCGACCCGACTGCGGCAACGGGCCCCGATGTCGCCCTCGGCCTGATGCGTGCGGGCGGATACATGATCGAGCCGGCCGGTCCCGATACCTTCCGGGCTCGCCGGGCGGGTCAGACCACCTTCGTGCGGGTCGTTCCTCACTCAGTTGGCGCGCATCCGGAGCTCGACGAGTCGGCCATCCGAAAGTTCGTGGTCGACTTCGGCGGTTCGGGGAGTGATCGTGGCTTGCTGTTCTCCGAGAAGTACGCCCCGTTCGAGATCTATGACCGCGAGCGGCGTGACGGGCGGGTTCGATTCGTTACTCGGGAACGCTTGCAGGGATTCATCGACGCATTCGCACTCCGCTAGTGCCCTCCACCGGATTGCGTGTTGCCAGCCGAGGAACTCGGCCCGGGTTCCTGGCGTTAGCGGGAATGGCGGATGGCTGACGACGCCGTCCCCTCCTGGGAAGAGGTAGCACGCGATCATGGGCGCAAGATCTACAACTTCGCGTACCGCCTCACGGGCAACCGCGATGATGCCGGCGACCTCGTTCAGGAGGTCCTTCTCCGCGTCCGCAAGGGCCTCGAGGGCTATCGCCCGGGGTCGTTCGACGGGTGGCTGTGGCGGATCACCCGCAACGCTTTCCTCGACGATGTCAGGCGGCGCAAACGCCGGCCGAGCGTGCCCCTCCCGGATGACGATCCGGGTGGCCTGGCGCCATCACCGTCCCCTGACGAGGAACTGGCTCGGGTCAGGCTCGGTGAGGACGTCCAGCGCGCCCTGCTGCAGTTGCCGTACGACTTCCGCGAGGCCGTCGTCCTGTGTGACGTCGTGGGGCTCACTTATGAAGAGATCGCCGAGGCGGCCGCGATACCTGTCGGCACGGTGCGCAGTCGAATCCACCGCGGGCGCAAGATGCTGAAGGAGCTGCTGACGTGAGCCACCCTGGCGACCTCCTTTCGGCCTACCTGGACGGCGAAGCCTCGCCCGCCGACCGACGCCTCATGCTTGAGCATCTCGGAGGGTGCTCGACTTGCCGGGATGGCCTTCGGGCACTCGAGGAAGCCCGCGATGCGGTCCGCTCGCTGCCGATGCTCGAACCTCCCCGGATCGGTCGGATCCCCGCGAGAGCACGACGCCCCTCGGTGGCTTGGGCGCTATCGGGTGTCGCCGCGGCGGTGATCGCTCTCGGACTGGCATTTGTCCCCGACGAGCCCGAGGCCGCCTTCGATTTCGACATGCTCCGCGACCAGCACACCGCCCGGCTCGTGGTCGATCCCGGCATCTCCACGCTCCGCGGCCCGGCGGGTGCCCCGTGAGCCGGCGGGGACTGACCGCCCTGGTCGTGGCAGTGGCCGTATCGCTGCCGCTGGGCGCCGCCGCCGACGACTCCCTGGAGGAGTTGATGACGAACGCCGGCTCGGGCGAGTTCCACGCGGTCGGGGTGGTGATGTGCTCCTGGGGGGCGGACTCGGCGGCGGCAACCTACGAGGTGGAGAGGTCCGCCGGAATGTCCATGGTGCATGGACCCGATCGCGACCTCATGCTCTCCGGCTCCCTGGTCGCGGTCGGGTCGGACTCGGGGTGGTACGCGTTCGAGGTGGCTGAGTGGTCGTCGTGGACGCTGAGCGATCGGTACTCACTCGGCGAGCCGGTCGCCACGAGCCGTTTGGGCCGTCCGGCAACGGCTGTGACGATCCTGGAGGGCCAACGGGTGCGAGCGCGGCTGGTCATCGACGACGAGAGCACGATCCCGTTGGTGACCGAGATCTTCGACGGGGAGGGACGCCTGTTCAGGCTCGCCACCCTGGTCGAGTTCTCGGTGGGCTCGAGGGATGATCACCCGCCGATGCCGACCGATTTCGATGCGCGCAGCGTGATGCAGTCGGCCGGCGCGGCTGCCCACTTGCCGGCCTCCGCCGCCGGATATCGGCGGGCCGACTCGTACGCGGCTCCGCTGGGAGGTGTCCAGTCGTATTACACCGACGGGTTGTTCTCCTTCTCGGTATTCGAGGCGAAGCGGGGAGCGATTCCGGTGGAGTTCCGGCAGGCGACCCGGTTCAGTGTCGACGGCGGGGTGTATCGCCGGATCGTGAGCCCGACCACCGTCTGGGTGCACTGGAGCAGCCCGGATCGGTCGTATGTGCTGGTTGGCGACCTCCCCCCTGACCACCTGGTGGCGGTGCTGGCCGAACTGCCCGAACCGGGCGAGCGGGGGTTCTTCGTGCGACTCTGGCGCCGCTGGTTCGACTGAGAGGCTCCGCGGGCGCGGGTGTCAGCCCTCGTCGGAAGTGGCCGCGGATTCTTCGGGGAACGAGCCGGTGACGATAAAGGTCACATGCTCGGCGATGTTCACCCCGTGGTCGGCGATCCGCTCCATGTAGCGGCCCACCCGGGACAGCTCCACCGCCACGTCGAACCCCATCTCGCCCGACCCGGCGGCGATGACCGCGTACAGCTCGCCCACCAGATCGTCGACTGCGTCATCGGCTGCATCGAGGCGCACGCCCGCTTCGGGATCGAGGTCGGCCAGCGCGTCGAGCCCTTGACGGAACAATGCGGCCGCCTCGCGCGACAGGCGGGCGATCAGGCTGTGGATGGCGGGGGGCAGGGTGTAGCCCTCGCGCCGGATCAGGCCCTTGGCCACGTTCACGGCGAGGTCGCCACTTCGTTCGATCTCGTAGAGGACCCGCGTCATCGACACCAAGAACCGCAGGTCGCCGGCTACGGGCTGCTGGCGAGCCATCACCTCGAAGACGCGATGCTCGAGCGCGACATACTTCTGGTCGATCTCGTCGTCGGCAGCGAGCACCTGGTTGGCCAGATCGAGCTGGTTCTCGAGTGCCGCCTCGGTGGTTCGAAGCATGTTCTCGTGGACGAGGGCGCCGAGCTCGACCGTTCCCCGCAGGACGGCGTCGAGAGTCTCGTTGAAGTGGTGCCGGGTGTCGTCGGGGGGATGTTGCATCGTGTCCTCTCAGAGGGTACGTCAGGAGTCTCTTGCCGCACGCGAATTCATCAGCCGAACCGCCCGGTGATGTAGTCCTCGGTGGCCTGTTCCCGCGGATTGGTGAAGATGACTCCGGTGTCGTCGAACTCCACGAGGCGGCCGGTCCGCTGCCCCTCCTCGCCGACGTCGACGGTGAAGAACGCCGTTCGATCCGACACCCTCGCCGCCTGCTGCATGTTGTGGGTGACGATCACGATCGTGTAGTCCTGCTTGAGGGTCAGCATCAGCTCCTCGATCTTCAGGGTGGCGATGGGATCGAGCGCCGAGCACGGCTCGTCCATCAGCACGACATCGGGGTTGGTGGCGATGGCTCTGGCGATGCAGAGCCGCTGTTGCTGGCCGCCCGAGAGGGAGGGGGCGAACTCGTCGAGTTTGTCTTTGACCTCGTCCCAGAGGGCGGCGCGGGTGAGGGACTCTTCGACCAGGTCGTCGAGGTCGCCCGAATAGCCGGCGATGCGGGGTCCGAAGGTGATGTTGTCGTAGATGGACTTCGGGAACGGATTGGCCTTCTGGAACACCATGCCGATCCGGCGGCGCACCTCGACAGGGTCGACCTTCGGCCCGTAGAGATCCACCCCGTGATACTTGACGGACCCACTCACGGTCGCCGACTCGATCAGGTCATTCATGCGATTGAAACACCGCAGGAGGGTGGTCTTTCCGCAGCCCGACGGCCCGATGAAGGCGGTGATCTCGTTGGGTCGGACGTTCATCGTGACTCCCGCGATTGCCTGAAAGGCCCCATATGAGACCGCCAGGTCTTCGAGGGCGAAGAGTGCATCACTGTTTGACGAAGTCGGGCTGGCCGCCACTTCGAACCGCCGGCTCGGGGGCCGCTTGTCGGGAGTCGTCACGTCTTCACGCCCCTCTCGAATCGGTTGCGCAGGTAGATCGCAGTGGCATTGATGAGCAACAGCACCACGAGCATCACCACGATGAGCGCCGCGGTCAGTGCCTTGAACTCCGCCTGGGGGAGCCGGGCCCAGGAGAAGACCAGCACCGGCATGGCGCTGAACCTTCCCTGGAGTGTCTCGACGAACCCCGCCCCTCCGGAGCTGAAGAAGGTGGTGATCCCGCCGACCAGGAGCAAAGGGGCCGCCTCGCCGAAGGCGCGGCCGAGGGAGAGGATCGTGCCGGTGAGGATGCCTGGAGCCGCCACCGGGAGGACATGATGTCGGATCGCCTGCCACTGGGTTGCTCCCACACCTACCGCTCCCTCGCGGATCGCCACCGGTACCGCGCGGAGGGCCTCGGCCGTGGTGATGATGACGATGGGAAGCACCAGGATTCCGAGCGTCAGGCCGCCCGAGATGATGCTTCGTCCCTCTACGTTCGGCCCTGTCAATCCGCCGAGGATCTTCACGAAGATGGCCAGTCCCAGCAGGCCATAGACGATCGATGGAACCCCGGCGAGGTTGCGAATGTTGGCGTTGACGATCCGGGTGAAGCGGGTGTCCAGGGCGTACTCCTCCAGGTAGATGGCCGCTCCGATGCCGAGGGGAAAGGCCAGCGCGGCCGTGAAGACCATCAGTACGAGAGATCCGTAGAAGGCCTGCCAGATACCGGCGCGAGCGGGGTCGGCCGACATCTCGGTGCTGATGAGATCCACGATTCCGCGGTCTCCCCAGACCGAGGCGCTTCTCGCTCCAATATCGACCAGCAGGGTGACCAGGACGCCGATGGCCACCAGCAGGGACCCCAGCAGAACCAGCCGGAATGCCCCGCCCCGGAGATCGCGGCGGCGGGTGGTCAGCGCCCGAACGACGGCTTCCGGAGCGGTGGCGATTGCCGAAGCGTTCATCAGTACTGCCGCCTCACTCTGCGGACGAAGCGCTCGGCGACCACGTTGAGGATGAGGGTGGCGAGAAAGAGAACCAGGCCGAGGAAGAACAGGCTCTGGAAGGCATAGTCGTCACCGCGGACCCGGTCGGATCCGATCGCCAGAGACGCCATCGCCGCGGTCATCGTCTGGCCACCACCCAGTGGATCGACGGTGAACAGCGAGCCGCCGGTCGCGCCGGCGGCGATCGCCACCACCATGGTCTCGCCGATCGCCCGGGAGAAGGCGATGATCATGGAGGCCACGATTCCCGAGACTGCGGCGGGGATCACGACTCGAACACTCGTCGACATCTTGGTGGCGCCGAGCCCGTACGCAGCCTCCCGCAGGGCTAGGGGGACCGCCCGAAGTGAATCCTCGGTAACCGAAGCGACCAGCGGGATCGTGAGGATTCCCACTCCGAGTCCGGCGGCCAGCATGTTGAAACCGTTGAGGCCCTCTCCGAAGATCGGGCGGAGCAACGACGGCGAGATGAAGGTCAGGGCGAAATAGCCCAGGACAACGCTGGGGATTCCCGCGAGCATCTCGACGGCCGGCTTGAGCCACCTTCGGGTGCGGGGCGAGGCGTACTCGCTCAGGTAGACCGCGGTGCCCATACCCAGCGGTCCGGCCACCACCATGGCGATGCCCGCCACGAGCAGGGTCCCCACGAGGAGCGTGCGGATGTCGTACAGGCCGCGCCGCGGGAACCAGCCGATGTCGGCCAGCGGTGTGAAGCCGACGTTGCTGATGAAGGTCCATGCCTCGCCGAAGAGGGATGCCACGATCGCCACGCTGATCAGCACCGACGCGGCGGCAGCCCCCAGGAAGAGGCGTCGGATGCGGCGCTCGCGGCGGCGGCGGACCGGGCTGCCGGCGAGTGCGATGCTGATGTCGTCCTGAGTGATCATCGATCCGGACTGCTCGAGGGGTGGGGGGGGAGCCGGAGGATACCGATCCGGCCCACCACCCACTCGTCCCGCCCGGGAGCAGGCGGGAGGAGTTGCGCCCTCTGCTCAGCCGTCGACCTTGCCGACGGTGCGGGCGTCCCAGTTGGCCTTCCACTTGGCGCGCTCCTCATCGGTGAGGCGGACATAGCCTGCGCCGTCGGTGGCCACGTTGCCGGCCTCACCCACGTAGAAGTCGACGAAGTCGACCAACCGGGGCTTCTCGGCAAGGACGGCCCCATTCACATAGATGAACAGCGGTCGGGAGATCGGGTACTCGCCGCTGGCGATCGTCTCGGGGCTGGGGGTCACACACCCGTCGCCACCGTCGACATCGAGGGCCTTCACGGAGTTGGCGTTGTTGACGTAGAACGCGTACCCGACCCATCCGAGCGAGGTGTCGTTCCGGCTGATCCCGTCGATGATCACGTCGTCGTTGGGCGACGCCTGGTAGTCGAGCCGCGGCTCGGCCTCGGTGCCGCGAGCGTCGGCAGTGTCTTCCAGGACGATCTCGATGAAGGAGTCGAAGGTCCCCGACTCCTCACCGGGCGCGGTGATCACGATCGGCGCATCCGGGTACGGGGCGTGTGATCCCCCCAACCCGGCCGCGGCCAGCTCGGCGGCGAGGGTGTCTGCATCGGACCAGTTGTCGAATCCGACGGATTCGGCACCAAGCAGAGCGTAGAGGTCGCCGAAGTCGAGGCACGAGACGGCGTCGTTGTTGACCGAGGTGATCACGGAGAGCCCGTCGATCGCCACCTTGATCTCGATCGGCTCCACCCCGTTGGCGATGCAGGTGTCGAACTCCTCCTGCTTGATCGCCCGCGAGGCGTCCGAGATGTCGGTCTCTCCGTTGCAGAACAGCACGAAGCCATCCGAAGTGCCCGGGCCGTCGACGGCGATGGCCACGCTCGAGTTCTCTGGGATGTCGGTGAATGCCTGCGCCACCCGCGCTGAGATCGGTTCGACGGTCGACGAGCCGGAGATGGCAATTCGGGTGATGTCGCCGCCATCGCCGTTGCCGCCACCGCATGCCGCCCCCACCAGGGACAACGCGATCAGCGCCACAACCACCCTTCCGATCCTGCGATTCATGTTTCCTCCTAGTTGGGGCCCGTTCGTGACGCGAGCCGAGGCACCCCGGAACCGTAAGAACCCGGCTTGACGCCGACGCGGCGTGAACGTGAACTGGGGGTGAAGAAAGTCGGCCGCCCTTGGCGGCCTCCCGCGATAGTTCGGCCGCCTCCGGCGTCCGACCGCGATTGGCGATCGGCCAGACGCGTGAGAAGTGGCGGACGCGTTCTGGCTAATCGCCAATCGCTAATTGCCAATCGCGCCGAGCGAACGCGAGGCCCCGTATCCTCGGCCCTGTGGACACGCTCACGATCGTGCTGGCTGTGGTGGCCGCGCTTGGGTTGCTTCTGGCTGTGTGGGCGTTGCTCCGGGGCAGGGGTCTCGGGCGGGCCCTGGACGACGCGATTCGGCGGATCGGGGCGGGTTCTCCCAGCCGGCGGCGGCATCGGGTGGAGGCGCTCGATGCTGGACTCAGTCGGCTGGAGCGGTCGACGGCGCAGGCGCAACGGGAGCGAGCCCAGCTGGCCGGGTCGATCCAGACGGCGCCCCTCGGCATCGTGATCACCGATGACCACGGCGTGATTGTCACCGCCAACCCGGCCGCGGCCCGCTACTTCGGGGCGCGTCTGGGTCAGGCGGTTGCCGAGGTCAGGATTCGCGAGGCGATCGAGCGGGCGATGCGGGAGCGGTCCGCGGTCGAGATGGAACTCGACCTGTACAGCCCGGTGCGGACGGCTCTCGAGGTGACCGCCATTCCCCTCGACTTCGGAGTCGAGAGTGCCGGGTGCGTGGCCTTCGTCTCGGACGTGAGTGAACAGCGGAGGGTCGACGCGATGCGACGCGACTTCATCGCCAATGTCGGGCACGAACTCAAGACCCCCCTGGGCGCGCTGTCCGTCCTCGCCGAGACCCTGGCTGGTGGGGTGTCCGTCGACCCCCCTTCGGTTAGGTTGGCTGAGCGGCTTCAGGCCGAGTCGACCAGGCTCTCGACCCTTGTCGGTGACATCCTCGACCTGTCTCAAGCTGAGGCGCTCGCGGCTCACGACGATCCCGTGGCGGTTGCCGCCCTCCTTGGAGATGTCGTCGAGGAGTTGGATGAAGTGGCCCGGGCTCGTCAGGTCGAGCTGGTGGTGAGGCCGGTCGACCCGACTTTGCGGGTTGCGGGCGACGCCCGTCAGTTGCGGACGATGGTGTCGAACCTCGTCGACAATGCGATCAAGTACTCGTTCTCGGAGGACGCGAGCCGCGCCCCGAGGGTGACGATCGGCGCCGAGGTTCGCGACGGCGTGATCGTCATCGAGGTGGCCGATCGGGGGATCGGTATCCCCGAGGCACATGTCGAGAGGGTCTTCGAGCGCTTCTACCGGGTGGATCGAGCGCGGAGCCGGGAGACGGGAGGGACCGGGCTCGGTCTCTCGATCGTGCGGCACATCGCCCGCAACCACCGCGGCGAGGTTTCGGTGGACTCCACTGAAGGGGTCGGGTCGACCTTCACGGTGACGCTGCCACGATGGAGGCAGTCGGCGTGAAGATCCTGATAGTCGAGGATGAACCGTCGTTCGTGGAGGCCCTGCAGATCGCCTTCGGCCGTGAGGGCCATGAGGTCGCGGTCGCCCTGGACGGCCGGGAGGGGCTCGACGCCTTTCGGAGGACCAAGCCCGACTTCGTGCTCCTCGACCTCATGCTTCCGGGGATGTCGGGCCTCGACGTGCTCAAGGCCATCAGGCGTGACTCCGTGGTCCCGGTGGTGGTGGTTTCCGCCAAGGACCATGAAAGCGACATCGTGACGGCCCTCGAGTTGGGGGCCGACGACTATGTGACCAAGCCTTACTCGTTGCGAGAACTGATGGCCCGGGTGAGGGCGGCCGCGAGGAGATCGTCACCCATCGCGGGCTCGGACACCATTTCGGTGGGCACGGCCACTCTCGACCGCGCCTCGCTCCGCCTGCGGTTGCCCGACGGCGAGCACGACCTCCCCAAGAAGGAGTTCGAAGTGCTGGAACTCCTCATGGACCAACCGGGCCGGGTGGTGCCCCGCGACGAGTTCCTCGACCGGGTGTGGGGCTACACCTGGGCCGGGGAGACCCGCACCCTCGACCAACACATCAGAAGGCTCCGCCGCCGCCTCGAATCTTGCGAAGGCACCCCGCGGATCGAAACGGTGCGAGGGGTGGGGTATCGGCTGACCGGCTAACTGTCAGAGCACGGTGCGCTCCCTGAGGGGACGGCGCTGGGAGGCACTACTAGCTCAGGTGGTGGTCAGGTCAGGGGACACTGTCATGCTCCAGGGCTCTGACAGTGATAGCAGTCGACAACCCACCTCATGACTGCGAATACGACGGAACGTTCTGGACGGGGTACATAAGGCTCGCACCCTGATCGGCCCTCGGAAAGGCGGGGGTCCAGGCTCCAAGTGACCACCCCAACACCCATTCCTGGCGCCTCGCGCCCCGCCTTGCCCTGGGCGAGAGGGGTAAGGTCGGATCTGGACTCCGGTCGGTGCCAGATCAGGAGCCACGTCTGCCGCGCTTGCCACCCGAGATAGGAACCGACCATGGATCACCGCTCTGCACGCTCGAAGAAGACCCTCCTGGTGATCGTCGGTGCGAGCGCGTTGGCGATAACCCTCGTGCCGTTGGCGCTCGCCCAGTCAGGCGGCTCTGACACCGGAGTGCACATCGAGTCGGTTGCGCTCGACTCGGTGTCGGGGACCATGACGCTCCAGGGCGAATCGTTCTGCCTTGCTCCGGCGGTGACCATCGTCGATCTCGAGCTCCGCGTCCTCCTGACCACCCTCACCGAGGGTTCATCCGACGTCATCACGGCGGAGGTGCCCGCAGGCTTGCCCGCGGGGGGGTACCGGCTCGTCGTCGACTGCGGCACAGACGCCGAGGGGCAGGCTCTCGCCGACACGTTCGACGTCGCGGTCGGTGCGGTCGGGGCACCCGGACCCGCAGGGATGACGGGAACACCGGGCCCCCAGGGGACGGCGGGGCTGGACGGCGCCGACGGTGCACCCGGTGGACAGGGTCCATCGGGTGCGGCCGGTCCTCACGGTGCGACCGGACCGACCGGACCCGCCGGCACTCCGGGGGTCGATGGTGCCGACGGTGCGACCGGACCGACCGGACCCGCCGGCACTCCGGGGGTCGATGGTGCCGACGGTGCGACCGGACCGACCGGACCGGCCGGCCCGACAGGAGCGACTGGGCCTACTGGAGCGACGGGGGCGACTGGGCCGACGGGGGCAACCGGTGCGACCGGGCCACAGGGCACGCCGGGAATTGCCAGCGTGGTGATCGTGTCGAACACGGCGACGGGGTCGGCGTCGACGACCTTCTTGAATTCCCAGGTCTTCTGCCCCAGCGGCAGGGCGGTGATCGGGGGAGGCGCCCAGGCATCGGGCGGGCAGCTGATCAGCTCGTTCCCCTTCGGCGGCACGGGGTGGTCGGCGAGCGCCACCGGGACGGGCGTTTCCGCAGTGATCGCGTACGCAATTTGTGCCTACGTGTCCTCCTGACGCCGTCGGGCACGTCTCTCGATTCCCTAGCCTCAGGTCGATGCCGCTCCACAACCCCCCTCGGCTCTGCCCCGACGACACCGTCGGCGTGTTCGCTCCGGCCAGTCCCTGAGAGAACCGCAGCGAGATTTTGTGGGCCGTGGCCGTCCTCAAGGCGTGGGACAACAGGTGCTGCTCGGCGCCCACGTCGACGACGGCCGCGGGTACTTCGCCGGATCAGGCGACACCGTCAGCATCTCTGGTGCGGAGAGCGACCGCCCTCCTGACAACCCACCCCCTGACTGCGAGTACGACGGAACATTCTTCGCGAACCTCGTGAGACCGCTAGGAGCCAGCGGGCGCACCGGCTGAAGCGCGTCCGAACGACGCGGTCGCTCCAGGCAAGTCCGACTCGATTGCGCCTTACGGTGGACCCGAGTCGACCTTGCGATACTCGGGTGACATTTACGTACGCTGGCCGAGGGGACGGCGATCACACGAAGCTTCCCGCGCGTTGGAGTGCCGCTCG
>JBBEAX010000036.1:0-4768 GCA_040882645.1 Acidimicrobiia bacterium
GGAGAAACGGAAAGCCTTCCGCCCCCTCTGTCGTATCGCGTATCGCGTATCGCGAATCGCGGCCCTCTTGCCAATTGCCAATTGCGGGGCCGAGCGAAGCGAGGCCCTCTACGCGAGGCCCCTCTTACACTCCCCAAAATGCCCGACGACACTCGATTGACGTCCTACTCCCATGGGGCGGGGTGCGCGTGCAAGCTGGCGCAGTACGAGCTGGCCGAGATCATCGGGGGGCTCGACGGGTCGGTGCCGCTGACGCACCCCGATCTGCTGGTGGGAATCGAGGCTTCGGACGACGCCGGGGTGTACCGGATCTCTGACGACATCGCCATTGTGCAGACCGTCGACTTCTTCACACCGATCGTCGACGAGCCCGACGACTGGGGGCGGATCACTGCCGCCAACGCCCTGTCGGATGTCTACGCCATGGGGGGCCGACCCCTCACCGCTCTCCAGGTGGTGGCATGGCCCCGCGATACCCTGCCCTTCTCGCTGCTCAGTCAGGTAATTGGGGGAGCGGGAGAGATACTGCGGAAGGCTGGGGTGACCATCGTCGGCGGGCATTCGGTCGACGACCCCGAACCGAAGTTTGGGATGGCCATCACCGGGGTGATTCACCCCGACCGTGTGCTCCGCAACCGCGGCGCCCGCCCCGACGACGTGCTGGTGCTCACCAAGCGGGTCGGGACCGGCCTGGTGTCGACGGCGATCAAGCGAGGGCTGGCCGACCGTTCGGTTCGAGATGCGGCTGTGACGTCGATGATCGAACTGAACGAACGAGCCGGCAACGCCGCGGTGGCGGCAGGGGCGTCGGCAGCAACCGACGTGACCGGGTTCGGACTGCTGGGGCATCTCAAGGAGATGCTCGGTGACGCCGTGGGTGCAGAGATCAACGCCGCCTCGGTGCCGCACCTGCCTGGGGCGCGGGGCTTCGCCGAGGACGGGGTCGTCGCCGGTGGCACCCGCCGCAACCTCCAACATGCGGAGGGTTTCACGGACTTTGGCGTTGCCAACGAGGCCACCAGGATCCTTCTCGCCGACGCGCAGACCAGTGGGGGGCTTCTGGTCGCCTTGGCCCCGGCCAGCATCGGGCCGTTCACTGATGCCTTCGGAGGCGAGGTGTGGACCATTGGCCGCTTCACCGATGAAGCTCGCGGGCAGATTCGAGTCGTTGGATGAGTGACCGCGAACGGCTCGAGGCGATCGCTTCCGCCCTCTCGATCGGCGGGTTGCGGCGGCACATCTTCATGTGCGCCGACCAAACCACCCCGCTGTGCGCTCCCCGCGAGGAGACCAACCGAGTGTGGGCTCACCTGAAACGGCGCCTTGGTGAGTTGGGGGTGGCATCGGCCCCACCCACGTGGCGAGGCAACTTCGACATCCAACCGCCGCCCACCGAGCCTGGGAGCGGGACCGTGCTGCGCAGCAAGGTCGACTGCCTCCGCATCTGTGAACAAGGCCCCATCGCCGTCGTCTATCCGGACGGCACCTGGTACCACCACGTGACCGAAGAAGTGCTCGACAGAATCATCGATGAGCATCTGCTCGGCGGCCAGCCGGTGGAGGAGTTCGTGTTCGCTATCGATTCATTGGACTGAGCGCTACCCGCTGCCCGCTTCCCGCTTCCGGCAAGAAGAGCTACAACACCAGGACGTGACGGCCGTGCCTAAGCCCTCTTGCGGGCAGCGGGCAGCGGGCAGCGGGAGGCCCGATATCCTCACCTTGTGAAACGCCTTCTTAAGACCTCCCTGGGCGCCTGGATGTTGTGGCGGCTGTTCGGGCCGGAGACCGCTCCGCGGTTTCGTGGGGTCCAGTCGCGACCGACGGGGCCGACTGGCCGGACCATCGTGGCGGGCCGACAGGAGTTCCTGGTGCGCGAGGTGGGGCCGCCCGACGCTCCGCCGATCGTTCTGCTGCACGGCTGGCTTTACGACGGCTTCCTCACTTGGCATCGGGTGATTCCGCTGCTTGCCGATCGGTACCGCGTGATCAACCTCGACTTGCGAAACCACGGCAAGTCCGACCGGATACGCGGCCGGTTCGAGATCTCGGATCTGGCCGACGATGTCGCCCGAGCGTTCGACATCCTGGGAATCGCCGGGGTCCCGGTGGCCGGCTTCTCGTTGGGGGGCATGACCGCCCAGGAGCTCGCCATCCGCCACCCGGGACGGGCGTCGCACCTGATCCTCGGGGGAACCTCGGCCCATCCGGTCGACCTGCCCCGGTCATTGACCGTGCCTGCCTTCGTGCTGGGACGGGCGATCAGTCGGGTCGATCGATTCCTGCTCCCGCGGTTGGCGCACGCCTACTTGCTGCGAACCGGCGTGATCCCCGCGGAGCACTCTGCATGGCTGTGGCAGAACCTTCTCGACCGCGATACCGACCTGTACTACGAGGGAGGGTTCGCCATCTTGCGGTTCGACGTTCGGGACCGCCTGGCCGACATCAACACCCCGACGCTTTGCATCATCCCCACCGAGGATCAACTGATCCCTTCACGCCTCCAGTACGAGACCGCCTCCCTCATCCCCGGGGCCGCGGTGGTGGAACTGGTGGGCGCCAAGCACGAGGCGGTGCTGACCCATGCGGATGAGATCGGCAAGGCGATCCTGGCCTTCGTGGAGTAGCGCTGCTCGTCAGGTCAACACGTCCAACATCGCCGCGCTGAACAGCAGGGCGAGGTAGATGTTGGAGAACTTGAAGACGCCCAAGGCCTTGCTCCGGTCGCGGGCCAGCAGCAGCGTGGAGCCGATGAAGGCGGCGCCCAGCAGCACTGCCGAGATCAGGTAGATGGGACCGAGGGACGCCGCCGGATACAGCATTAGCGAAACGAAGGAAACGGCCGCCGCATAGAGGGTGATCTGGAGGGTCGTCTCCTTCTCACCGGCTACCACCGGCAGCATCGGCACCCCTGCCCGGGCGTAATCCTCTTCGAATCGGAGAGCGAGCGCCCAGAAGTGGGCCGGCGTCCAGAAGAACACGACGGCGAAGAGAATCCACGCCGGCAACGCCAGCGATCCGGTGACCGCCGCCCAACCCACCAACGCGGGCACCGCGCCCGCCGCCCCGCCGATGACGATGTTCTGCGGAGTCGTCCGCTTGAGCAGCATCGTGTACACGAACACGTAGAAGGCGAAGGCGGCGGTTGCCAGCATCGCTGCCAGCAGCGTGGTGGTCGCCCAGAGCCAGAGGAAGCCCAGCAGACCAAGCACGACCCCGAGCACCAGCGCCTCGTTCGGCCCAACCGCGTTGGTCGGCAGCCCCCGGTGTTTCGTGCGTTCCATGTGGACGTCGATGTCGCGGTCGACGAAGTTGTTGATTGCGTTGGCCCCACCCGCCGAAAGGACCCCGCCCAGCAGCGTTGCGCCGACCAGCTCCCAGCCGGGCCAGCCATCGGCGGCCAGCACCATCGCCGGCACCGTGGTGATCAGCAAGAGCTCGATGATCCGCGGCTTGATGAGGCCGATGTAGGCGGCTACTCGGGCGGTCACGCCATCACCTCGGCTCGATCCGAGAGCGCAGTGCTGCCGATGACGACGAGCCCGATCCACACCACATCGGCGATCAGCAGATGCACCACCTGCATCCACACGGGGGCGGCGAGGGCGATGTTGACGACACCGGCCATCAATTGGGTCACCACGATCGCGGCCAGGTACCCGCGCATGCGATCCGGTACCGGTAGCACCCGCGCCAGGTGAAGGAGATACAGGCCAGTTCCCACCGCCAGCACCGGATGCACCCATCGCAGGCTCACCAGGAAGCTCCCCGAGTGGTCCACACCCACCTCGTGCGGTGGGAAGAGGGTGTCGCCGAGGGCGGTGATCGCTCCTGTCGCCCCCACCAGAATCAGAGCCCCGGCACCGATACCGACCAACCAGGCGGTCGTCCGTTGGGGTCGACGGGGAGGCACCGGCCGCCCCGACGCCCACCAGGCGGTGAGCGTCAGCGCGGCCAGCAAGAGGAAGGTGTTGACCAGATGCACGGTGATCGACACGGCGCGGCCCGCAGAACGGTCGTCGCCGACCCACTCGAACAACACCAGGGCGGCACCGATCAGCGCCTCGTTCACGATCAATACGCCTGAGACGATGGTGGCGATTCGCACCGAATCGCCTGGTCGGCGAGTGCGGACCGCCCAGATCACCAAGATGGCCACGAGAACCAGGGCGATCCCGCTCGAGGCGCGGTGTCCGAACTCGATGAAGCGCTCCGCCGAGCCCGACAGCGGGACCACATCCCCCCCACAAGTGGGCCAATGTGAGCCACAACCCGCCCCCGAACCGGTGGCCCGCACCACGGCCCCGAACAAGATCACGCCGACGTTGAACACCAGGACGCCGACGGCAAAGCGAGCAAAGCGGCGATCGGTCACGGTGTGGTGAGGGTAACCCGCTACCGGCTACCGGCTACCGGCTACCGGCAAGAGCGTGGCGGCATTATGGGAGTGTCGGGGACGGGCGGGTCGACTACGAGGGAGCAAGCAGCCAAAGCAGAGAGCCTCCCCTGGGGGCCGGCTCTGCTCGGATCTCGGCGAATCAGGTCGGTTCTGAATTCGAGAGATGTCGGGCGATGAGCACGCCCACCGCGACCAGGATCAGCAGGACGATCAGCTTCTTCACGCTCTCACCCCTTTCATACCGGAACTGTATCGCGCTCCGGCGAAACTCAGCGGGTCCTGCCGGCAGCGGGCAGCCGGTAGCGGGTAGCCGGTAGCGGAGAACCATCAGAACATCGTTGACACATTTCCATCAGAACATCGTTGACACTT
>JBBEAX010000037.1:0-4758 GCA_040882645.1 Acidimicrobiia bacterium
TCGCCAGGCACTCGCTGAAGGAGACCCCCCATGGCTGGACGTGGAAGTTCGATCCCAACCTATTCACCCACACGATGGTGGCGATGAACGAGCAATTGGCGTCGGTCCGCTGCCGGGTGGCGGTGTTGCGGGGTGAGCACAGCGTCGTGGTGCCCGAAGACAGCGCCGCCTATATGTACGACCTGATGGGCAGGGTCTCCCCGATGGTCACCATCCCCGAAGCCCATCACCATCTGCTCCTCGACCAGCCGCTCTCGCTGGTGTCGTCGCTGCGGACCCTCCTCGCCGATTGGGAGCACTCGGTCCCCTTCGCTCGCCCCTAGACGCGATCGGGGCCCGGCTGAAGCCGGGCCCCGATCGGTTCAAAAGCCGCGGTCTTTAGGGCCTGTAGGGAATCTCACCGCCGATAATGCTGGTGCAGGCCAGCTCGCCACCTCCAGGAGCGAGGTCATTATTCCCGTCGGTCCAGGTGCCGGCGAAGATGATGTAATCGCCAAACGAACTGCTGCTGCCACCATTTCGCTGGACCTTCGCCTTGACCCGATTGGTGTCACCAAGCGCGCCGGCGGCCGAGTTCACCTTTACGGTGGTACGGAAAGCGCTCCACGTGTCGAAGGCACTCTCCACGTCGGACGCCGACATCCCGCCGGCCGAGCAGTTGGCTCCCGTCAGCAGGAAGTCCCTCAGCGCGTTGTGGCTGACAGCGTTGAACTTGCCACCGAAGTTCCTCTGGACGTCGAATTTCGACACGCCGTTGAGATCCAAGGTCGAGTCGACGCCGATGAGCAGAAAGACATATCCGGTCGAGTCCAAGCTCGAGGCCACGCGACCGAGATCCACGACTATCTGACCCTTCTCCCCCAGGCTCAGGGCACTCTTACTCAGCTTGAACGCAATGATCTGGAAACAGGCAGTGGCCACCAGGCTGAACACAGCCAGTGCGGCCACCATTAGGCGGAATCTGGACCTGGGCATGTCATCTCCTGTCTACTGGAGGCAGGGCGGGCGGGCCTGCCCTTCGTATGCGAACACTACTCCGCACGGCGCTCGTGATCCGGCCCGAGCCTCATCGAAGAGGGGCGACGCACTCCAGATAGTTGTTCTTCACGTCGTTCACCAGCGTCGACACCGCATGCTCCGTGAGGCGGTCTGCGGGCGAAGCGACCAGCAACCCCCTAAGCCTCGACTGATCGGCGAACGCCGGGTCGAGCCACGCCTCCCAGGCGTCGCCGGGCAGCACCACCGGCATCCGGTTGTGGATCTTGCCCACGAGTTCGTTCGGCTCCGTTGTCACGATCGTGCACGAGGTGAGGCGCACCCCCTCGCCGTCTCGCCACGACGCCCATAACCCGGCGAGCGCCAGCGGGGACCCATCGGACGAGTGGATGTAGTGCGGGAGCTTTCCGCCCGCCTCGAGCCGTTCCCACTCGTAGAACCCGTCGGCGGGCACGATGCACCGGCGCCGGGCGAAGGAATCCTTGAAGGCCGGCTTCGAGGCGACCGTCTCCGCCCGGGCGTTGATGTGCTTGGAGGCGACCTTCGGTGAATCCGAGTACCAGGGGATCAGTCCCCACCGGAACTTCCCCAGAGTCCGCGTGCCCTCGTGTTGGGCGATCGCGTACACCTCGTCGGTCGGCGCGACGTTCCACGAGGGATCGAGCGCTTCCGGCACCGCCAACGTGGCCCCAAAGTGGTCCGCGTACGACTGGGCAGGCTGGGCTTGGACGAAACGGCCGCACATAGGCCCGATTGTCGCGCAGACCTACGGTGCCGCCGAGACGAACTCCCAGATCAACTCGTTCGCCGAGAAGTCCTCGGACACCAGCCCGACCCGCCCCCTGGGGGCGAACTGAAAGCCCTGAGGCCAGGTGTGGCCACCACCCTCGATTGCGACCAGGGCGACCCGGACCGCACCCGGGCACTCCCAGTCCCACCGGGCGGCCGTGGTGCCGTCGGAGGCCGCGTCGGGTATCGGCACCTGTACGGGCGGAGCGCAGTCGAGTACACCGGCCCAGGACTCGGCCGCGTCCGTAGCGCCAGCCACCCGAACCCCGGGGCTGCCACAGCCTCCCAACTCGCCGCCGTTGTAGGGCCAGCAGGGGTCGTCGGTGCCGTGGATCTGGATCACCGACACGGGCCGGGAGGGCACGCAGCCGGGCTGCTGGTTGGCACCGCCCACTGCAGCGACCACCCGGATACGATCCGCCAGTTCGCAACCGAGTCGATGCGACATGGCGCCCCCGTTCGACAATCCGGTGGCAGTCACCCTGGCCTCGATCGAGTAGCGGTCGGCCAGCAGGTCGAGCACCGCGGTCAGGTAGGCCACATCGTCGCTCATCGCCTCGCAGGCCGCCTCGGACACACAGTCGAGATCGCCGTTCCCGCCGGCGTTCCAGGTGCGCAGGAGGCCGCGCACCGTCCGGGCGTATCCATCTGGATACACGGTGAAGAAGCCTTCGCGAACACCCACGGCGTGCAGACAGCCAGGGTCCTCAAGGTCGCCGGCAGGGCACGTGGTGCGCGCTGCCGCGTTCCGATCGCCACCTCCTCCATGGAGCGCCAGGACCAGGGGCCACACTCGCGACGGCTCGTAGCCGTCGGGAACATGAACATCGACCAAGCGCCCTGGCCATCCCGGCACCTCGCAGGTGACCACGGCTCCCTCGACGATCGGCGCACCGTCGCACCCGTGACTCGCAACCGGCGCGGTGGTGGTCGCAGATCCCCCGATCGGTTCCCGGGCGCAAGCGGCCACCACCAGGGCGGTGAGCACCGCCAGGGCGATCAGCCGCTCACTCATCGGGGCGAGCGATGTCGATCGGACCCCGGAAGTGGGTGCGGATGGTGTGGTAGGCGAGCTCGATGTCGGGCCGATCGGCGATCGCCCGGAGAAAGCCCTTCCAGATGTCCTGCTCCATCTGCCGGGTACGGCCGACTGCGGCCACCACCCTTGCCGTCAGCAGGATCCCGCTGTCCCGGACCGTCACGAAAACGATCGGGTCGAGCATCGTGATCCCGATCCGATAGTGATCGGCGGACTTGCGGAGTTCCATGCCGGCGGCGACCTCGGACCGATCGGGAGCCACTTCTTCGATGACCCGCGACAGGATCTGCTCGGCGTCCTCCCAATCTGACTCGAAGGTGATCAGTACGGGGATCTCGAGCCACAGGTACCGAAAGCCCTCGGTGTAGTTGGCGACGGGCTCGGTGAAGAGCTTCCCGTTCGGCATGTGGAGCAGCCGACCGGTGGGCTGCTCGGCATCGACGCGCTCGGTGCCGATTTCGAACAAGGTGAAGCGGAACGCGCGGATGTCCACCACATCCCCCTTGTGGCCCATGACCTCGATGCGCTCGCCCAGCCGGAACGGGCGCCGGACAACGATGTACAGCCAGCCCGCCAGGTTCTTGAGAACATCCGATAGGGCGATGGCGAGTCCCGCCGTGAGGAACCCGATGTAGGTGGGGATGCCGCTCCCCTCCACCCACAGCGTCGCCACGACAATCGCACCGATGAGCCCGACTGCGTAGCTGAGGAACTTGCGGGTTCGGTACCAGACCCCGGTGTCCTCGATCCGGCGCTTCACGATCGCCAGCACCGCCGCACGAATGACGACCAGGCCGGCAATCCAGATTGCGGTGAGCACCAACTGGGACTGGGTGTGGGTGAGGTTCAGCCAATCGGCGATGCTGTCGATCACACCGGCGAGGCTAGACCGTCGGCCATCTGTTCGACCGAGGCGGTGAGCCCGACCCGGCCTCACTACGCTGCCGGCGGTGGCGCCCACCACCCATTCGGCCCTGCACGACGACCGCAATGCCGGCGTGCTCGTCTACGTGAACGGGGAGTTCCTTCCCCGTGACCAGGCCAGGATCTCGGTCTTCGATTCGGGATTCCTGATCGGCGACGGCATTTGGGAGGGGATCCGGCTCCACCACGGCAAGTTCGCATTCCTCGATCGACATCTCGACCGGCTGTTTCATGGGCTGGACGTCGCCTCGATCGAGTGCGGGTTCGATCGCGCCGGGATCGAGGCCCTCCTTCGCGAAGTCGTCGACCGCAACGACATGACCGACGGCGTCCACGTGCGATTGATGATCACCCGGGGCGACAAGAAGACCCCGTCGCAACATCCGGCCAATCTGGTTGGGGGGCCCAACGTCGTGGTGATCGCCGAGTGGAAGCAGGCCGACCCCACCGTACGCGACCGCGGGATCAGGTTGGCGACTTCCACGGTGCGCCGTCCTCCGCCCAACACGCTCGACCAACGCCTCAACTCCCATTCGAAGCTCCATGAGGTCATCGCCCTCGTGGAAGCGACCGAGGCCGGCGCCGACGAGGCTCTCATGCTCGACACCGAGGGCCACGTGGCCACCTGCAACGCCACGAACTTTTTCGTCGTCACCCGCGGTGAGCTGTGGACCTCTGTGGGCCAAGCGAACCTTCCCGGCATCACCCGCGCCGTGGTTCTGGAGGAAGCCCGCGCCGCGGGCATTCCGGCCTATGAACGCGCCTTCACCCTGGAGGACGCCCATTCGGCCGACGAGGCATTCGTCACCGGCACATTCGGTGGCCTCACCCCGGTCGCCGCCATCGACGGCAACCCGATCGGTGGCGGGAAACTTCGCCCGATGACGGATCGCCTCAGGGCTCTCTACGAGGCCCGGGTGGATCGGGAGACGGCCGGTTGACCACGAAGCGGATTTGCCTGTGGTCGGGTCCCCGCAACGTCTCGACCGCCCTGATGTACTCGTTCCGGG
>JBBEAX010000038.1:0-18925 GCA_040882645.1 Acidimicrobiia bacterium
CCAGGCGGCACCCGCAATTGCGGGTCGGTGGTGCGTCAAGTAGAACATCACCTTGGCAATTGGCAATTCGCAAGAACTGCAACTCGCCGCTTGTGGTGGGGTGGCCGTTACTGTCCCGGCGATGCGTCGAGTCGTGCTTGCTCTCCTCTTGGTCGTCGTTGCTTGCGGGGACGATGCCGTCTCCACCACCGCCCCCACCGTGGCTTCGCCGTTTCCGGACGGGGCTTTCGCCTTTGCGGCATCGAGCAGCCTCGGGGTGGGGGAGGAGCGGCTGTTGGTGGCCGTCGCCGACGATGCGGGCGCCCGGCTCCCTTCGCCGACGATTCCGGTCACGATCTCTGTCTGGCCCGAGGGAGACGAAGCCTCAGCCCAGTCGGTCGGCGGTACCTTCACCTGGGTGATTCCCGATGTCAGCGGCCTGTATCGGGCAACCTTCGATTTCGACCGGCCCGGCACCTGGATCGTCCGCCTCACCCCCGATGGTGCCGAGCCTCTCGAGGCATTTCCGGTGACCGTCTACGCCGACCATCCTGTGCCGGCGGTGGGGGAGCCGGCGCCGCAGTCGGACACCCCGACCGCCGACGATGCCCCAATCGCCGAGATCAGCACCGATCCCGAGCCCGACCCGCGTTTTTACGCACTGAGCGTCGCCGAGGCAGTTTCGAATGGGCGTCCCACGGTCATCGTCTTCGCCACCCCGAAGTTCTGCCAGACGGCGGTGTGCGGGCCGACGCTCGACCTCGTCAAGGAGATCATCGACGCCCATCCCGACGTCGACTTCGTCCATGTCGAGATCTACACCAACCTCGACGACGCGCAGAACCTCGAGCTGGTGCCCGCCGTGGTGGAGTGGGGGCTTCCGACCGAGCCCTGGGTCTTCGTAGTCGACGCCGCGGGCATCGTCGTGGCGCGGTTCGAGGGAGTGGTGGCGCCCGAAGAGATCGCCGCCGCCCTCAACCCATGATCGGGGAGCCGGGCCGAGACTCCCTGGAGGCTGGAGGCTGGAGGCTGGAGGCTGGAGGCTGGAGGCTGGAGGCTGGAGGCTTCGGTTACCATTCCGGCCGCTCAGTCGGAGGACCGGAGGGACTCCCCTTGATCGCGATCAATCGAGTAGCCGCGTGATGGAGAAATCACGCCTCCGGCTGTCGCTGCTGGCTGCATCCATCGTGGCATTGGCGGTGAGCGCGTGCTCCTCCGACGACCCCACCGACCTCGGCTCGATCGTCGAGGGCGACTTCCCCCAGAACTCGCTCAACCCCGCCGGCCCGCAGGCCCGGCAGATCGACGACCTGTTCTGGCTGGTCTTCTGGATCGCGGTCGCGGTATTCGTGTTCGTGATGGTCGCCCTGCTGGTTGCCCTCGTCCGTTACCGACACCGGGAGGGATCGGACCGGCAGGTCAGGCAGGTTCACGGCAACACGAAGCTGGAGATCCTGTGGACGATCATCCCGGTGGTGATCCTTGCCGTCATCGCGGTTCCGACGGTCGCCACGATCTTCGATCTGCGCGAGGAGCCGCTGCCGGAAGAGAACGCCCTCATGGTCGAGGTCATCGGTCATCAGTGGTGGTGGGAGTTTCGCTATCCCGAGTATGGATTCAGCACCGCCAACGAGATGCACATCCCCACCGATCGGCCGGTCTACCTGTCGATGACCTCGGTGGATGTGATCCACTCGTTCTGGGTACCCCAACTCAACGGGAAGCGGGACGTGGTTCCCGGGCGGACCACCCATCTCACCCTGCAGGCGGACGAGCCGGGAGTCTACCTGGGCCAGTGCGCCGAGTTCTGCGGCCTCGCCCATGCCGACATGCGCCATCGGGTGTTCGCCCACGAAGAGGCCGACTTCCAGCAGTGGGCGATCGACCAGGCCGAGCCGGCGGTCATTCCTACCGAGGGCCTCGCCGCCGAGGGTTGGGAAACATTCCAGGTGATTTGTTCCGCGTGCCATGCCATCGATGGCACCAGCGCCTCTTCGCAGTTGGCGCCGAACCTGACCCACTTCGCCTCGAGAACCTCGTTCGGCGGCGCCACCTTCGCCAACAATGAGGAGCACCTGCGCGAGTGGCTCCGTAACCCGCCGGGCATGAAGCCGATGGACCCTGACCGCAACGACCTGGCCGCCGGCCGGATCCTGGGGATGCCCGACTTCGGGCTCACCGAGGAGCAGATCGACGGGCTGATCGCACTCCTGGAGACGTTGAAGTGAGCGAGGAGACCCAGATGGCCTCGACGGATCACACAGCCCATCGGGGCGGGGCGTGGGGTTGGATCACCTCCACGGATCACAAGAAGATCGGCATCCTCTACGGCGTCTCGGCCATCATGTTCTTCCTGGTGGGTGGCGTCGAGGCGCTGCTGATCCGCACCCAGTTGGCCCTCCCCAACGGCGACGTGCTGTCGGCGGACGCCTACAACCAGCTGTTCACGATGCACGCCACCACGATGGTGTTCCTCGTGGTCATGCCGGCCGCGGCAGCCTTCACCAACTATTTCCTCCCCATCCTGCTCGGGGCGCGCGATGTCGCCTTCCCCCGACTCAATGCGCTCTCGTACTGGATCTTCTTCTTTGGGGGGATGTTCCTCACCATCTCGTTCTTCGTCGGGGGAGCGCCGGATGGCGGGTGGTTCGGGTATGCCCCGCTGAGCACCCAGGTCTCCGAGGTGGTCCGCATGGACTACTGGGCCCTCGGGTTGCTGATACTCGGCCTCGCCTCGGTGCTGTCAGCCGTCAACTTCATAACCACCGTGTTCACCATGCGTGCTCCGGGGATGACCCTGATGCGGATGCCGGTATTCGCCTGGATGGCGTTCGTCGTGGCCTTCTTGCTGCTCTTCTCGCTCCCGATCGTCACCGTCGGCCTGTTCCAAGTGTTCCTCGACCGCAACCTGGGCACGCTCTTCTTCCAGGCTGCGGGCGGCGGCGATCCGGTGCTGTGGCAGCACCTGTTCTGGCTGTTCGGCCACCCGGAGGTCTACGTGCTCATCCTTCCGGCGATGGGCATCGTCTCCGAGGTGCTGCCGGTGTTCTCCCGTAAGCCCCTGTTCGGTCGCTCCTTCGTGATCTTCTCGGGCATCGCCATCGGCTTCATGGGCTTCGGGGTGTGGGCGCACCACATGTTCACCAGCGGCCTCGGCCCGGTTGCCGAGGCGGCGTTCGCGCTCACGACGATGTTCATCGCGGTGCCGACCGGGGTGAAGATCTTCAACTGGCTGGGGACGATCTGGGGAGGGTCGATCAGGTTCAAGACACCGATGCTGTTCTCGCTGGGCTTCATCGCGATGTTCGTCATCGGCGGCCTCTCCGGGGTCACCCACTCGATAGTCCCCGCCGACACCCAGCAGCACGACACCTACTACGTGGTCGCCCACTTCCACTACGTGCTTTTCGGCGGCGCCATCTTCGGTCTCTTCGCCGGCGTCTACTACTGGTGGCCCAAGATCACCGGCCGATTGCTCCACGAGGGCTGGGGAAAGCTCCATTTCTGGACGATGTTGATCGGCTTCAACCTCACTTTCGCCCCGATGCACATCCTCGGGCTGGCGGGGATGCCCCGGCGGACGTATCGGTACCCGAAGGGGCTGGGATTCGAGTTCTGGAACTTCGTGGCCACGGTCGGGTCGTACCTGATCGCGGTTTCGATCTTGGTCTTTCTGTGGAACTGGTGGCGCAGCCGCCGCCACGGCGAGGTGGCGGGCAACGACCCGTGGGACGGGCGCACCCTCGAGTGGACCATCCCGTCGCCCCCACCGCACTACAACTTTGCCACGGTGCCCACCGTGCATTCTGAGGATTCCTTTTGGCACGACAAGTACCGCGAGGACGAGGCAGGCATTGCGGTACCGGTGGCAGCGGCTCCGACCACCCTCGACACTGCCGCCGAGGAGGACATCCATATGCCGTCGCCCTCGTACTACCCCGCGTTGAGCGGCTTCGGGATGTTCATCGCTCTGATCGGTTTCGTGTACCTCCCCGTCGGCTTGGTGGCGGTGGCAGCCGGGCTCATGGTGACGATGTGGGGTCTCTTTGGGTGGGCGATGGAACCGCTGACCAGGGAGCCCCACGAATGAGCGCCGTGACCCATACCGATCCGGCCGAGCACGGCGCCCACCCACCCCTCCCGCATGTGCGCAAGGTGGCGATGTGGGCATTCCTTGGATCGGAGTGCCTGTTCTTCGGCACCCTGATCTCCACGTTCCTCCTGTATCGGAATCGCACCGGCGACGGGCCGACGGCGGCCGAGATCTTCGACATCCCGTTCACGTCGATTTCGTCGTTCATCTTGCTGATGTCCTCCCTGACGATGGTGCTCGCCCACTACGCCTCGGAGCGCAAGGACTGGCGGCGCATGCGGGTGTGGCTGCTGGCGACGGCCCTCCTCGGCATGACCTTCCTTGCCGGCCAGGTCTTCGAGTTCACCGAGTTCGTCCACGAAGGCCTGACAGTCACCACCAGCCCATTCGGTTCGGCGTTCTTCGTGATGACGAGCTTCCACGGCGCCCACGTGGCCGTCGGGGTGATCCTGTTGCTGGCGACGGCATTCATGTCGTTCGGCGGCAAGCTCCGCGCCGACGGCGGGATGAACGTCGAGCTGGTGGCGCTCTACTGGCACTTCGTCGACATCGTCTGGATCGTGATCTTCACCGTCGTCTACCTGCTGCAGGTGTGACCATGAGCGAGAGCACCCACCGCCCCAATCCCAGGCCTCGGGACTATTGGATGATCGCCGTCGTGCTGGGGGTGATCACCGCCGCCGAGGTGGCGGTCACCTACCTCGACGCGCTCGATGCCGTCGTCGCTCCGCTGCTGATCGCCATGGCGATGGCAAAGTTCTGGCTCGTCGTCGCCTTCTTCATGCACCTTCGATTCGAGGCGCCCATCTATCGCAACCTTTTCCTGATCGGGGTGATCGCAACGCCAATTCTGTTCGGTGTGGTGCTGTTCACCTTCGGCGTCCTCATCGGTTGATCGCGTGATGGTCGCGCAGGCTGTAGGGCTGGACGCCTTCCCTTTCCATGTTCACTACGACGTGCTGGGTGTCATCGCCGGGCTCGTCATCGGCTACGTCTACGGTTTGCGCCGCCTCGCTGCGAGGCATGCGCCACCCGGCGAACCGTCGGTGACCCGACGCCAGATCGCCTGGTTCACCACCGGCATCGTGTTGTTCGCCGCGGTGGAGACCTGGCCGATTCACGACATCGCTGAGGGCAGCCTCTACTCGTTCCACATGGTCGAGCACCTGGTACTCGCGTTGATTGTTCCCCCGGCCCTCCTGAAAGGGACGCCGTCGTGGCTGCTCCAAGTCGTGCTCCGGCCCCTGATGCCGGTGCTGCGCGTGCTCACCCGGCCGATGGTGGCACTTCTTGCGTTCAACGGCGTGCTGGCTTTCATGCACTCACCGGCGGTCGTCGAGGCGATGCTGTCGAGCGAACCCCTCCACTTTCTGCTCCACGCGGCCCTCCTCGGGACTGCCGCAATGATGTGGTTCCCGGTATTGGGGCCGATCCCCGATCTGCCGAAGTTGACGCCCCTCATGTCGATGGGATACCTGTTCCTCCAGTCGCTGATCCCGACGATTCCGGCCTCGTTCCTCACTTTCGCCGACGAGCCGGTCTTCCCGGTCTACGAGTCCTTGCCGCGGTTGTGGGGCCTCTCGGTGCTCGACGACCAACTGATCGCCGGACTGATCATGAAGATCGGCGGAGGCGTCGTGCTGTGGACGGCAATTGCAGTGATCTTCTTCAAGTGGGCTTTCGAGGAGGAGCGCGCCTCGGGGGCCAGGCGCATCGAAATGTCCTCGCGATGAGGAATGGGCTCCTCATCACGCTTCTGGTCGCGGCGACGCTCACGGCGTGTTCCGGCGACGAGGGTCGGGTCACCGGGGTGCTCACCGCCGTCGACGGTGATCTGACGGGGGTCGAGTCGTTCGAGATCCAATCCGGTGGAGCGCGCCTCCGCTTTGTTCCCGACGACGGGCTCGACGTGTTCGGTGACGACGGCACCCCCCTCAGCCATCTGTTCGAGCATCTTCAGACCGGCGATCCCATCCGGGTCACCTACCGGACCACCAGCGAGGGGAACATCGCAACCCTGATCGAGGATGGGTGAGAGTCACCAGTCTCCAGTCACCAGTCTCCAGCAAGATAAGAGGAGACTGGGTCTGCCCGGAGGGGTCGCCACGAGAGCTAGTTCCGTTCCTGCTGGCGACTGGAGACTGGAGACTTACTTGCTCTCTCTGGTGGCGATGACGGCGCCGAGGAGGATCAGCGCGGCGACGCCGCCGAAGACGATTAGGGCGACCTCGGCTTCCGATTCGAGGAGGATCCTGCTCAGCCCGTAGATGATGCCCGCGCCGAGCGCGATCCCCAGGGACGGCAGGCCCATTGCAGTCACTGCGTCCTTCATGAAGGCTGCGGGGCTACGGGGCCACGCCTCGCCGCCGATGCCGAGCGCCTCGGTGCGTGAGATCCGTTCGACCGTTCCGCCGACGATCCCGCCGGTGATGCCTCCCGCGATCAGCGCCACCAGGGCTGCCCGGAAGGGGGACAAGCTGACGATCCCGAACGCGATGGAACCCCCGGCACCCACCGCCGCCCGGGTGGCGGCGAATCCGATCGTGGCGCCTACACCGGCGCCGATCAGCGCCAAGGGGAGGGGGCTGAACCGGGGCTCGTCGGGAGCGGCCTCGTGCCCTACGGCGTATCCGATCAGCCCGAGGACCGTTCCACCGACCGCCCCGGCCACGGCCACCATCAGGTACATCGCCCCTTGAGTGACCTGGAAGACCGGAGTAGCCCGCCCGGAGGCATCGAAAACCGCTCCCAAGCCACCGTCGAGAATTCGCGCGGCGGCAAGTGCGAGCACGGTGATGCCGAGCAGCGCCCCGACGAGCGATCCGATGAAGATGGCGAACAAGGTTCGACGGGGCACGTGGGTCCTCAGTCGTCGGCGTCGGCGGCGATGTTAGTTGGCGGGGCGGGTGGCTCCTGTTCCCGGCGAGTGCGGGCACGCCGCTCCGCCCAGCGAACCCACAGGATCACAGCAACGGCAGGAAGGGCGAGAAGAAGAATCTCATCCCAACCCCCCTGGTGCGCGATCAGTCGCAGAGGCATGGAGCACACGCTAAGAACCAAGAGTCAAGAATCAAGAATCAGGCGGTTGGCTGTTGACTCTTGGCTCTTGACTCTTGGCTCTTGACTCTCTACTCCATCCCCCTCAGGTCTTCAGGGACGTCTACGCCGTACTGCTGCAGCACCTCGAGCGGGATCATCTGCAGGACGGCCTCGTGCGTGGCCGCCAACACGACCGGCGCCGCTACCCCGTCCTGGTGGGCTCGGGCCCAGTTCCGGGCGGTGACACACCAGCGATCTCCGGGGATGAGGCCGGGGAAGTGGAAGCGTGCCATCGGCGTGCTGAGATCGTTGCCAGTCGACTTCTGGTGCTCGAGAAATTCCTGGGTTACGACCGCGCAGATCGTATGGCTTCCCAGATCGTCAGGCCCGGTGTTGCAGGAGCCGTCCCGGTAGAAGCCGGTCAAGGGCTCGAATCCGCAGGGTTCGAGCGCGCCCCCGAGTACGTTCCTCTCTGTCATCGGGTCAGTATCGTCACCCGCCGAGGGCTCTCAGCTGGGCTCCGCCCTGAGGCGATCGCCGGATCAGGGCCTTCCGGCACTGCGCCGACATCCCAGGTTGCAGGATGCTGTGTGTCGACAGGGGGAGGTTTGATGACCCGAGACCCGGATTCGGTCCTCCTTTCGGAGACGGTGCGGGCATTTCGACCGCGGTGCCCCGGTTGTGAGCCCGCCGAGATGGGCGCCGCTGGCGTTCGGCCATGCAGCTACTACGACTGCCCTGGGCTGCCGGCCGAACTGAAGGTGACCTGTGAAAAGTGCATGTACGACTTTGCTACCGACGACGGCCAGGTGAAGTGCGACCACACGACCTGCGAGACCGCTCTGCGGTTGAAGGCCAATGTCCCTATCTATGAGGCGTGGGTCGAGATGGTCCAGCGCGAGGCAGGGCGTTGGGTCACCAGAGCGGGCCCCTAGCTGACGCTCACGGGCAGATCAGGGCCTTCCGGCCCATGACTGTGGGGGCGCAGGCCCGTACGGTCTGAATAGATGACTCAGACCTTGGGGCAGGTCGAGACCGCCCGTATGTTTCTCGGAGACGAAGCCGTCGCGGTGGCGGCGATCGACTCGGGTGTCGGCGCGGTCTACTCCTACCCCGGCACCCCCGCCACGGAGATCATGCAGACCGTGCTCGACCTCGCCCCGCCGGGCGTGGCCGCCGCGTGGACCGCCAATGAGAAGACGGCGTACGAGGCGGCACTCGGGGCGTCGATGGTGGGACAGCGAGCCCTCGTCGCGATGAAACACGTCGGGCTCAATGTCGCCGCCGACCCGTTCATAAACTCGGCGCTCGTCGCCATCCGCGGCGGCCTGGTGGTGGCGGTAGCGGACGACCCGGGCATGCACTCCTCGCAGAACGAGCAGGACAGCCGGGTGCTCGCCGACTTCGCCCGCACCATCTGCCTCGAGCCGGCCTCCTCGCAGGAGGCCTACGACATGACCAGGGAAGCCTTCGAGGTGTCCGAGCGATTCGAGGTTCCGGTGCTCCTCCGGCTGGTGACCCGGATCGCTCACGGCCGATCGTCGGTGACCACGGGCATACCCGAGGCCCTTCGCCCTGCGACCAAGGGAGCCTCGCCCGCCGATTGGACGCTGCTGCCTGGAAATGCCCGCCGCCTGTGGCGCTCGCTGCTCGACCGCCAGGGCGACATGGTCGATTGGAGCGAGCAGCATGCAACGCTGCAGTTGTCGGAGGATGATCGGGGCTTCGGCGTCATCACCACCGGTATCGCTCGCAACCATTATCTCGAGAGCGTTCCGGGCCTCGGCTTCACCCCCTCCCATCTCCACCTCGGTGCCTACCCGATTCCGGTGAACGCGGTGCGTCGGCTGGCCGATTGCGTCGATCGGATCCTGGTGATCGAAGAGGGCTACCCCTTCGTCGAACGAGCCCTCAGCGGGTTGCTGCCCACCCGGTGGGCGGTGCTGGGGCGGAGAACGGGGTCGCTGCCTCCCGACGGCGAGCTCACGCCCGACACCGTGCGAACCGCCCTCGGGTTGCCGACTCGGCCCCGGATCACCCTCGGCGACTTCGATCTGCCGGGACGGCCTCCGCAGCTTTGCAAGGGCTGTCCTCACCACGACTCGTTCGCGGCCGTGCTCGCCGCTCTGGAGGGATTGGGCGAATCGGTGGTCACCGCGGACATCGGCTGTTACACCCTTGGCGCCCTCCCGCCCTATGAAGCGATCGAGTCCTGCGTGTGCATGGGGGCCTCGATCGGGATGGCCCGCGGAGCGTCCGACGCCGGGTTGCGGCCCGCGCTGGCGGTGATCGGCGACAGCACCTTTCTGCACAGCGGGGTGACTCCCTTGATGGATGCCGTTGCCGCCGACACCGACATGACCGTGCTCATCCTCGACAACGACACGGTGGCGATGACCGGGCAGCAGCGCACTCTCCTCCCCGGGACCCGGCTCGAGCCCCTGATCACCGGACTCGGGGTGCACCCCGACCACCTCCACGTCGTAGAGATCACCACCACCAAAGTTGGCGAGCTGGCGGCTCTCCTCCGCAGGGAGATGGCCCACGAGGGGCTGTCCGTCATCGTGGCGGTCAAGGAGTGTGTCGAGGCGCTCAAGAACCGGCGGAAGGGGAAGTCGTGAGATTCGACGTCCTCCTTGCCGGGGTCGGAGGGCAGGGGGTGCTGTCGCTGGCTGCGATCGTCACCGAAGCAGCGCGAGCCGAGGGCATGCATGTGAAGCAGGCCGAGGTGCATGGAATGGCGCAGCGGGGCGGCTCGGTGCAGGCCACTGTGCGCATCTCCTCCGACCCGATCGAGAGCGAACTCGTTTCCCACGGCGTTGTCGACATGATCCTCGGCCTCGAGCCTCTCGAGGCGTTGCGGTACGTCGACTATCTGGCGTCCGGCAGCGGCCTCATCACCGCGGCGGACCCATACGAAAACATCCTCGACTACCCGCCTCTGGACACCGTCCACGAACAGGTGCGGCTCCTGGGCGGGCACCTGATCGACGCGAGCCGTCTCGCTCGTGAGGCGGGCTCCCCTCGATCGTCCAATGTGGTGATGGTGGGGTCGGCGTCGACGCTGGCGCCGTTGCCGGCCGCCGCATTCGAGGCCGCCATTCGCCGGGCCTTTTCCAGCAAGGGCGAACGCGTCGTCGAGGCGAACATTCGGGCGTTTCGCCTTGGTCGCGAGGCGCTCACGCCCGCGCAGGGCTGAGATGCCGGTCGAGACGGCTGCCCTCGAGCAACTGGTTGGCGAACTGGTCGCCGGTCACCCGTTCGGTGCGCTTTTGACCGAACCCGAGGCACAGCGGATCACAGCCGCTCTCGGAATCGGCACACCTCCGATGGCGGTGGTCACCAGCGTCGCCGAGGCGAGGCGCGTCGCCATTCACGGATCCCGCGTCGTCGTCAAGGTGATCGGTCCCGCTCACAAGACCGATGTGGGGGGAGTGAGGGTCGTCGTCAATACTCCCGACGCGATTGCTGATGCCTTCGAGAGCATGGCCGGCACGCGTGGCGGCTTCCTGATCGCGGGATTCGTGGATCACGAGGCGACCGACGAGATTCTTGCCGGGGTTCGGTGGACCGACGCGTTCGGCCCGATCGTCACCATCGGCATCGGCGGCGTCGGCGTCGAGGATGCACTCTCACCCGCCGTCATCTCTCGTGCCGTCGCCGACCTGACCGAAGGCTCCCTCGCATCGGCTCCCGGTTCTACACGGCTGATGACGAAGGGCCGGGGTCGAGCGCCGACGGCATCGGTCTCGGCCCTCGCCGCTCTCGCCCGGAGGCTGCTCGATTTCGGCGAGGCGGCGATGCCGGGTCAGCTCGTCGAATTCGAGCTCAATCCGCTCGTCTTCACCGCCAGCGGCCCCGTCGCCCTCGATGCGCTGGCGATCGTGGGGAGCGGAGTGAAACCCAACGGGCGCCAGAGGCCCGTCGAGGCGATCGCGAGGCAACTCGAACCCGAGTCGATCGCGGTGATTGGAGTCTCTGAAAGCATGAACCCGGGGCGGATGATCGTTCGCAACATCTTGGCGTCGGGGTTTCCGGCCGATCGGCTGACGGTGATCAAACCGGGAATGGACCGAATCGACGGTTGCGCGTGTGTGCCCGATGTGGGTTCGTTGAGGGAACCCGTCGACCTATTGGTGGTAGCAGTCGCCGCCCATGCCGTTCCCGACCTCATCGATGAGGTGATTGCCTGCGGCAACGCGCGGTCGATCGCCCTCATCTCCGGCGGCCTCGGGGAGAGGCCAGGGACGGAAGAAGCCGCCAACCGGGTGCGGCGGGCGATCGTCGCATCGCAAGTGGCAGGAGGCTCCCCGGTGGTCAGCGGGCCGAACTCGATGGGAATCCGTTCCGAGCCCGGCCGGTACGACGCCACCTTCATCCCCGCTGAGCGGATGACGCCCGCGGACAAGCAATCGCATCCCGTCGGATTGGTTGCCCAGAGCGGGGCGTTCACCCTGTCTCGACTCGATCGCCTCCCCTGGCTCCAGCCCCGGTACGTGGTGACCGTCGGCAACCAAATCGACCTGACGGTCGGCGACTACCTGGAGCACTTTGCCTCCGATCCCGAGGTTCTGGTCGCCGCGGCCTACATCGAGGGCCTGGCTCCGGGTGACGGCGACCGCGCCCTGCGCGCCGCTCGCCGGATCCGGGGCCGGGGCGGTGTCCTTCTGTGGTACCGCGGAGGGCGTACCGCCGCCGGGGCGAAGTCGGCGGCGTCCCACACCGCCGCGGTGGCGACCGACGACCTCGTGGCCCAGATGCTCGGTGCAGCGGCCGGGGTGCTCGAGGCGGGCTCTCTCGAGGAATTCGACGACCTGCTGCGCTTGGCGGTGTTGCTGCGGGAGCGGAGCATCGGTGGGCACCGGCTCGGCGTCGTGTCCAACGCCGGGTTCGAATGCGTCGCTGCGGCCGACGCGCTCGGAGATCTGGCCAGCGCGGAGTTTTCGAAGGAGACCCGGGATCGCATCGAGGCATTGCTCGCGGCGGCAGGGCTGGGTGGCATCGCCGGGGCACAGAACCCCCTCGATCTGACACCTATCGCCGGCGACGAGGTCTACTCGGCAGTGGTCGAAGCGGTCCTCGACGATCCCGGTGTCGACCTGGCGGCGATCGGGTGTGTGCCCTTTAGCCCCGCCCTGGGAACCGTGCCCTGGGAGTTGGCCGACGCGGGATCGCTGCCCCGCCGGCTCGCCGCGCTCGCCGCGCATCCCACCCCCTGGGTGGCCGTAATCGACGGAGGCCGCCTGTACGACCCGATGGCCGATCTCCTCGAGGCGTCCGGCACCCCCGTGATCCGGTCGATGGATCGGGCGGTGCGGTCGTTGGCGAAGTTCTCGGGATCGCGCCGGCCCGGCGTCTGACGCGCAGTCGATCCCCGGGTGTGGCCGCGGTCCCTCGTAACCTCGCCCGGTGACGACCATTGGCTCACTCAACGAGAAGCCGCTGCATGCGGCCCTCAAGGACTGGTATCGACGCGAGGGCGATCTGATCGAGGCCCCCACCGAGGGCTTCGTGGTCGATCTAGTCCGGGCCGGGGTCCTCATCGAGATCCAGACCGGGGGCTTCGCAGCGATGAGGCGGAAGTTCGACCGATTGCTCGACGGGCATTCGATGCGTCTGGTCCACCCGATCGCGGCCGTCAAGTGGATAGTGAAGCTGGATGTAGAGGGCGGTGAGGTGTCTCGCCGGCGTTCCCCGAAGCGGGGAATCGCCGCCGATGTGTGTGCCCAACTGGTTTCGTTTCCCACACTGTTGAGCCATCCCAACTTTGCGCTCGAGGTTCTCCTGACCGAGGAGGAGGAAGTGTGGCGGCCGGATTCCACCAAGGGCTGGCGCAAGGGGGGGTTCGTGATCGAGGAGCGGAGGTTGGTCGACGTACTCGGCTCGACCGAGTTCGGCTCGCCCGCCGCCCTGCTGGCGCTGCTGCCGGATGACATGCCGAACCCGTTCACTACCAGGGACCTGGCGACCGGACTGAAGCGCACACGACACCTCGCCCAGGAGGTCGCGTATTGCTTGCGCGAGGCGGGGGTCATCAAATCGGTCGGGCGGGATCGGCGAGGTCACCTGTATCGGCTTCCGTCGAGTCGCGCCGGCTAGCGCACCCGGGTCACGCGTCGGGGTCGGGGTCTGCCGTCTCGCAGTGGTCCTTGGAGTAGATGCCCGTCACCAGGGCGTCGTCGGCCTGGGAGTCCACAGGGCCCCAAAGGAGGATGTCGCCGGCCTGGTTCTCGCGCAATTCGAAGACCAGCCCGCCGATGTCGTCGTCGACCACGAACTCGATCGCAAAGCCCGAATAGATGCTCTTGAGGTCGGCGACGGTTTGGCCCACCCGCAACCCCGAGAGGGTGGCGATGTCGGTGGTGGGTGAGGTGATTCCCCCGTAGCTGAGGTCGAGGCGATACGAGACGAAGTCGGCGCTGCCCTCCGGGCCGATGGAGGCGATTCTGAGCGGGCCCCAGCTGACGATCCGCACCGAGTCGCCCGGGCACTCGCCGAATGCCCCGTCCCCGACGAAGAAACCTGTGTCATCGGTTGGTTGCCCGTAGGTGGCGGCGAGTCGGCCGAGTACTTCATCGGAGTCCTGGCCGAACTCGAGGGGGCCGAGCGCGCTCGCTGCCATCTGGATCTCGCTGAGGAGGATGGCGTCGCCGATCGGGGTGATCGTGCCGCCCCCGGTCGTGGGGATGGTGGTCTGACCGGGGGTGGTGGTGCTCGAACCGTCATCCGGCAGTGTGGTCGTCGACCCCGGGAGGGTCGTCTCGGTGCCCGGCAGGGTCGTCGCGGTGGTCAAAGTCGTTCCTGCGGTCGTGGACTCTCCGCCGAAGACCCCGAAGGTGATGATGCTCAGCGCGGCGAGCACCGAGGCAACGGCGGCGCCCACCAGCCACGGATTCGGCTGATCCCCCGAGGCCCGCGGAGGACGCCCTCCCGCGCGAGGCTGACGCGGGGGAGGTGCGGCTTGCCGAGGTGCGGGGGTGCGCTGTTGTGGGCGCGGGGGCCTGGCCTGCGGAGCGGGTCCGCGGGCCTGTTGCGCTGGCGTGAAGTCGGGGTCGAAGGAGGGGAAGGGCTCCCCCCCGCCAGGCCCGGCTGGTGGCTGTCGTTCCACGTCTGACCTCTTCCCACCATCCTACGGGTTGGCGTCGTTAAGTTTCGGCTTCGCGAACCGGTCGGGCCGTGTCGGGCGAATGGATGCCTTCTGGATCAGGAGAAGAGCGCCGCCGCACTCGGGTCGGCTTCGACGACCACTTCCTCGAAGGATTTCGAAGGGACCAGCACATATGCCCCGTTCGGATCGATGAAGTTGGCCACCGCGAGTACGGGACGCACGATCCGGGTCAGGTCGAGTGATCGCAGACTCCATGCCGTGCCGATCGCCTGGCCGAGGGTGAGGCGATCGTCGATGGTGAACGCCGACGAGAGCTCCTCGACCAGTGCCGTCAGTTCCGAGATGTCCCGGAAGTCCTTGAGACGGGAGAGCGCCTGGATGATCAGATCCTGCTGTCGCTGGTTCCGGGCGAGATCGTTGACCGACGCCTGAGTGCGCCACACGCCGCCGACCTGCTCCTGAGTCTTACGAGACCGCACCCACGACAGGGCCATGTCGCCGCCGATCGTCGAGCACCCGGCCGGAATCTGGAGCTGGGTCGGAGTCACATTGAGGTCCCGGAGGGGGTACTCGGTGCATACCTCCACGCCGCCCACGCGGTCGATGATCGCCCTGAACCCGTCGAAGTCGAATACCGCGAAGTGGTCGATCTCGATACCGGTGAAGTCCTCGACAGCGACCGCGAGCTGCTCGGGACCGGTCGCGAAGTCGCCGCACCCGTTGAGGTTGGCGTTGACCCGGGACAAACCGCCGCTGCAAGGGTTGGGCAGGTAGAGGTCGCGGGGGATCGAGACGAGCAGCGGGTCACCCTTGTCGGCCGGCAGCACGAAGAGCAGGATCACGTCGGCGCGACGACTCGCCCCGATCTCGGCTCGCTGGTCGCTGCCGATAATGAGGAACGCCTCGACCGCTTCGTTGACACTGCGGGATCTCGCCGTGGCGTATTCGTCAGCTTCCTGGGCGAGATCACCTTCGACGATGGGACCGGGATCGGGTGCGATGTCCTCATCAGGGATCGGTTCGTAGTCCACCCGTGCAGGATCGGTGCCTTCGAGCGCAACCCGGGCGGCCGAGGGATCGAATGCGACCCTCTCGACGTCGGACCATGCCTGCCACAGTCGGTAGCCAGTCCACCCGAGCAACACCAAGACGCCGACGCCGATTACGACACCGGCACGACGTATGTATCCACCCGTGCGCTTGTCCATGCGTCCCTGAATCTAGACCCGTCCGGTCATACGGAGACCGTCGGGTCGCTTGGAGGTGTATTCACGGGAGAGCAGCCTCGAGTGCGCGGGGATCGGTAGTGGGCGATTGGCACACGAAGCCACGGCAGACATAAGCGGTGGCTACCCCGCCGATGACCGGACGACCCGCCAGCAGCGGGACGTCGGTGGTCGGCGATTCGGAAAACGCCAGGAATACCTCGGGGTGGTAGCGGTCCCGCACGGTCCGGGCTAGCCCGGTTGCTCCGGGGCCTATTAGGGCGATCTCGTACGGCGGAGCCAGTTGGACCAGGGCGACTCCGAGGAACTGCCCGGCACCACCCGGGTACCGATCGATAAGCCCGGACGCCCCCCGCAGTACCGCATCGACGCGATCCGACCAGGCCGGGTCGCCGGTGAAGGCGGCCATGTGCTGCATCGCCTCGGCAGCCAGCGAGTTGTCCGAAGGGGTGGGGTTGTCGAAAAGGTTCTTCGGCCGGGCAATCAGCTCTTCGGCATCCGTGCCGGTGGCGAAGAAGAGGCCGTCGGCATCGTCGCGGAACAGGCGAACCATCTCCCCGGTGAGATGTGCGGCCTCCCGGTACCACCGGACATCGCCGGTTGCCTGATACAGCGTGAACAGCGCGACCGCGGTGGCGGCATAGTCGTCACAGAACGCCGGGATGTCGCCCCGGCCCTGGCGTCGAGCGCGGATGAGGCGGCCGTCGGGCCGCCGCATCTCATCGAGAATGAAGCGTGCGGTCCTCTCGGCGGCTCGGAGATAATCGGGTTCGTCGAGCACCGTCCCCGCTTCGGTGAGGGCAGTGATCGCAAAGGCGTTCCAGGCGCATACAGCCTTGTCGTCGAGCCCGGGCCGGACCCTGGTCGTTCTCACCGCTCGCAGGAAAGTCTCGGTTGCAGCCATCAAATCGAGCAGCTCCGCTGCCTCCAGGCCGAACTCGGCGGCGACCACCTCGGGTGCCTCCGCCTGATGAAGGATCGATCGACCCTCGAAGTTGCCCTCCTCGGTGACCCCGAGAACTCGCATCACCGGGCCGGCACCGTCACCTGCGGCTCGCGCCACCTCGTCGTGGCTGAATACGTAGAACTTGCCCTCTTCGCCCTCCGAGTCGGCGTCCTCGCCCGATGCAAACCCGCCGGCGGGGAGGGCGAGGTCCCGCAGCATGTACTCGATCGTGTCGCGTGCCACCGATTCGAAGAGGGGGTTCCCGGTCAGCTGCCAGGCCTGTGCATAGATCCGGGCGAGGAGGGCGTTGTCGTAGAGCATCTTCTCGAAGTGGGGGACCAGCCATCGGGCGTCCACCGAGTACCGAGAGAAGCCGCCTCCGATCCGGTCGTGGATTCCGCCGTGCGCCATCGTTTGCAGCGTCTTCACCAGCATCTGCTCGGCTTGGGGCGCCCACGGCCGTCGGGCGGCCCGCAGCAGGAACTCGAGCGTCGGGCTCTGGGGGAATTTGGGGGCGGGACCGAATCCGCCGTGCACCGGGTCGAATTGGGTGGCGAGGGCCTCGACCGCCCGCACGAGGGACTCGCGTTCGGGCGTCTCGTCTCCGGTCGGGATCTGCGGCGCGGCGATGGCCTGCCTCAATGCCGCCGCCTGCCCTTCGACCTCCTCGCGCTTGGCCACCCACGCGTCGGACACCGCCTGCAGTACCCGGGTGAACGAGGGCATCCCGCCGCGCTCGGTCTTGGGGAAGTAGGTGCCCGCATAGAAGGGCTCTCCTCCAGGGGTGAGAAACACCGTCATCGGCCAGCCGCCCCTGCCCGACATCGTCTGCACCGCGTCCATGTAGACGCGATCGACGTCGGGCCGTTCCTCACGGTCGACCTTCACGTTCACGAAGAGGTCGTTCATCAGGGCCGCAGTCGCCTCGTCCTCGAACGACTCGTGCGCCATCACGTGGCACCAATGGCAGGAGGCATAACCCACCGACAACAGCACCGGAACGTCCCGCTGCTGCGCTTCGGCAAACGCGGCGGCACCCCACTCGTACCAGTCGACCGGGTTCCCCTGGTGCTGGAGCAGATACGGCGAGGTGGCGTCAGCAAGCCGATTGGGCATGGAGCCGAGCCTAAAGGGAAGCCGGCCTTCGGCCGGCGGCGAAAGGCGAAAGGCCGGCCTGCGGCCGGCCGGCGAAAGGCGAAAGGCCGGCCTGCGGCCGGCCGGCGAAAGGCGAAACCGCAACCCTCACTCCGTCGTGCGGACACGGCGGGGGATTCTTGCGGGAGGCGGGCAGCGGGCAGCGGGCAGCGGATTTCGCGATCTCGGGTTCGGGGAAACGCGAAAATGGGGGATTTTCCCGACGGATTGGGGGGTTCACAAGACCGGCGCACTGTGACATAGTGAGCGAGAGTTCCAGCTTGTGAAATAGTTCACGAGCGCCCTCCGTTCCGGCCCGCTTCGAGCCGGAAGACTATTTCAGGATGACGACGCGGGGCCCGTTCAACGGCCCCCACCGAGAGGACACGAAACGAATGGCAGTTGCGAAGACGCGGCGCGACCGTGACCGAAACAAGCTCACCGACGAGCGCGGCAGGCTCACCACCGACCTGGTCAGCCAGTATCTCACCGCGATCGGCGAGTATGAGCTTCTGACCGCGGAGCTCGAGGTCGAATTCGCCCAGAAGATCGAGTTGGGCGAAGAGGCTCAGAAGCGTCTCGAGGAACGTGACTTCAAGGGCAAGACCGAGGAGGTCGAGCTCAAGCGACTCGTGCGCCTCGGACGTCAGGCCAAGGACGACTTTCTCACCGCCAACCTCCGCCTGGTGGTCGCCAATGCCCGGCGTTACGCCAACACCTCGGGCATCGACTTCCTCGACCTCATCCAGGAAGGCAACTTGGGCCTCATCCGCGCGGTCGAGAAGTTCGACTGGCGCAAGGGCTTCAAATTCTCCACGTACGCCACCTGGTGGATCCGCCAGGCGATCACTCGGGCGATCGCCGACAAGTCCCGTACGGTCCGCATTCCGGTTCATCTGCACGACACCCTGGCAGCGGTTCGAGCGGCCCAGGCGAGCCTCAAGGCCGAGCTCGGTCGCGATCCCAAGCCGGCGGAGATCGCCGAAGAAGCGGGGGTGACGGTCGACAAGGTCGAGCTCGCCCTCGGTGTCGCCGACACGGTGTCGCTCGAACAGCCGGTCGGAGAGGACGGCGCCCAGCTCGGTGACTTCATCGAGGATGAGGATGCTGTCGACCCGGTCCGGGTCACCGAGGAAGGCGACATCGCCGACAGTCTGCGCCGCTCGATCTCCCGACTTCCCGATCGGGAGGGCCGGATCCTCGCGCTCCGCTACGGCTTCCTCGACGGCGTGCCCCGGACGCTCGAGGAGATCGGCGAGGAGTTCAACCTCACTCGCGAGCGCATCCGTCAGCTCGAGAAACTCGCCCTCTGCCGCCTCCGCCACCCCTCCTTCGGCATCCGCGAACAGGATCTGGTGTAGGTCGGCCGGCCCCCCGCCCCCCCCCCCCCCAAAACCAAA
>JBBEAX010000038.1:18935-119768 GCA_040882645.1 Acidimicrobiia bacterium
GGCCTCCGGCCGACCGACCCGCGATACGCAAGAAGGTCGGCTGGCCTCCGGCCGACCTCCCGCGATAAGCAAGAACCGCGGCTCTGGTTCGAGCGCCTCGCCGATGGCCTGGGTCTTCCCGTGGTGGCGCCGCTCGGCGCGATACGCGATACGACCGAAAGTGTCCGTCGAGGCCCAACAGTTCTGTCGTATCGCGTATCGCGTATCGCGTATCGCGAATCGCGGCCTCGCCGAACTCACCGCATCCGCGCCCCACTAGCCTCAGTCCTGACCGATCGAGGAGCGTTCGATGAAACTCGGAGCACTCGTGGGTGGCTCGGCAACGGTGATCGGAAGCGAGGCGACGATCGGCGATGCCGCCGAGGCGCTCGTCGAGGCGGGCGTGGGCAGCCTCGGAGTCATCGTCGATAGGGCGCTCGTCGGAATCATCACGGAGCGAGACCTGGTGCGCGCCGTCGCGGAGGGGGCCGACACCGAGACCGACACGGTCGCCGAGTGGATGGCCGAAGCGCCCGACACGTTCTCGCCCGATGTCGAGGTCGAAGAGGCGGCTCGTTGGCTGCTCGAGGTCGGCTATCGCCACATGCCGGTGATGGAAGACGGCGAATTGCTCGGGATCGTCAGCATCCGGGACATTCTGTGGGCGATTCTGGGTGAGCCCCCCAACAGCTGAGCCCATTCCTGCGGCCCCACCTCACAGGACGGTCGTCAACCTCCGATTGATGGCGTCCATGACAGCCCTGGCCGCCGCCAGTCGGTCGTCGACTTCTCCCTGGACCGCGCTACCGACCAGGATCTCTTCAGGCCCGTAGCGAACCTGCGCGAGTGCGATCCGTGCGGCCCCCAGGTCGGTGGTGGCGAGGGCGAGGAGTTCGAGGCTGGGCGCCTTGTCGGCGAGGTGGGTCACTGCGTCGAGGGTTGCTTCACCGGCCAGGCGGGGCCGGCTGGCGGCCGAACCCACCGCCTGACCATGCCAATCACGATCGGCCCAGGAAAGGGTCACCGTGACGCGGGTGTCCTCACCGTCGGTGTCATCTTCGATGGAGACGATGATCGGTCGAGTGGCCACTGCATCGGAGAGTAGCGAGGACCCCTGCGCTCAGACGTGATGCAGAATGCGTCGATTCACTGCGTCGAGAGTCGCCTTGGCGAAGGCCACCTGCCGGTTGTCCTCATCGACCACGGCGGTTCCCACCAGGGGGCGGCTGCCTTCGGGGTCGTGGACGATGACCAGCGCGATATCGGAGCCCCCCGACCGGGTGGTCGAGGCGTCTACGAGGCGGAACTCGAAATCGTCGATCAACTCGACGGCCCGCAGCGTCGCAGCGGCGACCAGGCGAGGACGGATCCCGGCGGCGGGATCACCGGCCGATTCGCCGACGTGGTCATCGCCATCCCAATGAAGGATCACCTGCACTTCGGCACGGTGCTCCTCGGTCTTCTCGTCGATACGGACGAGAGAGATTCGGGCGGTTTCGGTCCGCAGGGTGGTTACGGAAGCGGTCATATGCCGGTTTTTCGGCAGATTTCGCGACCTGGTTTAGCGAAAGTGTCCGGGCGGCCGGGCGGCCTCCGGCCGCCTTGTCGCCGCCTGAGGCCGGCCTCCGGCCGGCCACGCCTCCAGTCTCCAGTCTCCAGCCTTCCGCCTTCCGCAAGAGAAGCACCGCATGGTCAATCATCGACAGAGTCTGGCGGTCAGCGGTCAGCGGTCAGCGGTTCGGCGGTCGGCGGGCCTTCTCCGACTATCGACCTTCGCCTATGGATTGACCGGTATCCAGACGAGAACTGGTGAATCCACGACGATGTCCGTCTTCTCCAGGCCTATCTTGAGGGTTTCGATGTCCTCGACGGCCTTGCGCCAGCGTTGAGTTATCTCGGCGAACTCTTCGTCGAGGTCGGCCTCCAGCTCGTCGACATCGGCCACCTCTTTGGCGGCTTTGGCCTCGGCCGAGCCGAGCCGTTGCTCGGCCTTCCGGGTCATCGAACGCTTCGACGTAGCCGTCGACAGGGAGGTGGTCCTCCTCTGCCCGAGGAGGACTCCGATCACGGTGCCTGCCCCCGACATGACCTCTTCCTGCTTGCGGGTCTCTACGTCGAGGCGGGCATCTTCGACCTTGCGGTAGGCGGTCTCGATTTCATCGCGCGCCCGATCGATCCGGGCGGCGTAGCGATCGCGCATCTTGGCCACTTCTGCGTCGACCTCTTCCTCCGCGGCTACCGCGCATCTCTGGGCGAACTCGTCCCGAGACTCCCCGACACGGCCGAACAGCTTCAGGGCGGTGTTGCGGAACACCTCCACCGACCGGTTGCGATGCAGGTGGGCCTGAATCGCTGCCTTCGCTGCCGAGAAGTACTTGGCGTCATCGATCGGGGCGTCGCCGACGAGATACTCCGCTCCGCGGGGGGCCTCGTCGACGAAGTCACGGTCGTCGTGGTCCACCGCGGTCACCGCCTCGGGATCGAACGGTGTCACCAGCGGGTAGTAGACCGCCTCCCACTCCTCGTCGTGGTCGACCGCCGCCTTCGTGTCGTCGAAGGTGAGATGTACCCGGACCGCGAGAGCCGGTTCAAGACGGTTCGCTCCCGGGTGAGCCCCGACATCCCGTGCCCAGGTCGCGGCGGGATCGAGATGCTTGGCGGGGATGCCCGACGCCACCTTCGGAGCCATCGGGGTGCTGTCGGACGATTGCTGTGGAGTCGCCGGCGGAGACGAGTCGCTGCGGCGCGCATCGTCGCCCACAAGGCGAGTGACCTCGTCACGGGTCAGGGGACCCCGCAAGTACGACATCGCCCACCTGGTGGTGAACACCGTCGGCTTCGAGCCCTTGGTGGTGTGGAGCAAGAACTGCCGCTTGCCCAGGCCAGTGATTATCCGATCGAGCGTGGCGACATCGGCGTCGCCGCTGGCGGTCTGCAGCGCCTCGAGGATGCGGGCCTTGTCCCGTTCGGTCTGCAGTCGCCCGATCAGCCAAGTGCCGGCGTTCGACATCGCCTTGTAGTCGAGATCGATCGGGTTCTGGGTCGAGAGGAGCATGCCGATCCCGAAGGCGCGGGCCTGCTTCATGAGGGTGAGGATCGGCTTCTTTGCCGGGGGCATGGCGCTGGGGGGGACGAACCCGACCACCTCGTCCATGTAGACGATTGCCCGTAGGTCGCTCGAACCCGGTTGCGACCGCATCCAGGTGACCAGTCGGCCGAGAACAGTGGTGACGACGAACTGGCGCTCCTCGTCGGACAGGTGGGCGAGGTAGATGATCGATGCCTGCGGCTTTCCATCTTCCGACCAGAGCAACCTCGCGGGGTCGAGCGGGGGGCCGGCCCGCCACTCGGCAAACGACGGCGAGGCCACCAGCGTGTTCAGTCGCATCGCCAATGCCAGCCGGTCCTTCTCGGGAAAGAACGTGTCGATCTCGAACACCCCCAGTTTTCGCATCGGGGGGCGGTGCACCCGGGCGATGAGGTCTTCGATGGCGAGGTCGTCGCCGTCGCGCCAAGCCTGCTCGACGATGTTCGAAACCAGGATGTGCTCGCGCCCGGACAGTGGGTCGGCGGTGACTCCTACGAGTGCGAGCATTCCCGAGACGAGGCCCTCGATCTCGTCGCGGGCGGTCTCGGCTTCTTCATCCCAGTCGATCTGCGGCGCGGCAAGCGACCCCAGCACGTTTATGGGTACCCCCGCCGTGGAGCCGGGGGTGTAGATGGTGAAACCGGCCGCGGCGCGCAGATCGGCGATGTCCGCGCCCCCCAGGTCCCACGACTCCAAGCCCTCCTTCCAGAGGGTTGCGGTCTTCTCGGCCAGAGCTTCGACTGCGATCCCCGAACGCTCCGCTTCGGCGGGGTCTACCCACGGGGCGAAGTCGGCGGGGGCGAGGTTGGGAAACGTGAGCAGGAGGTTCGTCATGTCGCCCTTGGGGTCCAGTATGAGGGCGGGGATCCCTGCACGCAGCGCTTCTTCGAGGTAGATGATCCCGAGTCCGGTCTTCCCCGAGCCGGTCATCCCCACGATGACGCCATGGGTGGTCAGGTCGCCGGGAGCGTACGCAGTGACTTCACCGGTTCGATCGCCTGACGCCGGATCGATGTGCCCACCGATGTGAAACTTGCTGCTTGCCATGGCGCAAGTGTAAGGAGCGGGGGTTGCCCCATTCCCGACGGTCTTCTTCCGGGGACTCTCCCGACCCGCGACTAGCCTCGGCCGGTATGCGACGACTTCCCGCGATTGCCCTGGTGATAGTGGCCGCGGCGTGCGGGGGTGACGCCGGTTCGACTCCACTCGAGATCGAGTCGACCGTGGGCTACGCGGTGATCGTGGAACAGGTGGGCGAGCAGATCTCGATCGGGCTGAACTCCGATCGAGACGCCACCGCGGGCCAGGCCTACGACGTGACCCAGGCCATCTGGCGGGTCGGAGACGGACCGTGGAACGAGCCCCCGGCCACCTGCGTCGGCCGAGGTCAACGAGTCGAGCTCGGTGTCACCATGGTCGAGAACGAGACGCGCCCCGGGCTGTTGATGGAACGGGTCGTATGGCTGGTCTGCCTGGCACCTTGAGTCGCCAGTCGCCAGTCGCCAGTCTCCAGCCACCAGCCACCAGCCACCAGTCGCCAGTCGCCAGTCTCCAGTCAAGCCAGTCTCCAGTCGCTTCGTCTTTGTCTTCCTGGGGACTGGGGACTGGTGACTGGCGACTACTCCGCTGGCACTCTTCGCTTGATCTCGGCGACGGCGGCTTCGACGTGCTCGGTGGAGGTGATCAAGTCGGTGTCGGCACCCAGCTGTTCGCCGATCATCTCGACCATGTGAGCCCAACGCACCCCAACGACCACGACCGGTTTGGGTAGGCCCCCGCTGAATCGAGCGACGTAGGCGAGGTTCCACGCGAGGACCAGTTCGGCGAGGGTGCCGAGGCTGCCGGGAAGGGTGATGCTTCCCGACGACACATTGGTCAGTTCGTGGATTCGTTCCACGAGGTGAGCCGCCTGGGATTCCTCGCTCACGAACGGGTTGGCTCCGGGCCGGTCCGGAAAGACTTGCGGGGCGGTGACGCCCAGTACCCGTCCGCCCACCTCGTGGGCGCCGCGCGATACCGCCTCCATCAGCCCGCCGTATCCGCCGGTTGCCACCGCGTAACCAGACTCAGCGAGCAGTCGCCCACATGCGATCCCTTGCTCATAGTCGCCGTCCCCCGGCCGCGCCGCCGAGGCCCCAAACACTGCGATCACGGTGCGGGTCATAAGCGGGAGGGTAATAGGGGGGGCCTTCCGCCTCCCGCTACCCGCCTTCCGCTCCGCCTTCCGCCTTCCGCAAGAATCGACCTGGTCCCCTCCGAGTGCGATCACCCGTTCTGTCGTATTGCGAATTGCGAATTGCGGCCGGCCTTCGGCCGGCCAGATCGCATTAGCGTCCTTCCCAGCAAGCAGTGAGGTCCCCCGTGCCCTACCGCACAATCATCGAGCCTTTTCGGATTCACAGCGTCCAGGAGATCGCTTTCCCAACCGCAGAAGAGCGGGAGGCGGCCCTGCAGCGGGCGGGATACAACCTGTTCGGGCTTCATGCCGACGAGGTGATCATCGATCTTCTCACCGACTCGGGCACCGGTTCGATGTCGGCGAACCAGTGGGCGGCGATGATGGTGGGCGACGAGTCCTACGCCGGGAGTCGTTCCTATTACCGGTTCGCGGAGGAGGTAACAGGGCTCACCGGCCTTCCCGAGGTTATTCCGGTTCACCAGGGTCGCGCAGCCGAATGGATTCTGTTTTCCGTGGTCGCGGGGCCGGAGTCGGTTGTCCCGAACAACACCCATTTCGACACCACCAGAGCCAACGTGGAGTACCAGGGCGCCGAGGCTCGGGACATGGTGATCGCCGAGGGGCGTGACCCGGCGCTCGACCATCCATTCAAGGGGAACATGGACCTGGACGCCCTCGAGCGCACCATCGCCGAGGTGGGCGCCGGCCAGATTCCGCTGGTCATGGTGACGGTGACCAACAACTCGGGGGGTGGCCAGCCGGTATCTCTCGAGAACCTGAAGGGGATCCGCGAGATCTGCAGCCGGCACTCGATTCCGTTCTTCATGGACGCGGCCCGTTTCGCGGAGAACGCGTGGTTCATCAAGCTCCGGGAACCAGGGCAGTCAGAGCGAACGCCGCGTGAGATAGCCCAAGAGATGTTCTCGCTGGTCGACGGCGTCAGCTTCAGCGCGAAGAAGGACGGCATCGCCAACATCGGTGGGTTTCTGGCAATGCGCGACGCCGACCTGGCTGCGCAATGCCGCAACCTCCTCATCCTCACCGAAGGGTTCCCCACCTACGGCGGGCTCGCCGGACGCGATCTCGAGGCGATCGCGGTGGGCCTGCGGGAGGTACTCGACGAGAACTATCTCCGGTACCGCATCCGCAGCACCGAGTACCTGGGGGAGAAGTGCCGGGACGGCGGGGTTCCCATCGTGTGGCCCCCCGGGGGACATGCGATCTATATCGACGCAAAGGCGCTGCTACCCCACATTCCTCCGAGCCAGTACCCGGCGCAGTCGCTGGCGGTCGAGTTGTATCGCGATGGCGGGGTCCGGGGGGTGGAGATCGGCTCGGTGATGTTCGGGGTGCCCAGTCAGGACGGCAGCGAGACGCCGGCCACCATGGAGTTGGTTCGGTTGGCGATCCCGCGGCGCACCTATACCCAGAGCCACATCGACTACGTGGCCGAAGTCGTCCTTTCGGTCGCCAAGCGGGCGTCTTCCCTCGGTGGTTACCGGATCACCGAGCAGGCGCCGTGGCTGCGGCACTTCACCGCAAGGTTTGAACCCAGTCGCCAGTCGCCAGTCGCCAGGCTCCAGTAAGACCAGGGAACCTCGTTCGGGGTCCCGGCCGCGTTCCTGCTGGTGACTGGTGACTGGGGGCTGGAGACCGTCCGCCTAGGCCGACGGGACGCCTGGTATCAACTCGCCGATTCCGGTGGCCCACTTCTCGTCGGTGGCCCGGAAGGCCTCTCTGACCACGGGAGCGGCGAAGGTCCCGGTGACGACGTGGTCGGGGTCGAGCGTGAAGCGGACCATCCCTCCGGCCGACGCAGGGCCCCTGAGCAGTGTGGCGTTGCCGCCTTCGCCGTCGAGGATGGTCAGCTGTACGCCGTCCCAGTTTCCCCGGCTCTCCACCGTTTCGTCAATCGCCATCGAAACGATGGTGAATCCGCCAAGATGCCGTTTGGCATCGCCTCCCTCCACCGAGATCCGCTCGATCTCGGCCGGATCGAGGCCTTCGGTCTCCCCCGCGATCAGCAGCCGGCTGATTCCCAACAGCGGCATGTCGGCGGCGCGCGCTACGGGACCGAGCCCTGCGCCGAAGCGAGGGTTGAGTTCGGTCGGCAGGAAGCCATCCGCAGTCGCCACTCCGTCGATCGTGAACACTCCTCGGAAGCCGACCAGGTCGCGCAGATGGCTGCCGACCCGCCGCGCGGCCGCCCTCATCTCCTCGCGCATCTCGTCGGGGGGATCCCACGACGTGGCCACCGAGGCATAGCGAAACATGTCCGAACCCGGGGCACGGAACACCACCATCTCGACGGGTCGAAAGGCTGCCACCCGGTCGGGGAACACCATCCCGTGGATGGAACACGGCACCCCTTCGAGGAAGGGCATGACCCGGGCCTTGTCGCAGTGGGCTTGAAAGAACGCCACGGCCGCAGATGCGTCTTCGGGATCGGCAATGTATCGGGTGTACTCTGCCCCGCCGTGCCAGCCCTCCCGGTTGTCGCCCGCCCACACCGAGCCGGTCGCGCCCTGGAGCCGGCGGGAGGCGTCGACCAGCGCGGCCGCATCCGCGGCGACGACTTCCGCCGGGGCGGCGTCCACTTCGGCTCCTCGCCAAATTTCGCCAACCGTGGTCTTGTCCTCGAGGGCGATCCAGGCTTCGGGACGACCCCCCCAGGCCGGGCGGCCACCGATCTCGAAGTCGTTGTCGAGAAATGATGCCAGCACTCGAGCTTCGCCAGTGGGGTCCCACGCATCTATCCGGTCCATCGCCCAGCCGGGGAGGTCACGCAGGGCGGCGTGGTAGGCGCGGATCCCACCCATCATCGTGTCGCCCTTCGTCCCGAGGATCACCATCTCGCAATCGTCCTCGGTGGGGAGCTCGCCCGTCCCTTTGCCTCCGCAGAGCAACAGCGGCCGGGGCGCCCCCTTCTCCCGCATCTCCTTGACAGCCGGGGTGAACGCCGCGGCGACGTCGGCGCAAAGGATCCACCGGTGGCGCCCCATCGCCGCGTGGACCAGGTTGCGGTACCGCTCGGCGGTCATGCAGGGAAGGTAGTGCGAAGAGTCAAGAGTCAAGATTCAAGACTCAAGAACCAGCGGCCAACGGCCAACGGCCAACAGCCAAGGCATCAGGCCGGAGCCGGGGCGGTAGCTGGCAGCCGGTTGTTGAGGATGCCGGCGGGGGCGCAGGTTCCACCACTCACAGGAGGGGGCGCTGTGCGGGTTGGACCGCGCTCCCGCCGGACGATCCTCTCAGGACGACCATGTTCTCTTTGGCAGATTGCCGCCAGGGGCGAACGGCCCTGGCGGCCAGGGGCTGCCCCGCAATATTCGCGATTCGCAATTCGAGAGACGGCGTCCAGTGTTGACGTAGGGATTTCGGCTTCTGGGACGTCGAACATCCAATCCCGCGGAAACCGCCCTCCTTCGAATTGCGAATTGCGAATTGCGAATCGCGGGGCTCGCGCCAGCGAGCCCTCCTCCCTATCCTCCCCCCTCAATCGGAGGCTTTTCTTGTTCAAACGGCTGCGATGGCACTACCGGCGGATTCGCCGGCAGTTCGGCGGAAAGGTGGTCAGGCCGCTCCTCGTTACGAGCCTGATCGTCGTCCTGCTCGCCACCATCGGGGTGACACTGGTCGAGAAGGAGACCACGCTCTCGGAGTTCGGCCGGTCGTTCTACTGGTCGGTGATGACGATTCTCGACGCGGGCGACATTTCGTACGTGTCAACCCCCACCGGGTGGGTGATCCATTGGATGCTGGCGATCTTCGGCGTCGGGGTGCTCGTCACGGTTACGGGCGCCGTTGTCGGAGTGGTCATCGACTTTCTCATGAAGGAGGGTCAGGGCATGGGTGCTTCTGGATATGAGGGCCACATCGTGGTCTGCGGATGGAACACGACAGCGCGCGACCTCATCGAAGAGCTCCGGTCTGACGAGTACGGAGTGAAGATCGTCCTCTTGCATGACTCGGAGCGGAGCCCGGCCGGGGAGGGCATCTACTTCGTGCGCGGCGATGCAACCAATTCTGAGGACCTCGAGCGCGCCGGGGTACCGCATGCCTCGGCCGCGATCATCTGTCCGAGCGACGCGTCTGACGCCGCCGACATGCGATCGATCCTGGTGGTGCTGGCCATCGAGACGATGGCCCCGAATGTTCGAACGGTGGCCGAGGTGAACAACCCCAAGCACGTGACCCACTTCGAACGGACCCATGTCGATGAGGTGCTGGTCACTTCGCGACTGGCGTCGAGGCTTCTCGCCCGCACTGCGATGTACCCGGGCCTCAGCGAGTTCGTCACCGACATCGTGTCGGGCGGAGAGGGATCCGAGCTCTACCGGGTGATCTTGCCTGACGAGTACTGCGGTCTCAGCATCGACGACCTTTCGGCGCGGATGCGCAGGGAGCATCAGGCGACCCTCATGGCCGTGTCGCGAGGTGACGTCACCTACAGCAATCCTCCGAGCGATTTCATGCTCTCGTTCGGTGACCAGGTCGTCGTGGTGGCGCAGTCGTTGGGTACGCTGCTGCCGCTCCGGTCGGCCCGGGTGACCGGCCCGTACGCTTGATCGAAAACTCGGCCGCCCGGTTCGGATATCGTGTGCGCTTACTAGAAGGTGGAGGGTCATGGGTATCGAATTGCTGAAGCAGACGGGGCTGTTCAGCGCCTGCACCGAAAAGGAGCTGGCGAGCGTGATGGTGACCGCAAAGGAGCGGACATTCGAACCCGGCGAAGTCATCATCCGCGAAGGCGATCCGGGCCTTGGCTTCTATCTGATTCTCGAAGGGACCGCGCAGGTTCGCAAGGGCGGCGTTGCGGTGGCCGACCTCGCGGCCGGGGACTACTTCGGGGAGATGGCTCTCCTGCTCGAGGACACGCCACGCACTGCCGACGTGGTCGCACTCACGAAGGCAAAGTGCCTCGTGATCACCCAATGGGACTTGCGCGCCATTCTGAGCACCCATCCCGATATCGGCATGAAGATCATGAACGAGTTGGCCAGCCGGCTCAGCGGTACCGAGAAGGCGCTGAGCGACTGAAACCACGGTCGCGTCTCTCGCCGGGTTCGACCCTGCGCACTCAGGCACGCCCTGAGCTGATCGGACGCGTCCCGCGATGAGCCTCACCTTCACGGTCGGCGGTTGCCGCGGCTCGATGTGTGTCTCGGGTCCTGAGTACCGGCGGTACGGGGGAAACACCACCTGCTACTACGTCGAGGTCGAGCCAGGGCACTACCTGGTGATCGACGCCGGCACCGGCCTGCGGAACCTGCAGAATCTGGTTCGGAAGCAAGAGGGCCCGAAGCGCTTCACGATTCTCCTGACCCACTACCACTGGGACCACATCCAGGGCTTGCCGACGTTCGGAGCGGTGTACGACCCGAGCATTCGGGTAGACCTCTACGGCCCCGCCTGCGAGGCAAAGACACCGGCAGAGGCACTTGGCGACGTGATGAGACCGCCGTGGTGGCCGGTGCCTGTCGACAAGGCGCCGGGGGTGAGCATCCACCTCCTCGAAGACTCGATGAAGCTCGGCCCGGTCAAGGTGACCCACATCGGGGTCAGCCACCCGCAGCTCACGGTGGCTTACCGTCTCGAGGCGGAGCGGACCATCGTCATCGTCACGGATCACGAGGCGGGGGACAGCGCCGAGTTGGACGAGGCGATCACCGATTTCGCTTCGGGCGCCGACGTGATGTTCCACGATGCGCAATACACCCCCGAGGAGCACCTAGCGACCAAGAAGGGCTGGGGTCACAGTGATTGGGAGCAGGCCGCGACTGCAGCCCGCGCCGCCGGGGTGGGTCGGTTGATCTTGACGAGCCATGATCCCGACCGCAAGGATGACGAGATCGATTCGATACGCACCGAGGCCCGCCGCCTCTTCACCCCCGTAGACGCCGCCTACGAAGGAATGACGCTTCCGCTGTAGGGCTCGCTTCGCTCGCCCCGCAATTCGCAATTCGCGATACGCAATTCGACAGATCGCGTCGATCGTCGAGGGTGGGGTGTTCGGCCTCAGGTTCCGGAGCATCGGGCGCCCCACTCGGTGGGAACCGCTTCCTTCGTATCGCGTATTGCGTATCGCGTATCGCGGGCGAAGCCCCTGAGCGTTCACTCCTCCGGAATGCCGTCGGCCAAGAAGTCGCTAATCGAGTTCCACAGCATCCAGCCGTTGGTCGATTCTTCGGCGGTGAGGATGCTTTCGAGAACCTGGGAGGCATTCCACGAGAAGGCTTGTAGCCAGGGTCGCATCAGCGCCCCACCTTCGAGGCGGGGCATGCCGGCCTGGAGGGCCTGTCCTACGACCTCGGCGGGGTAGTCGTTGGGATTGTCGAGGTTGAGCCAGCCGGGGCCGTAGTGGCTGGGGTAGATCATCGGACTGATCGCATCGACCGTCCAGGAAAGATCCTCGACCCGCTGGCCGATGCCCTGGTCGTCGAAGACCGAGAGCACGATTGCGAAGATGTCCGCAGATACCGCGCAACCTTCCTCGTGGATCTGGTCACGGGCTTCCTCCAGGAATCCGGCAATGGTCTCCACCCGGGTGTCGGCATTCGGTGAGTCGATCGAGTAGCGGGCCGTCGAGATGTCGCCATCGGATGGAAACCGGACGTAGTCGAACTGGATCTCGTCGAAACCCAACTGGCACGCCTCGATGGCGAGATCGATCGGGTACTGCCACGAGTCACGGTTGGTCGGGTCCATCCATCCGAAGCCCTGGACCGTCGTCCACGCACTCCCGGTCTCGCTGTCCTTGATAGCCGCGTCGGCGTTGAGGACGCTCGCGTATGGGTCCTGGAACACCACAATTCGGGTGATCGTGTACAGACCCCGCTCCTTGGCCTGCGCCAGCACTTCACGGACGTCGTACCTGACCTCGATCGCGCCCGCTTCACGGGCGAAGGGGACCGCCGAGTCATAGAGCACCCAGCCCTTCTCCTCCTTGGTGTCGAAGATGAGGGCGTTCACCGCGGTGGTCTCGGCGATGCGAAGTATCTCGGCGAAGGCGTCGGCGTCGCCGGCGGTGTCGTAGAACACCCGCAGCCCCTTGACCATGAAGGGCTCGAGTATCAGGTCGAGGCGGGCTCGCTGGCCACCCCACTGCTCCTCGGCCGGCGTCCACGCCGCCTTCTCTGCCCTGACGATCCCTGGCTCCGCCGCCACGATTTCAAAACTGCCGAAGTCGCCCGCGGTGACCACCTGGTCGCCGAGCACGACAGTCGCTCCCGGTAGCCCGATTCCGTTGACGTCGGTCACCCGCCCCTGCAACACCCGTGGGTACATCTGGAGGGAAATGGCTCCCTGGGGCGGGATCACGTCCACCGGATAGGTCGCGCTCTGGTGGCCGCGAGCCGTGACGGTCAGCGTTGCCGGCGCCTCGAAGGCGAGAGTGGCGAGTCCCCCCTCGGAGGTGACGGCCTCGCGCCCGTTGTCGGCGACGATCACCGCTCCGGCGATCGGCTGCTGGTCGGCGCTGATCACCCGGAGGTGAACTTCGTCGGTGGCGAAGGCGTTGCGCAAGATGACCCAGCCGCCCGCCAGGACGATCACCACCAGTGCCCCGACCAGCGAGCGTGAAATGATCTGCCCCCAGTTCCGCCGACGCTTGAACCGTCGGCTGTGCCGGGAGTCGAAGAGGTCGTGGGGTGCTCGGCGCATTTGAATCAGGTATGGAAGGGGTTGGGGCAGAGATTAGGGCGGCGGGTGAAATCGGCGTTGTCGGAGGCTTCCGGCGTGCGGAGGCGTACTGTTCGGCAATGAGTCTTGTTGCGGATCTCGCCACTCGTGATCGGTGGCGGGCAGAGGGGAAGTCAGTCGTGGCGGCCACGGTGATTTCGGTTGAAGGCACCGCGCCTCGTCCGCAGGGATCACGGATGCTCGTGGCCGGCGATGGAGAGGTGGCGGGATCGGTGAGTGGGGGCTGTGTCGAGAGCGACGTGATTGCGCAGGCGGAACACGTAGTTCGGAGTGGAGAACCCCTAGTGCTCACCTACGGCATCACCGACGAAGAGGCCTTCGAGGTGGGCCTGGCCTGCGGGGGGACGATCCGGGTGCTCGTCGAACGGTGGTGATCGATCCACTCGACGCCGCCCGCGACTTGCTGGTGCATCGCCGGGCGGGCGCGCTGATCACGGGCCTCGAGAGCGGCGATCGCGTGCTGCTGAGCGCGTCGGGAGAGGTCCTGGCTGGTGGCTTCGAGGTCCCCGACGAAGTCAAGGCTCGAGCCGTCGAGCTTGTACGCCGGGGTCGGTCGGGCACTGTCACCACCGAGACGGGTGAGTTCTTTATCGAAGCGATCTCTCCCCCCCCTCGGCTCCTGGTGTTCGGCGCCGGGCCAATCGCCGAGGCGCTGTGTGCGATGGCTGCCATGGTCGGCTTCGAGGTCGAGGTGGGCGACCCCCGGCCCGCCTTCGCCCGGGAGTCGCGATTTCCGGCGGCTTTTGCGGTGAAGGTCGGTTGGCCAGACGAGTTGCTTGCTGCGTGGGCCCCTGACGCGGCGACCTACGTGGTCTCACTGCTGCACGAGGCACGGTTCGAGGCCGAGCTGATGCCGGCCCTGCTGCGTACCCCCGCCCGCTACATCGGGGCCCTCGGATCGATGCGGACCCACGTCGCCCGGATCGAGCGCCTGTCGAGGGAAGGCTTCTCCAACGAGGAGATCGATCGAATCCACGGCCCGGTGGGCCTGGGCATCGGCGGCGTCACCCCGGAAGAGATAGCCGTGTCCATCGTCGCCGAAATGGTGTCGGTTCGAAGAGGTTGAGCTCGCTGCGCTCGCCGCAATTCGCAATTCGCAATTCGCAATACGCCGTGAGTTCAAGTGGTGATCGCACTCGAAGAGGGCCAGGTCGATTCTTGCGGGAGGCGGGAGGCGGGAGGGGGGAGGCGGGTGGCCGTTCAGCTTCCCCACACCTCCCGGTGCACGATTTTGTCGATCGGCTTCCTCCCCGTGAACCCCTGCGAACGCCGCTGCGCTCGCTGGGCGCGTTCGCGTTCTTCGTCGGGATAGCCGAGGGCGATGGCATAACGGCATTCGGCTTCCGAAGGGATTCCGAGCACCTCGCGTGCCCGGGCCGTGTCGTGGAGCGTGATGGGGCAGGACCCGATTCCGCGGGAGGCAGCCGCCAGCATCAGGTTCTGGGCGACACGGCCGATGTCGAAGTCGTTCCCCTGGTCGGTGCGAACCAGAGCGATGGTGGCCACCGACGAGCGGATGGGTTCGGTGAAGCTTCCGGCCGACGCCAGCCGGTCGCGTTCGGCTACGACGACGATGAATGCCCAACCCTGCCGGTTCTTCGATGATCCGGTCCAGCGGCCCGCCTCGAGAATCTCATCGAGCACCTCACCGGGAATCGGGTCGGGCCGAAAGGCTCGCACCACCCGGAGCGACCGGATGGCCTGGTACAGGTCGTCGGAGTTTGGTGGCATCGCGCGACCTTAGGGGTGAGCGAATAGGTCGTTGGCCTCATTCGCGCTCTCAGCCGATCGGGCCTACTCCGATGATGAACAGCCGACGGAATGGGAAGAGTGTCGTTCCATCGTCAGCTCGCGGGTACGCGCGGCGCAGCCGGGAGGCGTAATCCGCCATGAATTCGTCGCCGTTGCCGCCGAGCGCGTCGAGGTAGGGGCGGGCGGCGGTGCCCCGGGCCCACTCGGCGACCGGGTCTTCGCCCTCGAGGACCTGCCAGTAGACGGTCTCCCAAATGTCCAGCGTCGCGAAACGACCGGAGAGCAGGTGGTGGTATTCGGCCGGCTCGGCAACGGGGGCCGGGCGGACCAGGTGGCCGATCGCCTCCCGCCACGGGCTCGAAGCAGCCGTCGCCGCGAGGAGGGTATGCGATGGCTCGTCGAAGTTGCGGGGCATCTGAACCGCGAGCACCCCACCGGGGGCCACCTGCGCGGCGAGACAGGGCAGCAGGGTGGCGTGGTCGTCGAGCCAGTGCAGCGCGGCATTTGAGAAGATCAGTTCCGGAGGCTGTTCGGGTTCCCACGACGCGATATCGCCGAGCCGCCACTCGATACCAGGGATCTCCCGGGCTCGATCGAGCATGGCGGGCGAAGAATCGAGCCCGCCCACCGAGGCTTCGGGCCACCGCTTCGCCAGCAGCGTGGTGATCGACCCGGTCCCACACCCGAGATCCCATATCGATCGTGGAGCGATAGGGATCCGGGCGATAAGGTCGAGTGCCGGCTGCAGTCGTTCCCCGGCGTACCGCTCGTACTGCGCCGGATCCCAGCTCGTCATTGGGGGGCTATCTGGTGCCGCCGATCAGCGTCAAGATCCCGGCGCCGAGAGTCACTCCGGGCGCCCATCCGACGATCTCCTTCAGATCGTCGAACCCACCACCGCCTTGCTCGAGGGCTCGGTACAACTGGGCCACGAACAGGCCTGCCACCGCGACGGTGAGGATTCCGAGTAGCACTGCCGGGCCCAAGGGACGCTTGAGGAACGCCGTGCCGAGCACGAGGGCGGCCAGCCCGATCAGCACCCACCCGATGTAGGGCGCTCCCTCGGCCTCGAAGTCCCAGAGAAAGCCCAGGGTGAGCTCCATCGAGTTGCGACCGTCCTGGAGCCACGGCAGCAACGCCGACAGTGCCGTGAAGAACGCGCCTGCGAGGAGCAGGGGATTCACTGGCCGGGAACCCCCCGCCGGGGCGGGAGCGGCTGCTGCAGGTTCGGGGGCAGCCAGCGGTGTCAGTCGGCGGGCATCCACCCACCCGGTCCACCCGTTCGACCCGACCACTCGTGCCCAGTCGCCGCGACGCTCGGCAATCGACAACCTGACCCTGGCCTCGAGAATGGCGGTGGGCTGGAGTTCTGGATTCGGCTCGGGCCATGCGGGCATCCCTCCCGCCGGCACCGCGTGTGTCGCGATCCACACCGGTTCCATCTCGCGGGTCGGCTCGGGCTCGACAGATACCTCGGCCGTCGACTCCGTCGCAGCCGGCTCGGCCGGTTCGTGGGGCGTGTGATCGATCGCCAGGGCGTCGACCGCCCCAACCAGATCACGGAGGGCGGTAGCAAACGTCTGGTGATTCAGGCCGTCGAGGTAGACGCGATTGGTCAAGTGGACGGCCGTGCCCGACTCGGCTGGCGCGACCTCGCCGGTCATCGTCGTGGCCCGCCCGGGAAGGAGTGATCGCAGCTCGACAATCCGCTCGGGGGTGGCCACCGGTTCCAGGGAGCGATGGGTCAGCAGGAGGCGGTCTTCGTCCGTCTCGACCTCGATGATCATCTCGTCGCCGACGACGATCCGGCCCTGCTCGTCGAGGTTGAGGTCTTCTTCCGCCAGAACCCAGTCGGCAACGCGGTCAAGTGCTGTGTGATCGGTCATGGGCGAACGCTACAGAAGCGCGGGCGGCATCGTGAACCGCGGGCACTCGTGGGTATCGTTCCGCACCATGCCCAGCCAACGTCCCGCGTTCAGCATCGGCATCGAAGAGGAATATCTCCTCGTCGATCCGGAGACGAGGGATCTCTTGCGCAACCCTCCGGAACGGGTGCTCGAAGATTGTCGCAAGGTGCTTGGGAGCCAGGTGAGCCCCGAGTTCCTTCGTGCGCAGATCGAGGTGGGGACCGCAGTCTGTGCCGACGTGCCGACCGCGCGGGCCGACCTGCTGCGGCTCCGCGCCGCCTTGTGCGAGGTGGTCGATCGCCACGGTGTCGCCTTCATCGCCGCATCCACCCACCCCTTCGCCGACTGGGCCGACCAGCAGGTCACCGAGGCCGATCGGTATCTCACGATGGCGCGCGACCTGCAGGTGGTGGTGCGACGGCTCGTCATCTGCGGAATGCATGTGCATGTGGGGATCGAGGACCGTGAGCTGCGGCTCGACCTCATGAATCAAGTGACCTACTTCCTGCCTCACCTGCTGGCCATGAGCACGTCATCCCCGTTCTGGCATGGGGTCGAGACCGGTCTCAAGTCGTATCGGATGAGCGTCTTCTACTCGCTGCCGCGCACCGGCCTGCCCGAGCAGTTCTCGTCCTGGGCCGAGTACGAGCGACACGTTGCCGTGCTCGTCGATGCTGGACTCATCGAAGATGCCACCAAGTTGTGGTGGGACGTCCGCCCGTCGGCCCGGTACCCGACCATCGAGATGAGGATCGCCGATGTATGCACCCGGATCGAGGATGGCATCGCCATCGCCGCCGTGTTCCAGTCACTCCTGGCGATGCTGTTCCGCCGGCGGTCCGAGAATCAGCGGTGGCGGTCCTACGCCGACATGCTGGTTTCGGAGAACACCTGGAGGGCCCAGCGATACGGCGTCGAGGGGAGCCTCATGGACTTCGGCAGAGGTGTGCTGGTGCCCTACGCCGATTTGGTCGAGGAGATCATCGGCCTGGTACGGCAGGACGCGATCGAACTGGGATGTGTCGACGCGATCGAGCGTGCCCGGGGGATCGTGGTGGACGGAACCAGCGCGGACCGCCAGTTGACTACCTACCGTTCAGCCCTGGACGCAGGCAGGGACCCCAAGGAGGCACTGCGCGAGGTGGTGGACGAATTGATCGCAGACACGAGAACCGGACTGTGATTTTTGACTCTTGACTCTCGAAAGGAGAGCCGTTGTTCGAAACCGCTGAAATTGCAGTAGAGGCGGCGTTGGCTGCCGGGGCACGGTACGCCGACGCCCGATTCGTGGAGGGCCGGGGCGAATCAATCGAAGTACTAAACGGACGGGTGCAGAGCGTTGACCGTAACGAGTCTGCCGGGGTGGGGGTTCGCGCCCTGGTCGGATCATCGTGGGGATTCTTCGCCACCCCCGATGTCTCCGACGGCGCCCTGCGCAGCGCCGGAGAGCGCGCCGCCGCCATCGCCCGCGCTTCCTCCAAGGCGCCAGGCGATCCGCTCTCTCTAGCCGATGTTCCCGTGGTGCAGGCCGATTACGAGACGCCTCACGAGGAATCGCCGCTCGACGTGTCGCTGTCCGAGAAGGTCGACCTGCTGGTCGGGGTGACCGAGACGATGCAGGCCGTCGACCAGATCCGCCTGGCGCGCGGTTCTCTCGGCGCATGGGATACCCGCAAGTGGTTCGTGTCCTCTCAGGGCCACCGCATCAGCCAGCACCTCGTGGAGACCGGCGGCGGCTTCGACGCCACCGCGGTGGGCGAGGCCGAGACCCAGCGGAGGTCGTACCCGCAGTCGTTCGGGCAGTACGAGACGGGTGGCTATGAGGTGATCCGTCGCTGGGACTTCGCGGCCAACGCGGGCCGAATCGCCGAGGAGGCCGCCGCGCTGCTCGGTGCCGCCGAGTGCCCGGAAGGCGAGAAGACCTTGATCCTCGAGGGGAGCCAGTTGGCCCTGCAGATTCACGAGTCGGTGGGGCATGCCATCGAACTCGATCGAATCCTGGGGTGGGAGGCGGCATTTGCCGGCACTTCCCACCTCGAGCTCTCGAAACTGGGTACCCACAAGTACGGATCGGAGTTGATGAACATCACCGCCGACGCGACGCTGCCCGGGGCTCTCGGCAGCTTCGGCTTCGACGACGAGGGCACCCCGGCCCAACGCGTTCCGATCGTGGATCAGGGGATCTGGGTCGGCGTGCTCTCCGGCCGCGATTCGGCATCGATCGCATCGCTTCCCCCCGGGGGGATGGTGCGGGCCGACGGGTTCAATCGGCTGCCAATGGTACGAATGACAAATGTGGGATTGCTCCCGGGTGACTCGTCCCTCGAGGAGATGATCGCTGAGACCAAGGACGGGATCCTGATGTCGACGAACCGCTCGTGGTCGATCGACGACAAGCGGTTGAATTTTCAGTTCGGCTGTGAGGTCGGCTGGGAGATCAAGAACGGGAAGCGGGGACAGATGATCAAGAGCCCGACATACACCGGCATCACCCCGAGGTTCTGGGCGCAGCTCGACATGCTCGCCGGCGAATCGGAATGGGTGCACTGGGGCACACCGAACTGTGGCAAGGGCCAACCGATGCAAGTCGCCCACACCGGGCACAGCGCGAGCCCCGGCCGGTTCGGCACCGTGAGAGTGGGGGTGCGGGGATGACCAAGTCACTCGACATCGCTCGCCGGGTCATCGAGATGGTGGGCGATCGCGCCGAGGCCGAGGCCGTGGCGACGACCGGCCGCCAGGCGCTCACCCGTTTCGCCAACTCCTTCATCCACCAGAACGTCAGCGAGGACACCGTCGAGGTGTGGTTGCGGGTGGCCGCCGATGGGCGGGTGGCTGCACTCCAGGGCAATCGGGTCGACGACGCTTCGCTGCAGCGACTGGTCGACGGCGCCCTCGAGGCGGCTTCGCTGCAGCCGCGAGACGAGGAATGGCCGGGGGTAGCCCCGAAGGCTCCGGTTCCGAAGATCCGGCACGCCGATCCAGGCACCACGGATGTCGCCCCGGAGCAAAGGGCGTCGCTTGTGCGGGACTTCATCGACGCGGGGGACGGGCTGAGCGCGGCCGGCTATTGCGACACCGCGTTCAACGAGCGGTCGTTCGTCAACTCGGCCGGTCAAGAAGCCAGTGCCGAGGACACCCGCGCATCGATCGATGGCATCCACCAGACGGGGGAGAGCGCCGGTTCGGCTCACCAAACGTCGGTGTCCATCGGGGACATCGACGGGGTTGCCGCCGGGACGCTGGCCGCCGAGCGCGCCCGGATGGGGATGAACGCCTACGACACCAAGCCGGGCGACTACGAGGTGGTGCTGTCGCCAGAGTGTGTGGCGTCGATCGCCATCTTCCTCTCGGTGTACGGGTTCTCCGGCAAGGCCGTGAACGAAGGCCAGTCTTTCGTGGAGGTGGGTAAAGCGCAGTTCGACCCTCGAGTCGTCATCACCGACGACCCGTTGTCGCCGGGCGGGTTGGGCGTGCCTTTCGACACCGAGGGCACCCCGAAACGCTGGCTCGAGTTGGTGGCGGGCGGGGTGACCTCCGGGGTAGCCCACGACCGGCGCAGCGCCAAGACGGCGGGAGCCGAGTCCACCGGGCACGCTCACCCGCAGAGTGCCGTATGGGGTCCCGTCGCCGCCGATCTCGTTGTCGGGGGTGGCAACGAGAGCGTGGAGGACCTGATCGCCGCCGTCGACCGGGGCATCTACGTCGCCACCTTCAACTACTGCCGGATCCTCGACCCGAAGACTCAGGTGGTCACGGGGCTGACCCGCAACGGCACCTTCATGATCGAGAACGGGAAGATCACCGGGGCGCTCACCGGCCTGCGGTTCACCCAGTCGTTCGTGGCGGCCCTCGGCGACGGCAACGTGCTCGGCCTCGGCGACGACACCCGCTACGCGGACTCGGAGTTCGGAGCCGGCTTCGTGCGGGCCCCGTCGATGCGTCTCGCCAGCTGGCACTTCACAGGGGGAACGGAAGGGTAGAAGAGGCTCGCTCCGCTCGCCGCAATTCGCAATTCGCAATTCGACGGAACGCGTAGACGTTCACGGTGGGTCTTGCGGGAGTCGGCTTCTGGCTTCGTTTCCGGGGCAACGGGGCGCGGGAAACGGGAAACGGGAAACGTCAGTCCTCCCCCACCGGGCCGCGCATTCGCTTGATCTCGGCGCGTCTTCGTTTGCGTTCGAGGCGACGGCGTTTGGTGGCGCGGCTGGGGGTGGTGCCGATGCGGGACTTTGGCTCCTTGGCGGCATCGGTGAGGAGTTCGGCGAGGCGACGCCGGGCGATCGACCGGTTGCGCCATTGCGACCGGGTCTCGTCGACCCCGACGGTGAGAATTCCGCCGGGGGCCTTGCCGCCGAGCCGGGAGATCAGTCGGTCCCGCAGTTCCTCGGGAACAGACGGGCTCGCCGCGAGATCCCAGATCAGCTCGGCCCGGGTCGACGACTTGTTGGCGTGCTGCCCCCCCGGCCCCCCACTCGGCTCGAACCGCCATTGCAGTTCACCAGCCGGAATCGTGAAAAGTCGTCCCACGGAGATCGGGATTTCGGCGGGCATGGGGCAAGAGTAGGTCGGCCGCCTTCGGCGGCCTCCCGCGATACGCGATACGCGATACGACCGAACGCGCTCCGCCGCCCCTCCCGCGTTCTGTCGTATCGCGTATCGCGTATTGCCAATTGCGGGGGCCGAGCGAAGCGAGGCCCCTGTAGCCTCCCCGCGATGATCTCCGATCCCCTGTGGCCCCGCGCCGATGGCTGGCTCGGTAGTGCGGCTGCCGATCCCGACCTCCTGGTGGTGGGGGTGCCCTCCTCCTCGGCGTCGCTTCGTCCCTCGCAGGCATGGCGGGCACCTGCGGCGGTGCGGGCGGCATTGACAGGGTTCTCGACATTCGATAGCGAGACCGGAGCAGACCTCGCCACGGTCCGGGTCGCCGATCTGGGGGATTGGCCGGTCGACGGTCTCGACATGCAGGTGATGCCGGGTGAGGTGGAACGGCTCACCCATGAGTTGCCGGAGAGTCCGGTGCGAGCGTTCTTCGGCGGCGACAATGCCATCACCCGGCCCCTTGTCAGGAGCTTGGCTGATCTGGGGGGCGTCGGCGTGCTCACCCTTGACGCCCACCACGATGTTCGGGTGACCGACTCCGGGCCCAACAGCGGCAGCCCGATCCGGGGGCTGATCGAGGACGGCCTGCCCGATGGGCGGGTGATTCAGATCGGGATCCATTCCTTCGCCAACTCGCGCGAGTACCGCGCCTATTGCGAAGACCACGGCATCGAGGTGGTGACGATGGCGACCGTCGACGAGGTCGGCGTCGGTTGGGTGGTGACCACCGCGCTCAACGATCTCGCCCGGCGATGCCGGTGGATCTACGTCGACGTCGATCTGGATGTCCTCGACGCGGCGTTCGCCCCGGGATGCTCCGGCGCCCGTCCGGGGGGGATGACGCCGCGCCAGCTCGCAGCTGCATGCCGGGCGGCTGGCCGACACGAGGCGGTACGGGCGGTGGACTTCGTGGAGGTCGATCCCGCCCGCGATCGCGACGGGATGACGGTGATGAACATGGCGAATGCCTTTCTCGCATTCGTGTCGGGGCTCGCAGGGAGGAAGGAACGATGAACGGGGTCGTCACCATTACCGGGGATCCGCTGACGATCGATCAAGTGGTGGCGGTGGCCGATCGGACTGCCACGGTGGAGGTGGGCTCCGGGGTCGCCGCCCGGATGGCTCCGGCGCGGCAAGTGATCGAGGATGTTCTTGCTGCCGGTGACGTGGTCTACGGGGTGACGACCGGCTTCGGTGCCCTCGCCTCTACCCGGGTGGAACCAGAGATGTCCGCCGAGATGCAGGTCGCCCTCCTCAGGTCACATGCTGCCGGTGTCGGTCGGCCGCTGGCGGACCGGTTGGTGCGGGCGATGCTCTTGCTGCGGGCCCGGACTCTCTCTCAGGGGCATTCCGGGGTGCGCCCACTGATCGTCGAGCGGATCGTCGAGATGTTGCAGGCCGACCTTCTTCCGGTCGTGCCCGGCCAAGGGTCGGTCGGCGCCTCGGGTGATCTGGCCCCGTTCGCCCACCTCGCCCTTCCGCTGATCGGCGAGGGGGAGATTCGGGTCGATGGAGCGGTCCGGCCAGCCGCCGAGGTGCTCGCCGATCGCGGCCTTGCCCCGTTGACGCTCGAGGCGAAGGAAGGGCTCAGCCTGCTCAACGGCACCGAGGGGATGCTGGCCTTCCTCGCCCTCGGCATCGACCGAGCGCGTCGCATCGCGCGCGTCGCCGATCTCGCCTGTGCGATGACGGTCGAGGCAGTACTCGGCAGCAGCCGTCCGTTCCGCGCCGATGTCCACCTGGTGCGGCCGCATCCTGGGCAGGCCGAGTCGGCGCGACGAATCCGGGACGCACTCGAAGGCAGCAAGATCTCGGAGAGCCACCGCGACGACTTCAGCCACGCGGTTCAGGACGCCTACAGCATCCGGTGCGCTCCCCAGGTGCACGGGGCGGTCGGTGACGTGCTCGACTTCGCCGCCGCCACTGCCGGCCGGGAACTCGGAGCAGTGGTCGACAATCCGATCGTCTTTCCGGAAACCGGGGAAGTGGTTTCCGCGGGGAACTTCCACGGTGAGCCTTTGGCCTTCGCCCTCGACTTCGTGGCCATCGCAGTGTCCGAGATCGCCTCGATCTCGGAACGGCGCACCGATCGCATCCTCGACCCGGCCAGGTCATCGGGTCTGCCGCCGTTCCTGGCCAGCAAACCGGGGTTGAACAGCGGCTACATGCTCGCCCAATACACCGCCGCCGCCCTCGTCGCCGAGAACCGGGTACTCAGCCATCCGGCTTCGGTGGACAGCATCCCCACATCGGGCCTTCAGGAGGACCATGTATCGATGGGATGGGGTGCCGGCCGCAAACTCGAAGAGGTGCTGACGAACACCGCGAGGGTGGTGGCGGTCGAGCTGATTTGCGCCGCAGAAGGCATCGACCACCGCGCCCCCCTGCAGCCCGCCCCACAGACGGGCAGGGCCCGCGACGCAGTCCGCACGGTGGTCCCCCGACTCGACCGCGACCGACCCCCCGGGCCATACATCGAGGCAGTGGCGGAGATGGTGGAAGCCGGAGCGTTCGATTGAAGAGTCAAGAATCAAGAGTCAAGAATCAAGACATCTTGGCTCTTGGCTCTTGTCTCCCCTTGGATCCGTGCCGCCCCAGACTTCACGCGTTCGGCTGGACCTCAAGTGAAAACTTTGGATACTCATCCGTGATCCCGAACAGGAACGAATAGACCCTCAGGTTCCACTGGCCGACTCCGGCGGCGAAGTCCTGGATGCCGACCGGCAGGGCACCGGTGAAGGCCACCGCAAAGTAGCCGAACCAGGTGGCGAGGACCGCCGCCAGGCTCACGAGCGCCAGGGCGACGATGTGGGGGAGCAGGGCGAGCAGCTTCACCGGCAGGATGATCCCGGCGATGGCCCAATTCTTGTTCGGGTTGGTCGGCGGTTCCATCTTCACATCGGTCGGGTACTCGGGATGCGTCTCGAAGGGTGGATACAGGTCGGTGTATCCAATCAACCAGCCGTAGGTCCGTGCGGTCCATTTGAAATGGATCTCGATCAATGAGTAGATGCCGGTCGGCATCTCGCCCTTGATCGCGGTGATCCAGAACCCGATGTAGGCGAGGACCCCGGCGAGGCTGGACAGGGCCGACACCACGATCAGATGAGGGATGGCGAGGACCGCCTTGATCAGGAAGATCCCGCTGACGGCGAGTCCCTTGCCGGGATTCACCGCATGGCGGTACATGAAGGTCGGTTCACTCATCGGGTCCTCCAAGTCGATCGTTCTTCAGGTGAGGGTATCGAAACCCCGTGGGCGTCACCATGGCCATTGGTCCGAGTGCCGACGGCCAACGGCCCACGGCCCACGGCCCAAGAGGGGGTTCTGGCCGTAGGCCGTTGGCTGTAGGCCGTCGGCTCATGGCTCTCGGCACGTCGAACGCGTTCGGTACCCTGACATCCATGTCCTCCCCCCGCACCGTTCGCGCCCCACGGGGTCCCACCCTCAACACCAAGGGTTGGTTGCAGGAGGCTGCATTGCGCTGCCTGATGAACAACCTCGACCCGGAGGTGGCTGAGCGGCCGGAGGACTTGGTCGTCTATGGCGGCACCGGCCGCGCGGCGAGATCCTGGCAAGCGTTCGATGCCATCGTTCGCTCGTTGACAGCGTTGGAGGACGACGAGACTCTGCTGGTCCAATCGGGGAAGCCGGTGGGCGTCTTTCGCACCCACCCGATGGCGCCGCGGGTGCTCATCGCCAACAGCCTCTTGGTCCCTGACTGGGCCGATTGGGAGACCTTCCGGGAGCTGGAGGCGGCCGGCCTCACCATGTATGGGCAGATGACGGCCGGGTCCTGGATCTACATCGGCACCCAGGGAATCCTTCAGGGCACCTATCAGACCTTTGCGGCGATCGCCGACCAGCGGTTCGGCGGCACCCTCGCCGGGACCCTGACCCTCACTGCCGGGCTGGGAGGGATGGGTGGTGCCCAGCCCCTCGCCATCACCATGAATGGCGGGGTGGCACTCTGCGTGGAGATCGATCCCGACCACATCCAGCGGAGGATCGACACTCGCTATCTCGACGAGTTCGCTCTGTCGCTCGACGCCGCCGTCGAGTCGGCTCTCGCCGCTAAAGCCGAACGGCGGGCTTTGTCGATCGGGGTGGTCGGCAACGCCGCCGAGGTGTTCCCCGAGTTGCTGGGTCGCGGGATCGAGATCGACATCGTCACCGATCAGACCTCGGCGCACGATCCCCTGGCCGGGTACGTCCCGATCGGGGTCGAGGTGCACGAGGCGCCGAAGCTGCGCGACAAGGACCCCGGCTGGTATGTCGAGCAGGCGCGTGACTCCATGGCCCAGCACTGCGAGGCGATGGTGGGCTTCATGAAGGCCGGCGCCGAAGTCTTCGACTACGGCAACAACCTGCGCGGAGAAGCCCGCCTCGGCGGGTTCCAGGATGCCTTCGCCTACCCCGGGTTCGTCCCTGCCTATGTCCGGCCACTATTCGCCGAGGGCAAGGGTCCCTTCCGCTGGGTTGCGTTGAGCGGCGATCCCGCCGACATCGCTGCCACCGATCGGGCGGTCCGCGACCTGTTCCCCGAGGATCGGGCACTCCACCGCTGGCTCGACATGGCGGAGGAACGGGTGCAGTTTCAAGGCCTCCCCGCTCGGATCTGCTGGCTCGGATACGGCGAACGAGACAAGGCCGGGCTGGCGTTCAACGAGCTGGTGCGGTCCGGCGCGGTTTCGGCCCCGATCGTGATCGGGAGGGACCACCTCGACTCCGGATCGGTCGCCTCTCCCTACCGGGAGACCGAGGCGATGCTCGACGGGTCGGATGCCATCGCCGACTGGCCGATTCTCAACGCTCTCCTCAACACTGCTTCGGGCGCCGCCTGGGTGGCGGTCCACCACGGCGGGGGAGTGGGCATCGGCAAGTCGATCCACGCCGGCGCCCAGGTGGTCGCCGACGGCACCGACGACGGCGCATTCCGGCTCGAGCGGGTGCTTACCAACGACCCCGGGACGGGCGTGATGCGCCACGCGGACGCCGGTTACGAGCGCGCCATCGAGGTGGCTCACGAGCGCGGCGTGAGGATTCCGATGGAGGAGAATTGAGGAGGGTGGCCGCGCGCGCCCACCGCGATACGCGATACGCGATACGCGATACGACCGATCGCGCTGTTGCCTTCGTTCCTTCGTATCGCATATCGCGTATCGCGAATTGCCGTCCTCGATGACCTCCCTCACCCTCACCAACATCGGCCAACTCGTCACCAACGCTTCGGGAGTACCCGGTGACCTGGGGGTGATCCGCGACGCCGCGGTAGTGATCGACGATGGGCTGATTGCCTGGGTGGGGTCGGAGGCGGATCTCCCGGCCGAGCACGGTGATGCGGAGGCCCTCTCTTGTGAGGGCCGTGCGGTGCTGCCCGGCTTCGTCGATTCCCACACCCACCTCGTGTTTGCCGGTGATCGATCGGACGAGTTTGCCCGGCGCCTGCGCGGCGAGTCCTACGAGGAGATCCTCGCCGCCGGTGGCGGGATCCACTCGACGGTGGCGGCCACCCGGGCGACGCCAACCGATCGTCTCGCCGACGAGGCAGTGGCCCGCCTCGGAAGGATGCTCGCGATGGGCACCACCACCGTCGAGGTGAAGTCCGGGTACGGCCTGACCACGGAGCACGAGATCCGCATCCTCGAGGCAGCCACCGAGGCGGGGCGCCGCTCGCCGGTGGATGTGGTCGCCACCTTTCTCGGTGCCCATGTGCCGGATCGGGGGATGGACCGATCGGACTATGTCGACCTGGTCGCCGACGAGATGTTGCCCGCCTGCGCGCCGCTCGCCGAGTGGTGTGACGTCTTCTGCGACCGGGGCGCCTTCACGGTCGACGATGCCAGGCGCATCCTCGGCGTCGCCGCCGGGCACGGCCTGGGGGCCAGGTTGCACGCCGAGCAACTTGGCCACACCGGCGCGGCCGCCCTCGCCGCCGAGATCGGCGCGGCATCGGCCGATCATCTCGATCACGCCACCGCCGAGGATGCCGCCCTTCTCCGGGAGGCCGGCGTGGTGGCCGTGTTGTTGCCCGCCGCCTCGTTCTCGATGCGCGCCCCGCAGGCGCCCGGCCGCATGCTGTGGGACGCCGGGGTCACCGTTGCCCTCGCCACCGATTGCAACCCCGGCACCTCCAACGTCGAGAGCATGCCCTTCGTCATCGCCCTCGCCTGCCTCGAAGTCGGCCTCACCCCCGAAGAAGCAGTGTGGGCCGCCACCCGGGGAGGCGCCCAAGCCCTCCGCCTCGAAGACCGCGGCAAAGTCACCCCCGGCACCCTGGCCGACCTGACCATCCTCGACGCCCCCTCCTACACCCACCTCCCGTATCGACCGGGCTCCAACCCGATATGGAAGGTGGTCAAGCGAGGGCAGGTGGTGGCATGAAGGCGCGATACGCGATACGCGATACGCGATACGACCGAATCGCGGTCGGACACGTCGACGCGTCTGACGGATGCGCGATACCTCGGACGTGTCGACATGCTCGAAAGCGGGATTGTCGAATCGCGAATCGCGAATCGCGAATCGCGAGCCGAGCGCAGCGAGGCCTCTTGCGAATTGCGAATTGCGAATTGCGGGCGGAGCGGAGCGAGGCCCCATGAAGGCCTACTTCTCACACGAGCACCCCATCCGCTTGGCCCACCGGGGCTCCCGGGTCCTTTGGCCGGAGAACACGATGACGGCATTCCAGGGGGCGGTCGATCTGGGGTATCGCTACCTGGAGATCGACGTGCATGTCTCCAGCGACGGGCGGGTGGTGGTGTTCCACGACGACAAACTCGAGCGGCTCACCGAGGGGGTGGGGAAGGTGTGGGAGCACACCTGGGATGAGCTGCGCGAACTGGACGCCGCGTACAACTTCAGGCTCGACGAGGGTTTCCCTCTGCGAGGCACCGGATTGAAGATTCCCTTGTTGGAGGACCTACTCGCGACCCTCCCCGAGGCATTGCTCAACATCGACTTGAAGCAGGCAGGCATCGAAGAAGTGGTGGCCTCCGAGATCGAGCGGCTCCACGCTCAGGACCGGGTACTCATCGGGTCGTTCCGGGATTGGAGGATCCGGAAGTTTCGCCGACTCACTCAGGGCCGGGTGGCGGTGTCGGCGGGACCCCGCGAACTCGCCCAGGCGGTGGCGTCATGCCGGATCGGCCTGCCGGTCCGTGGCATCGCCGACGCGTTGCAGATCCCGCGCCGGATCGCCTCGGCCCGTCTGGTCGACTCGGCCCACAAGGCCGGCAAGCAGGTTCACGCGTGGACCGTGAACGACCCGGATCAAATGAGGGCGCTCCTGGCGATGGGCGTCGACGGAATCATCACCGACAGGCCAGATGTATTGAATGATGTGGTGTTTGAGAAGGGCGATGGGCGATAGGCGAAAGGCGAAACCCGGCCTTCCGCCCTCCGCCTTCCGCCCCCCGCCTCCGGCAAGAGGAAGTCGGCGGCCGCCCCTCGCGAGAGCCGGGAATCAAGAGCCAAGATTCAAAAGTCACTGATCTCGAATCTTGATTCTTGTTTCTTGACCCTCTTGGTGGCGGAGGCCGGAAGGCGGAGGGCCTTCTGGAGACCGGTGACTGGAGACTTTCCCTACTCTCCGGTGGATGTCCGACCATCTTCTCGGCCCCATTGTTCGTATTCAAGTTCAGCGTGATCCGGTCAAGTCGAAGGGGGCCGGGTACGACCCTGGTCCAATCCTGGCGGTGGAGGAGGCGGTGATCGGGCCGCCCGGGGTCATCGGACGGCACGATGCGTCTTGGGTGATGGACGCCCACCACGCGATGCATCCCCACACCCGCGCCGGCGGCCGCCGCGCCCTGTCGATCGGGTTCACCGGCCACTACGAGCTGATGGCCGACCGCTTCGGGCAGGCACTGCTCGGATGCGCCGGCGAGAACCTGATCGTGGCCACCGCGGGCAGGGTCGAACTCGAGGATCTCGTCGGGACCCTCGTAGTCAGGACCGCGGAGGGCGAGGTGGCGCTCGGCGCCGCCCGCGTGGCGGCTCCCTGTCGCGAGTTCACCTCGTTCATATTGGGCCGGGCGGATGTCGCCCCCCGCGAGGAGATCGCCGACGACCTGTCTTTCCTCGATGACGGAATGCGCGGTTACATCCTCGACCTCAAACCCCTGGAGGGAGCCCACCGGGTGAGGATTGGCGACGAGGTATTCGTCAGGTAAGAGCCAAGAATCAAGAGCCAAGAGCCAAGAGCCAAGACTGCCTGTCTTGATTCTTGACTCTCGATTCTTGACTCCCCAGGCAACGGGTAACCGGTAACGGGCTCGCTATTCCCTCTCGAACACTCTCCCTATCCCCGCCGGGGGATCCGACGCGAACAGACGTCGCCATCGAGGATGGCGTTCGCCGAATCTCCGGAACGAGTCGAGGTACACGATCACCAGGGTGAAGATCATCAGCACGAAGGGGAGGATGGGCAGGATCTGCGAGAAGCTCTGGAATGCCGGCACCGGTTGCAGTTTGAGGGCAACCACCTGGAGGGCTCCGAACAGGTAGCACCCGAACGCCGCTCGAACCGGGTGCCAGCCGCCGAAGATGACGATCGCCAGCGCGATCCACCCAAAGTTGAGAGTCAGGTTCTCCCGCCAACCGAACTTCACGTCGAGTGAGAAGGCGGCTCCGGCGAGGCCGACGAGGGCGCCGCCGACGATGGTGTATACGTAGCGGAGTTTGTTGACGGGGATGCCCCGGGCGAAGGCCGCCTCGGGCCGCTCGCCGATTCCCTGGAGTTCCAGGCCGCGCTTGGTTCGGAAGATGAACAGGTAGGCGAGGATCAGCGCCACGAACGAGCCGTATACCGACAGGTTGTGGTCGAAGAGCACCTTGCCGAAGAAGGGGATGTCGGAAAGCCAGGGGATCTCCAGATGGGGGACGTGGGTGCCACGGACTCCGACGTACGACTTCCCGAGGAACGAGCTGAGTTCGGCGGCGAAGAGGGTGAGCACGAACCCGACCGCGATCTGGTTGAGCTTCAACTCGATGCTGGCAAAGGCGATGAGGGCGGCGATCACCATCGACACGACCATCGCGGCGACGAATCCGAGCATCACGCTTTCGGTGACGTAGGTGGTGGCGAACCCCGTCATCGCCGAAAGCAGGATGCTGCCGTCGAGCGAGAGGTTGATGACTCCCGCCTTCTCGGTGATCGTCTCACCCATCGTGGCGTAGATCAGCGGGGCTGCTGCGGCGACGATGGTGGCGAAGGTGGCCTCCACGATCAGACCTCCTCCGCGGCTACCGCGCGACGCCGGGCACGCTGTACCTGCCAACCGCCGACCAGGATCGCGATCAAAACCAGGCTGCCCTGGATGACGCCTCCGATCGAAGAGTCGAGGCCGAGGCGTAGGGAGAGTTGGCTGCTGCCGACCGAGATCATCACGAAGAAGAAGGCGATCGGGGCAATCAGCGCGGCGCGGTAGGACGCCAGCAGCACTACGAGGATCGCGAGGAACCCGTAACCCCCTGAGATCGACGGTACCAACTTGTGCTGGAAACCAATCGCCTGGACGGTTCCGGCGACGCCGGCGAGGGCGCCCCCGATCGCCATTGCTGCGAGCAGATAACGGTGGGTCTTGATACCGATGATGAATGCGCTCGCCGGGTTGGCTCCGACCGCCTTGAGGCGGAGCCCGAAATACGTGCCGCGCATCAGATAAAAGACCCCGATCACCCCGGCGACGGCAAGGAGCAGGGCAATCGGCGCCAGTTTGTCCCCGATCGTCGGCAGCCAGGCGTCCCGGGGGAACGGGTCGGTGCCGCTGGTCGAGGCGATGCCCGCCCGCTTCCACGGCCCGATGACGAGGTAGACAACGAACCCGGTGGCGACGAAGTCGAGGCCGAGGCCGCCGAAGATCTCGTTGACCCGTCCGTAGACCCGCAATGCCCCGGCAAGAAGGCCCCACAACAGGCCCGCGATCATGCCGGCGATGAGGGCCAGGGTGATGATCCCCGGGGTGCCGATGCTCACCTCGCGTGCCACCCATGAGGCGGCGACCGCCCCCATCACGATCTGACCCTCCACCCCGATGTTCCACAATCCGGCCGAAAAAGTGACGACGAGTCCGGCCGACGCCAGTACCAGTGGAACCCAGGTCATGAGGGTGTTGGCGAGTTTGTCGTTGGTGCCCACCGAGCCCTCCCACAGCAGCTTGAAGGCCTCTAGGGGCGATGCACCGGCGATGATGATCAGCAGCGACGTGAACCCGACGGCGAGGACGACCGCGACGAGTCGCGAACCCACTCCGAACCTCAGGCGCCGGAGATTCACGGGAGGTCCTTCCCGCCGATCAGGTGCGCCAGCCGCGTGCCATCCGTCTCCCGGGCGTCGAGCACCTTGAACACCCGTCCGGCGAAGAACACGACGATGCGATCGCTGTAGCGGAGCAGCTCGTCGAGGTCGGCCGAAGAGAAGACGATGGCGGTCCCCTTGGCGACCCGCTCGAGCAGTTTCGTCCAAACCCAATCGGCGGAAGAGATGTCGAGGCCGCGGGTGGGGTGTTCCATGAGCAGGACCCTCACCTCGTCGGGCATCATCGCGAGCAGAAGGCGTTGCTGGTTCCCGCCCGACAATGACTCGGCGCTGGACTCGGCGGTGCCGACGATGGCGTGTTCTTCGATCTTCGCCCTGGCGGCGCGGCGAGCCGCCGACCAGTCGATGACTGGCGCCGTCTTGGGCGCGCACAGCAGGAAGTGCTCGGTGATCGTCACCCCCTGTATCAAGCCCTCCTCGAGTCGCCCCGCCGGGACGTAATGGATACCGGCCGCGAGTCGCTCGTGATAGCCGCGGGGTGTCAGGTCAGCGTCACCGCAGTGGACGGTTCCCGAGGTGGGTGCGATAAGGCCCGCACAGGTGCGGAGGAGGGTTCGCTGCCCGCTGCCTTCTAGGCCTGCGAGGCCGATCACCTCCCCCTGGCGGATCTCGAGCGACAGTCCCTCGAGTGCGGTGAGGCGGTCAGTGGCGGCTACCCCGTCGAGAGCGAGCGCCGCCATACCGGGGCTGCCGGGCGACCGCTCGGCCACTTCGACCGCATGGCCGAACATCATCTCGACCAGCCGCTCCACCGGGGCGGGGAGGGGCAGTTCGCCCACGGCCCGGCCGCGTCGCATCACGGTGACTCGATCGCAGAGGGCTTCGACCTCTTCGAGTTTGTGGGACACGAAGATCACGATCATTCCCTCTGCGGCCAGGGTGCGGAGGGTGTCGAACAGCAGCGCCTGCTGCGAGGCGGAGATTCCGGTGGTGGGCTCGTCGAGGATGAGCACTTTGGCGCCCAGTGACAGAAGCCGGACGATCTCGAGTTGTTGCCTCTCGCCGACCGTGAGGCTCCGCGCTGGAGCGTCGGGATCGAAGGCGAAACCAAAGGTGCGGCTGAGTCGTTCCAGTTCGGCCATTGCTGCCGACCCGTCGCTCGTATCGCGGCTCCCGAGGAGGAAGTTGTCGAGAACGGAGAACGGCAGGAAGACGAGAGGGTCCTGGTGGAGCATGCCGATGCCGGCCGCGATGGCGTCACGCGGCGAAGTGAGGGCGACGCTCTCGCCGTCGAGCAGCACCTGGCCCGAGTCGGCCTCGATGAAGCCCGACAGCACCTTCATCAGGGTGGACTTGCCGGCGCCGTTCTCACCGAGAAGGCCGTGGAGGGAGCCGCGTTCCACGGTCAGCGAGACACCGTCGTTGGCGCGCACTGTCCCGAAGTGCTTGTGGATGGCGCGCAGCTCGAGGCTCATCGCGGGGGGGAGAGTAGGGGAAGAGGTCCCGGCGCCGCGGCGGGGGAAAAGGCACCAGCGCCCTCTCCCCGCGCCGCGGGCAGGGTGTCGTTCACTCGGCGGAGCTAGCTCCGACCATTCCTTCGAGAAGCTGCTCGGCGTACCAGATCTGGAAGTCGGTGGCCTCTTCGCCATCGGCGAGGAACTCCGATCCGTCCTGATAGTTGAGCGGCCCCACGTACAGATTGATCGATCCGTCGGCGAGACCTTCGATGAAGGTCGCCAGATCGGCGGCTGCCTCGTCGGAGAGGCCGTCACCTTCGAACCAGCCGATCGCCGTGGTGTCCGGGTTGTTGATGTCGTCCCAGTCGGGGCCGTTCCACACCCAGGTCGACTCGAACGTGCCGTCGATCACCGACTGCGCTACTTCGAGATACGCCGGGCCCCAATGGAAGTAGGGAACGCCGAGGCAGATCTCCTCTGCCTCTTGGCAAGCCCCTTCGTAGTCATAAGGCACCGCCCACACATTCGCGCCGCCCGCGGCCCGCTGGCCGGCGACGACGAGGGCTTCAGTGGTGTCGATGCCGGAGATCACAACGTCCGCGCCCGAGTCGAAGAAGTCGTTGGCTACCAGCGTCGGGTCGAGGGTGAATCCCGGGATGTTGAACCAGAACCCGATCCAGTTGACACTGAATCCAAGGGTTGCCGGATCGTTGCCCCGGAAGTTCTCCCAGCAGTATTGGGCGCCGAGATAGGCCGAGTTTGTCAGCCGTCTCGTCTCATCGTTGATGAGCGGACCGAGATACCCGATCTCTCCCGTCTCGCTGGTGAGTGCGGCAGCGCAGCCGGCAATCATCTTGCCGTACTCCATCCGCCCCATCACGTTGCCCAGGTTGTCGAGGTCGGGGCGATAGTCCTTCCCGTCCGCCCAGGCGTTGTCACCGGATGTCCAGATCATCGGGACATCGGGGTTGCGCTCCGCTCCGAGGAGTACCCCGTCCTTCATATCGTCTGAGGTGGCGAAGATGAGCTGCGCTCCCTGCGCCACCATGTCGTCGATCACCTGATCGACTGTCGTCTCGGGCCGGTCGGCAGTGTTCACCCGGTCGAGGACGATCATCCTTGCCCCGAGTTTCTCCTCGAGGTATTGCCCTCCCTCGAAGTTTGCCTGGCTCCAGCCTCGGTCGTTTTGCGGGCCGACGAGGATCATCCCAAAGACGAACTCCTCGCCTGCCCCTCCAGTTGTTGTCGTGGCATCGTCGTCCCCGCACGCCGCCGCCACGATGGCGAAGACAGCGAGGATGACGAGCAATCGGCGGAATGAGTTCCCGCGCATCGGTCACCCTTCAGTTGGCTCGATTCGATCGTACGGTGGTGGGCACAGCTAGGACATGGGCCACTCGGCCCTTGCTGATGGGTGCTTTTGCTGGGAGGTTCAGCCTCAGAAGGAGGCGCGGTGGAGGAGTTCATTCGGGCTCTGCCCAAGGTGGAACTCCATGTCCACATCGAGGGAACCCTCGAACCGGAGATGATGTTTGCCCTCGGGGCGCGTAACCGGATTGCGCTGCCATTCTCCTCCGTGGAGGAGACCCGGGCGGCGTACGAATTCGTCGACCTCCAGTCGTTTCTCGACATCTACTACCAGGGCGCCGCCGTACTGCAGACCACGGAGGACTTCGCCGACCTGATGGCGGCCTACCTCCATCGGGCGGCGGCAGACAACGTGCGGCATGCCGAGATCTTCTTCGATCCGCAGACCCATACCGAGCGGGGCATTCCCTTTGGGGTGTTCATGGACGGGTTCGAGCGAGCCCGAGCCGAGGCGGCGGCAACCCTGGGCATCTCGAGCCTGCTGATCATGTGCTTCCTCCGCCACCTTCCGGAGGAGAGCGCGCTCGAGACCCTGGAGCAGGCTGCGCCCTTCTTCGACCGGATCGTCGCGGTCGGCCTCGACTCGGGCGAGGTGGGCAATCCCCCAGATCGGTTCGAGAGAGTGTTCAGTCGGGCGCGCGCCCTCGGTCTTCGGGCCGTGGCCCACGCAGGGGAGGAGGGTCCCCCGTCGTACATCACCGGGGCCCTCGATCTCCTCGGCGCCGAGCGGATCGACCACGGGGTCGCCTGCGAGCAGGACCAGGCACTCGTGGAGCGGTTGGTGCGGGAGGCGATCCCCCTCACGATGTGCCCGTTGTCGAACCTTGCCCTTCGGGGCGTCGCCGACCTGAAAGAGCACAACCTCAAACGTCTGCTCGATCGGCGAGTCCGGGTGACCGTCAACTCCGATGACCCGGCGTACTTCGGCGGGTACATCGGCGATAACTTCCTGGTGATCCAGCAAGCGCTCGATCTGGATCGCAACGACCTGACCACCCTGGCCCGCAACGCCATCGAGGGATCGTTTCTGCCTCCCGACGGGAAGACGCGGCTGCTGGCCGAACTCGTTTAGGTCGGCCAACGGCCCACGGTCGACGGCCCGGAATTCTGCCGTTTGACCCGTTGGGCCATGCTCAGGCTGCTTGACAAACGGGCGGGAAATCCCGACCATACGGCGATTCCCGACCATAGGGCACCAATGACCGAGCCATATCAGCCGGAAGAAGGGCTGTTCGCCCTCGACATCGATCAGGCGCGGCTGCTCTCCGACGAGACCCGCGCGGCGATCATCGTCCTGCTCGCCGAACGGCCCGCCACCACCGCCCAGCTGGCCGAGGCGCTCGACCGGCCCAAGGGGACCGTCGGCCACCACCTGAAGGCGATGGAGGCGGCCGGTCTGATCCGGGTGGTACGAACCCGCAAGGTGCGGGCGCTCACCGAGAAGTACTACGGCCGGGTGGCCCGCACCTACCTGTTCCCCAATGTCGACGAGGGCCCGCAGCGCGACTTCATGGTGGAGGCCATGAGCGAGATGCGGGCCCCCCGGGAAGGGGAGGCCCCGTTCTTCACCTTGCGCCACGCTCGGCTGGCCGAGGATCGGCTCGAGGAGTTCGGCCACCGGGTCCAGGCGCTGGCCGAGGAGTTCGCCGCCTTGCCTCGCAGTGGCACCACGGTGTACGGATTCATCGCCGGGGTCTATCCCACCGACCGCCCGTCCTTGAAGGAGGATGAGTGACCACCACCACGAAGCCCACCAGGACGCGACTGAGCCTCGACTACTGGCGGCTGTGGACCGCCAGCGTCATCAGCAACCTGGGCGACGGCATCGCCGCCATCGCCTATCCGTGGCTGGCGTCGGCGGTCACCCGCGACCCGCTGCTCATCGCCCTGATCGCGGTGGCGCAGCGGATCCCGTGGTTGGTGTTCACCCTTCCCGCCGGGGTGATCACCGACCGGGTCGACCGCCGCAAGATCATGGTGACGATGGACCTCGTCCGGGCGACGCTGACGGTGCTTGTCGCGTTCGTGATCCTGGGGGAGATTACGTCGCTGCCCACGCCGGCGGAGCTGGCGACCGGAGTCGATGTCGCCACCAACTTCACCGTCTACCTCGTGCTGCTTGGCGCTGCGCTTTTGATGGGCATGGCCGAAGTCCTTCGGGACAACTCTGCACAGACCTTCATGCCGGCCCTGGTGAAGCCGGAGAATCTGGAGCGGGCGAACGGCAACCTCTGGGGCGCCGAGATGGTGGCCAACTCGTTCGTCGGCCCCCCGGTGGGGTCGATCCTGTTGGGGATCGGGTTCGCCTTGCCGTTCTTCATCGACGCCGGCACCTTCGCGGTCGCCGCCGGCCTGGTGTTCCTCATCACGGGACAGTTCCGGGCGAAGCGCGCCGATGGCGCTGCTCCGGGGAAGAAGGTCGCCTGGAAGGCCGAGATCAAGGAGGGATTCCTCTGGTTGTGGCAGCACCCACTGCTCCGGCCGATGGCCATCGTTCTCGGCTTCCTCAATGCGGGCGCGATGATGATGTTCTCCACCTTCATCCTCTTCGCCCAGGAGGACCTCGACCTCGAGACCGGGCTCTTCACCGGGGTGCTTCAGCCCGTCGCCGACTTCTTCGGCGCGAGCAGCGTCGCCGCCTTCGTGTTCTCGCTGCTGCTCATGGCCGGCGCCGTCGGAGGAATCCTTGGGAGCGTGTTCGCCGCCAGGATCAGCAAGCGGCTGGGCAGCGGGCCCTCGCTGTATCTGACCATGGCAGGCGGCGCCGCCTCCGCTCTGGTGATCGGGCTCACCAGCCGTTGGTGGGTGGTGTGGCTGATGTTCGCCATCTCGACGCTGCTGGCGTTGCTGTGGAACGTGATCACGGTGTCGCTCCGGCAGACGATCATCCCCGACGAACTGCTCGGCCGGGTGAACAGCGTGTACCGGTTCTTCGGCTGGGGGATGATGCCCATCGGCTCGCTGCTCGGCGGCGTGATCGTTGCGGTGTTCACCCCGCTCGTGGGTAGGTCCGATGCCCTCCGCTGGCCGTTCTTCGCGGTGGCGATCATCAACGTGATGCTGTTGGTGTACGCCATCCCCCGCCTGACCACAGACAAGATCGAAGGGGCGCGGGCAGAGGCGAAGAAGTAGCGCCCTCAACCGGGTAATCCGTGCCAGACCGCCGCACGGCCCCTTCGTCACCGCCCTTCGGGCGGTGCCACCTCCCCCTGCGGGGGAGGAAACGCCGTCCTACGAATTGCGAATTGCGAATTGCGGCCGAGCGAAGCGAGGTAGGGTCACCAAGGGCTTCTCGCTATCGCCCCGAAGCAATTTCAGAATCACGAATGATGCCCTGGCTCCTCATTTCAGACGCCGATGACACCCTGCTCGGTGACCCCGCTGGCCTGCGCACTCTGACCTCGCACCTGGCCCACCACCGCAACGTCGCGGTGGTGGTCAACTCCAGTCGGCCGGTGAAGAGCGTTGCCGCTTCATTCGTTCCTATCAAGGGCTTCCGTCCGCAAGGATTCATCGGGGCCCTCGGGACCGAAGTGGACGTCGCGGGACGCCGGGCACTCGGGTGGGGGTCGAGGTTCGGCCACTGGGATCGTCAGCTCATTCATGACACGCTGGCCGGGCTGGGGTTTCAGCCACACATCGACGAGTACCAGGGTTCCCACAAGGTCAGCTTCACCGTTCCACCCGAGCAATGGGCCGACGCCCGGCGAGCCGTCTTCGCCACGCGGCTCGCCATCCGCATCATCGAATCGGTTCCCTCCAATTTCGATGTGCTGCCGCGCGCTGCGGGCAAGGCTGCGGCTGCGCGCTACGCCGCCCGCCGCCTCGGTGTCCCCCTCCACCGGGTGGTCACAGCCGGCGACTCCGCCAACGATTGGGACCTTCTGCGGGTCGGATTCGGGGTGGCAGTGGGCAATGCTCGCTTCGAGCTGCTGCGAAGGGTGCAGGACACGTCTGTGTATCTGGCGCGCCACCAACGAGCGCTCGGCGTCCTCGAGGGGCTCACCGTTGCCGGAGCATTCAGATGAATCTCGAATCTCGCATCCTGATGCTGTCACTCCACGGGTATGTGGGGGCGGAACCAGAGCTGGGGCTGCCCGACACCGGGGGACAGGTGGTGTTCGTCCTCCGCCTCGCCGAGCGGCTGGCCGAGATGGGCTACGACGTCGACATCGTCACCCGGAGATTCGAAGATCAGCCCGAGATGGATGAGATGAGCCCGCGCCTGCGGGTGTGGCGGATCCCCTTCGGCGGCCCTGACTTCATCCGCAAGGAAGACATGCACGACCACCTGGGTGAGTTCGTCACCGAGTTCCTTCGCCGATCCGACGAACTGAAGCGCCGTTACGCCATCGTCTCCTCGCACTATTGGGACGCCGGGTGGGCCGGGCAGCGCGTTGCCGAGGAGATGGACATCCCCCATGTCCACACGCCGCACTCGCTGGGTTCGTGGAAGCGCAAGGACATGAAGGGCGACGTTCAGCAGATCGAAACCGACTACCGATTCGCCGAGAGGATCGAAAAGGAGTTCCTGGTCTACCGACGGTGCGAACAGGTGATCGCCACCACTCCCCAGCAGCTGTCGATCCTCGGCGAGGACTACGAGGTACCCGAACGTCACGTGACAATGATTCCTCCGGGGATCGACGAGAGGACCTATACCCCGGTGCCGCGGGCAAATGTGGCCCGGCTCCGCAAGGAACTCGGGTTCAGGAAGCACGACGTCTACACCATCGGACGGGCGGCAGCGAACAAGGGCTACGACCTGCTGATCAAGGCGCTGCCCACGCTGCGTGATGCCGTCGGCGACGCCCGGCTAATGCTCGCCATCGGGGCCGACTCGGCCACCGACAAGGGCCGGGTCACGCGGTGGCAGAAACTCGCCGCCGACCTTGGGGTTGCCGACCACATCAACTGGCTCGGGTATATCGCCGACGACAAGATGGCCGATCACTATCGCGCCGCGCCGGTGTTCGCCCTGCCGTCACGGTACGAGCCATTCGGAATGACCGCGGTCGAAGCGATGGCCTGCGGCACCGCCTGTGTCGCCACCGTCCATGGGGGCCTCGAAGAAATGTTCGACTTCGGCAGCCAGGCCCTCTTCGCCGACCCGAAGCGCCCCCAGGAATTCGGAGTGATGCTCAGCATGCCGCTGCGATATCCCCGCCTCCAGGAGCGTCTCGCTATCGACGGCGCTCGCTGGGCCCGCCGTACCTTCGGCTGGCGCCGCATCGCCCGACGCACCGTCGAAGTGCTGGAGCAAGCGGCGCAAAGCCACAGCGACGAGCCAGGCTTGTCGACTGGGGGGTAGTTGGGCCTCGCTTCGCTCGGCCCGCAATTGGCAATTGGTAGGAGGGAGGCCTCGCTTCGCTCGGCCGATGGCAGCTCGCGCGGGTTCTCGCGGGCAGCGGGCTGCGGGTAGCGGGTTCCCCGGCTCGCCTACGGCGAGCCAGGAAACCTCACTCCGCAGGAGTGGTCGGGACAGTAGCCATTGGGGTTCTTCTCGAGGTACTGCTGGTGGTAGCCCTCGGCGTAGTAGAAGTCGCCCAGTGGCTGGATCTCTGTGGTGATCTCGCCGAAGCCTGACTTCTTCAGCTCGGCCTGGAACATGTCCCGGCTGCGCTTGGCGGCGTCGGCCTGCTCGTCCGAGTGGGTATAGATCGCCGAGCGGTACTGGGTCCCGCGGTCGGCGCCCTGGCGCATGCCCTGCGTGGGGTCGTGGTTCTCCCAGAACAGCCGGAGCACCGCGTCGAAGGAGATCTGATTCGGATCGAAGGCGACCAGCGCTACTTCGGTGTGGCCGGTCAGCGCCGAGCACACCTCTTCATAGGTGGGGTTGGGGGTGAACCCGCCGGCGTACCCGACTGCAGTGCTGTAGACCCCCGGCGTCTCCCAGAACAGCTTCTCGGCCCCCCAGAAGCACCCCATCCCGAACACCGCCGTCTCGACCCCATCGGGGAAGGGCGGATGGATCGGGTTGCCGTTGACGAAATGGGTGTCGGTGGTGGGAATCGCCGCCGGGCGACCCTCGAGAGCGTCGGACGGCGAGATCATTTGTGACTTGTGACCGAACATGGTGATCAGAACGGTAGAGGGCTTGGCGGTGTTCCCGTAGAAGGGTCAAGAATCAAGAGCCAGGACCTGACCCGAATCGGCTCCTGCTCGTTCTTGAACCTGAATCTTGAGTCTTGACTCTTGGCTCTTGATTCTCAGCTTCGCCTTTTCCGCATTAGTCCCCAGGCGATGGCGGCTCCGATCACGGCGGCGACGGTGGCCCCGGAGATGAGCGGCACGGGGCGGGTGAGGCGCTTGGTCAGGCTCACCTGGCGCTGGAACTGGAGAATCGGCCATCCTCGTTGCTCGGCGATGGTGCGCAGTTCCTTCTCGGGGTTGACTGCATGGGGGTTCCCGACGAGCTCGAGCAAGGGAAGATCGGTAATGCTGTCCGAATAGGCGAACGAATCGGCCAGGTCGATGCCCTGCTCATCGGCCACCGCCTGCACTGCCTTGGCCTTCTCGGCGCCGTAGGCATGCAACTCGACCTCACCGGTATAGAGGCCGTTCTCGTCGACCCGGGCCTGGGTGGCGATGACATCCTCGACGCCGATGTACCTCGACAGCGGATGCACCACTTCATACGGGCTGGCGGAGACGATGAATACCTTTCGCCCCTCCCGTATGTGCTCGTCGATGAGGAAGAGTGCTTCGGCATAGACGATTGGGGCGACGACCTCCTCGAGCGCTTCCTCGACGATGCGTTCGACCTCGGCCCGGTCCCACCCCTTGATGAGGCGGAGCATGGCGTCGCGGGCCTTTTCCAATTGGTCTTCGTCGGCCCCGAACAGCATGTACATCAACTGGCCCATGGCGGCGCGCGCCAGCACCCGTCGCCCCAGCATCCCGGCCCGGTAGAGGTGCCCGGTGAAGGCGAGGGTCGAAGACCGAGCGATGACGGTCTTGTCAAGATCGAAGAAGGCGGCGCGCATGGTCAGGAGGGAAAGTCTACGGGTGGATGAGGGGTGAAGGTCGCCCCGCGATGCGCAATGAGCAATGCGCAATGAGCAACCCGGTTCGGAATCGCGCCTCGCGTCTCGCGTCTCGCGCATCGCGCCGAACAGCCCCCTTGAGTCCGGGAGGCTGCGCGCGTACGTTGCCGGCCCCACCAAGGAGCCGATCACTTGTTTCCGGCGCTGGCTGTCTGGACGCCGGAGGACGGTCTGCTCGGTGCGCTCGCCCCGCTCGGCCTGGCGCTCGCTGCCGACGACGCGGTGGTGGTCGATCTCGATCCCCTTGGGCCGAGGTATCCGGGCGACCGGTCTCTGGCCGACCTGGTGCGAGACGGGGTGCGCAAGGATGACCTGACGCCGCGCCGGGGGATCGGAGTGCTGCGCAATGGCGGGGTGGCGCCGCTCGATGCGAGGCCCGTCGTCGAAGCCCTGCTCGCTCATCTTCCGCGACTGGTGCTTCGCCTGCCGCCCCGGCCCGTTCCGGCGGGGCTCCCCATGCCGGTGGTCCCTGTGAGGCTGCTGCTGCCCGGGTCGCTGTTCGCTCCGCAGGGGGGGCCAGCCGTGTTCCAGACGACCCCGTCGTTCGCCAGATTGCCGGGGGTCGGGGTACGCCTTCCGGTTCCCCACCCGGCGACGGTGAGGCTTCTCCTCGAGGGCCGCCGTCCTCCGGCGAAGGATCGCTGGGTCCGCGCGTGGCGCAGCGCCTGGAGGCTTCCGTGGCAGCCGTGAATCGGATCGTCGATCGTTTGCTGCGATCGGAAGTGCCATTGCGTCGGGTCGAGGTGGGCCGCGCGGCGCGGCGCATCGCCGCCGACGAAGCGCCCCTCGACCCGGGAGCCGCCGCGGCGGCCACCGCCGAACTGGTCGGATTGGGTGTCCTCGAACCGCTGCTGGCCGACGGATCGGTGAGCGACATCCTCGTCAACGGTCCCGACGAGGTATGGCTGGAACGCCACGGGGTTCTGGAGCGCGCCGGAGTCTCGTTCTCCGGCCCTGAGGCCATCGTCGCCGCGGTCGAGCGGGTGATCGCTCCGCTGGGACTCCGCCTCGACCGAGCTTCGCCCGCGGTCGACGCCCGACTCCCGGACGGATCGAGGCTCCACGCGGTGATTCCGCCGGCGGCGGTCGATGGGCCGGTGGTGGCGATCCGTCGGTTCGTATCGGTGGTGACCACGCTGGACGACGCAATTCGCGTCGGCGCCATCGACGAGACAGGGGCCCAGATCCTTCGGGACGCGGTGACGGGCCGGACGAACCTCCTGGTCTCGGGTGGGACCGGCTCAGGCAAGACCACCCTGTTGAACGTGTTGTCTGCCGTCATCCCGGCAAACGAGCGGGTGGTGACCATCGAGGACGCCGCCGAGCTGCGCTTGTCTGGTCATGTGGTCCGGCTCGAGGCACGACCGCCCAATGCGGAGGGGGCGGGCGAGATCACCTTGCGCTCCCTGGTGCGGCAGGCACTGCGGATGCGTCCCGATCGGATCGTGGTGGGCGAAGTCCGGGGTCCGGAAGCCTTCGACCTGGTCCAGGCAATGAGCACCGGGCACGACGGGTCGATGGGCACGGTGCACGCCAACGGCCCGGAGGAGGCCCTGTGGAGGGTGGAGACGCTGGCCCTCACCGCCGATCGGAACTTGCCAGCAGACGCGGTGCGGCAAATGCTGCGATCGGCCGTCGATCTGGTCATTCATCTCGAGCGCCGCGACGGAACGAGGCGGGTGGTCGAGATTGCGAGCGTGTCGGCGTCCGGTTTGGAGACGCGATGGCCGTGACGCTGGCCGTGCTGGGAGCGTTCGGCCTGGCGGGCGGGGTACCACTCGCCGCCGTCGGCGCCGGGATGGTGATGGCATGGCAGCCGGTACTGGGGATTGTCGGCCTGGGGGTGTGGGCGGCCCGAGGCCGTCAGGCGGGGCAGTTGCCAGGCCCTGACGACGAGGCCGCATTCCTGCAGGGTCTCGCCGCCGAGTTGGCGGCGGGGTCGCCGCCGCGGGCCGCGCTGGTGTCGGCAGCCTCGCGGGCTCCGATACTCGATCTTCGGCACGCGGTGCGCTTCGCTGGGGCCGGCCTCGACTCCGAACGGGTGGCCGGGGCCCTACGGGAGGCGCTTCCCACTCATGGTCGGCTGGCGGCGGCTGCCTGGACCCTGACTGCCACCGCGGGCGGTCCGGCCGCCGCTCTCTTCGAAGTGCTCGCAGTACGGGCCGCCGACGATGGAGCGCTGATCAGGGAACGGCGAGCGCTCACGGCCCAGGCCCGCGCTTCCGCCTGGGTGGTGGCTGGCCTTCCGATCGTCCTGCTGGCCGGACTGTTCGGTACCGGCCGGTTGAGCATCGCGTCTGATCAGGCGCTGGGGTTGGTCGTCGCGGTGGGAATCGCCCTTCAGGCGGCGGGGGTGGCGGTGGTCTGGACGATGCTGCGGAGGGCTACATGATCGCGGTATCAGTGATCGGTACCGCCTGGTGGGTGGCCACCACGGTGGGGTGGCGGCGCCCCTGGCTCCTGGCCACCGTCAGCGGACTTCTCGTGCTCTCGCCGATGGTGGGGATGGCGGTCACGGCAGTCGCCGTCGCCCGCTACCGCTGGTTGCGGGCGCGGCGGGATGCCGCAATCGAGAGACAGGCCGAAGGCGATGTGGCGCTCCTCGCCGACCTCCTTGGCCTCGGGCTGACCGCCGGGCTGAGCCTGCGGGCCGCCATCGACATCGCCGCCCCCCAGGTCGCGGCTCCCGTCCAGGCCGACCTCGCTGCGATGTGTCGTCGGATCGATCGGGCGGGGTTGGCGGCGGGCCTCGCCGATACCAGCGGTCGCCTCGAGGGCCTTGCCCGGGTCGCGGCCGGCGCCGCCGTCAGCGGGGCGCCGCTCGCCCCCGCCGTCGCCGCGTTCTCCAAGGTACGCCGCCACGCAGATCATGCGACCCGGATGGAGCGCGCCCGCAGGCTGCCGGTACGGCTGCTGCTTCCGCTCGCACTGCTGATCCTGCCGGGCTTCGTGCTCCTCGCAGTCGGGCCGGCGGTTCTCCAGGGTCTGGCGCGTCTCGGTTCAACCCCATGAGAGAAAGGTCGATCGAATGAGAGATGAGTCTGGCCAGGCCACCGCGGAGTACGCCCTCGTCATCGTTGCCGCCGCCATCGTCGCCGTCGCCTTGATCTCGTGGGCGGCGGGATCCAATGCGCTGCCCTCCTTCTTCGATGCCGTGATCGACCGGGTGCGCGGCTTCGCCGGTGCCGGCGGATGACGGCCGAGCGCGGCAGCGCCGCCGTGGAGTTCGCCCTCGTCTTGCCCCTTGTTCTTCTGGTGCTCCTCGCCGCGGTCGAAGTGGCGGTGGCGGCAAGGGTGCAGCTCGAGGTTTCCGGAGCGGCGCGTGAAGGTGCCCGTGAGGCAGCCACCACCCCCGAGCCGGAAAGGGCAGTGGCAGCCGTTCGGCGAGCGCTCGGCGGTGATGCCGGGGGTAGGGCGAGGGTGTCGGTGGTCCGGGAGCACCTGGTCGGAGGAACCGCCGAAGTAGTGGTGCGTCTGCGCCACCGCGTCGCTGGGCCATTGTTCGGGGGCTTCGACGTCACCCTCGTCGGGCGGGCGGTGATGCGGGTGGAACGGTGAACGAGCGGGGCAGCGCCTCGCTGGCGCTGCTCGGGGTCACCGGGGTCGTGATGATGCTTGCGGTCGGCCTGGCGGTCGTCGGATCGGTGATGCAGGCCCGGGTCGAGGCAAGCACCGCCGCCGACGCCGCCGCATTGGCCGCCGCCCCGGTCACCTTCCTTCCCTTCGGGGCGCAAGGAACCCCGACCGAAGAGGCGGCGAGGTTTGCAACCCTCAATGGGTCCCGCCTGCTCTCTTGCATCTGCCCCGTCGATCCGTCGTGGGAACCACGCACCGTCGAGGTCCGTATTGAACGGTCGGTCGAGATCTGGCCATTGGGCACCATCGAAGTGGAGGCCACCGGCCGAGCCGAGTTCGTGCCAGCGCTGCTGTTGGCGGAGCCGTAGAGGCCGCTGCCCCGCTGCCCGCTTCCCGCAGGAGGCGAGAACCATTGACGAGAACAGCTCCAGCGAGGTTTCGCCTTTCGCAGCCGGCCGGCAGGCCGCCCTTCGCCCTTCGCCCCCTAAGTCGCCAGACCAGAAAGCGCGTAATCGCGCGCTGACACCGGACATACACGATTATGGAGACAGCAATGACCGCCTCACGCATCGGCACGCGCGGGCTGGCTTCCGAGGAGGAGTTCCGGAATCTGTTCTCCCGGCATTACGGAGCGGTGTTCGCATACGCCGCTCGTCGGGTCGGGTGGGACGAGGCCGGTGACGCCGCCGCGGAGGTGTTCACGGTTGCCTGGAAGAAGATTCGATCGGTACCCGATGGGTCCGAAGCGCTGCCCTGGCTCTACGGGGTGGCGCGGCGGGTCGTCTCCAACCAACGCCGCTCGCTGCAACGCCGCGAGCGGCTCGACGCCAAGGTGGCGAGATTGCCGGAGCGACGGGTCGAACACGACCCGGTCGACTTCGACTCCGCGCTGGCGTCGCTCGATGACGACGACCGAGAAGTGCTGATGCTCGCCGCTTGGGAGGGCCTGAATCCGGAGGAGATGGGAAGGGTGCTCGGATGTTCGGCCAACGCCGCCTCCGTGCGCCTGCACCGCGCCCGGGGACGCCTCGCAGAGGCATGGGGTCATGAACATGGAGGTGGCAGATGAGCCGCGACCCGTTTGAAGAGATGCAGAAGAGAAACCCCGTGACCCGGGACGAGCTGCCGATGGCGCCGATGTCGGTCGCCGAGCGCATCCTCGGGCACCGGACGCGGGCGGCGATGCCGGGATGGGCCCTGGCCGTGGCCGCGATGTTCGTGGTGGCCGCGGTGGGTGGCTCGATGCTGTTGTGGCTCGGGGGAGGGGACTCGCTACCGGTCGGAAGCGGCGGCACCACGACAACTCCTGGCTCCACGACGAGCGGCGTCGTGACCACGGTCGCGACGACGAGCGGCTTTGTGACGACGGTCGCAGTGCCGGAATCGGGCGAGGGCACCCTCTACTTCTTCGTGGATGACGCCGGCGAGGGATGGAGTGGGGGGCCGTTCCTGATTCCCGTGAGCGTTCGCATCGACGGGCGTTCGACGAACACCGGATCAGCCCTGCTGTTGGAGGAGGCTTCGCTGACGATGCGTGCCCTGCTCGAGGGAGAGGCATCCCTATCGATCCCCGCCCTGTCCACCGCCATTCCGGCGGGCACGGAGCTGCTGGGCATCGAGATCGAGGCGCAGACGGGTGTGATCCGAGTGAACCTGTCCACCGAGTTCGCCGCGGGTGGCGGGTCGGCGTCGATGATCGGGCGGGTCGGCCAGGTGGTCTACACCCTGACGGCGATCGACGGCGTCAACGGCGTTCGGTTTCTGGTGGACGGTGTTCCCACGACCGTGCTTGGCGGCGAGGGATTCATCGTCGACGATCCCGCGACGGAAACCGGGTTCGACGACCTGCTTCCCGCGGTGATGATCGATTCACCGGTATATGGCGCCGCGTCGGGCAGTCCGCTCATTGCCACGGGAACCGCCAACGTGTTCGAGGCCACCGTGAGCATCGAACTGCTCGACGACTCGGGCGCCGTCCTGTTCGAGGGCTTCAGTACGGCTACCTGCGGGACGGGCTGCCGAGGTGAGTGGAGCATCGAAATTCCTTACGCGGTTGGCAGCTCGCAGTCCGGCACGCTGCGCGCCTTCGAATCGTCGGCCGAGGACGGACGACCGATCAACGTTCGCGAGCACAAGGTGTTGCTGTACGCATCCGAATTGCCTGGAGAAACCTGCTCGGGTTATTCCTTCGAGACCCCGTTCGTCGAGCAGGAAGGGCTGCCCGAGGCGGTCGCCGCGAAGCGCGCCGCGATCTGGGACGCCGCGGTGGAATGCGACTGGGGCCAGTTGCAGCGTCTGCTCGGCTCTCCCTTCTCATGGACCTTTGGCGGTGGGGATGACTCGATCGACGCCCCGATCCATCATTGGCAGGGTCTCGAGGAGGATGGTCAGGACCCGATCCGCTTCCTGGCGGAGTTGCTCAACCGGCCGTTCGGCACCATCACGAACCAGGACATCACGTACTACGTGTGGCCCTCGGCGCACACCAAGCCGTGGGAGGACGTGACCGCCGCCGAGCGGGAGTCGCTGCGACCCCTCTTCGATGACGCGGACTTCGCCGACTTCGAAGCCTTCGGTGCCTACTACCACTACCGGATCGGAATCCTGGCAAACGGCGATTGGGTCTACTTCATCGCCGGGGACTGAGCAGAGAGTCAAGAATCAAGAGTCAAGATTCAAGACAGTGCGAGGGGGCGGGCCTGCGGTTACGCCCCCTCGCTCAGTTGGCGATCGCTAGGGCGTAGGTCAGCGCTCGGTCGAGCTCGATCCGCTTTTCCGGCCCGAGTGCGCCGATCGGTATCGGGTCGATCTGGGAGCGGTGGATGGTCAAGAGGTTGTCGCAGGTGATCACCGATGCCTCCGGCAAGCCCTCGTCGCGGCCGACTTCCACCTCTGATCTGATCCGACGGACGGTTGTGGTCACCGGGGCGACAGTCACGCCGGTGACCACGGTGAGGGCGGCATCCCGGGTGAGGATGCAGACAGGTCTACGGCCATAGGGAACCGGAAGGTCGGCCCACCTCAACTCTCGGCTTCTCACCACTCGGGCCAGTTCTCGAGGCTCGTCCGCATGAGAGCGTCGATCCACGCTGGATCCTGGGGTTGCTTGTGATAGGCCTCGATCAGTTCGGCGTCGGCCTTCTGTTCATCGACTGCGTCGACGAGAAGCCGTGCCGCGCGCCTTAGGAGCTCTGAGCGGTTGGTGTCGCGCTCCTTTGCGATCTGGTCGAGCGCGTCGACGAGATCGTCATCGAGTTGCACGAGCACTTCGCGTCGAGCCACGACCATATGGTAGAGCATATGATACTGCCAGCTACAGCACCAGCCCCATGCTCCAGCCAGAGGGATGCACACGTTCCACGCCCAGTGACGGCCGACGGAAGGGCAGACGGCAACCCCGCGAATATGTCGCACCGGGATAGGCTCGGAGGGTGAGATTCGGGCTGTCCTTCCCCAACTTTGGGGGTTTCGCCGACCCTGGTGTTCTCGTCGATCTCGCCGTCCGGGCTGAGGAGTCGGGCTGGGACGGGTTTTTTCTATGGGACCACATCGTCGTGGCGGACGGGATGCCGGTCGCGGATCCCTGGGTGGCGCTCGGGGCGGTGGCCCAGGCGACCTCGCGGATCAGCGTCGGCGTCATGGTCGTCGCGCTTCCCCGGCACCGGCCGTGGGTCGTGGCCCGCCAGGCGGTGTCCGTCGACCATCTGTCCCGGGGGCGCATGGTCCTCGGAGTCGGGATCGGTTTCCCGCCGGCCGAGGAGTTCGGCACCTTTGGCGACCCGGAGGACGAAAGGATCCGCGCCGACATGCTGGACGAGGGCCTCGAGATCGTGGAAGGGGTGTGGGGCAATCGACCGTTTGGATTCGATGGCTCCCACTACACCGTGGTGGCGACCACCTTTGCTCCGCCAGCCGTGCAGCAGCCACGCATCCCGATCTGGGTGGCGGCGATGCTGCCCAACCGGCGGCCGCTCCGGCGATCCGCACGATTCGACGGGGTGGTTCCGATGAGGGCGGATGGCGGGGCAATGACGCCGGACGACGTGGCGTTCGTGCGGCGGTATGTCGCAGAACATCGATCGAGTGACTCCCGGTTCGACATCGCCATCGGAGGAGGCCCCATCTCGCAAAGCGCGCTGGGCGAGCTATCGGATGCCGGTCTCACCTGGTACCTAGGGGGCCCGAGTCCCGAGGGCGAGCCCATCGCTGAGACGATGACCTGGGTATCCGCCGGCCCGGCGGCATACGCGGTCTAGCCCCGCCTCACCCCAGCCCCACCTCGAGCAGCCGCACCGCGCCGGCCTTGTCGAGTGGCTCGTTGAAGTTGCCGCACTTGGGGGACTGGACGCACGAGGGGCAACCGGTGTCGCAAGGGCAGGTGCGCAGCGCCTCGAGGGTGGCGCGCAGGTGGCGGGCACCGGCGTCGTAGGCGATGGGGGCGATCCCCGCTCCGCCGGGGTAGCCGTCGTAGATGAACCACACCGGCATGCCCGCCGCCGGATGGAACGGGGTCGACAGCCCCCCGATGTCCCAACGATCGCAGATGGCAAAGAGGGGGAGCATGGCGATGCCGGTGTGCTCCGCGGCGTGGAGGGTGCCGGGCAGATCGGCGTCAACGATGCCCGAGTCGCGCTGAAGGTCCTCGTCGACAGTGAACCAGATCGCCTGGGTGGCATATCGCCGGGGCGGAAGCTCGAGCGGCTCGTACGAGACCACGCTCCGGTCGCCGATCTTCTTCCGCTTGAACCCGGTCACGTGCGACTCGACCTCCACTTCGCCGAGCCGGTGGCCGAACCGACCCACGGTCCCCACCCGCAGCACCTCGAGGACATCGATATTCGTGTCCTCCTCCGGCTGGGTGTAGTAGCCGACCTCGTCGGCGCGGGCACGGACCAGCCGGTTGGCGACATCGAGGTCATCGATCACATACGAGTCGCCCTGGTGCAGATAGACCGCCCCGGGATGGGCCTGAGAGAACACCCGGTTCTCGTCCATCGTTCCGATCACCTCGCCGGTGTCGTCGACGATCGTGAAGGGTGGCCCACCGGCGGTGCGGATGTCGATGGCGGGAGCCGGAGCACCGCGGCCGGCCCACAGCAGCCGACCGTTGCGGACCCGCAGCACTCCCTCGGCCACCAGGTCGGCGGCCAACGGCTCGACCTCCGGGCCGAAAGTGGCGATGGCGTCGTTCGAGAGCATCGGGATCTCGTAGGCGGCGCAGCCCATGTGGCCGGCGAGCACATGCGGGTTCGACGGGTTGATCACCGCCGCCTCGGAAGCCCGTCCGAACAAGTCGTCGGGGTGGTTCATGTACCACTGGTCGAGGGCGTCTTGACCGGCGACCAGCACGGAGAGCGATTCGTCGGTTGAGCGTCCAGCGCGCCCGGTCTGCTGGCGGAACGAGGCGACCGTGCCGGGGAAGGTGGCGACGACGGCGGCGTCGAGGCCGCCAATGTCGATGCCGAGCTCGAGGGCGTTGGTGGCGGTCACCCCCAGCAGCTCACCTGAGAAGAGCCGGCGTTCGACCTCACGCCGCTGCTCAGGCAAGTAGCCGGCGCGGTAGGGGGCGATGCGGTCGGCCAGGTCGGCATCGAGCCGTTCCCGCGCCCATCGGTATACGAGTTCGACCCCCTTACGGCTGCGGGCGAATGCAATCGTGTGCTCCCCGCGCTGCACCAGATCGACGAACAGGTCGGTGGTCTCGGCGAGGGCGCTGCGGCGGAGGTCGTCAGCATCCATCTCAGGGTTCCACAGCACGTAATGCCGCACGCCGGCGGGGGAAGTGTCCTGTTCCACCACCTCCACCGGCAGGCCGGTCAGCCCCGACATCAGCTCGCCCGGATTGCCAATCGTCGCCGACGACCCGAGGAACGTGGGATCGGCGCCGTAGTGACGGGCAACGCGCCGGAGGCGGCGAAGGACATTGCCGACATGGCTGCCAAAGATCCCCCGCAGCACGTGCACCTCGTCGATGACGACAAATTGCAGGTGACGGAAGAAGGTGGCCCACTTGCCGTGGGACGGCAGGATCCCGATGTGAAGCATGTCGGGGTTCGTCATCACCACATTGGCGTGGCGCCGGGCCCAGACGCGGGCGTCGGCGTCGGTGTCACCGTCGTACACCACCGGTGTCGCCTCGGCTATCCCGAAGGCATCGAGGGCTCGCAATTGATCGCGTGCCAGCGCCTTCGTGGGAAAGAGCATGAGAGCCGTGGCGTGCCCGTCACCCAATGCCGCTTCGAGGATTGGCGCCTGGTACCCCAGCGACTTCCCCGATGCGGTACCGGCGACCACCACGGTGTGGATCCCCGCCCGGGCCCGCTTGATCGCCTGCGCCTGGTGCCGGTAGAGCCGCTCGATTCCCCGCAACGCCAGCGCCCCCACCAAGCGCTCGCCAAGGGGTGGGTCGAGGTCCTCGAATATCGCCCGCCGCTCCGGCACCGTCTCCACATGGACGATCCGCTCCGCCCGCTCAGGATCGGCCAACCAATCGGCAACAACGGGGTGCATGGGCGCGACGGTAGATGTACGCGTGGGCGTCTCGTCGGGTTGGGGGGCGAGGGGCGAAGAGCGATGGCGAAACCGCGTTCAGGCGGTACGGGTACGCGGGGACCTCCCGTCGAGTTGGGCGGCGATGGACGAAGGGCGAAAGGCGAGACCGGAGACGTTCGCCCCTCGCGGTCTACGAGCGGGTGTGCCAATCTGACCCTCGTGAGTTCCTGGCATTCCCTCACTGTCGACGAGGTGGTTGGCCGCGTCGAAAGCGATGGGCGGCACGGCCTGACCGAGATCGAGGCGGCCCGGCGGCTCGCCGACCACGGGCCCAATGAGGTCCGGTCCGACAAGGGGCCCGGGAGGCTCTCACTGCTCGCCCGTCAGTTGAAGAGCGCGCTGGTCTGGCTCCTGCTCGTCGCGGCAATCGTCAGCGGCGCCCTGCTGGGCGAGTGGATCGACGCGGGTGTCATCTTCGCCATCGTCGTGCTCAACACGGCCCTCGGCTTCTTCCAGGAGGCGCGGGCGGAGCAGGCCTTGGCCCACCTGAGGGCGATGGCGGCTCCGGCGGCGGTGGTGATCCGCGAGGGACGCCAGGTATCGGTGCCCACACGCGACCTGGTGCCCGGCGACATGCTCGTCCTCGAGGCAGGCGTGCTGGTGGCGGCCGATGCACGGGTCGTCGATGCGATCCACCTCGAGGTGGAGGAAGCGTCGCTCACCGGCGAGTCGCTGCCGGTTACGAAGCAGACCGATCCGATCGCGGAGACCGGCTCCCTCGGAGACCGCACTTCGATGGTGTTCGCCGGCACGACCGTCGCCGCGGGTCGTGGCACGGCCCTTGTCGTCGCCACCGGTCGCGCGACCGAGTTCGGCCGCATCGCCGAGTCGCTGGCGGCGGACGAGCCGCCCACCCCCCTTCAGGTGGAGCTCGACACGGTGGGGAAGCGGCTGGCGGGGATCGCCATCGTCACTGCGGGCATCGTGTTCCTCGCCGGGTGGTGGCGAGGTAATCCCGCGGAGGCGATGTTCCTCACGGCCGTCGCGCTGGCCGTCGCCGCCATTCCTGAGGGTCTGCCCGCCGTCGTGACCGTCACCCTCTCTCGCGGCGTTCAGCGGATGGCGAAGCGCAATGCCATCGTCCGCCGGCTTCCCGCGGTCGAGGCACTCGGGTCGGCGTCGGTCGTGTGCACCGACAAGACCGGGACCCTCACGCAGAACCGTCTCGAGGTGCAGGAGGTGCTCCTAGCCGACCTCCGCCTTGCCCCCGCGGAACTCGACCGCGACGACGGGAGGTCCGCCCGGTTCGTCGAGGTGGCCGTGCTGTGCAGCGACGCCCGGGAGGGAAAGGAGGGGTGGATCGGCGACCCGACCGAGGTGGCGGTGGTGCGCGCCGCCATCGCCGCGGGCGCCGACCCGGCGGCCATCCGGGATGCCGCCCCGCGGGTGGACGAGCACGGGTTCGACTCCCGACGCAAGCGGATGTCGACCGTGCACGAACTGAATGGGGGGTTCCTGGTGGCAGCGAAGGGGGCTCCCGAGGTGCTGCTGGCGCGATGCGATCGGATCGAGAACGCCGACGGACCCGGTTTCCTCGACGACGAGCGCCGCGAGGCCGGCCTCGAGGTTGCCGCCGGCCTCGCTGAAAGGGGATGGCGGACCCTGGCGTTGGCGTATCGCCGCTCCGACAGGATCCCTGCAGATGCGAGCTCCGCCGAGATGAGCCTCGTCCTCGTGGCGATCGTCGGCATGAGCGATGCCGTTCGCCCCGAGGCGTCCCCCGCGGTGAAGGAGGCCACCCGGGCCGGGATCCGCGTCGTCATGGTGACCGGCGACCATGCGGTGACCGCCGAGGCCGTGGCGCGGGACGTCGGCATCCTCGAAGAGGGCGGCGAGGTGATGGGCGGAGATCGGCTCCGGGAGGTCGATGCCACCGAGCTGGCGGCCGACATTCATCGCTATCGGGTGTTCTCCCGCATCGATCCCCTCGACAAGGTCAAGATCATTGAGGCATGGCGGCAGCGTGGTGCGATCGTCGCCATGACGGGGGACGGGGTCAACGATGCACCGGCATTACGGTCGGCCGACATCGGGGTAGCGATGGGAAGCGGCACGGACGTGGCGAAGGAGGCATCGTCGATCGTGCTGGCCGACGACAACTTCGCCTCCATCGTGGCCGCGGTTCGCGAGGGGCGGACGATCTTCAGCAACCTGAAGCGGGTCGTCTGGTACCTCCTCGCCTGCAACGCTTCGGAAGTGTTCGTGATGTTCGTCGGGTTCCTCGCGTGGGGCGGGCTGGGCGAGCCACTACTTGCCACGCAGCTCCTCTGGATGAACCTCGTCACCGACGGGCTCCCTGCCCTCGCGCTGGGGGTGGACCCGGCCACCACCGGTGTGATGGACCGTCCCCCCGAACCTGCACACGGCGTACTGCAGCGCTGGGGGCTGCTTGCCTCCCGGGGGGCCATCCTGGCTATGGCCGCCCTGCTGGCTCTGATCGTCGGCCACTACGTGCTGGGGAACGATTGGCCGGTGGTGCGAACGATGATCTTCACCACACTCGTGCTCGTCCAACTGGTGCACGCACTCGAGGTCCGGGCCAGGGTCAAGGGCAAGCCGAACCGCTTGCTCCTTTGGTCGCTTGCCGGATCCGTCGCACTACAGGCGGCGGTGGTCTACACGCCGGTCGGCCAGACGCTCTTCGAGACCGAGCCGCTGGGGGTATTGGCAGTGGCCGTGAGCGTCGGCCTGGCGGCCGGAGCGGGAATCGTGCAGGCGGTCGTGGAAAAGTGCCGCGGACTCAACTCGAGTCGGGGGATCGAATGAGGTCGGCACTCACTCGTCTATCACGCCGTCTTGTAGGTCCTCGAAGACCTCTGCGGCGGTTTCTTCGTCGAGAAACACGACGGAAGCGCCGCCTGCCGCCGTCCCGACCGTGCCAGGCAACACTTGATTGGTGACCTCGGTAGGGCTCATGGTGAAGGCGATGGTGGCGAGGTTGAGCAGGTCGCCGAGCGAGAGGTTGGTCCAGGTGAAGTCCTGAAGGATGGCAAGGAGGGTGGGAATCTGGGTGACATCTTGTTCGAGCACTCCGTCGAGGGCTCCGAGGATGACCATTCCTTGGTGGAACGATCGAGTGAAGTCTCCGCCGGAGATGCGCCGGTTGCGACTGAACCCGAGCGCCTTCTCGCCGAACAGGCGTTGAACGCCTCGTGACAGGAAGGCGTTGGACTTCGGTTCGGCCATCCCGAACGGGACGTCCACCACCACTCCACCGAAGGCATTCACCAGGCTCATGAATCCCCCGAAGCCGGTAACGATGTACCCGTCGATCTCCAACCCGGAGAGTTCCTCGGCGATGTCGACCATCTCCTCAGAGTTGCGCTCCGAGCGGGCGTTCACGCTGGAGAACTTGTCCTTGCCGTAGGACGCCTGGACGTAGGTGTCGCGGGGGAACCCGACGACGCTGCCCGCCCCGCGCTCGACGTTGGCCGAGAGGATGTGGATGCTGTCGGCGCGGTAAACCGGCTGGAAGCTGCCGATGTTCTTATCGGTGCCGAGGATGAGCACGTGCCGGACGTTGCCGCCGTACCAGGGGCCGACTCCGAACCGGGCGAGATGACCTCCGACGATTTCCCAGCCAGACCCTTCGTCCGCCAACAGCACGATGTCGTCGTCGGCGGTCACCACCGCCACTCGTCCCTCGTCGACCTCGGCGGAGTAGAAGACCGCCTCCACGGTCATATCTGCGGTGGGGTGCACTTCGGCGAGCAGGTCGAGCAGCCCGGCGGGAACGGCCGGAAGAGGAAGCGTTCGGTCACCCACCCAGGAGTAGAAGGCCTCGAGCGCCGCCGTAGCCTCGTCGTCTCCCTCCATCACCACGTCGATGACGGCCGAGATGGGGGCGGCCTCGGTGGTCGTGGTCGGAGGCAGCGTCGTCGGTGCCGACGTGGTGGTGGGCGGAACGGTGGTGGTCGTGGTCGGGCTGCCGGCGTCCCCGCCGCAGGCGGAGCCGATCAGGGCAAGCACGACGAGGAGGCCTACCGGCCGGGTTGATCTCATCGACCTGCGACGTTACCGGTGCCGGTGTCTTGTGGGCTCCGGACCGGCCGGCGGGGCATCGAGCGCAGGATGAAGAAGCCGACCAGGCCGGCGATCGCCGACCCGATGAAGATTCCGGTCTTGGCGAAATCCTCGAGTTCATGTGCCCGGAAGGCGAGGTCGGAGACGAACAGCGAGACGGTGAAGCCGATGCCGGCTACTGCGGCGAGGCCGATCACATGGGCCCAGGTGGTGTTCCGCGGCAGCTCGCCGAGACCGAAGCGAACCGCGGCCCAGGCGAAGATGCTGATGCCGACGGTCTTGCCCACTATCAGCCCTACGGCCACTCCGAGCGCCACCGGATGGGTGGCGGCGTCGACCAGGTCGACGCCGGCGAAGCGGACCCCAGCATTGGCGAGTGCGAAGAGAGGCACCACCACGAACGACGACCAGGGGTGGAGCTTGTTCTCGATCCGGCTGAGCGGGGGCACCGATTCTCGGGCGACATCGGAGACCTCGAGTGCGCTGAAATCGATCCGATCCTGGCCCAGCGCGCCGGTGGCATCGATTTCGTGCCGGTCGAGGATCCGGCGGGCTCTCGTGAGGTACTCCTGATCGGTGTACATCGAGCGCGCGGGAGTGAGCATTCCCAGGGCTACTCCGACCAAGGTGGCGTGGACTCCGCTCTCGAAGAGGAAGAACCACGCGAGGAAGCCCATCGGCAGGTAGAAGGCGAGCGACCGGATTCCCACCCGCTGGGCTGTCCAGATCGCCGCCAGCAGCAACAGGGTTGCCCCGAGGAAGCCGAGGGCGACCTCGTCGGTGTAGAACACGGCGATGACCGCAATCGCTCCGATGTCGTCGACGATCGCGAGTGCCAGCAGGAAGAGCTTTCCGCCCACCGGCACCCGGCTTCCCAGCAGGGCGACCACACCCACCGAAAAGGCGATGTCGGTCGCCATCGGGATTCCCCATCCATGGAAAGCCCCGGCGGTGTCACCGGCGATCATGACGTAGATGGTCGCGGGCAGCAGCATGCCTCCGAGCGCCGCCACGACGGGTAGGGCGGCTGCCTTGGGGCTGCTCAGGTCGCCGCTGACCAACTCCCGCTTGATCTCGAGGCCCACGACGAAGAAGAAGATCGTCATCAACCCGTCGTTGACCACGTGCCGCAGCGTCTCGGTCAGGTGGAGCGGACCGACGCTGAGCTCGAACTCGGTGTTCCAGAAGGACTCGTACGAGGCTCCCACCGGCGAGTTCGCCCAGATGAGCGCGGCGACCGCCGCCAGGAACAGAATCGCACCGCCCGCCGACTCGATATGGGTGAAGCGCAGCAGGGGTCGGACGAATCGTTTCGGGACGGCCCGTTCCGATTCGAGCCAGGTGACGTGTTCAGAGTTTGGCGACGAGGTTCTTGCCACGGGAGTTGGAGAGTAGTTCGGTCCGCAGGCACTTCGATTGGCCACGGACCCGGGCTTCCGGCGCGGCAGTGCCTAGGCTTCCGGCGGCACCATCCATCTCTCGAGGGGCGCATGCGGATCGTCATCATCGGAGCGGGCGCGGTGGGCTCTTACCTCGCCGAGCGCTTGTCGTTCGAAGGCCAGGACGTGGTCGTGATCGAGTCCGACCCGGCCAAGGCGGCAGAGCTGCAGAGCGCGGTCGATTGCCTCGTGATCAACGAGAATGGCGCCAGCATTCATGCCCTCGAAGCGGCGAAAGTCGGGGAGGCGGCCCTGTTGATCGCGGTCACCTCATCCGATGCGGTCAACATCCTGGCGTGCCAAGCGGCGGCGCGGCTTGGGGTCCCCCGGCGGGTCGCCCGGGTGCAGGACCCGACTCTGAGGGAAGACCTCGACATGCACGGAGTCGATGTCGTGATCGACCCGGTCGAAGCTCTCACTCGCGAATTGCTGCTGTTGGTGCGTCGCGGAGGGCTGTCGGAGGTCGTCGAGTTCGCCGGCGGGCGGATCAGCCTCTTCGGCGGCCGGGTGCAGGCCGATGCTCCCCTCGATGGGATCACTCTGCGGGCACTTCGCCAGCGCGTAGAGGGCTGGGATTGGATCGTCGCCGCCCTGGTGCGCGACGGGAAGACCACCATCGCCCGGGGAGATTCGATGGTCCGCGCAGGCGATCACGTCCTTGTCGTGACCAGCGACAAGGCAGCCCAAGAGGCGCTGCAGCTGATGGGCGTCGAAGAGCATCGCGCCAAGAAGGTGTTCATTCTCGGGGCAACCCGGCTGTCCCTCTTGACGGCCGAGCTGTTCGTCCGAAGCGGAATCAACACGGTGTTGGTTGACACCGATACTGATCGCGCCCTCGATCTGTCGGCCCGGTACGACCGCCTCGTCGTGATCAAGGGTGACCCCACCGATCCCAACATCCTCAGGGCGGAAGGCATTTCGAAGGCAGACGTCGTGCTCGGACTCTCGGGGTGGGATGAGGTGAACATTCTTGGTTGCCTCGTCGGTAAGGCGCTCGGGGTTCACACTGCGGTGGCCCGATTCTCTCGTTTCGAATACGTCTCGCTGTTGGCCGGCCACGGTATCGATGCAGGGGTCTCGACCCGCCTCGCCGCTGCCAACGAGATTCTGCGCCTGGTGCGACGCGGCCACATCCATTCCGTGTCCACTTTCCAGGACACCGATGCCGAGGCGATCGAACTCCAGGCACCCGCCGGGAGCCATGCCATCGGCAAGAGCCTCACGGAGATCGGACTCCCCAAGTCGGCCATCGTCGGGGGAATCGTTCGCAAGAAGAAGGCATTCATCCCCCACGGCGACACCAGGATCGAGGAGGGCGATCGTGTCATTGCGATCGCCCTGCCCGAGGCGATTTCTGCGGTGGAGAAGCTGTTCTCGTGATGTCCGACGCAAACCGGGCGCATCGGGTCGCGGCGGCGTGATCGAACGGGACTCGCGTTGAGCAGGCGTCGTCTGGCGCTCATCGTGTTCGCGGTCGTCGAGGCGACGGGGGCTGCAATGCTCTCGGCCGCGTTGGTCGGCGTCGTTTATCGGGAATGGGACGCCGCCCGGTCGATCGCGTTGGTGGCTGCAGGGACCGTCCTGGTAGGTGACCTGGGCCGCCGGATGGTTGGTCGGGCAGGCGAGCTGTCGGTGCGCGAAGGGTTTGCGGCGGTCGGCCTCTCCTGGATCACGATGACCTTCGTGGGAACGCTCCCGTTCCTGGTGACGGGGGCGATACCCAACCTGACCGACGCCTTCTTCGAGACGGCGGCCGGCTTCACAACCACGGGTGCGTCGGTGGTTGCCGACCCCGCAACACTCGATCACGCAATCCTCTTTTGGCGCGCGCTGACCCAATGGATGGGTGGCATGGGGATCATCGTGCTTTCGATCGCGGTGCTCCCTCTGCTCGGTGTCGGCGGCGTTCAGTTGGCGCGAGCCGAGTCGCCGGGGCATTCGCCAGATCGCCTCACCCCGCGATTTCGGGAAACCGCGAAGAGGTTGTGGCTTCTCTACGTCGGGTTCACAGCCTTCCAAGCAGTACTGCTGACGTTCAGTGACATGAACCTCTTCGAGGCGATCTGCCACGCCTTCACCACGATGTCGACCGGGGGATTCAGCACCCGGCCGGAGTCCCTCGGCGCCTTCAACGAATACGCCCAGTGGGTGGCCGTTACCTTCATGGTGATTGCGGGGGCCTCGTTCGCCCTTCACTATCGGGCGCTGAGGGACGCGAGGGAGTATCCGCGGAGTGCCGAGTTCAGGCTGTACGCCATGATCGTTGCGGGCGGAGCACTGTTTCTGGTTGCGGGCAGGTGGGGTCACGGAGTGACCGACGCGATACGCGAGGGCGTCTTCAACGCGGTGTCGATCATCACCACCACCGGATTCACCAACGCCGACTTTGCCGGGTGGTCCTCGGCGCTGCAGATCGCGATCGTCGGGTTCATGTTCGTGGGTGGCATGTCAGGCTCGACTGCCGGGGGGGTCAAGACCTATCGACTGGCCGTGTTGACGAACTCCGGCCGGACCGACCTGCGGCGCGTCATCCACCCGCTGGGCGTGTTCCGCACACGGATGGGTGCCAAACCAGTTGACGATGCGGTCGTCCACAGTGTCCAAACGTTCTTTCTCTTCTACATGCTCGCCTTCATGACCGGCACGCTGCTGCTCGCCATGATCGAGTCGGGTCTCGGAGTCGGTGACGACCTGATCACGTCCGTCTCGGCAGTCGCCTCGGCGCTCGGGAACATCGGCCCTGGGTTGTCGGCGGTTGGGCCTACCGAGACCTACGCACACCTGCACGACACCGGCAAGTGGCTGCTTTCAAGCCTGATGATCATTGGCCGCCTCGAGATCTTCCCGGTGGTCCTGCTATTCACCCGCGAACTCTGGCGGCGTTGATCGATCGAGGTCCGTCGCCGGGCTCCGTGCGCAATGGGGTCTATGTTCGGCTACCTAGAGTGACGGGAATGCGGGTCGTCATTGCGGGGTGCGGGCGGGTGGGCCGTCAGGTCGCCATGCTCCTCTCGGAGGCCGGTGAGGACGTCTCCGTGGTCGACAACAGGCCCGAAGCCGCGGAGCTTCTGGGGAAATCGTTCGATGGCACTTTCCACGCAGGCCTCGCCTACGACGTCGAGGTGCTCGAAGAGGCAGGAATCCGCGAGGCGGATGCTTTCCTTGCAGTCACCGACTCCGACAACGCCAACCTGATGGCGGTCCAGCTGGCCAAGCAAGTGTTCGGAGTGCCCCTGGCGATCGCCCGTCTCGACGATCCCGATCGCGAGCAGTCCTACCGCGCCCTCAATGTGTCGTTCGTCGCCGGCGCCCACCTGGTGGCCAAGGTCATGGCCGAGCGGGTCCGGGAGCCCGACTTCGACTACCACGTCACGTTCCCCACCGGCGATGTGCAGGTTCTCGAGATCGTGGTGGGACGCGGCGCCGCCGGGGTGAGTGTGAGGGCGCTCGAGCGAGAGGGCGGGATCCGGGTAGCCGCCGTTCGCCGGGGCGACGAGGTGATGGTGGCGGCGGAGGATCTCGTGGTCGAGAGTGGGGACATCGTCGTGGCTGCGGTCAAGCAGGGCTCGGAGCAGCGTCTCCGGGGATTTCTGGCGGAGGAGCAGGGATCATGAGGGTCGTCGTCGTGGGTGGCGGCAAGGTGGGGAGCTACCTCGTCGCCCAGCTGCTGCGGGCTGGAAAGTCGGTCACGGTCATTGAGGCCGACGAACGCCGGGCGGCGGACCTCGCTGAGGCGACCAAGGCCCTCGTGATCGAGGGTGACGGCACCGCGATAGCCGTCCTCGAGAGTGCCAACATCGACCGGGCCGATTGGCTCGTGGCGGTCACCGGACTGGACGAGGTGAATCTGGTCGCGTGCGAGTTGGGAGCGACGCTCGGGGTGCGCCGGACGCTTGCCCGGCTGAACGACCCGCGCAACAGGCGCACTTTCGCCGCGCTCGAGATCCCGGTCGTCTCGGTGACGGATCTGATCGGTGAGGTCATCGAGCGCGAGGTAGATGTCGCCCAGGTCGAACGACTGCTGCTGGTCGGCGGCGGTGTCAGTCTCATCGAGGTCGAGGTGCCTGGCGACGTTCCGGATCGGCGGGTCGACGAGCTGCGCCTGCCGCCCGACACGGTGTTGGGGGCGGTTGTCGGGGGCGGCGTCGTCAGCATTCCGGGGGCTGATACGGTGATCCATCCGGGGGACCGGGTGTTTGCTCTGACGTTGCTCGACCGCGAGAGCGCGGCGCGAGCGAGGATCAGGGGCGACGAGGTCTGATGCCACATAGAAACACGACGCGCGACCGGGTGGTCTCAGGGTTGGTGGTGTTTCTTGCCGAGGCCCTGGTGACGGTCGCCGCCATTGGATTGGCTCTGGCGGTCGCGTTGTTGGCGACCGTGATCGTCTGATGCTGCTTCGGCCAGACGGGGAGGACGCTCGGGTCATCGCGTTCTTCCTCGGGCGGATCTGTTACGTGGTCGCGGCGGCGTCGTTGCTTCCGGTGGCATGGGCCGGGATCGCCGGCGAGTGGCACCCCTTCGCATCCTTCGTATTGATGGTGGGGGTGTTCGCGGTCTTCGGTGCGGCCGGTACCGCCGCCCGGCCTCGCCAGGCCCGGCTGGATTGGTCGCACGGGATGGTCGTCGTGGCCCTCACCTGGCTGATCGTTCCGCTGATCGGGTCGATTCCATTCGCCCTTTCGGGCCACTTCGCCGATCCGCTCGACGCGATGTTCGATGCGATGAGCGGGCTGACCACCACCGGTCTATCGGTACTTCAGGACCTCGACCATCTCGCCAGTTCGCTCAACTTCTGGCGGCATCTTCTTCACTTCCTGGGCGGGCAGGGAATCGTGATCGCGGCGTTGTCGCTGTTCGCCGGCGGGGGCGGTCTGACGCTGTACTACGGCGAGGCGAGAGACGATCGCATCTTCCCTTCGGTGATATCGACCGCCCGCTTCATCTGGGCGGTGAGCCTCGCTCACCTCGTCTTCGGCGTTCTCGTGTTGATGGTCGTCGGGATCTTGGCAGTTGGCCTGGAACCGGCCAGGGCTCTGTTCCATGGCCTGCTGGTCTTCTTTGCCGCATTCGACACCGGGGGTTTTGCCCCGCAGAGCACCAGCCTCGGGTATTACCACTCGGTTTACTTCGAGGCTGCCACGGCGATTCTGATGGTGGCCGGGGCGATGAGCTTCGGACTCCACTTCGCGCTGTGGCGCCGCCGCAGGGTCGGGGTCCTCAGAAACCTCGAGACTCGCACGATCCTCGCCACCTTCTCCGGGACACTGATCCTCGGCATCGTCGGGCTGGGCGCCCTCGGCCTCTACAACGGCGTCTTTGGGCTCGCCCGGCAGGGCCTGTTTCATGTCCTCTCCGCTCACACGGGAACAGGCTTCGCCACGGTGCCGAGTTCTGAACTTGCGATGTGGGGGGGACTGGCGTTCGGCGGGGTCGCCATCGCCATGGCCCTCGGGGGGATGGCTTCGTCAACGGCCGGGGGGGTCAAGTCGTTAAGGATCGGCCTGACCATCAAGGTGCTGCGCGATCAAGTGAGGCAAGTGCTCCTGCCCGAACAAGCTGTCGTCAGCCGGCGCTACCACCAGGGGGGCGCTCGAACACTCACGCCGGCGGTAGCCCAAGCCGTGCTCGCCGTCTCGTTGTTGTACGTCGCACTGTTCTTGTTAGGGGCCGGCGTCGGTATCGCCTACGGGGCGCCGTTGGAAGCGGCTCTCTTCGAATCGGTGAGCGCCGGCGGGAACGTGGGGTTGTCCGTGGGACTGACCGATGGCTCGATGCCGGTGCTTCTGCAAATCACCTACATGGCGCAGATGTGGTTGGGCCGGCTCGAGTTCGTGGCCGTATTCGCTCTCGTCGGCTTCCTGTGGTCGTGGGTGCGGGGCCGATGATCAAGCGGATCGCCCTCGCGTTGGTGGCGTTGGTGGGCTCGGCCAGTCCAGCGTTTGCGGTCGAGGTGGATGTGGCGGTGTTGCTCGTGGATCCAGCTCCGCTCGACGGGGCCGAAGTCACAGTCGAGGGCGAGTTGATCGGCGACTTCATGCGTCGTGACGAGTGGGTCTGGGTGCAACTGAACGGTGACCCATACGCGAGCGAACCACTCGGAGAGGGAGGCGAACTGGTGGGGCCCAATCTCGGGATCGCACTGCGATTCCCGATAGCCGTCTTTGACGCAGCCGCCTTCGAATCCCCGGGCGGCTACGGCGTGCGCGGTCCCGTGGTGAGAGTGACCGGCGAGTGGCGTTATCACGACGAGGAGAGAGGGGGGGAGTCCTACCTGGCAGTGACGTCGGTAGAGGTATTGGAGCGAGAGCGCCGATTCGACGCGCCGCTGCCGGTCGGCGTGCTACTGACCGGGCTGGGGCTGATTGCGGTGAGCGGGCTCATCCACGCGGCCTCGAGACGCCGGTCGGCCTCCGACGCACCCTGAGGCGACAAACGACGGACCGGGCACCCTCCGCGCCGCCTAGTCTCCCCCCGTCCGCTGTCACCTCGAGGAGTACCCGTGGATCCGGAAGCCTGGTTGTACGTCGCCGTCGGAGCAGGGGTTCTGGGCCTTGCGCTGGCCCTGATGTTCTCGCGTCAGGTGCTCGCCGCACCGCAAGGCAATGACCGCATGCGTGAGATCTCGGCCGCGATCCGCGAAGGATCCGGGGCGTTCATGCGTCGCGAGTACACCTGGGTGGCGGTGTTCGTGGTGGCGATGGCCGGGCTGATCTTCGGCCTGCTCGACTACGGGCGCCCATGGGGTGCGATCGCCTATGTGTTTGGCGCCGTGCTCTCTGGTCTCGCCGGCTTCATTGGCATGCGCATCGCCACGGCCGCCAACTCCCGTACCACCGAGGCGGCGCGGGTCGGCGGGGTGAAGCAGGCGCTTCCTCTGGCGTTCCGAGGTGGGGCCGTCATGGGGTTCACGGTCGCCGGGTTGGGACTTGCGGGTCTCGCGTTGGCTTTCCTCGTCTTCGTCCAGTGGCTCGAGGTGGATCAGCCCTATCAGGTGTTGACCGCGGTCGGGCTCGGCGGATCGACCATTGCGCTGTTCGCCCGCGTCGGCGGAGGCATCTACACCAAGGCTGCCGATGTCGGCGCCGACCTCGTCGGCAAGGTCGAAGCCGGAATCCCTGAGGACGATCCCCGCAACCCGGCGGTGATCGCCGACAACGTGGGCGACAACGTCGGTGACGTGGCGGGAATGGGCGCCGACCTGTTCGAGTCCTACGTGGGGTCGATGGTGGCGCCGATCGCCTTCGCGGCATTCGTCTTCGCCGGCCGCGACTTTCTGGCACAGGCTCTGGTGTTTCCGCTGGCGGTGGCGGCGATCGGAATGGGCGCCTCCATCATCGGCTCGTTCCTGGTCCGGCCCCGGGGCACCAACCTCGCGGCGGCCCTCCATCGCGGTACCTATGCCGCGGCGATCCTCACGGTGCTGGGAACGCTGGCGCTCGTTTACGGGATGTTCGGTGACATCGACGGCGTCGACAATCCACTGGGGCTGTTCCTCGCGGTCGTCATCGGGCTCGCAGTCGGGCTGGCCGTGGGCCAACTCTCCGAGCTGTTCACCTCGGATCACTGGCGGCCGGTCAAGGAGATCGCCCGTCAGTCAGAGACCGGCCCCGCCACAGTCGTCCTGGCGGGGATCGCCGACGGGATGCGGTCGGCGGCGTATTCGGTGATCGTCGTTGCCGCGGGGATCGCCGGTGCCTACTGGGCCGGTGAGATGGCGTTCACGGATGGCGGCATCTATGGGATCGCCATCGCGGCCATCGGGGTGTTGGCCACGCTCGGGATCACCGTGTCGGTCGACGCCTACGGGCCCATCGCCGACAACGCGGGAGGCATCGCCGAGATGGCCCACCTTCCCGCCGAGGTACGGCAGGCGACCGACGCCCTCGACTCGCTCGGCAATACCACCGCCGCCGTCGCCAAGGGATTCGCCATCGCCTCGGCAGGGGTCACGGCACTGGCGCTCTTCTTCGCATTCAAGGAGGCGGTGGGGCTCGAGGTCATCGACATCCTGCAGGTCGAGACCACCGTCGGTCTCTTCCTCGGGGCGATGTTCCCGTTCCTGTTCGCATCGCTCGCCATCAAGGCGGTGGGACGGGCCGCCCACCAGATGATCGAAGAAGTGCGGCGCCAATTCCGCGAGATCCCCGGCCTGAGGGAAGGACGGGAGGATGCCCGGGCGGACTATGCCCGCTGCGTCGACATCTCGACCGCGTCGGCACTGCGCGAGATGATCGTTCCCGGGGCGCTGGCGGTGGCCCTCCCACTGGCCATCGGGTTCGTCGACGTTCAAGCGCTCGGCGGATTCCTGGCCGGCGCGCTGATCACCGGCTTTCTATTGGCGATCTTCATGGCCAATGCGGGAGGGGCATGGGACAACGCCAAGAAGTTCATCGAAGCCGGCGCCTACGGAGGTAAGGGCTCAGAGGCTCACAAGGCGGCCGTCGTCGGCGACACCATCGGGGACCCCTTCAAGGACACCGCCGGTCCGGCGATGAACATCGTGATCAAGGTGATGACGATCGTGTCGCTCATCTTCGCAGAGGCGTTTATTTAGGGCGCGATTCGCAATTCGCAATTCGACAGAACGGCTTCAAGAGCCCTCGTGGGTCCAGGGATGGGCGGCGCCTGCGGAAGAGGTGAAGCGCTCCCTGCTCGTCAGCGTGATCGTCGTGCTTGCCGGGGCATTTGTTTAGGGCGCGGAGCCGATTTCGCGCTAACGCCTGGACTCTGTGGCGCTAGCAACGCGCTCCGTCGAATCGCGTATAGCGAATTGCGAATTGCGCCTCGTCAGCGGCGGTCGTCGCCCATGCCTGGGGGGTTGTCGCCCCAGGGGCCGCGTTCTATGTAGTCCCGCATGGTCTTGACCCGCGCCCGGTGCACCAGCACGTAGATGCCGATGAAGACAGCGCCGAGGAGTCCCCAGACGAATCCCATTGCCCTGGATTGTACGGGATGCTCCTCGATTTGGCAGGCGTTTCGTTCGATCTAGCCTTTGGCGCCCCGTCGCAGGCTTGTCACGATGCCCGTCGAGATCACACTGGTTCGCCACGCCGAGACCGAGGCCAACGCCGCCGGGATCTGGCAGGGCCACGGCGACCACCCGCTGAGCGCGCTGGGGCGTTCGCAAGCCGCCGCGCTCGGCCACCGCTTGCAGGATCGAACGTTTGATCTGGTCATCGCGTCCGACTTGCCGCGCGCCGTCGAGACCGCCGCCCTCGCCGGCTTCGATGCCAAACCCGACCCCTCGTGGCGGGAGATCGACATCGGGGTTTGGGAGGGCTTGACCCGGAGCGAGGTTCATGAGCGGTTCCCCGAGGAGATCGCGGGAGTCCGGACCGGCCAACCCGTGAAGATGGGGGGCGCAGAGTCCTGGGCCGACCTGGGCCGGAGAATCCACGCGGCATTCGCCGAGCTGGTCGCCGACGCGGCCGATGGGTCGCGGATTCTCGTTGTCACTCACGGAGGGGTGATCCACGCGGTTCTGGCGAGCCAACTGCGCTTTACAGACCGCTCCGCGCCGTGGCCGATCGATCGGGTTCGCAACACCGGCATCGCCGAGATGGCAGTCGACCAGGGCAACTTCAGGCTGGTGTCGTTCAACGACGGCCGCCACCTCGGCGACGACCTCGATCTCGGGGTGGCGCTGTTTCGGCATGCGGAGTCCGAGGCGAATGCCTCGGGGCGGTGGCACGGCATCACGGACGGTCCGCTCACCGAGCGCGGCCGCCGGCAGGCAGCCGATCTCGGCCACCATCATCGCGGCGTCACCCGTATCTACTCCTCGCCGTTGGAGCGCGCTCGGGCCACTGCCGAGGCGTTCGCCGCGATCCGCGGCTTGCCCGTCGAGACACTGGTCGAGTTGATCGAAGTCGACTTCGGCTCCTGGGAGGGCCTCACCCCCCACGAGATCGCAGAGCGTCATCCCGAGGACTGGGCCGCCGTCTTCGACGGTGGTGAGGACCGCCCTCGTGGGGGCACCGGCGACACTTTCACTGCGGTGGGGGAGCGTCTGGCCGGCGTGATCGACCGAATGGAGCAGCTCCATCCGAGAGAACGGGTTGCCCTCTTCAGCCACGGTGGCGCCATCTGGTCGTTGACCGCCCGGGTGCTCGGCCTGACCTGGTCGAATTGGCGCAGCCTGGCGATGCCGTCCAACACCAGCGTCAGTCACGTCCGTATCGACTCGGGCAGGCAGGTGTTGGTGGATTACAACGTCTGACTTCGGGGCTTCGCCCCGAAGTCAGAGGCGAAGGGCGAATCCGCGGCTGGACCAGGCCCGGCGCGATCGCCTCCAGCGGGGTTTCGCCTTTCGCCGGCGGCCGCAGGCCGCCGTTCGCCTTTCGCCTTTGCTTTCGCATCGAAAGCAAAGTCAGCCAGACTTCGCAAGATGCGCGTGCTTCTCGTCACCAACGACTTTCCTCCTAAGCCGGGGGGCATCCAGCAGTACCTGAATGGGTTGGTGGGAGCTTTTCCCGGGGAGATCCGGGTGCTCGCACCGCGCGATGACTCCGCCGAGCCGCGCGACGGAGTGGTCCGCGGCCACCGTGGATTCATGTGGCCCAGCCGGCGGACCCGGCGGTGGGTGGCGAGCCAGGTGGCCGAGTTCCGGCCCGATGTCGTGCTGTTCGGGGCTCCCCACCCGTTGGCCCAAATGGGGCCTCGCCTTCGCGAGGAGACCGGGGTCCCTTATGCGGTGTTGTGCCACGGCGCCGAGGTCACGATGCCGGCGGCCTTCCCGGTGACACGCCAGTTGGTGAAGTACCCGTTGCGGCGTGCCGATGCGCTGCTCGCAGTCTCCGGCTACACGGCGGGTCGAGTGGAACGGCTCGCGGGGCGTCCGGTCAGGGTGGTGGGGGTCGGGGTCGACCCGGCGTTTGCCCCCGGGGCCGCTCTTACAGGCGCGGTGGTGGGCTGCGTGAGCAGGTTCGTCCCGCGGAAGGGCCAGCGGCGGGTGCTCGTCGCGGTCGCCCGCCTGAGGAAAGAGGGTCGCGACGTCTCGGCTCTACTGGTGGGGGCGGGGAGGGACGAGGCCGGGCTGCGCCGGCTCGCCGACCGCCTTGCAGTGCCGACCCGGTTCGAGGTGGGCGTTCCGTACTCGCGCCTCCCTTCTCTCTATCGGGAGATGTCGGTCTTCGCCATGCCATGCCGATCACGCTGGCTCGGCCTCGAGGTCGAGGGGCTCGGCGTCGTCTACCTGGAGGCCGCTGCCACCGGATTGCCGGTCGTAGCCGGCGGTTCAGGCGGTGCTCCTGAGACGATCGACCCAGGCGTCACCGGATTCGTGGTCGATCGCGACGACGCTCTTCTCGACGCGCTCCGGCGGCTTGTCGACGATCCGGTACTGGCTTCGACGATGGGGCGATCCGGCCGCAAATGGATCGAGGAACGGTTCACCTGGGACGCCGCCGCAGCCCGCTTCGAAGCTGGATTGCGAGCGGCTGCCAGCGGATAGAACTGCGTGCCATTCGGAGCACCGTTCTTGACATGGCACCCATGTCGTCGTAAACCCTAAGGGGGTGAACGTATAGGCTCGCCCCGGGGATCAGGTATCGGCTTGCCACAAGCCGATACCTGATGAAGCCAGCGACCTATACGCTCACCCCGTTCCACCCCTCCCCTGCGGAGACCATGCCCTCCAAACTCGTCATCGTCGAGTCGCCTGCAAAGGCGCGCACCATCGCCGGATTCCTCGGCGGTGACTTCGTCGTGGAGTCCTCGATCGGGCACGTGCGTGACCTGCCGCGCAGCGCCGCCGACATCCCCAAGTCTCACAAGGAGGAGTCATGGGCGCGGCTCGGAGTCGACACGGCCAACGACTTCAAGCCGCTGTACATCGTGCCCAAGGAGAAGAGCGCTCAGATCACGAAGCTGAAGAAGTTGGTGAAGGACGCGGACGAGGTCTATCTCGCCACCGACGAGGACCGCGAAGGCGAGTCGATCGCATGGCACCTCACCGAGGTTCTCAGCCCGAGGGTGCCCGTGAAGCGAATGGTGTTCCACGAGATCACCCCGGAGGCCATCCGCCGCGCCATCGACTCGCCGCGCGACCTGGATCGGCGTCTCGTCGACGCGCAGGAGACCCGCCGGATCCTCGACCGCCTCGTCGGGTACGAGGTCTCGCCGGTCCTCTGGAAGCTGATTCGGCCCAAGCTGTCTGCCGGGAGGGTGCAGAGCCCGGCGATTCGGATCATCGTCGAGCGAGAGCGCGAGCGGATGGCGTTCCGGGCGGCCTCGTACTGGGACGTGGCGGGCGTCTTTACGACCGATGACGGGTCCTTCTCCGCCGTACTCGCCGCACTCGACGGGGTGAGGGTTGCCACGGGGAAAGACTTCGACAGCGTGGGCGCCGTTTCCAAGAACGACGTTGTGTTGCTCGACCAGGAGCGCGCCGAGGATGTCGTGGCCGATCTCGAGACCGCCGAGTTCGCCATTCGCCGCGTCGAGAGCAAGCCCTACAAGCGGTCCCCGTATCCGCCGTTTCGGACCTCCACCTTGCAGCAGGAGGCCGGACGCAAGCTGCGGTTCGGATCGCAGCGCACGATGCAGGTTGCCCAGAAGCTCTACGAGAACGGGTACATCACCTACATGCGCACCGACAGCACGTCGCTGTCGGAGACGGCGGTTGCCGCCGCCCGGTCGCAGGTCGCCGAGCTCTACGGCGCCGAGTATCTGCCCGACTCGCCGCGGGTGTACGCCAGCAAGGTCAAGAACGCCCAGGAGGCCCACGAGGCGATCCGTCCGGCAGGTGATCGTTTTCGCACACCCGACGCGGTTGCCCGGGAACTGAACAAGGACGAGGTCCGGCTCTACGACCTCATCTGGAAGCGGACCGTGGCCTCACAGATGGCAGATGCGATCGGCGAGAGCGTCCAGGTGCGGCTTGGCGCCGTGGGGGCTTCCGGACGCGATGCCGAGTTTGCCGCGTCTGGCAAGGTGATCTCGTTCCCCGGGTTCCTCCGGGCGTATGTTGAGGGCTCCGATGATCCGGAGGCCGAGCTCGAGGATCAGGAGGTGCGGTTGCCGCCCCTCTCCGAGGGCCAGACCGTCGATGCCGAGAGCTTGGAGGCGGTCGGTCACGAGACCAAACCACCCGCTCGGTACACCGAGGCATCGCTCGTCAAGAAGCTGGAGGAGTTGGGGATCGGCCGGCCGTCGACGTACGCCTCGATCATCTCGACCATTCAGGATCGCGGGTATGTGTGGAAGAAGGGCTCTGCCCTCGTGCCGACCTTTCTCGCCTTTGCGACCGTCCGTCTGCTGGAGAGGCACTTCGCGACGCTGGTCGATTACGGATTCACCGCGCGCATGGAGGAAGACCTCGATGAGATCGCAGGTGGGGATCGCGAGCACATCCCCTACCTCTCGACGTTCTACTTCGGGAATGGCCACCCCGGGTTGCTCGATCTGGTGGCCAAGACCTTCGACGACGCCGATGCCAAGGAGATCAACACGATTCCCTTCGGGGGCGGAAGCGGCGATGTGGTGCTCCGGAGTGGACGGTACGGGCCTTATCTCGAGCGCGGTGAGAGTCGCGTGAGCGTTCCGGACGACCTGGCACCGGACGAGTTGACCGCCGAGAAGGTCGAGGAGTTGTTCGACGCCCCATCAGGTGAGCGCGAACTCGGCACCGATCCGGAAACCGGACTCGAGGTGGTCGCCAAGACGGGACGGTTCGGGCCTTACGTCATTCTGGTCGAGCCCGAGGACTCGAAGAAGAAGCCGAAGACGGCTTCGCTGTTCAAGTCGATGAGCCTGGACACGGTCACCCTGGATGACGCCCTCCGTCTTCTGGCGCTCCCCCGAACTGTCGGCGACGACCCCGAAAGCGGGGAGCCGATCACCGCCCAGGGCGGCAAGTTCGGCCCATACCTCAAGAAGGGTACGGACACCCGTAGCCTCGAGACAGAGGAGCAGATCTTCGAGGTCGACCTCGAGGGGGCGCTCGAGCTCTTCTCCCAGCCGAAGCGCCGAGGTGCCAGGAACACCGGTCCGCTGAGGGAGGTGGGCATCGACCCGGAGACCGGGTGCGCAGTCGTGGTGCGCGACGGTCGCTTCGGTCCGTATGTCACCGATGGCTCGGTCAACGCCTCGCTGCGCCGCGAGGACGCGGTCGAATCGATCTCGATCGAACGCGCCTCCGAGCTGCTCGCCGAACGCCGGGCGAAGCTCGAAGCCGAAGGCAAGAAGATCAAGCCATGCAAGAAAGCCTCAGAGGCTGCGGGCGAGTCTCCGGACGCAAAGTAGCTCTCGGTGGCCAACGGCCCACGGCCTACGGCCGACGGCAAGAGCGTGTGGCCCGGTAGGTGGTGAGTTCTGCGTGGACCGGGGACTGTTGACTGTCCGCAAGCTGTTGGCTGTTGGCTGTTGGCTGTTGGCTGTTGGCTGTTGGCTGTTGGCTGTTGGCTGTCGGCCCGTGGGCCGTTTGTCGGGAGGGTCCAATAGAGGGCTCTGATAGCCTCATCGGGTGACTCAGGTAACCGGGGCCGTACCTCGATCGGCGTGGGCGCTGATGCGGTCGGGCCCCTTTTCGCGGCTGTGGCGCGCCGGGTTGATCAGCAGTACCGGCGATTGGGTGGCGATCCTCGCCACCCTCACCCTCGCGGATGAGTTGGCTGGTGGCGGGGGCATCGTGCTCGCCCTCATGTCCCGGGTCGTCCCCGGGCTCTTCTTCGCGGCCATCGGCGGCGTCATCGCCGATCGGCTCCCTCGCAAGTATGTGATGATCGCGGTCGAGATCGGGCGAGCCTGCCTCGTTTTCAGTCTGGCTTTCGTCGAGACGATCAGTGCTCTCATTTACGTGAGCCTGGCGATGGAAGCGCTCACCCTCATCTTTCAGCCGGCGAAGGAGGCCACGGTGCCGACACTCGTGGCACGCAGCGAGATCGTCAGGGCGAACAGCCTCTCGCTGAGCGCGGCGTACGGGACCTTTCCGCTCGGCGCGGCGATCTTCACCGCGATCGCACCGATCAGCGACGACTTCACGCTTGGTGGTCTCCTACCGGGGACAGTGGTGGGCCTCGCCTTTCTATTGGACGCGTTGACCTACATCGCGTCTGCCCTGATCCTCACCACCCTCCCCGCGCAGGCGAGGCGGCAGCGGCGGCCCGGGCAGAAGCGGAGCTTCAGCCTGATGGTGCCGCTGCGCGACCTGTGGGAGGGGATCACGTTCGTGGCCAGCCACCGGAGGATTCGCTCGGTCGTGCTTGCGATGACAGTCGCGCTCGCCGGCGGCGGGATCATTGTCGTGCTCGGCAAGCCGTTCGCCACCTCGGTGCTCGGTGCGGGCACGGTTGGTTTCCCCGCGCTGCTGACCGCTTTCGGACTCGGCGCCGGAGCCGGGATCGTGGGTGTCACGATCTGGGGGCCACGGTTCCAGAACAAGGACGTGGTCTTCTCGATCGCTTTGCTGGTGACCGGGGTATCGCTTGCCTCTGCCGCCTTCGTCAAGACGCTCTTCGGCGGGGTCGGCTGGATCTCGGCGATGGGTCTTGGGGCCGGCGCGGCCTATGTGCTGGGATTCGCTCACCTCCACGAACAGACCGAGGACGAATTGCGGGGGCGCACCTTCGCTGCGCTTCTGTCATTGATGAGAATCGGCCTGCTGACGGCGATGATGGTCGCCATCCCGCTCTCCAATCTCCTCGACGGGGTCCTGCCCGGACTCATGTCCAGTGGATCGCGGATGATGCTGCTGGTTGGCGGTGTCACGATTCTCGGAAGCGGGCTGGTGACCATGTGGAGCGTTCGTCGGAGCCTGATCGCCCTCGGCCAAATCGGTGAGCGTCCCGAGGTCGACACTGCCCTCGAGGCGATGCGACATCACCGGAAGCGGATTGCGGGACTCGAGGAGACCAACGAGGTGGATGTCGTCCGGATGGACCCCAAGGGCGGAGGCGAGTGACCCGCTACGCAGCCATCGAAGGTGTCGACGGCGCCGGGAAGTCGACGGTCGCGTCGGGAGTGGCCATGGCTCTGGAGCAGCGAGGCATCGAAGTGGTGCGGGTGCGTGAGCCGGGGGGTACCCCCGCGGGGGAGGCGATCAGGTCGATCCTGCTCGGTAGCTCATCCGACCTCGCCGATTGGACCGAGGCGCTGCTGTTCGCCGCTGCCCGCGCCCAGCTGGCCTCCTTGATCGTTGGTCCTGCCCTCGCTGCCGGCAAGACGGTGATCTCTGACCGCAGCGTCTACTCCTCGCTGGCGTACCAGGGCGCGGGCCGCGGGCTCGACCTCGAGGCCGTCCGCCGGGTGAACGAAACCGGTCTCGGGGGCGTGTGGCCCGACACCGTCCTGCTGCTGCGCCTCGACCCGGACCATGGGCTGGCCCGTGAAGACGAAGCCGACCGCATTTCGCTGGCCGGGGCCGACCTGCACCGGCGGGTGGCGGAGGCGTATGGCCGGCTAGCCGAATCCGAGCCCGACCGCTTTGTCGTCATCGATGCTTCGGGCTCGATCGACGAGGTGGTTGGCGCGGCGATGGCCGCCCTCGACGGCCGGTGGCATTGATGTTCCGCGAGATCATCGGCCACCGAGCCGTCCTCGAGATGCTCGAGGGCGACCTCAAGCAGCCTTCGCACGCGTATATGTTCGTTGGCCCGGGCAGCGTCGGTAAGGCAACGGTGGCTCGGCTCTTCGCCGCCCACATTCTCTGCGGAGACGACGAGCGGGACGTCCGTCGGGCGTTGGCCGGCCACCACCCGGACCTGGTGCTCGTCGAACCCGACGGACGGTCGGCGCTCACCGTCGATCGTGCGCGCGACACGGTGGCTCGATCGGTGCTCACCCCGGTTGAGGCCACTCGCAAGGTGTTCGTGTTCGAGGAGGCGGGCGCGATGAATGACGAGGCGGCCAACGCCCTGCTCAAGACACTCGAGGAGCCGTCGGCGACCACGATGTTCGTGCTCGTGGTCGAGTCGCTCGACGACCTCCCCGCGACGGTGTCGAGTCGCTCTCGGACCGTTTTCTTCGGCCGGGTGCCCGAGGCCGAGATCGCCCGGGCGCTGGTGGAGCAAGGGATCTCGGCGGATCAGGCTGAGCGGGTTGCGACATCGTCGGGCGGCCGTCCGGGTATCGCCCTGATGCTGGCGACCCGTCCCGAAGTAGCGGCGTTTCGCAGCGCCTGGCTCTCCGTTCCGATGCGAGTCACCCCGAGCCCGGGGGATGCGTACCGGCTGGCCGAGGAGTTGGTGGGTGCCGTCGAACCCCTTCTCGGGGGCCTGGGCGATCGTCATGCCCTGGAACTCTCCCAAGGCGAAGACCAGGGCCACGACCTCCGGATGATCAAGGAGCGTCACGAGCGCGAGCGCCGGAGAGCGGGTGCCGCCCTGCACACCGCCGGCCTCGAGATTCTTGCCTCCTGGTATCGGGACGCCGCGGTCGCCCAGTACGGCGGACCGGTGCGGAATCGTGATGTCAGTGGGGCTGATCTGGCGGAAGTGTCGGCTCGAGGTGCTGTCACGAAGGCCCATCGCGTTCTCGACGCCGTCGACTCCCTGAACGCCAACCAACGACCCGAGCTCGCCTTCGGGGCGCTGTTTGCCGACCTTGGAACCGCGACTTAGGCCCGGCTTCCCGTTCGGTGCCCGGCCCTCGATGAGGGTCGCCCGCCCGGTGGGCATCGTCCTTTCTCGGTTGTGGGCAGACTTCGAGCGAATCGGCCCAAAGCTCCCAGCCGGGCCCCTCGTGCTCGCAGCCAATCACTATTCCCATGTGGACCCGGTGGTGGTGAGCTTCGCTGCTGGTCGACCGGTCAGATTCCTCGCAGTCGACGAGTTGTTCGGTAGGTCGACCATCTTCGACCGACTCACACTCTGGCTCGGGGCCATTCCGATGTCGCGGACGAGGGCGCCGCTCGGAGCGCTGCGCCTGGCCCTCGCCGAGCTCGCCGCCGGGGGTACCGTTGGGCTGTTCCCCGAGGGCGTTCGCGTATGGGCGTGGGGTGAGGTCGAGCCCAAGCGCGGAGCTGCCTGGCTGGCGCGCCGCGCCGGGGTGCCGCTGGTCCCCATGGCGATTGCGGGCACCGACATGGTGCTGGGACGTGGCGCCCGGCGCCCCTCGCGCCACCCGGTGACCGTGGAGGCCTGCGAGCCCATCTACCCGGGTGACTACCCGCCAGGGGGTGACCCGGCGGGAGCAATGACCAGAGAGTGGGAGCGGCGCATCGACGCGGCGCTGCGCGCTGCCGGCCAGAGGCGTGAGAGGAATTGACACCCGAGGACGGTTTGCATCGCTCACCGCCTTACGCTCTGGGCAATGCGCTTCTTGATCGCTGGTTCATCGGGACTGATCGGATCCGCTCTCGCCGATAGCCTCATCGGTGAGGGCCACGAGGTCGTGCGCCTCGTCCGCCCCGATACGAACGCCGACGGAATCCCCTGGGACCCTCCGAATCCGCTCGCACCCCACATGGTCGAGGGCTTCGACGGCGTCGCCAACTTCGGGGGACGGTCGATCGGGGAGCGGCGTTGGTCCGACCGAGAGAAGCGCCTCTTGTGGGACAGCCGGGTAGGTCCTACCCGGGTGCTGGCAGAGGCACTTGCCGCCACGACTGCCAGACCCGCAGTGTTGGTGAACGGTTCGGCGATCGGGTTCTTCGGCGACGGCGGCGACCGAGTCCTCACCGATGATGCCCCCAAAGGTGAGGGGTTCCTCACCGACCTCACCGCGGCCTGGGAGGCGGCCACCGCACCCGCGTCTGCCGTGGGGATCAGAGTGGTCACGCCGCGATCCGGGATCGTGCTCAGCCCCGACGGCGGTGCCCTGGGCAGGCTGCTCGCCCCGTTCGGGCCCCGGTGGCTGAGCCCGTATCGGTGGGGCTTGGGGGGGCCGGTGGCCGGGGGGAAGATGTATTGGTCGTGGATCTCTCTCCGCGATGAGGTGGCCGGCATACGCCACTTGCTCGTCGACTCGCAACTTGCAGGCCCGGTGAACCTGGTGTCTCCCCAGCCGGTCACCAACCGAGTGTTCATCAAGACCCTCGGTCGTGTCATTCGCCGCCCCACGGTTATGCCGATACCGGGGTTCGTGCTGAAGGTCGTGCTCGGGAGCGAACTCGCCGACGCTCTGGTCCTCGAAGGGCAGCGCGCCGTTCCCGCCCGCCTCCAAGCGGATGGCTTCGTGTTCACCGACACCGACTTGGAGCTGGCGATGCGGGAAGCGCTGGCGTAGAGGTTCGTTTTCCTGGCACCGCTTACTGTGTGCCAACATGGCGCCATGACCATCACTGCGAAGACCGTCGAGGGATCGATCGACCGTCTGCTGGCGGAACACGACCCGAAGGGCGACCCCGTCGAATTCCTCGGTGCCCGTTACGACATGGGCCTGGCGTGGGTGTGGTTCCCCGAAGGCCTTGGAGGGCTGGAGGCCCCGCGCGGCCTGCAGACCGTGGTCGAGCAGCGGCTGGCCGACGCTGGCGCGCCCCATCCCGCCCGTTTCAACGCGCTCGGGGTGGGCATGGGCGCCCACGTGCTGATGGAGCATGGCACCGAGGCCCAGCAACGCCAGTGGCTCCGCCCGATGTTTACCGGCGAGGAGATCTGGTGTCAGATGTTCTCGGAGCCGGGAGCGGGCTCGGATGTGGCCGCCCTGGCCATGAAGGCGCTTCGCGATGGCGACGAGTGGGTGGTGAACGGTCAGAAGGTCTGGACCACGCTGGCCCACGTGGCCAAGTGGGGGATGCTTGTGGTCCGGACCGATCCCGAGGTTCCCAAGCATCAGGGCATGTCGTACTTCATCGTCGACATGAAATCTCCGGGAGTCGAGGTGAGACCCCTCCGCCAGATCACCGGTGAGGCCGAGTTCAACGAGGTCTACTTCGACGACGCGCGAATTCCCGACGAGAACCGCATCGGCGAGGTTGGCGACGGGTGGAGGGTGGCGCTGACGACGCTGATGAACGAGCGGGTCGCCATCGGTGGCACGATCGCCCCCCGGGCCGCAGGCCCGATCGGTGAGGCGGTGCGGGTGTGGAAGGAGTACGGCCACGACGACGCCGCCGCTCGTGACAGGCTCATGTCGCTCTGGGTGCGCGCCGAGGCTGCCCGACTCACCAACCTGCGCGCCGGCCAGATGCGGTTGATCGGTACTCCTGGACCCGAAGGATCCACCGCCAAGCTGGTCTACGCCGAATTGAACAAGAAGATCTACGAATTCGTAGTCGAGTTGATGGGACCGGAGGGGATGCTCTACGACTCGTACCAGATGACCCGGCCTGACGAGTTCACCAGCCACCCTCCGGTCAAGGCGTTTCTTAGGGCGCGGGCGAATTCGATCGAGGGCGGAACCTCCGAGATCATGAAGAACATCCTCGGCGAGCGCGTCCTGGGTCTCGCCGGGGAGCCCCGGGTCGACAAGGACCTCCCCTGGAGTCAAGTGCCGCGATAGCCGCTCCAGTCTCCGGCAAGAGGCGAAGGGTGAAACCCGGCCAGGCCAGGCCAGGACAGGTCTGCGGAAATACCACGCTCCGCGCGCGGGTAACACCACAATCACATTGTTGTGATTTCCAGGGTGGAGTACCCGGATGCCAATGTTCCGCGAGGTTCGGTCCCGTCGGGCGTGGCGGCGAGAGCTCGCTGACCAGCTCGCAGAGCGACTCGATGATGAGGGAAGTCTGCGTTTCGTCGGCTCGCGTCCGGACGACCGGCGGGAGATGCTGCGAATCGCCGAGCTGCTGCCCGACGACGTGATCGCGGAGCTCTACGAGGACCTCAATTATCCGGGCCTGACTTTCATGGAACTCCGGTTCGTGCAGCCCCCTGTCCGCTACGACCAGGGCCTCCGGATCGTCTATCCCGATCGGAGCGAACGGACTGGGTAGGCGGTTCTAGACCTTGGTCCTGCGAAGCATCATCGCGTTGACCGCGACGATCACCGTCGAGAGGCTCATCAGCAGCGCGCCGACCGCCGGTACCAGGACCACGCCGACTGGCGCACCGACGCCGGCAGCGAGAGGAAGGGCGACGACGTTGTAGCCAGTCGCCCAAAACAGGTTTTGCCGCATCTTCCGTCGCGTAGCGGCAGATATTCGGAGAGCGCGGGGAATCGCCGCCGGGTCGCTCTCGATCAAGACCACGTCGGCGGACTCGATAGCCACGTTCGCACCTGCCCCGATGGCGATGCCCAGGTCCGCGGTGACGAGGGCGGGGGCATCATTGATGCCATCGCCGACGAATGCGGTCCGTCCCACGGTCTGTAGCTCGCGAACGATTTCTGCCTTTGCGCCAGGCAGGACCCGGGCGTGGTACCGCTCGATTCCCAGCTCGGCGGCAACCGTCGCGGCCACCGCGACAGCGTCGCCGGTGACCATGACGGGCGTGATCCCCTGGCGACGTAGTTCATCGATCGCGGCCCGCGCCGTCGGGCGGATCCGATCACGGAGGCTGACGACCCCCTTCACCGCCGACTCGTCCATCAATACCACGGCTCCCTGTCCTTGTTCGCCAGCCGCGGCGAGTGCTTGGACCATCGCCGGCTCCGTGGCGACACCGAGATCGTCTGCCCATTCCGGACGGCCCACGCGCCAGCGCCGGCCATCGGCCAGGCCGACCACACCCATTCCAGCAACCGCGTTCACCTCGTCGGGCAATTCGAGTGTCAGGCCGCGCGACAAGGCCGCTTCGACGATTGCGGCGGCGAGGGGGTGTTCCGAAGCGCGCTCCAGGCTGGCTGCGATCCGAAGGACCTCGTCGACTTCCACCCCCGCCGCTGCTGAAACGGCGGCGACTTCGAAGCGGCCCTCGGTGAGGGTGCCGGTCTTGTCGAGTGCCACAAAACGGAGCCGGTGGGCTCGCTCGAATGCGTCCCGATCGCGGATCAGGATTCCGCGTCCCGCAGACATGGCGGTCGCATTCGCCATCACCAGGGGCACGGCGAGGCCCAGAGCGTGCGGGCAGGCGATGACCAGCACGGTGACCGCGCGTGACACCGCAGTGGCGAGCCCGCCCGAACTCCACAGCCACCAGACGATGAAGGTGGGGGTGCTGACGGCGATTGCCACCACGACCAGCCAGGATGCGGCGCGGTCCGCGAGGCCCTGATATCGGGTGCGCGATGCCTGGGCATCGTTTACCAGCCGCATCATCTGGCTGAGCGTCGACGCGTCACCCGTCCGTTCGACACGAATCGTCAATGCTCCGTCACCGTTGACTGAGCCGCCCACGACTTCGTCGCCGTCCTTCTTGGGGACAGGTCGGGACTCTCCTGTCAGGAACGACTCGTCAACGCTGGTGCGGCCGTCCGTCACGATGCCGTCGACGGGTACGTGCTCGCCGGGCCGGACGAGGATCAGGTCGCCTGTGGCGAGTTCCGCCGGCGGGACGTCGACGACGTCGCCGGCGGATATCCGGTGGGCAACGGCCGGGATCAGCTCAGCAAGATCTTCTAGTGCGCTCCCGGCCCTCTCCACCGACCGCATCTCGATCCAGTGGCCGAGGAGCATGACGACGATGAGGGTGGCGAGTTCCCAGTAGAAGGAGTCGCCGTCGAGTCCGAAGGTGACCGCGAGGCTGTAGCCGTAGGCGACGCTGATCGCCAGGGAGATCAAGGTCATCATCGCGGGCCGCCCGATACGAACCTCCCGCACTGCACCCTTGAGGAAGACCAGTCCGCCGTATCCGAAGAGGATCGAGGCGAGTATCGGCTCGAGGACCGATGAGCCCGGGAAGCTCAGAGCCTCGTATCCAAGCCATGACTGGATGGGATCACTCAGGTAGAGGATGGGGAGCGTGAGCGCGACGGATACTCCCAGACGATTCCGGAACATCTCAGGAGAGTGACCTTCATGCCGGTCGTGGGCCGGAGGCCGTTTCGCATCGCGGGTCCCAGGGTGATCGTCGTGCATGGAAGCGGACACTACCCCACCCTGGGTGGGGTAGTGTGTCGACTTCTCCAGCGGACGAGAGGGTCCCCATGGGTGCTGCCCGGAAGAAATCGCGATCGCCGACGCCGAATCGGATTGTCTGGTGGGTTGCCGGAATTCTCGGGGCAGTCCTCATCGTCTTCGTCGCAGTGACGTCGGCACCGCCAGGGACGACTTCATCGACCGATCCGGCCACCGTCGCCGCAGGAGAGAGGCTCTACCTCGACAACTGTGCGGTCTGCCACGGGTCCGACCTGATGGGCACGACCACGGGACCACCGTTCTTGCACGTCATCTACGCCCCCAACCACCATTCGGATGAGGCGTTCCAGCAAGCGGTCGCCTCGGGTGTGGTGCCGCACCACTGGACCTTCGGCACGATGGCTCCGCTGTCCCACCTGACCAGGGCCGACGTCGCCAAGATCGTCGCCTTCGTGCGGGCGGAACAGCAGGCCGCGGGGATCACGCAAGATCCAAGTCATCCATGAGAAGAGAGTCAAGAGTCAAGAATCAAGAAGTCACAGGCGTCGTCCGGTCTTGGCTCTTGATTCTTGACTCTTGATTCCTGGCTCTACCATTCCTCGCCGCCGCCGGAGTAGCTCAGGGGTAGAGCAGCTCACTCGTAATGAGCAGGTCCGGGGTTCAAATCCCCGCTCCGGCTCCACCGTCGCATTCGGGACCACCGATCCGACGGGAGCCTGCCCGGAAGGGGCGTGCTTATGGCCGACCAGGCCACGTTCGAATCCGATATGACCGAGATTCTTCCGCAGCTGTATTCCGCTGCGCTGAGGATGACGCGCAATCCGTCCGATGCCGAGGACGTGCTCCAGGAGGCCCTCCTCAAGGCGTACCGGGGGTATCACACGTTCCAGTCCGGCACGAATCTGCGAGCGTGGCTCTACCGGATCCTCACCAATACCTTCATCAACCGCTATCGACAGGCGACCCGACGCCCCAGCGAGGTGGAACTCGGCGATCTCGAGGATCTGTACCTGTACCAGCGGATGGGCGAGCCGGGACCCGGCGGAGCAGAGCGCAGCGCCGAGGACGAGGCCCTCGAGTCGATCGTGGACGAGGACATCAAGGCGGCCCTCGAGTCCCTTCCGGAGAACTTCAGGATCCCGGTGCTCCTGGCCGACGTCGAAGGTTTCTCGTACAAGGAGATCGCCGAAATGATGGATACGCCTATCGGCACAGTGATGTCGCGGCTCCATCGGGGAAGAAAGGCGCTGCAAAAGGCGTTGTGGGACTTTGCAGAAGAACGAGGCATCGCCGAATCATGAATTGCAACGAGGCTCACGGCCAGCTGTACTCTTTCATCGACGGCGAGTCGCACCTCGTCGGCCGGTTTCGAATTCGCTGGCATCTGCGGCGTTGCCCGCCTTGCGGTGATGGGTTCCGGTTCGAAGAGGCTCTGAAGCTCCGGATACGGCAGTGCTGTAGGGACGAGATGCCGCCGGAACTACCGATGCGGCTCATGACGTTCATCCATGAACATGATTCCGACGGGAGTGTGGGGTAGCCTGCAGGGCTCCGCCCCTCCTTTGGAGGTAAGAAATGTCATCCGAGATCATGAAGGGCAATCGAGTCCAAGGGAAGCTCCGTGCTCCCAAGACGACCGATGGCACCCGTGTCTGTGAAGACGACAACTGCGTGACCCTGCTCTCCCGGTACAACAAGCGGGCGCACTGTTACGCACACACCCCGACCAGGTTTCCTCGCCTCCGCGGCCGGATCGTCCCGGAGAGCTGAGAGGACTTCGGCGCGGGCTGCTTCGTGCGGTCCCGGTGCGGGTAATCTCGCGGTCATGACCCGCGCTCGCACGCTGATCCTTCTCCTGCTCCTCTCGTTCGCGTTGGGGGTGCTGCCGGCCACGGCGCAAGAGGACCCAGCCCCGAGCAACGAACCGGCGGTGGTGGTGGGTGAGGAGCCCGCGCCACCTGCCGAGGATGCCTGGACCTTCCGCTTCCTCGTGCCGACTCTTCTGGTGATCACGGGTATCGCCATCGCCGGTGTGATTCTCGGGTACGGGGTGAGGGTCAAGGGCCGCTATCGCGTGTCGCAGGAAACGTGATCAATTGGAACGTCGCTGCCCGGGTTGCCCGGCGGATGGCGGGATCACATCCCCTCGAAGAGTCCTACCACTTCGATCTGCTGGCCCGCCAGGCCCCTCGCCTGGTCGAAGAGGCCTCGCAGCTGGTGGCGGACGAAACCGGACTGGCCTGGTCGGGCACCCCCACCGTGGCGGTGCTTGCCCGATCCGAGTGGGCAACGGCCAACATCGCCTCCTTCGGACGGCTGCTTGCCCATGCCGAACGGAAGCTCCAACAGGCGCCCGGCGGAGGCCTCGGCCACCGGATGATGTCGCGTCTGCTCGGGGCCGAGGTCGGCGCGCTCGTGGGCGTACTCGCCCGACGGGTCCTCGGCCAGTACGAGCTGGTACTGCCCTCGGGCGACGACGACGCCGGCGACACTGTGATGTTCGTCGGGGCGAATGTTCTTTGGATGGAGCGCCAGTTCGAATTCCGGCCCGACGAGTTCCGCTTCTGGGTCGCCCTGCACGAATGCACCCACCGATTGCAGTTCACCGGCGTCCCGTGGCTTCAGGGCTACTTCTTCGAGTTGGTCAGCGGGCTTGTCGAGTCTTCGAATCCAGAACCGGGGCGCATCCAGCGGATCGCCGGCGAGATGAGGTCGGCTGCTCGGGAGGGAAGGCCGATCGTCGACGAGTCCGGGATCATGGGGATCATCGCTTCCCCGGAGCAACGGCAGGTGATCGACCGCGTCCAGGCCCTCATGTCGCTCCTCGAAGGCCACGGCCACGTGGTGATGGACCGCATCGGCGCCAGGCGGCTTGTCAGCCAGGACCGGATGTCGCGAATGCTCAAGCAGCGCCGTAAGGATCCCCGTACCGCCGCCTTCTTCCGTCTCACCGGCCTCGAGTTGAAGATGAAGCAATACGAGATGGGGGAGCGGTTCATCCTCGATGTCGAGCGCACCGCTGGCTTCTCCGCGCTCGATGCGGTGTGGGAGAGCGCGGACCACCTTCCAACCCTCGCCGAGATCAGGGCACCGAGGCGATGGCTCGAACGGGTGGGTTGACCGCACCCGAACTCGACGCGTTCGTCGCGACGGTGGTGCCCCGGCTCCCCGATTCCCCGGTGGTGGTCGCCCTCAGTGGCGGGGCCGACTCGGCGGCGTTGGCCTTTGCGGTTGTGTCGCGGGGCGGCCCGGCCCGGGCGATCACCGTCCACCATCACCTTCCGGGCTCCGCGGCGATGGTCCAAGCCGCAGCCAGAATCGCTGACCGTCTCGGTTTGCCTCATCAGGTGATCGATGTCGCGGGCGGGGAGTCCGAGACCGAACTGCGGGAGCGCCGATTGGCGGCGATCGAATCGATCTTGCGCGATGGCGAGACCGTGGTCACCGGCCATACCCGTGACGATCAGGCGGAGACGGTGCTCGGCAACCTCCTGCGCGGAACAGGGCCGTCGGGGCTGGCAGGCATCCCGTACAGTCGTGGCGCGTGGGTGCGTCCCATGCTCGACATCCCGCGAGCGACTGCCCGTGAGGTCGCCACGCTCGCCGACCTCGCTTTCGCGGACGATCCGCAGAACGACGACCCCGCGATTCGTCGCAACCGGCTGCGGTCCGAGACCATCCCCGCCCTCGCCAGGGCATTCAACCCGGAGCTCCTTGCGGCGTTGGCCCGCACCGGCCAACTGGCGGCAGCCGACGATGCGCTCCTCGGTCGACGAGCCGAAGTCGTTCCCCTCAGATGGGATGAGGGGGCAGTGTTGATCCCGGTCGCCGCCCTCACTGCCCTCCCGCAGCCGATTGCGTCTCGGGTGGTGCGTCGCGCGTTGAGGCTGATGCTCGACCCGTACCCCGGCACCTCTGCCGATGTCGCCGCCGTGCTCGGGGCGGTGGCAGGTACTCCTGCTTCGGTGTCCGGCGGACTCATTGCTGCGCGAGAAGGCCCCTACGTGGCGCTCCATCGGGGAGACGATCATGAGACGCTCGAACCCGTCGAGCTGAGTGTTCCGGGCGCGGCGCGCTTCGGTGGGTGGAGGATCGAGTCGGGGAAGGTGGGGCTGGGCAGGCATGGAGCCATGATCGACGCCGACGGTCCGTTGGTGGTCCGGGCCGTTCGGCCCGGTGACCGAATCAGCATCCGCGGTGGTACCAAGAAGGTGTCCGACGCTCTCGGGGAGGCCGGCGTGCCCCTCCGTCTTCGAGCCCGGTGGCCGGTTGTCGAGTCGGGTGGAAGAATCGCCTGGCTCGTGTCGATCCGGGCTTCCGACGAACGGAAAGGGGACGTTGGTATGGCGGCGAAGAGGTTGTCGGGATGATGCGTCCCGGCCGCGTCCTGGTCGACGAGGACGCGATTGCATTGCGCCTCGCCGAGATGGGCCGGCAGATCACTGTCGACTACGAAGGCAAGGATCTGTTGCTGGTGGCGGTGCTCAAGGGCGCGTTCATGATGATGGCGGATCTCGCCCGCCACATCCGACTTCCGGTCGACATCGACTTCATGGCCGTGTCCTCGTACGGGGCTGCCACCGAGACGTCCGGAGTCGTGCGGATCCTCAAGGATCTGGAGCAGGAGATCGCCGGTCGCCACGTCCTCATCGTCGAAGACATCATCGATTCGGGCCTCACCCTCGATTATCTGCGCCGCAACCTCGAGGTGCGGCAGCCGGCATCGCTGGAGATCGTGGCGCTGCTGATGAAGACCGGACTCCAGCGGGTGCCGATCGAGGTCAAGTACATCGGATTCGAGATCCCTCCCGACTTCGTCGTCGGTTACGGACTCGACCTAGTCGGCAAGATGAGGAATCTTCCGTATGTGGCGGTGATGGAGGAGGAGTAGCGGCAGTGGCGAGCAGCGAGCGGTATGCAGCACGCTCGCGCTTCGGGGTGGGCATCAACTTCTAAGGTCCTGGTCCCGATAGCATGGCTTCCCTATCTTCTTCGTCCGGGGACTGGACTTGAGGTCGTGAGCAAAACCGTCCGCACCGTGTTGGTTTACCTGGTGGTCGCCACGGTGGCGATCATGCTGGTCAATACGTTCGTCTCCTCGGCGACTGCGCCCGAGGAGATCACGCTCGACCAGTTCCAAGCGCAGCTTGCCGCCGGTCAGGTCGAATCGGTGACCATCAAGCAGAAGTCGAACGTGATCACCGGGTCCTTCACCGAGGAGGCCGGGGGCGGGCGCTTCGAGTCGATCTTCCCCGACGGCTACGAGGGCGATCTGACCTCCCTGGTTCTGGCGAGCGACGTGACGGTCAACATCGAATCCGAGAATCCGGGGATCTTCCAGTGGTTCCTGGCCTTCCTGCCGTATGTCCTGATCTTCGGGGTGTTCATCTTCATCCTGATGCAGATGCAGGGCGGCGGCAATCGGGTCATGTCGTTCGGCAAGGCCAAGGCGCGGCAGGTCACCCGCGACATGCCCAAGGTCACTTTCCAAGACGTTGCCGGGGCCGAGGAGGCGGTGGAAGAGCTCTACGAGATCAAGGAGTTCCTCGCCAAGCCGCAGAAGTTCCGGGCGATGGGCGCCAAGATCCCCAAGGGGGTCCTGCTCTACGGCCCTCCGGGAACCGGTAAGACCCTGCTCGCCAGGGCGGTGGCGGGCGAGGCCGGGGTTCCCTTCTTCTCGATCTCGGGTTCTGAGTTTGTCGAGATGTTCGTCGGAGTGGGCGCCAGCCGGGTGCGCGACCTCTTCGAACAGGCCAAGGCCCAGGCACCCGCGATTATCTTCGTCGATGAGATCGATGCCGTCGGCCGGCACCGCGGCGCGGGGCTTGGCGGCGGCCATGACGAGCGGGAGCAGACGCTCAACCAGCTGCTGGTGGAGATGGACGGCTTCGACGTGAAGACGGGGGTGATCCTCATCGCGGCCACCAACCGGCCAGACATTCTCGACCCTGCGTTGCTGCGTCCCGGGCGCTTCGACCGCCAGATCGTCGTCGACCGCCCCGACATCAAGGGACGGGAGAAGATTCTCGAGGTCCACGCAAAGGGCAAGCCCCTCGCCCCCGAGGTCGACCTGAAGGTGATCGCCCGCTCCACCCCCGGCTTCACCGGCGCCGACCTGGCGAACACCATCAACGAGGCGGCACTTCTCTCCGCCCGCCGCGATCGCGATGTCATCGGCCAGGCCGAGCTGGAGGAGGCGATCGATCGCGTCATGGCCGGTCCGGAGCGACGGAGCAAGGTGATGACCGACGAAGAGAAGAAGCTCACCGCGTACCACGAAGGCGGCCATGCTCTGGTGGGCCACGCCCTGCCTCATGCCGACCCCGTGCACAAGGTGACGATCATTCCCCGCGGTCGAGCGGGCGGTTACACCCGTTCGCTCCCGCTGCAGGACAAGAGTTATCAGCGGCGCAGCGAGCTGGTCGACTCACTCGCCCAGGCGCTCGGCGGTCGAACGGCTGAAGAGATCGTGTTTGGCGACCCATCGACGGGTGCCTACAACGACATCGAGCAGGCGACGGAGATGGCGCGTTCGATGGTCATGGAGCACGGCATGAGCGACAAAGTCGGGCCGATGCGGTACGGCACTCCGAAGGCACAGGTGTTTCTTGGGCGGGACTACAACCAGTCGGTCGACTACTCCGACGAGGTAGCGGAGATGATCGACTCGGAGATCCGCAAGCTGATCACCCAGGCCCACGATGAGGCCCGGGCGATCTTGCTCTTCCACCGTGACGGACTCGATAGGATCGCCGAAGCGTTGCTCGAACGAGAGACGCTTTACGCCGCCGACATCGCCGAGATACTCAGTGACGTTCCGAAATGGGAGCACGCGGCAAACGGGTCGATGAGGATCCAGGCTCCGAAGGGCGAGTTGGCGCGCGGTGGCGTGGCAGCTGCCACCACATCCGATGGAGGCGCAACCTCCTGATCCTGCGGCGCCAATTCGAGCCCACCCGTTGGCCGGTCGGACTCGGCAACGTCCTCACCAATGCCGATCACACCCTGGTCATGGGGATTCTCAACGTGACCCCGGACTCGTTCTCAGATGGCGGCCGGTTCCTGGCATTCGACGCCGCGGTGGCGCACGGGTTGAAGATGGCGGAGGAGGGAGCCGACCTGGTCGATGTCGGGGGCGAGTCCACCCGCCCCGGTGCGACGCCGGTCGAGGCCGAAGCAGAGATCGAGAGGGTGGTGCCGGTGGTGCGGGCATTGGCTTCGGCGGGAGTCCTGGTCTCGGTGGATACCTCGAAGGCCGCGGTGGCGGACCAGGCGATCGAGGCGGGGGCGGTGGTCGTCAACGATGTCACCTCACTGACGGATCCCGGAATGGCTGGCGTGGTCGCCAGGTCGGGATCCGGCGTCGTGTTGATGCACATGCTCGGGGACCCCAGGACGATGCAGCAGGACCCGCAGTTCGGCGATGTCGTGACCGAGGTGTCCAACTTTCTGGCGGAACGGGCGCAGTGGGCGATCTCGCAGGGCATCGACCGAGAACGGATCTGCCTCGACCCGGGCATCGGGTTCGGTAAGACGGTCGCCCACAACCTCGATCTGATCGCCTCGGGGGTCTCGAGGCTGGCCGATTCAGGGTTCCCGGTGCTGGTCGGGGCCTCCCGGAAGTCGTTTATCGAGCGGGTGCTGGGCCCCATCCCGGTCGACGAACGTGATGGGGCCTCGGGGGCTGCCCACGTGCTGGCGATAGCCGCCGGAGCCAGCGCCATTCGTGTACACAACGTGGTCGAGGGACTGCGCTCAGCGCGAATAGCCGACGCTATCGTGAGGGGTGAAGCCCCATGATCATGACCGGACTCGAACCCCGCGGATTCACGTGGGTGATCGCCAATCGCCTGGCCGTGTCGGAGCGTATCGGGGGATACGGATTCCAACATCGTCGCGTCCGCCGCGAAGAGGAGATCGCCTGGCTCAAACACGCGGGCATCAAGGCGGTGCTTTCCCTGCTCGAGGGCAACCAGAACCTCGCCGCCTATCACGCCGCCGGCATCGACGCCGTCAATGAGCCGCTCGTCGAATTGGAACCGGATGCGGTCCGCAGGGTGTTCCGGGCCATGACCGAACTGACCTCGAAGCGCAACTCGGTGCTGCTGGTCCATCGCGACCTGGTCGATGACACCGTTGCCGGGGTGCTCGCCGGTTTCCTGATCCACTCGGGGCGCGTCAAGGATCCGATCATGGCGACGGCGCTGGTGCAGGAGATCCTGAAGCGCCCCCTCGGTCCTGAGGCGCGAGCGATCATCCCCCTCTCGACGGGATCCTGAGACGCGCGTCGCCATCGGGCTTGGCTCGAATCTCGGCGACCGGATGGGCAATCTGGCTGCCGCCGTCGAATCCCTGGCTGAACACGGAGAGTTGCTCGGGGTCTCATCGGTCTGGGAGACGGCACCGGTCGGCGGTCCGCTGCAGGATGACTACCTGAACGCGGTGGCGGTGATCCACACCGTGCTCGGTCCCCGGCCCCTGCTCGAAGCCTGTCTGGAAATCGAACGTGCCGTTGGCCGGGAGCGTCGCGAGCGGTGGGGTGCGCGCTTGCTCGACCTCGACCTACTGCTCTATTCCGATGCCGTCATCGACGCGCCCGGGTTGCGAATCCCTCACCCCAGGATGACCGCGCGACGGTTCGTGCTCGCACCGCTCGTCGAGGTCTGGCCGCGGGCTGAGGTTCCCGGCCACGGCGCCGCCAGCGACCTGCTCGGCGCAGTGGTCGGCCAGGAGGCTCGGATCGTCGGACGGTTTCCTTCCCCCCAGGGGCCGGTGGAGGAGACCCTCAGTTGAGCCCGCGGGAGTCCTGCTTCAGGGCGGTGTCGACGCCGACCGCTGCCGCAAAGGCGAGCAGGCGGAGCGGCCCGGTGAGCGACGGCGAGACCTCTAGCAAGTAGTTGTCGGCGGTGGTGAAGATGGTCTTCGCGAAGCCTTCCCATGTCTTCGTGATGCGGCCCACCTCCGCCTCGAACTGGTCGACGATGGCAAAGTTCCACGCCCGCCAGTTCTCGGCCCGGATCTCGCCGAGCTTCTCATCGGTGCTGCCGTGGAGCCCGAATCGGATCTTGCCGAATACGTTCTGTTGGCGGATCGTTCCGGCGAGGCGCCCCGCCCCGTCATACACCTCCACCGTCGACTTGACGATCTTGCGGGGGCGCACGATCTCGAGCACCTTCGACCCCTCGGTGTCATAGGCGGCCAACTTATGGGTCATGAATTGATCCACCGATGACACGAAACGCGCCAGTTTCTTCAGGGTGGTCTGCCCCTCCTGGCGAATCACGCCGATCTCGGTGCCCTCAGGATCCCTGATGAGGTACTCGTTGGTGAGTTCGATGAGCTTCGGTTTCTGATTTATGACGATTCGGGGGTGGTCGAGGAGGTTCATGTCACACGACGGTAGTGACTCCCTGCGAGCACCGAATGGCGGGCGTGGTGGGCTCGCGTAGAATGAACCGCGTCGTCTGGTACCCGGAGAGGACTGGAACGCATGGACCTCATCCTTGTCGGCCCCGGCCGGGCCGGCCTCTCGCTTTCGCTGGCATCATTGGAGGCAGGTCATCGCGTCGTGGGCGTTCTCGCTCGCGAGCCGGCCGAGGCTCGGGCCGCCGCCGACCGGCTCGGCGCCAAGTCATTGTCGTGGGATGCGAGCCTAGTGCGAGCCGACCTACTGGTGGTGGCCGTACGGGACGACGCGATCGAGGCGGTGGCTGATCGCCTCGCCCACCGCGCCGCAGCAGTCGAAGGCGCGGTGCACCTGTCCGGCCTCAAGTCGGCGGGCGCCCTCGATGCGATCGCCGGCCCTCCGGTCGGATCGTTCCACCCACTGCAGACACTGCCTACTCCCGAGGCCGGAGCAGCCCGCTTAGCGGGGGCATGGATCGCGGTCACCAGCAATGACGATCTGCTCTCAGACCGGCTGTTCTCCTTCGCTGCCTCGCTCGGGGCGAAGCCATTCGAATTAGACGACGCAGCCAAGCCGCTGTACCACGCAGCCGCTGCAGCCGCCGCGAACTTCACGCTGGCGGCGCTTGCCATGTCACGGCAGTTGTTCGAGGCGGCGGGAGTCGACTTTGCGGCGGCCGAACCCCTGGTGAGGGGGGTCGTCGACAACGCCCTCGCGATGGGTCCGGAGCAAGCCCTGACCGGACCGGCTGCCCGCGGTGACGTCGGCACGGTCCGAGCCCAACTGGCCGCGGTGCGGGCATTCTCCCCTGAACTCGCTGAGGATTTCGTTGCCATGGTCAGAGCAACTGCTCGGGTCGCCGGCACCGAGGACCAGATCCGACAGGCTCTGGAATGAGGATCGTTGGCACGTTCACCGTGGTCCGGGCGATCGGGGGAAGCGCCGCCCTGGTCCCGACGATGGGCTACCTCCACGAGGGGCACTTGGCATGTGTGGAGGCCGCGCGGCGAAGGTCGGATCTGGTCGTGATGAGCCTGTTCGTCAACCCGCTGCAATTCGACAGCGCCTCGGATCTCGAGCGCTATCCGCGTGCGCTCGAGCGCGATGCCGCTCTTGCCGAGTCGGCGGGCGTCGATGTGCTGTTCGCACCAGACGTCACGGAGATGTACCCGCACGATCCCGTAACCCGGGTTCATGTCGCCGGCGTGTCGGAGGGGATGGAGGGCGCACACCGCCCCGGCCACTTTGAGGGCGTGGCCACGGTGGTCGCAAAGCTGTTCGCTGGCATCGCGCCGGCGGCGGCTTGCTTCGGCCACAAGGACGCCCAGCAACTCGCCGTGGTGAGGACCATGGCTCGAGACCTGTCGTTCCCGGTCGAGATAGTCGGAGTGCCCACGGTTCGCGAGCCTGACGGGTTGGCGTTGTCCAGCCGCAATGTGCTGATCGCCGATCGCGAGGCAGCCCGCGGGCTCTCGATGGGTCTCTTCGCAGCCGCCGACGCGGTGGCAGCCGGTGAGCGATCTGCGGCGGCGCTGGAAGGAATCGTCGCCGAGGTCGCCGCCGACACCGGGGCAGATATCCAGTACGTCACGCTCGCCGACCGCAGTTCGGCCCAGCCGATCGAGCACCTCGACCGAGAGGCATTCTTGGCTGTCGCCGCCACCGTCGGCGACGTGCGACTCATCGACAATGTGTTCCTCGACCCCGACGGCGGTGCCGACCTCGGCACCCGCCTGGACCGGCCCTCGATCCTCTACGGGACTCAGGCGTGAAAGGCGGCGCATGCTCATAGCCATCGATGTCGGCAACACCCAGACCGTCATGGGCCTTTTCCAGGGCGAGGAACTGGTGGACTCTTGGAGGCTGTCGACCGTGCGCGAACGCACGGCAGACGAGTACCGCTTGTACTTCGCCGGCCTCCTTCACCAGGACGGCTACCGCCTCGAGGACGTCCTTGGTGTCGCCCTATCGAGTGTGGTCCCCACCGCCAAGGCAGCGCTCACGCAGGTGGCCGTTGAGATGATCGACGGGCCTCTGGTCGTCATCGGTCCGGGAATCAAGACGGGGATGCCGATCAACATCGACAACCCGCGTGAGGTCGGCGCCGACCGGGTGGTCAACTCAGTCGCCGCCAAACACAAGTACGGCACCCCGGTGATATCCGTCGACTTTGGGACCTCCACCAACATGGACGTTGTCGACAGTTCGGGTGCCTATGTGGGCGGGGCGATCGCTCCCGGTCTGGAGGTGTCGCAGGACGCATTGATCAGCGCGACCGCGGCGCTGCGGCGAGTGGACCTGACTGCTCCCCGGGCGGCGATCGGCCGCAACACCGTGGAGGCCATCCAGAGCGGTCTGCTGTACGGCCATGCTGGCCTCGTGGACGGGATCGTCGACCGACTTGCAGCCGAGGTAGAAGGCTCTCCAGCCATCGTTGCCACCGGGGGGCTGGCCTCTACCATCGTGCCCCATTGCCGTTCGGTGTCGATCGTTGACGCCAACCTCACGCTGGACGGTTTGCGCATGGTCTACGAGATGAATCAGGAGTAGAGGAATTCGCATTTCGCAATTCGCAAATTCGACCGAGGCAGTGGTCTCGAACCGGCGCGTCGGAACGGGGTTCCTTTGAGTGACGACCCCGGACTCGACGAGCACTTCCTTACCGCGGCGCGGCTTGCCAAGGTCGAGGCGATTCGGGCTGCTGGTGAGGAGCCCTATCCGGTCAGGTTCGAGCGCACGGCCAATGCGGCTGAACTGCATGCCGCCCACGATGGCCTTCCGGCCGGTACGGATACCGGGCGGCGAGTGTCCGTCGCTGGCCGGTTGATGAACTCCCGCGACATCGGGGCGTTGGTGTTCGGAGTGCTCCAGGACCACACCGGCCAGATCCAGCTGTTCGTCGAAGCCGATCGACTTGGCGACCGGTTTGCCGCTTTCGGGGATCTCGACTCCGGCGACTGGGTGGGTGCCGAGGGAGAGGTGGTCTCCACGAAGCGAGGCGAGCTGAGTGTCCGGGTGGAGTCATTCACTCTCCTTGCCAAGGGGTTGCGCCCTTTGCCGGAGAAGTGGCACGGGCTCACCGATGTCGAGAAACGACACCGGTATCGGTACGTCGACTTGATCGTCAACGCCGATGCCCGGGAGGTGATGCGTCGCCGTGTCGAGATCATCCAGTCGATTCGGGAGTCCCTGCTTGCCCGCGGGTATCTGGAAGTGGAGACGCCCGTGCTGCACCACGTGCCCTCGGGCGGGCTGGCCACGCCGTTCGTCACCCATCACGATGCGCTCGGGATGGACATGTTCCTCCGTATCGCTTTGGAGCTGCACCTCAAGCGCTTGATCGTCGGAGGTGCAGATCGGGTGTTCGAGATCGGGCGCGTCTTCCGCAACGAGGGGGTGTCGCCCCGCCACAACCCCGAGTTCACGATGCTCGAGCTCTACGAGGCTCTGGCCGACTACTCGGACATGGCCGACCTCACCGAGGCGCTCGTGATCGAGGCCGCTGAGCGGGTGCTGGGAACCACCGAGATCACGTTCGGCGGCCGCCCGATGTCTCTCGCCGGGCCGTGGAGGCGGATCGACTACGTGGGGTCGGTATCCGAGGCCACCGCCAAGGACTGGGACCCGGTGATGTCCGTGGCGGATGCCAGGAAGCAGGCGATCGCCGCCGGGGTGCAGGTCGAGGACCCTTGGGGGACCGGTCGGATAATCGCCGAGGTGTTCGAGTCGGTTGTCGAAGGCGACATTTGGGAGCCGACCTTCGTGCTCGACTTCCCCGAGGAGATCTCCCCTCTCGCCCGTGAGCATCGCTCCCGTCCCGGATTGACCGAGCGCTTCGAGGTGATCGTCGCCGGCAACGAGCTGGCTAATGCCTTCTCGGAGTTGAACGACCCGGTCGAGCAGCGGCGTCGGTTCGAGACTCAGGCCGCCGCCCGTGCCGCGGGAGATCACGAAGCCCATCCCATGGACGAAGACTTCTTGCGCGCCCTCGAGTACGGAATGCCGCCGACCGGCGGAATGGGCATGGGCATCGACCGCCTGGTGATGTTGCTCACCGATCAGCCGTCGGTCCGCGAGGTCGTGCTCTTCCCCCACCTGCGACCCGAGTAGGGCCTACGGAGGCGCAGTTGCCCGGGGCTCACGCTCCCCAGCCCCGTTGGTGTTGGAAGGACGACGGAGCCGTCCGGCTCTTCGATCGGCTCGGGTCTTCTTCTGATGGCATCGCCAGCATCGGGGGCGACTGTTCTTCATCGAGATCGGTCCGCCTGCCGCATGGGGCAGGTGATGGTCGAGTTCGATCCAGAAACGGTTGCCGCAGTCGACGCACTTCACCCCGTCGAAGTCGGGTGGGGCGCCGAGGTTGAGGGCGGTGCGGATCGGTGCAGGGACGGATCGCCCCCAGCGCTTGATCTGGCGGAGGTCGGTGCCGTCGAAAAACACCCCGGATAGGAAGGCGTCACCGGCGATACGTCTCGCAACCTCTGGGTCGATCTGGCCGATCCCGGGGATCTTGCAGTGCTCGTCGTCCTCGACACTCGACCAGCCGCGCTCCGCGACCTCGTAGGAAACCAACACCACCATCTCGGTACCGCCGGAGTTCTTGGTCGTACCCGAGAGCAGCTCGGGCAATGCGTCGGCGAGGTAGCGGTCGAAGGGCTCGTGGCGGTCACTCACTCGAGCAAGGCGTCGAGCGGCGGCCTGGAGTCGGTTGACGATCGGCGTCCCGATATGTGGCTCGAGCTCACCTTCGATGTGAATCATCCCCAGGTCGGTGACCCGGTGGTGAAGGTACCTAGCCTCTCGCTGCCGGTCTTCGAGGCCGGGCCCCTTCAATTCTTCGAGGCGGATCTTGCGCGCCTCTTCCTTGAGGACGTGGAACTTGGAATGTCGGGCGATATCGACCAGAAGTCCGGCGGACCCTGGGGCGACCGCCTCGGTCTTGGCGATTTCCTGCGCCTGATCGAAGGACAGATCAGCGCGACGCAACGCTTCTTCCAATACCGGGGTTTTCGCCAGCTGCCGCGACGTATCGAGGGTCCTGCGAGCCCTGCCCACCGATGTCCCGCCGATTCGGGCGAGTTCGGCGGCGTCGCCTACTCGGTCGGCCAGCGAGACCTCTCCGAACGTGCCCAGTTTCACCACCCGCGCATACTTCGATTGCAGCGACCGTGCGGCGTGGGGACCATATGAGTCTGTCGATAGCTCGCCGTTGACCTTCTCGAGGCACTCGATTGCCTCGTCGATCAACTGCTCCGCTTGCTTCCAATCCATTCGTAGATGATGCCAAGTGGGTATGACACGAATCGTGTCCCGCAGGGTTTTCCGTCGTGGCAAGATCAGCCGATGGGCATGACACGGCGAGTGGGGCGGGATGTTCTGGTCGCCGGTGTGGGGTTCTGGGTAATTCTCTCGGTCGTCTATGCGGTCGGGAGGCACCTCATTCCGTCATCCGAGATCATTGCGGTTCTCGCCACCAGCGTCCGGGTCGACCAGGACGGGAACGAGTCGATGCTGTTCGACCTCCGAACCGACCTGCTGGCGGTTGGTTACTCGACGGAGTCAGGCGCCCAGGGTGCCGCGGTGGCACAGGTCTCTGGCGCGGTCGAGGACCGGTTGCTGCTCGATCACGTCGACCGGACCTCCGTATCTCTTGACGAGGATGAGCAGATCCACCTCGCGGCGACTTACCGGGGGGCCCGGGGTGTCCTTCTCGTCGCCGCATCCGGGCTCACAGTCGGCCTGTCTACCTCGGAACAAGTCAGTGTCACCCTCACTGCCGATGGGAAGACTTTCATCGGCACGGGCGGGGCGTGCATCATGGAACTCTCCCGATTCGAGTCGGATACCTCAAGAGGCTGGGAATGGGCTGGCCATGTCACTTGCACGGACGTGCCCGAGATCCGCTCTGAGGCCACTGCCTCGTTCACGGTGGTCTTCGAGTACGAGATCGTCGACCCCTAGGCACCCATGTCGACCGGTTAGCCTCCGACCCGGCGATGGAGCTCGCCGTCGACTGCCCCCGTTGGGCTGATGGCTCCTACCGACAGGAGAGGAGTCCATGCAACCCGTCGTCAGGGCACCCCGGCACCATCTCGCCGCACTGGTCATCGCCGGAGGCATGCTCGGCTCCGCGCTCCGGGTCGGCGTGGTCGCTCTCGTTCCATCGACCGGATTCCCCTGGGCAACCGTGATCGTCAACCTCACGGGCTCACTGGTGGTGGGGTGGATGCTGCCCACTCTTCACTCGCGCAGCCGGCGTCAAAGGCGGGTCGCCTTCGGCGCGGTGGGAGTTGCAGCCGCCTACACGACATTCGCCACGTTCGCGATCGACGCGATGGATTTAGTCCACGCTGGGAGGTGGTCGTCGGTAGCCGGGTACCTCGCCATCTCGGTGCTCGGTGGGCTCGCCGCCGCCGCAGTGGGCCATTCATTGGGGGAGCGGTCATGACCGCGGCGGCCGTGATCCTCGCCGGCGGTCTTGGGGCCGGCCTCCGATTTGTTGTCGGGACGGCAATCCAGCACCGCCTGGCGACCGAGTTGCCGTGGGGCACCGCCGTAGTGAACACGGCTGGCGCGTTCATGCTCGGCGTGGTGGTGGGTTCCGCCGGGGTCGGCCCTGGAACCGAGGTGGCTGCGGGGTTTCTCGCTGGCTTCACCACCTATTCGACATGGATGATCGAGTGCGTCCATCTGTGGGCTGAAGGTCGGAGTGGCCGCCGGCGCGCCCTGATCGACGCGACCGGTCTGCTCGTCGGGGGGCTCGTTGCCGCCTTCGCCGGGTTTGCTTTGGGTGGTCGCATGCTGGGTTGAGCGGAGTCCCTACCCCTGACGCGCCGCGTCCACCCGCTCGACCAGGTATTCGCCCAAGGTTCGGAGCACCTTGGTGACCTCGCTGTCGGGCAATTCAGCGATCGCCTCTTCTGCCGCGGCGATGTGCGCCATGGTCTCGTCGAGGACCCGGTCGAGATGTCCGCCACTACGGACCAGGTCGATCACCTCCTCGACCGCCTCATCCGGGTAGGGCTTGCCCCCTTGGAGCAACTTCCGTGCCCGGTGGCCGTTTTCACCCCGCAGCGCGTAGATGACTGGGAGGGTGAAGGTGCCCTCGTGGATGTCGGAGCCGGCGGGCTTGCCCAGGAAGTCCTCGGTGGCGAGCAGGTCGAGTACGTCGTCGGTGAGTTGGAAGACCAGGCCGACCTCGTGGCCCCATCTGGTCGCCGCCTCGATCTGCGGGCGATCGGCTCCTCCGGCCATCGCTCCCAACCGTGCCGAGGTGCGGATCAGGCTTGCCGTCTTGTTCTCGATCACCCGGTAGTAGTCCTCGGGGCCATGGTCGAGGTCATTGCCGAGCTGCAACTCGAGTACCTGGCCCTCGCAGAGGTTGGCGTAGGTGCGGGCGAGCAGGGCAACGGCCTCGGTGCCCAGCGGGGCGGCGACCTCCGAGGCACGGGCGAGGAGGAAGTCCCCGGCGAGGATGGCGATGGTGTTCGACCAGTTGGTGTTCACCGACGTCTGACCACGGCGACTTCCGGCTTCGTCGATGACGTCGTCGTGATAGAGGCTGCCCAGATGGATCAGCTCGACCGCTACTCCGGCCTCGACCGGATCGGATCCGTCGGCGCCACCGATTTCGGCGGCCACCTGGGCGAGCATCGGGCGATACCGCTTCCCAGCCCCGAGGAGGTGCTGGGCGATCTCGGTGACGAAAGGGTTGTCGGAGGTGGAAACCTCGTAGAGCCGGCGCTCGACCTGCTCGAGGCGAGCCCATACCCGTTCGATGGGGACCAGGTCGCGCAGGGGTGGGCCGTCCATCGTGGCATGGTACGCGGCGCTAGGGGGGCACGAAGCCCCGCTCAAACGACGAGGATCAGCAAGCCCTTCCTGAGGGGATGGGGCACCACCTCGATCGGGTGGCGATACACCTCGCTGAGGCTCGCCGGGGTGAAGACCTCCTCCGGGCGGCCATCGGCGGCGACCACTCCGTCGGCCAGCAGGATGGCGCGGTCGGCGTACCGGGCGGCCAGGTTGAGGTCGTGCAGCACCGTGATGACGATCCGTTCGGCGGCCCGCTCCCGGAGCATCGCCATGATGCGCTCCTCGACGGCGATGTCGAGCGCCGCGGTGGGCTCGTCGAGCAGGAGCACCGGACTCTCCTGTGCCAGGATCCTGGCAAGGGACGCCAGTGCCCGCTCGCCCGCGGAGAGGGTGGCAAAGACCCGGTCGGCGAGATGGCCGACCCCGACGGCATCCATCGCCGCCTCGGTCGCGGCTCGATCGGCCCGCGCCGAGTTCGCCTCTGCGCGGCGGTGGGGGGAGCGGCCCAGGGCGACGACGGCCGCCACCGGGAAGGGGATGTCCTGCGGCCCGCCTTGATCGAGGACCGCCCTCCGCAGGGCGAGCTCGAGCGCGGGCATCTCCTGTAGCGCGTCGGTGTCGTGGGTCACCGAGCCGGTGGTGGGTTCGAGATCGCCGGCGAGGACGTGGAGAAGGGTGGTCTTGCCCGCCCCGTTCGGCCCGACGACTGCCACCATTTCACCGGCGGCAAACGCGAGGTCGGCGCTCGCGAGGATCTCCGCTGTGCCGACGCGGTAGGACACGCCGTGGGCGACGAGAGTCATAGGCGCGGCACCTCGGGCCGGCGGATCAGCCACAGGAAGAACGGTCCACCGATCGCGGCAGTGAGCAGTCCGACCGGAATCTCCTGAGGGGAGATCACCGTGCGCGCCCCGAGATCGGCGAGGAGCATCATGGCTGCGCCGCCGACGGCCGATCCGACGAGCACGACCCGGTGGGCTGCTCCGGCGAGGCGACGCACCAGATGGGGGACGACGAGTCCGATGAAGACGACCACCCCCACCGCACCCACTGCGGCTCCGGTCACTGCGCCGACGCCGAGGAGGATCACCAGAGAGGCCATGTCGACGTCCACACCAAGGCGCCTGGCATCCGCCTCCCCCAACGCGAACAGGTCGAGGGTGCGGGCAGCACCGAGCAGTCCGAGGAGCCCGACCCCGGCGGTGGCCACCAGGGTGCCGAGGGTTGCCCAGGTGCTCGCTCCAAGGTTGCCCAGCAGCCAGAAGTCGATCGGGGGAACCCTCGTCCGGTCGGCGGCGAACACGACGAACCCCACCCAGGCGCTGATCGCAGCTCCCAACGCGAGTCCGGTGAGTACGAAGCGTGAGGGTTCGGTCGCTCGCGACCGGCCCAGCCGCCTGACGATGAGGGCGGCCACCATCCCCCCGACCGCCCCCCCGGCGATTGCGCCCTGGACGGAGCCCGTGAGTGAACCGAGTGCCCCGCCCAGCGATGCGCCGGGGCCGATTCCCAGCAGGTGCGGGTCGGCCACCGGATTGCGAAACAGGCCCTGGAGGGTCGCGCCGGTGACCCCGGCGGCTGCACCTGCGACTGCTCCGACCAGTACCCGGGGCAGGCGAATGTCGAGGATGACGGCGCGGGTGAGGGTGTCGGGCTCGCCCATGGCCAGCCCGAGGGCACCGGCCAGGGTGCGCATGACCTCCATGGGGGCGATAACCACGGGTCCCACACACAGATTCGCGACCGAGGCCGCGAAGAAAACGACCAACAGTGCGACGACGACCCCCCGGCGCCGGGTGCCGCGGCGGTCGTCGTGCACTACGGGCTTGCCCAATCCCGGTCAGCCGGCGAGGTCGGGATGCAGGTCGAGCACGAACTGCATCAGGGCCGTGCCGGCCCGCGGGCCCAGATTGAAGAAGAAGGCCTCGTCGTATGCCAGGAATGCGCCGTTCGCCCCTGCCGGGGTATCGGCGACACCCGGGACGGCGTCGAGCAACGCGTCGACGCCTCCGAGGGCGGCCAGGCCCGCCTCGGGAAACACGATGACGTCGGGGGCGGCAGCGATCAGGGCCTCCGCCGACAACGGTGCCGCTCCGAAGATCATCATCTCGGCTCCGACGTCGACGGCATTGGCCCCTTCGATCATTGCGTTGGTGCCGATGCCGATGCCGAAGAGCAGCATCAACTGGGGTCCACGGGTGTAGATGAACGCCACTCGTGGGGTCGACTCGGCGGAAGCCGCCAGGGCGGTCGCCACCGCGATCTCGGCATCCACGTGGCTCGCCAGGGCATCGCCCTCGGCGGCCATCCCGACGATGTCTGCGACGGTGCGGATCTTGTGCCCGACCGCATCGAACGATCCGCCGGTGGCGAGAACCACCACCGGGATGCCCGCACCGCGAATCTGGGCGATTGCCTCGACCGGGTCGGTGAGGTCGTTGGCGAGCACCACGGTGGGTTCCATCGCCAGGACGGCCTCGGCGGCAAGCATCTGGCCGAACCCGACGCTGGGCAGGTCGGCCGCCTCCTCCGGGAAGGTGGTGGTGACGTCTACGGCGACGACGCGATCGCCGGCACCGAGGGCGAACAGGATCTCGGTGAGATCGCCGCTCAGCGAGACGATCCGGGACGCGTCGGAGATCTCGGAGGTCTCGCCGTCGTCCCCGACGATCACCAGCGGCACGGTGGTCGGTGTGGTGGTCGTCGCCGCGCTCGTCGTGGTTGCGGCCGAGGTGGTCGTCGTCGGTGCGACGGTGGTGGTCGTAGTCTGATCGTCCCCACAGGCGGCGACGACGAGAGTCATGGCGACGGCGATCGCCAGGCTCCTGAGCTTCATGGTGTGCCTTTCGTTTTGGATGCGCCGGCGGCGGCGCGCTGGGATGGATGGATGGATGGGGTGCGGTCACCGACGATCAGGGCGTATCCCCGCCAGATGAGGATGAGTCCGATCAGTTCGCCGACATAGAGCACCTCGACGTGTCCGGCGCGGGTGAATGCCCCCCCAATGCCGGGGAGGAGGGCACCGACCGCGATCAGCCAGTTGCCGGCGACGCGGGCACCGGCTCCCGGTGTCTGGCGGTACTTCTTTGCCGACCAGATCGCCCCGCCCACCAGGAACACCAGTGCATAGGTGTTGATCAGTGGCGAGAACAGCCGGACCCATTGCCACTCCATGGCATCTCCGTCGAGGCGGCCCACCTCGGCTGCGTCGGGTGCCAGGGGGGTGGCCAACACGAACACTGCGGCGATCGCCACATACACGAGAAGTACCACGGTGAGGCGATCGGCGGTCCGTCGCTTCATGAGCAGGTACACGCTTCCCTGTGCGAGCGGGGCTCCGCCGAGGAGTGCCCCGGCGATGTACCAGGCGCGGAAGGTCGGCGGGTTCCACCCGGCGAGGGTGGTGAGCGCCTCGGTGAAGGTACCCACCCCGAACAGGGCGACGCCGATCGTCCACCACATCAGGTACCGCGCATGCGGTGATCGCCGCCAGTGCTTCCACAACACCACCGTGAACCCGGCTGCGATCGCGGTCGAGACGATCGGCAAGTAGTGGAGCGGAGGAGTGGCGGCAACCAGCATGGGGCGTGAACGTACGAACCGGCCAGCCCGACGGCGAGTCGATTCGAAGTCGACAGAGCGTCGGCCGCCTGCGCCGACCTCCTGCGATGGTCGGCCGCCTGCGGCGGCCTCCTGCAATTAGCGATTGGCCAGACGCGGTCGAGGCTTCCGACGCGTTCGGTCGAATTGCGAATTGCGAATCGCGGGAGGCCGCCGAAGGCGGCCGACCCTACAGCCCGGGAACGAAATGACCGAAACCCTTGTTACACGGCTGACATCCGCAA
>JBBEAX010000039.1:0-28672 GCA_040882645.1 Acidimicrobiia bacterium
AACAACAGCGTCCTCCCCTGCCGTCTTCGGCGGGGGAGGTGCCGAAGCGAAGCGAAGCGGAGGGGGCAGCGGAGACAGCGTGCGGCCTGACGACATTTTTCAAAACCGGGTCCAGTCGGCTCGCAGGGTCAGCTGCCCCCCTCCCCAAGGAACTCGGGGGGTTCCCGTACTCCCCCCGGAAACCGGGGTGAGACGTTGGCTCACGGCATCCAGAATCCGTCGATCAGCAGTTCGGCATCGGCGTCCGAGTCACAATTGACCCAGATCGAGTCGCTGTCTCCACTCACGATCACCCAGGCTTCCCACTCGCCGTCGTAATAGGTGACCACCGGGACGGGGACCTCGACTCCATCGACGATGACGCGCGCCTCCACCGGGATCTCCGGCCCTCCGTAGCGTGCCGCTATCAGGCACACCCCGCGGGGTGCCTCGAAGGCAAACGCCACCACTTCGCCGTAGGACCCGTCGGGCCACTCAGTCTGCGTCAGACCCACCGTGGAGCGGAGCCAGAAGCCGGAGGGGATGTCCAGTTGCATCACTCCCACCGGGATGGTCGGTGGGTTGGCGACGCTGCCGTCGCCCAACCGCTCGATCGGGTACCGGAGAACCCTCTCGCCGAACGAATAGACCGCATCGTCGGTGCCGACCAGGGACGGCCACCAGGTAGCAGCGAGCTCCATTGGGAGTGGGATCGGGACCCAGAAGCCCCGGACGTCGTCCCAAATGGCAAGGCCGCTGCAGGCACGGGCAACCGGCAGCCCCCCAGCCACGACCAAGTCGGGAAAGTTGCACTCCCAGAACTGCAAGGGAAGGTTGATCTCCTCCCAGCGGATGAGGTCGAAACGCGCCGCCAGGTTGTCGTATTGGATTACGAACAGCTCGTCCCCGGCCCATACGCTGTCGCGCCCAGACGCTGGCAGCGGAGGGCCGGGCAGCCGGCTCCATTCGTCCTCTCCCGGAACCAGCGTGTAGACGTCCCCCAAGCCGAGGGCAACGATGCGGTCGCCGGTCCAATGGAACTGGAACGTCGCCTGCGGCGCTCCTGCGTCGGGCACCACCGGAATGTCGACGGTCTCCCCTGTCGACGCAATCCAAGCGAGACCCCGCGTCGGAGCCGCCAGCCATTCGCCGGTCCATACCGCCTCGTCCAGATACGAGACGCGGTCGAAGTAGTCGGCTTCGAGCAGGGTCCAGGTGTCGGTCACCGGGTCGTACCGAACTGCCCTACTGCACCCGTCGGGACTGCGGCCGGCGCCATGTACCACCACGGCCCCGTCGATCCACGTCACCGAGGTCCTCGTAGGGAGGCAGAGGCCGGGAGGAGGCCGGGACGTAGCAGACCAGGTCTCGGTAGCCGGGTCGAAGAGGTAGGCCTCCAGGCCAACACCCCACACGAAGATGTGGGTTCCTGTCCCAACCGCGGCAAGGTTGGCGTGCCCTGCCACCGGCCCCCCGTAGAGCTCCTCCCAACCGGTGCCGATGACGATCTCCGGCTCCGGCGGCTCCTCCCATGGGGACCAAAGGCCCGCGGCGAAGGCCTGCGCATCCTGGAGTGCCTGGTCGGAGTAACCCTCGCACATCACCCACACGAGGTCGGTGCCGTTGTCGTCGGGGAAGGCCAAGTTGGTACCACCCCAGTCGCTGGGCGGTGATGTGAAGCGGTAGGCCGTCCCGACGATGGGGGACCTTCCTGGACGATCCGTCGCGATCGGGCCGATCTCGGCGAAACCGGTGGTCGGTTGCCAGCCGTCCCCTGCGTAGGTCGACTCGACGTCGCAGTGTCGCGGCACATCGCCGTCCGACCGAAACACCAGGCCGATCGTTTCATCGTCCAGGACAAACCCCTCCGGTGACCGGAGCGGCGCCGACGATGTCAGCAAGTTCCATCCTTCCGGGATGTCGAGCAGCATCACGCCGATCGGCACCGTCGAGGGCGGGACGATCGACCCGTCGGCGGCGCGCTCGATCTCGAACCGGCGGAAGGTGTCCCCTCCCACCGTGTAGATCGCGTCGTCGGCGCCGACGAGCGGCACCGACCCTTGAGGGTTCATTCCCAGGTCGGACAACAGTATCGGCATCCAGAACGACCGCACCTCGTCCCAGATCGCGATACCCGAGCACATTCGCACCACCGGTGTCCCCCCGGCAGATACGGCCTCAGGAAGGCACTCGTAGAAGCGCAACGGGAGATCACCCGGCCGCGACCAGACGCTGGTGTCCCGATCGAAGACCGCGGCCGCCATCTGGTAGTTGACGACAAGGAGCCCCTGGTCGGTCCACACGCTGTCGCGGGCACGATCAGGCACTGGTGGTTGGGCCAGCGTTCGCCACTCCGCTTCCTCGCCGGGTACCCAGGCGTAGACCGGGCCCGACCCGATGACCAGGATTTCAGAACCGCTCCAATGCGCCCGCTGGGGACTGTGAACGCTCGCGTCAGCGTCCGCGGGTGTCGCCATCATCCCGTCGTCCAGATGCGTGAGCGTCGTGCCCGTGACGGGGTCATACGCCAATGCGATGTTGGTTGCTACCAGAAGCTCACCAGTCCACACCACCTGCACGCCGGGACCCAGCGAGTCACCGAACTCCGGCGCTACCGGCGTCCATTCGTCCACCTCGAGGTCATAGATGGCAGCACTACCGGAGCCCGGCGCCCGCGGTCGCCCGTAGACGAACACGCGGTCCCCCATCGACACCGCCCGCGCCTCCCCGACCTCAAAGAACTCCTGCCCCGGCGGCGTGATGGCGCTCCAGGTCTCACTGGCGGGGTCATAGCGGAACCCGTTCCCGTGGTAGAAGACCGGCGAGGGGTCTTCCTGCCTGTAGTTGTCGTGCCCCCCAAACACGAACAACCCGTAGTCGGTCCAGGCGACTGCCATCCGGTACCGGCCGGCGATCGGACCCGGGTCGAGTTCCTCCCAACCTGCGCCGAGGGGCGGTGGGGCGATCGAGGGCTCCGGACCGATGGTGGTGGTTGTCACCGATGGAGCGGTCGTGCTGACGAAACCAGGAATGCTGGTAGTCGTCGGCGCAGCTACGTCCTCTTCCGGGGGCGACACGACGATACCCACCACCAGGGCTGCGGTCACGAATGCGCCGGCGACGAGGAGGCCCCGACGCTGGGTGCGCCTTTCCCGGGCGTGTCGATACGCCTCGGGGTCGAGGTTGCCGGTGCGTGCCGCCTGCTCCCTTGCCTGGTCGGCCGCCTGCCGGGCGAGGTCGTCGAGTCTCACTCGTCCACCTCCAGCCGCGTGGCCAGGGTCGCCCGGGCGCGGGACAGGTGGACCCGCACCGTGGAGGCCGAGATGCCAAGGATCGTGCCCACCGCTTCGGCGTCGAGGTCTTCGACGTAGGTAAGGGCGATCACCTGCGCCTGCCGGTCCGGCAACGCCCGGACGGCGTCCCAGAACCGCGCCGACTCCGGCTCGTCCGGGGCTAGCATCTCCATCGACGGAGCGAGCCGCAGGAGTACCCGTGCCTCTGTACGGAACCGGCGCCACCGTCCGACGGCGAGATTGAGGGCGACCCGGCGGGTCCAGGCGCCGGGATGGTCCATGCGACCCACGCGGTCCCAGTCGCGATAGGCGCGGTAGAACGCCTCCTGGGTGACCTCCTCGGCCTCCCCGCGGCGTCTCGTCAAACCCATCGTCACCGCCAGCACCGAGCGCACCTCTCTCCGGTAGAAGTCGTCGAACGAGGAGGGCGGACCGACGACCTGCCGATCGTCAGACCAGTCGTCTCCCCGGCCTTCCCGTTCCATCCATTCGGTATAACGCGTACGAACGCGCTTTGCGCTTACAGGGTCTCGCTGGGCTCGACCCGCGATACGCGATACGCGATTCGCGATACGAAGGAACCGTTCACCTCTAGAGGAGGGCAATGGCGGTTTCTGTCGAATCGCGAATCGCGAATTGCGAATCGCGCTGAGCGGAGCGAGGCCCCTGCTTGACTCTGCGAATGCCCGAGCTCCCCGATGTTGTCGTCTATCTCGAGCGGCTCGAGGCGTTGGTGGGTGGGTCCACGCTGCAGAAGATCCGCCTGGGGAGTCCGTGGGTGTTGCGGACCTATGACCCGCCGATCTCTGCGGTTGAGGGGAAGAAGGTCACGAGGTTCCACCGGATCGGTAAGCGCCTGGTTTTCGAGTTGGAGGACGACCTGTTCGTCGTCGTCCACCTGATGGTGGCGGGGCGGCTGCGGATGAGGGAACCCGGGGCGGCCATCCCCAAGAAACGGGGGCTGGCCGCCTTCGACTTCGAGAGTGCCACCTTCCTGCTCACCGAGGAGGGCACCAAGAAGCGCGCCAGCATCCATCTGGTGCGCGGCGAAGTGGCACTGGACGAACACGACCGGGGCGGGGTCGAGCCTTTCGAGGCGACACTGGAGCAGTTCGCCGAGGCCTTGCGCCGGGAGCGTCACACCCTCAAGCGCTCGCTGACCACCGCCAGCCTGTTTTCGGGCATCGGTGGCGCCTACGCCGACGAGATCATGCACCGGGCGAAGGTGTCACCCGTGATCCGCACCGACCGCCTCACCGACGACGATGTCGCGACGCTCCACGCGGCCACCACCGAGGTGCTCACCGAATGGGTGGAACGGCTGCGCGCCGAGGCCGGGGACGGCTTTCCCGAGAAGGTGACCGCCTTCCGCGACGAGATGGCGGTGCACGGCAAGTTCGGGCAGCCCTGCCCCGTCTGCGGCAAGCCGGTGCAGCGGATCGTCTACGCCTCCAACGAAACCAACTATTGCGCCCGCTGCCAGACCGGCGATCGGATGCTCGCCGACCGAGCCCTCTCGCGGTTGCTCAAAGAGGATTTTCCGAGAACGCTTGAGGAGGAGTGATCAAAGGGCGATACGCGATACGCGATACGCGATACGACAGAGAAGAACCGGACGCGCGCTCCTTCGTATTGCGTATCGCGTATTGCGAATCGCGAATTGTCAGCGAGGACCCCGATACCACTCCACCGTTTTCGCCAGGCCCTCCTCGAGCGGGGTCCACGCCTCCCAGCCGAGTTCCTTCTTGGCGCGGGAGGCGTCGAGTACCGATCGCTGGATCTCACCGGGCTTGGCGGGTGCGAACTCGGGTTTGGTCGGATAGCCAGTGATCCCGGCGAGAACCTCGTAAAGGGTGAGTACCGAGGTCTCGACGCCGCTGCCGATGTTGATGAACTGGCCGCCGGCCGTATCGGCGGCGCGATGGAAGGCGTCGCAGACATCTTCGACGAAGACGAAGTCACGGGTCTGGGTGCCATCACCGAATATCACCGGCCGACGCTCCTCGAGCATCGCCAGTGAGAAGATGGCGGTGACCCCGCCTTCGAGGCCCGGGTCCTGGCGGGGTCCGTAGACGTTGGCCAGAGCCAGCAGGGTGTAGTCGACGCCGTACATCTCCGAGTACCAGCGGAAATAGTCCTCCACCACCTTCTTGGAGATTCCGTACGGCGACTCGGGAGTCTTCACCGAGGTCTCCTTGGCGGGGAGTTTCACCCCGTCGCCGTAGATCGCCCCGCCGGTCGAGGCGAAGCAAAGCTTGCGGACCCCGGCCTTGCGAGCGGCCTCGAGCAGGTTGACCGTACCCAGGACATTGATCCGGGCATCGTTGAGCGGATCCTCGACGGAGGGTCGGACCTTCGACTGAGCGGCCAGATGGAAGATCACCTCGGGGGCGAACCGCCCCACCAAGTCGGCCAGTTCCGGCTCATCGATCGATGTCACGTGGATGTTGGCGATGCCCCGTCGCCGGGCGCCGACGAGGTTGTCGATGCGCCCCGAGGACAGGTCGTCGACGACGAGCACCTCCCACTCGCGATCGACCAGTAGTTCGACGAGGTGGCTGCCGATGAACCCGGCCCCGCCGGTGACGATTGCTTTCCTGCTCATGACCCTCTCATTTCGGAGGTGTGAATGTCACGGCCCGTTCGGTGAGTACCACTTCGGGGCCGATCCGCATCCCGTGATCCAGCTCGCACCCCGGGCGGATCTTCGCCCGTGGCCCCACGACGCTGTCGCCGGTGACGATCACCCCCGAACCGATGTGTGCCCCCCAGCCGATGATGGCCCGGCGGATCACCGCCCCTTCATCGACCGTCGCCCCGCCGAGGATGACCGATTCCGCCACCACGGCACCCTCCGCAACCGTGGCGTCGGGGGCCACCCAGGCCCAGGAGCCGCCGGTGGCTACGCCGGGGGGCGCCACATGGGCGCGCCCGGCCTCGAGGAGCACCAAGGCGTGGGTGTCGAGGTACAGCGACGGCGTACCGATGTCGATCCAGGCGGCATCGACCACGACACCGGCAAGCCGCTCGGCGGCGACGAGGTCGGGGAACACGACCCGCTCGAACGACAGTGACCCCGGCTCGTAGATGTCCAGCGCCTCGGGCCGCATCAGATAGATGCCGGCGTTCACGGTCTTCGCCGGGGCATTCTCCGCAGGCGGTTTCTCGACGAATCGTTCGACCATGCCGTCGGCATCGGTGACCACGACTCCGTATGCGCTGGTGTCCACCACTTCGACCAGGGCCAATGTCGCCACCGCAGTGTCGGGGGCGGCCGCCACCAGTCGCCCTAGATCCGTCTCCACCACGACGTCACCGTTGAGGACGAAGAACAGGCCGTCCAGCCTGTCGAGGATCGCCCGGACCGGCCCGGCGGTGTCGAGACGTTCTTCCTCGACCGAGAGATGCACCGCCACCGATTCGACGCCGGCGGCGTACGCCTGCCATGCCGCGAGATGCTCGGTGTCGACGGCGAGGAACACCTCTTCGACCCCGACTTCCGCCAGGCGGGCAATCTGGTAGTCGACGAAGGGCACTCCGGCGAGGGGAAGCAGGCCCTTCGGTACCTCGGCACTCAACGGCCACATGCGAGTGCCGCGGCCACCCACCAGGAGCACGGCCTGCTTGGGGGTCATCGCCGGCGAGTGTGATCAGGCGGAGGGGGCATCGAGCCCGACGATAACCACGATGTCCACGCCGTCGCGGATACCGCCGACCACCGCCTCGCCATAGCCGAGGAAGTCGACGATCTCCTCGGCGATGTGAAGGAAGTTGGGACGGGCTACCACCTGGGTGACCGTGAAGTCGGCCCGGCCCGCGTCCGTGGTGTCGACCACGTTGAACCCGCCGCCACCGAGCACCGTCGCCACCTGGCCCGCCGAGCCCTCGCGGCCGTTGCCGTTCTGCACCTGGATTGCTGCGGCGCGACCCACCTCCGGGCTCATCCGTTGTCCGGCGAGGAACGCGGCAATGGCCGCACTGGAATCGGGTTCCACCGGGATGACATAGGAGGTCCCACCCTCGGTGCTGATTCGCACCGGCAGGGTCATTGCATCGAGGTCCTCAGAACCGACATTGCGCATCGACCAGGCGAGCTCGATGATCTGTTCCTCGTCGAAGCCCTCGTCGGTCACCACGAACCTGCCGAGCGCATCGAGCAAATCGTTGAAGCCGCCGATCGAAGAAGGGCGGTCGATCTGAGTCAGGATGGCCATCAGGACATCCTGTTGCCGCCGGGTCCGGTTGATGTCATTGCCGGTGACCGAAACCCACGAGCCGTCGCGAAACTCCTGGTAGTTACGGCTACGGGCGAAGGCGAGGGCGTTGCGCCCGTTCAATACCTGCTTGCCGGCGGCAGTCTCGAAGCCCGACCGAATGTCCCGGGCCGGGTAGGGGAAGGTCATCTCGATCCCGCCGATGGCGTCCACGATGCCGGCGAATCCGGAGAACTCCAGCTGGAGGTAGTGGTGGATGGGGGATCCGGTGAAGTTCCTCACCGCCTCGACGATGCCGGCGGGGCCGTCCGTGAAGGTGGCGTTGATCTTGGTGGTGACGCCGTTGTGCACGATCTTGAGATCCCGCGGCAGCGAGAGCATCTGCACCGAGTCGATGCGGGGATCCACCCTTATCAGGATGATGACGTCGGCCCGCTGGCCACCGAAGTTGCCGAAGTTGGTCAGGTCGTCGAGGTTCGCCCGACTGTCCGATCCGATGAGCAGGAAGGTCCGGGGATCGCCCACTTGTGCCGGCTGGTCGGGCAAGCTGAGATCGGTGGCCGGGATGGTCGACACCGCCCCCGAAACCTTACGCGCCGCCAGCCACACCGCCCCGAGCACCCCGAAGACGATCAAGTTGGCCACTATGAGGAAGGTGACGATCGCCTTCTTCACCCAGGTTCGCGGTGGGGGCGGCGGAGGCGCCGGGACGCGAGAGGGCGACGGAAGTGGAGGCGGGGTGGGCTGCGTCATCGAGGTTGTGCCTTTCTAGCAGCAGCCCCGCACTACTCGATTGGTGCCCTCCCACCACCGTGGCGGCAGGGCAAATTAATGCCGCCGATACTCCGCCATCAGCCGCTCCGCAGTGAGGGCATCGAGTGGCTTCACGGCCTCACGCATTGTCACCCCAGAGGCACGGTGCACGCGCGGCGCCAGCCAGGCCTCCACGACCGCTGGACGCTTCTTGCCCAACTCGCGCAGGCCCCAACCGATCGCCTTGCGGATGAAGAACTCCGACTCGTCGAGCATCACATCGGCGAAGCGCAGGAACCGATCGGTGGTGCCCACCCCGGACCGCAGCTGCATCAGGTGGGCGAGTAATGCCGAACGGCGCATCCAGAAGTCCGGGTCCGTCGCCCACCGCTCGAGGTCCGGCCCGATGCCGACCCTCTCGTCGAGCCGGCCCACGACACTCGCCGCCAGCGGGTCGACGAGTGCCCAGGTGCGTGACTCGCGCAGCAGACGTTCCAGCATCGGGACGTCGCCTGCTTCGAGTTCATCTCCGCCCAACACCAGCAACTCGACCGCGGCCATCCGGCACTCATGAACTCGGGTGGACCACAGCCGATTGGCCGCATCGATCAGCGGTTGTCGACCAAGCGGTCCCGACTCGCGCCAAACGACCAAGACCCGTTTTGCGAATGGCAGGAACGGTGACGCCGTAGAACTCGAGGTCGCTCTTCAGGTTGGCCTTCTCGCCGGTGGCGCGAGCGGGCGAGCCCGCCAGCCGGAACCTTCGATCGATGTCGTCCGCGACAGATGTCACGCCATCGCCGGCGTACCGAGGTGTCGATCGAGAAAGGCGATGACCCGCTCATAGGCGTCCTTGGCCGAAGGGGCGTGGTAGTCGGTAGAGCCCTCGTCGTGGAACCCAGGCCCGCCATCGCCGTACCGCACCCACTCCCCGCGACCGACGTCCTGGTGGAGTCGTTTCATCGTGTCGGCCTGGTCGGTGGCGACCAGGCACAGCAGAGGCCCGCCGGAGCCACCGAGAAGGGCGACATCAATCGCCTCAGGCCCACCCATCACGATCAGGGCACTGTGGTGAGCCGCGGCCAACCGGCTCGACGGTGGAACGCCCTGCTCCAGTCCGAGAAAAGCCAACCGGTCTGCATCGGCCCACTCCTGCCAATCCTCACGCAGCGCCTCCACCACGTCTTCGAGGTCATCGAGTGGCTGTTCCGCCTCCACACCACCCGACAGCTCGTGTGAACGAAGATTCGGGGCGACGCCGATGTACCCGAAGCGCGCCAGGTGACGGCACGCCGCCTTCACGCTTGGAGTCAGCCCCGTCACCCCGTGAGCGACGACGACCGCGGGATACCGGCCCTCCAGGTCGGGACGGGCCAGGTAAACCGACCGATACGGCGGCATCGGCAGGGCCTGCGGTCCGTAGAGGATGGTCACCCGGCCTTCGCCGGTGAGGACGGTCATTGTGAGGTGGCGCCCATGTCGTAGAAGAGAGGGTAATGAGACATACAAGAATCAAGAATCAGGATTCGGCTCTTGGCTCTTGGCTCTTGACTCTCTTACGAGGCGGACCGCTCCCGAGTCGAGCGCGATCAGACCGTCCGCCGTCTCTACTTCGAGTCGTCCCCGCTCGTCGACACCCACGGCGGTGCCGGCGCCTGCAGGTTCCCAGGCGATCTCCTCGCCGACGGTGGTGCAGTAGGACTGGTACTCGCCGCGTCCCCAGTCGTTCGGATCGGCGCCGAGACGCTCGAGCAGGCGTTCCGCCCAGACCGACGCGAGCGATCGCGCCACTTCCGCTCCCCGATCCTCTACCCATAGGGCGCCGGCCCCCGGAATCGGTTTCGACCACCACAGGTTCACCCCGATGCCCACCACCGCCACCTCCCCGTCGGACTCGGAGAGGATCCCCGCCACCTTGTCCCCGCCGTGTACGACATCGTTGGGCCACTTGAGTCGAACATCCCCCAGAGCGTCCACGGCGGCGAGGCCCGCAACCAGTGGAATGAGCGACCACGACTCGGGGGGCCAGCCGGGTCGGAACGCCACCGACGCGGCGAGCGACCGGTCGGAATCGACCCATTTCGCCCCGGATCGCCCCCTGCCCGCGCTTTGTGACGCCGCGGTGACCAGCATCGAATCGCCCGAGAACAGCCTGCGAGCGTCGTCCTGGGTGGACGAAGTCGCATCGAGGTGCACTGAGGTCAAAGGTGTAGCCATGGTGGGGGGGCGCGAGTCGAACCCCTGAGACGACCATACTCAAACGAGAATGAGCAGCACAGAGAAGAAAATCGAGCGCCTCCGCGAGTTCCGTGAGGAACACGCCCACGCCGGGAGCCAGCGCGCGGTCGACAAGCAGCACGAGGCGGGAAAGATGACCGCCCGCGAGCGGGTCGACGCCCTGCTCGACAAGGGCTCGTTCGTCGAGCTCGACATGTTCGTCCGCCACAGTGCAACCGGTTTCGGCATCGAGGACCGCCGTCCGCCCGGCGATGCGGTGATCACCGGCTGGGGCACCATCGACGGTCGTACCGTCTTCGTCTTCGCCGAGGACTTCACCGTCTTCGGTGGCTCCCTCGGCGAGGTCGTGAGCCAGAAGATCTGCAAGGTGCTCGACCTGGCCATGGACACCGGTGCCCCGGTCGTGGGCCTCAAAGACTCGGGCGGCGCCCGGATCCAGGAGGGGGTACTGGCACTCGACGGCTATGGGGAGATCTTCCGCCGCAACGTGATGGCGTCCGGCATGATTCCGCAGATCTCGGTGATCATGGGCCCGTGCGCCGGCGGGGCCGTCTACTCACCGGCGATCACCGACTTCGTGTACCAGGTCGAGGGCACCTCGCACCTTTTCATAACCGGGCCGGACGTGATCAAGGCGGTCACCGGGGAGGATGTCACGTTCGACATGCTCGGCGGGGCGAGCCCCCACAGCAAGACCTCGGGGGTCACCCACTTCGTGAGCAGCGACGGGCGGCAGGCACTCGAGGAGGTCAGGTACCTGATCTCCTTCCTCCCCCAGAACAACCTCGAAGCGCCGCCCTTCTTCACCCCCACCGACCAGCCCGACCGGATGGACGAGGGCCTCACTACGATCGTGCCCGATTCCGCCAACCAGCCCTACGACATGGTCGACCTGATCGCGATGGTGGTGGACGACGGCGAGTTCTACGAGGTGCATCAACACTTCGCCCCCAACATCGTCATCGGTTTCGCCCGCCTCGACGGCTACACAGTCGGCATCGTCGGCAACAACCCGGCCGCCCTCGCCGGCACCCTCGACATCGATGCCTCGGTGAAGGCGGCTCGATTCGTCCGCTTCTGCGATGCGTTCAACATCCCGATCGTGTCCTTCGTCGACGTGCCCGGTTTTCTGCCGGGCGTCGATCAGGAGCACGGCGGCATCATCCGCCACGGCGCCAAGTTGTTGTACGCCTACTGCGAGGCGACGGTGCCTCGCGTCACCGTGATCACCCGCAAGGCGTACGGCGGGGCTTATGTCGTCATGAATTCGCGCAGCGTCGGCGCCGACATCGCCTTCGCCTGGCCGACCGCCGAGATCGCGGTGATGGGCGCCCAGGGCGCGGTCAATGTGATCCACCGGCGAGAGATCACCGAGGCCGAGGAACCGGAGGCCCGCCGCGCAGAGCTCATCCAGAGCTATGAAGAGGCCTTCTCGAATCCATATGTCGCCGCCGAGCGGGGGCTCATCGACGAGGTCATCGAGCCGCGCGAGACTCGCCCCCGCCTCATCCAGGTCCTGGAGATGCTTCGCAACAAGCGGGTGAACCTCCCGTCCAAGAAGCACGGAAACATCCCTCTCTAGGATGCCCTCCATGCGTTCCGTACTGATCGCCAACCGCGGGGAGATCGCGGTCAGGGTCATCCGGGGCGTCAAGGAAATGGGGCTGCGAGCCATTGCCGTCTACTCGGAGCTCGACCGCGACGCCCTTCATGTCCAGCATGCCGACGAGGCCTGGAACATCGGGCCTGCCCCCGCCGCCGAGTCGTACCTGGACATGGACAGCATCCTCCGGGTGGCCCGCGAATCCTCGGCAGACGCCATCCACCCCGGCTACGGATTCCTGGCCGAGAATCCCGATTTCGCCACCCGGGTGATCGAAGCCGGGCTGACCTGGGTGGGCCCCCCGCCCGAGGCGATCAGGATCATGGGTGACAAGATCTCCTCCCGGGTCGCCGCCGCCGCGGCCGGGGTCGACAGCGTTCCGGGCACGAACGAACCGCTGGCGAATGTCGACGAGGTGCGGAAGGTTGCAGCCAAGTTCGGTTACCCGATCGCCATCAAGGCGGCCCACGGCGGTGGCGGCAAAGGACTGCGTGTGGTCCGGTCCGCAGATGAGCTCGAAGCCGGGTTCGAGGCGGCCCGACGCGAGGCAGATGCCTACTTCAAGAACCCCGAGGTTTACGTCGAGAAGTACCTCGAATTCCCCCGCCATATCGAGGCCCAGGTCCTGTTCGACACCCACGGCAATGGCATCTTCCTCGGCGAACGGGACTGCTCCTTGCAGCGCCGCCACCAGAAGCTGATCGAGGAGACCCCTTCGCCGGCACTCAGCGACAAGCAACGCAAGGCCCTGGCCAAGGCATCGCTGGCGGTCGCCAAAGCAGCCGGGTATGTGAATGCCGGGACCGTCGAGTTCCTGCTCGATCAGAAGGGCGATCTGTACTTCCTCGAGATGAACACCCGGCTGCAGGTCGAACACACCGTCACCGAGATGGTCACCGGGGTCGATCTGGTGCGGGAGCAGCTTCGGGTGGCTATGGGCGAGCCCCTGTCGATCTCGGAAGTGTCGCCCCGCGGGCACGCCATCGAGTTCCGGGTCAATGCCGAAGACCCGGCCAGGAACTTCATGCCCACACCGGGCCGGATCGTCGACTACCGGGAGCCAGGCGGCTTCGGAGTGCGGGTCGACAGCGGTTACGGCGCCAAGTCGACGATCAGCCAGTACTACGACAACCTCGTTGCCAAGTTGGTGGTGTGGGGCCGTGACCGGGAAGAAGCAATCACGAGATCGCAGCGAGCCCTCGCCGAATACCGGATCACCGGCATCGCCACCACCATCCCCTTCCACCAGCTGGTGCTCGACACCCCGGCCTTCCGCGCCGGCACCCACCACACCCGCACCGTGGAAGAGGACCTCGATCTGGCGGGGATCACCCAACCGAGCCCGCCACAACTCCCGGAAGACGAGGAAATCGCCGAGCGGCAGATGACGGTCGAAGTCGGCGGACGCCGATTCGTGGTGAGGCTGTGGGCGCCGGAGATGCCTCTCCCTGCCGCCGCGGGCAGGCGGCAGGCTCCCCGGCGGCGTCCCCCCAAGCTCACCGCCACCGGACCGACGACCGACGCCGAAGGGGCGATCACCGCCCCGATGCAGGGCACCATCGTGAAGGTTCATCAAAAGGCCGGCGACCGGGTGGCAGCAGGAGATCCCCTCTTCATCCTCGAGGCGATGAAGATGGAGAACGAGATCAAGTCGCCCATCGACGGCGAGATCGTGGATCTTCGCGTCACTGCCGGCGACAAGGTGGCCGGAGGAGCGGTGCTGGCGATAGTTCGGTAGTCACCAGTCGCCAGTCTCCAGTCGCCAGGCAGAACGGCCTTCCGCCTTCCGCAAGAGAGTGCAGAGCGCGAGCAGCGCTCCCACGCGTTCGGTCGAATTGCGTATTGCGAATTGCGAATTGCGAATTGCGGGCCGGCCTCCGGCCTACCCAACCGCGATCAATGTCACCGCGACGGCCGCCAGCGCGAGGCCGGCCAATTGCCTCCTCACGGTTCGTTCTCCGAACACCATCCTCGCCAGCACCATCGTCGAGGCGGGGTAGAACGACATGATCACTGCGACCACCGACAGCAGCTCCTTCCGCACCGCGATCAGGAAGAGCACGTTGGCAGACATGTCGAGGATGCCCGCCGTGGCGATCGTGGGCCAGGCATCTCGCCGGGGCAGGTAGCGCGCCCTCATCAACGGCACCAGGACCGCCATGAGGGCCAGTGACCCGATCCGCGCTCCGGCCAGCGGCCACATCCCCGACTCGGCGGCGGTACGGGAGATGAGGATGCCGAATAGTCCGAAGCCGAAGCCCGCCACCGCCCCGAGGTAGGCGGCCCGATGGCCTCTGGCACCACTTGGATCCGCAGAACCGCTCGCCGGGAGCAGCAGCATCGCCGGCAGCGCCAACACCATCCCCACCCAGGCGAGGGCGGCGGGACGCTCGCCGGTGGCGATCCCGAAGACCACCGGCACCAGCGTGCTCACCACCGACGCCACCGGGGCGGCCACCCCGATCCGGGTGGTCGCCAGCGCGTGATAGAAAACCGCCAGCCCCACCGACCCGGCAAGGCCTGCCCCAAAGCCCCAGGCGAGGTCGGTCAGCGGAGGCACCCCGTCGCTGAACAGCGGCGCCGCGGCGACAATCGCCACCAGCGCGACCGCCTGCGACCCGGCGACCACGGTGACCGCGGCAGTGCGACGGGACGCAAACCCACCGACAAAATCGGCGACGCCAAAAGTAACGGAAGCCAGCGCAGCTAGGAGTAGAGGCATTCAGGGAGTCTCCAGTCGCCAGTCCCCAGTCCCCAGCAGGAGGGCCCGCAATCGGGTGGGGCCCTTAGGGCGCGCTTCCTGGAGACTGGAGACTGGTGACTGGTGACTCATCCCGGCCTGTACTTGCCGAACACGTCTGCCAGTGCGGCCGACACCTCGCCCAGGGTGGCGCTCAACTGCAGCGCAGACTTCATCGGGTAGAGGAGGTTGCCGTCGCCGGCGGCGGTGGATCGGACGGCATTGAGGGCCGCTTCGACCTCCTTGGAGTCCCGGTTGGCGCGCAGTTCATTCAACCGGGCGGTCTGGTCTTCTTCGACCGAATGGTCGACGGCCATCGCCGGCACTTCTGACTGCGCGCCGTCGACGAAGCGGTTTACCCCCACCACCACCGACTCGCCCGACTCGACCCGGCGGGCCTCCCGATAGGCCGAGTCCTCGATGATGCGCTGCACCACCCCCGACTCGAGCGCCGCCACCGCTCCCCCGGCCGCCTCGATTTCGCGCATCACCGCCCGTGCCGCCCCCTCCACCGCGTCGGTGAGGGACTCGACGAAGTATGACCCGGCAAGCGGGTCCACCGTGTCGGCCACACCCGACTCGTAGGCGATGATCTGCTGGGTGCGCAACGCGATCCGCGCCGAATGGTCGGTTGGGAGGCCGAGCGCCTCGTCGAACGCATTGGTGTGCAACGACTGGGTTCCCCCGAGAACCGAAGCCAGCGCTTCGAGCGCGGTGCGGACGATGTTGTTCTCCGGTTGTTGGGCGCTGAGGCTGCTGCCCGCTGTCTGGGTGTGAAACCGCATCTTCCACGAGTCCGGGTCGGTGGCTCCGAACGTGTCGCGCATCTCATGGGCCCAGATGCGGCGGGCGGCGCGGTACTTGGCGATCTCCTCGAAGAAGTTCGAATGCCCGTTCCAGAAGAAGGACACCCGCGGGGCGACGGTGTCGATGTCGAGGCCCGCGGCGGACGCCGCCTTCAAGTAGGCGAGCCCGTTCGAGATCGTGATGCCGATCTCCTCCGCCGCGGTGGAGCCCGCTTCCCGCACGTGATAGCCGCTCACCGAGATCGTGTTCCACGCGGGCAGCTCGGTTCCGCAGTATCGGAACAGGTCGGTCACCAGCCGCATGGACGGGCCTGGCGGATAGATGTAGGTGCCTCGAGCCGAGTATTCCTTGAGGATGTCGTTCTGGACCGTGCCTCGTATCCGATCGGCAGGCACCCCGGCTTCCTCGGCGACGATCTGGTAGAGGAGCAGCAGGATCGCCGCGGTCGAATTGATCGTCATCGAGGTCGACACGTCGCCTAGGGGGATCCCGGCAAGTAGACGGCGCATGTCGTCCACCGAGTCGATGGCGACACCTACTTTCCCCACCTCACCGCGCGCCATCGGAGCGTCGGAGTCGAGACCCATCTGGGTCGGCAGATCGAACGCAACCGACAGACCGGTCTGGCCCGCTTCGAGCAGCGACCGGAAACGCTCATTCGTGGCGTCGGCCGTGCCGAAACCTGCGTATTGGCGCATCGTCCACAGCCGGCCGCGATACATGGTGGGGTGGGGACCGCGCGTGAACGGGAAGGAACCAGGAGCACCGAGGGCGACATCGGCGTCCCACGATTCGAGGGTCTCAGGGCCGTAAATCGGTTCGATCTCGATGCCGCTCGAGGTGTGACGGGGGGTATCGGATAAATCGGCCATCGTTACACTGACAAGCGGTCAGGCTTCCCCTCTGAGGTCGAGCGGATGCTACCCCGGAACTCTTTCCACTCCCCTTACGTCTCTCACTGAGGACACCCATGGACATCTCCATCCACGAGGCGGAGCGTCTCGAGCGAAGCGGCCGCCGTTTCGTGGCATTCGCCGTGCTCGCTGCGATCGTTCTGATCTCCTCCACCTGGATGGGCCTGTTCGTGTTCCTCGGGGCGAACAGCGCCAACGGAACCCTGCTCGACCTGCGCGAAGAGTGGATCCCGGACGTCGAGGCGATGCAGCTCGACTTCCCCGACCTCGGCAGTCTGTCGACCGTCTACACGGCCGACGGCGTGGTGCTCGGCCAGCTCACGGAACGCAACAGCCAGCCGGTGCCGATCGAGGAGATCCCCGATCTGGTGATCTACGCCGTGCTCGCCGCCGAGGACGACGGCTTCATGGACCACGGCGGGGTCGACTACCAATCAGTGGTGCGAGCGCTGTTCGCCGACCTGACCGGCGGGCAAACCCAGGGCGGCTCGACGATCACGCAGCAGGTCGTCAAACAGAATTTTGTCGGAAGTGAGCCGACCCTCGAGCGCAAGGTGGCGGAAGCCACCATCGCGATCGAACTCGAACGCCGCTACACGAAGGAACAGATCCTCGAGTTCTATCTCAACTCCGTGTTCTTCGGTGACAACGCCTACGGCATCAGGGCCGCCGCGCAGGAGTACTTCGGCAAGGAGCTCGAACAGCTGACCATCGCCGAGGCGGCAGCGCTTCCGGTGCCGATCCGAAACCCTTCGCTGTACAACCTCCGCAACGACAGCGAGATCCCTCTGCGGGCGCGCAACGCGGTGATCGACAACATGGTCGAGGAGGGCTGGATTACCAAGCAGGATGGCGAACGGGCCAAGGACACCCCGATCACGACGGTGGTCCACGAGGACTTCCAGGACCCGGCGCCGCAGGTGCTGATTGCCGCCCGCGACGCGCTGCTCAACGACTCCCGCTTCGGGCTGGGGTCGTCCTACCAGCAGGCCAAACGAGCGCTCTTCGGCTGCCCGGCCCACGACACAGAGTGTGAGGGGGGCGGAGGGTTGAAGGTGTACACCACTGTCGACTTCGAATTGCAGGAGTACGCCCGATCGATTCTTCAGGACTGGTTTCCCGCCGGCCAGGATCTCCCCACCGGCGCCATCGCCATGGTCGACAATCGCACGGGTGCCACCGTGGTGATGGCATCGGGGCTGGACTTCGGCACCAATCTCGAGGCCGGGCAGCGTCAGTACGACCTCGCCACCAAAGGACGCCGCAACCCCGGTTCCGCCTTCAAGCCGTTCGGGCTGATCGCCGCCCTCGAGCAAGGCATCGTCCTCAACTCCTACTGGGACTACAGCACACCGCAGACCCTCGATTTCGGGGGAATCGAGCCCTGGGAGTGCGCCAATGCTGGTAACAACCCACCGGGGGTCCGGACGCTCGAAGCCGCGCTCTACCTGTCGACCAACACCGTGTTCTGCCAGGTGGCGATCGAGGTGGGTGCCGAGAACATCGTCGATGTCGCCCACCGCATGGGGATCCGCTCGACGATCGCCAAGGTGCCCGCCATCGTGCTCGGTGCGGCCGCGGTCAGCCCCCTCGAGATGGCCAGCGCCTATTCGACGATCGCCAACCAGGGGGTCTACGTCGCCAACTACCTGATCGAGCGGATCGAAGACCGCGACGGCAACGTGATCTATCAACATCAGGTCGAGGGCCGGCAGGTGCTCGAACCTGCGCTGGCGGCAGCTGCCATCAACACGATGGAAAAGGTCATCACCCTCGGTACCGGTGGCACTGCCGACATCGGCCGTCCCCAGATCGGCAAGACGGGAACCCACGAGGGGAACTCCGACGCTTGGTTCGTGGGCTCGGTCCCGCAGTTCAGCACCGCAGTGTGGGTCGGCTATCCCGACGCGCAGCTCGCGATGCTCAACCTGACGATCAAGGGTCGATTCATTCCCCGGATGTTCGGGAGCAGCGCCCCGGCGCCGATCTGGAAAGAATTCATGACCTATGTGCTTCAGGACGTCCCAGTGGAGAACTTCCCCGAGGATCCGCCCGGCATCGACGTGTACTACACCTTGCCGCGGGTAGAGATCCCCGACGTCATCGGACTGAGCATCAATCGGGCGCGCGACGAGATCCTCGCTGCGGGTCTCAGGGTCGAGGTCCGGTCGGTGAATTCCGACGAACCGCGTGACAGGGTGGTCGCCACCAACCCGCCTCCGGGTACCAGGGTGTCGCAGGGGACGACGATCGAGGTGGAAGTGTCCAACGCCCAGTCGCCGACGGCGGCCCTGCCCGATGTGACCGGCATGAAGCGGGGGGTGGCCGGCGACACCCTGCGGGCTCACCGAAACCAGACGGGAATCGACTACACCTGGGTGTTCATCGAGGTCGATACGTCGGTGGCGTCCGACCACAACGTCGTCATCGACACCAATCCATCACCGGGCTCCCCGATCACCGAGGACACCGTGGTCCGGGTATCGGTCTGGGTCTACGTCGCCGAGGACTAGCCCAGGGAATCATTTCGCGCTTCTAGTCGATGCTATTGCATTCAACTGCGGTTATTTGATATCAACCTGACATGACCGCCGTGGTGCCCGGGATCCTCCGTCAAGATGCCCGTCCTCCCATCGAGATGGAAGCCGCGCCAGCCCCGGGCACCACGACGGCCTACCGCCCCACCGCCCTCCCCCGGCCGATCATCGCCGCCCTGGCTTTCGAGCACGATACCCCCGGGCACGAACCGCACGACCCAATGGTTCGCCGATTCTGGACCGCCATCGTCGGACCGGGAGCGGTCGCCGACCTCCTCCGACTGATCGCCGCGACCCGAAGCGGGCGAAGGCTGCGGGAGCCTCTCCATCTCGGCATCCTCGCCGCCGAGGGGTTGATCGAGCGCGAGGGGCCGATCGTGTTGGTGAGGCCCCGGGTGCCCTACCTCGGGGCGAGCCAGTTGCGCCGGCTCCGCCCGGCTCTCCGCGCCGAATACCGGGGGTTGCTCGAAGGCTGACCGCCCTACGATCGGTGGGTGGTTCAGGCTCTCGCCGCGGCCGAGGCTCTCGCCGATTGCCGTCGACTCCTCGTCTTCACCGGAGCGGGGATCTCGACCGAATCGGGCATCCCGGACTTTCGCGGACCCGAAGGGGTCTGGACCAAGGTCGATCCCGAGGAGTTCACCTACTCCCGCTATCTCGAGAATCCCGAGACCCGGCGGGCGTCGTGGAGGATGCGAACCGCGTCCGGCGTGCTCGGGGCGGTTCCCAACGCCGCTCACCGGGCGATCGTCGACCTGTGGCGGGCGGATCTGATGGAGGCGTGCATAACCCAGAATATCGACGGCCTCCATCAGGCGGCCGGCCTCCCGGAACATGTGGTGATCGAACTCCACGGGAATGCCGGCGAAACCGTCTGCCTCGGGTGCGGTGATGGCCAGGCGACCGCGGTCGTCGCCGCACGCGTCTCCGCCGGAGAGGACGATCCCACGTGTCTCCATTGCGGCGGCATTCTCAAGGTGGCCGTGGTCTTCTTCGGTGAGGCGCTTCCCCGTAGGGCGCTGATGCGAGCCACCATCGCCACGGGTGACGCCGACGGGGTTCTCGTCATCGGTTCCACGCTTTCGGTGTTTCCCGCCGCGTCGTTCCCCATCGAGGTCGTCGAGGCGGGCCATCCGATGGTGATAGTCAACCGGGGACCGACCGAGCTCGACGACCTGGCCACGGTGATCGTCGAAGAGGCCGCCGGCGAGGTGGTACCTGATCTGGTGGCGCGGCTCCTTGCCAACCACACAAAGTAGTTAACCCGACCACAAGACCCTCCGATGCGGAGGGTATGCATAATGACTACTCACCGCCACTGCAGCGCCGTACATTGGTGGCCGGGGCCCTCGCCATCGTGTTTGCGCTGTTGCCGGCATTCCCCGCCCGCGCCGCCGACACGTTCACCCTCGAAGGAGGCGGCTTTGGTCATTCCGTCGGCATGAGCCAGTTCGGCGCCTACGGGATGGCCCGCGCCGGCTACTCGTGGGAAGAGATCATGTCTCACTATTTCACCGACGCCACTCCCGGTGACGTGTCCCCTGCCCTCGGTAACGAGCCCATCTGGGTGAATCTGACGATGGAGCAGCAGGTTCTCTCGCTCACGGTTCGCTCGATCGGGGCGGCACCGAACTCTCCCGTGACCTTCAGCTCAACTGCCGGCTCGGTCACCGCCGGCGCAGGCCAAACGGTGACCGTCACCCGCCTTAATGGAGGGAACTGCCGTGTCGACGCTCCGAGCGGGAGCTTCACCGGCACTTGCACCATCGACGCCGAATGGGACGGCTTTGCCGACTCGCCCACCGCAGGCGTGATCCTCGATGGCTGCACACTCATGAACTGGAATCTCACCACCGGCAGCCGGGCGCAGCCATGCACCTATTCCCGCGGTGGGCTCCGGATCCGACCGGACAACAACACCAACACGGTGAATCTCTCCGTCGAGCTCGACATGGAGGACTACGTCCTCGGCATCTCCGAGATGCCCTACTACTGGGGCAACTCGGGAGGGATGGCCGCGCTCGAGGCCCAGGCGGTGGCGGCCCGGTCCTACGCGTACTCCAAGGTCATTGCCCGGCTCGCGCCAGAGGATCGCCCCTGGTGCTGGTGCTCGATCTACGACACGACCGTGGACCAGAGCTATGTCGGCTGGGGGCATGGGACCCAGGCTTGGGTCGACGCCGTGCGCAACACCGAAGGGAAGGTGATGACCCACCCGTCGGTGAAGGTCGGCGGTCAGCTCACCCCGATTCCCACCTATTACTCCTCCAGCACCTTCGGCTGGACCGAGAACTCCGAAGACGGGTTCTCCAGCTCGGCGCCCTACCTGCGCTCGGTCGATGACCATTGGAGCCAGCTTCCTGAGGTCGGCAACTCGCACGCCCGGTGGACCCGTCAGTTCTCCGGAAGCCAACTCGCCTCCCTGCTCCCCGGGATGAACTCGGTCACCGGGCTGGCGATCACCAAGTGCTCGACCACCGGTGCCGCCCTCGAGATCACCTTCTACGGCTCCGGCGGGCCACGGGCCTACAAGACGAGGGACTTGCGCGGGCTCCTCAGCCTCCGGTCGATGCAGGTGATCACGGTCTCGGATGGTGGAGCGCCGACGGGTTGCGCCACGCCGGCGACTGCCAGCCCGCCGCAGACGACCACGACCACGACGTTGCCGCCCCTCCCGACCACTACGACGGTGCCGTCCCTCCCCACAACCACGACAGTGCCTGAGGTGACGACGACTATCGGCGCGACGACCCAGCCCCTCCCCCCCACGACTTCGACGACGGCACCAGCCTCCAGCACCACGACGACCCCGCCCCCAGACGGGACCGCCACGGCGTGCGTCACGCCACCAGCGGTCGACAACCTCATTCGCCAGCAGGTCGTTCTGTGGGCCGGCGCCTCGGGGCGGACGGTCAGGGAGCTCCAGGCCTTCCTCAAGGCGATCGGCTACGCCCCCGGTCCCATAGACGGTGTCTACGGGTCGAAGACGGAGAAGGCCGTGAAGAAGTTCCAGAGATCCCGCGATCTGCCGGCAGATGGCATCGTCGGCAGCCAAACGCTGTCCGAGGTGGCCACCATCGCCACCGCGGCCCAGTACGCGGAATTCCTCCGGCTCGAGGCGCGGGTCCTCAGGGCGGGTGTCTCGGGGTCAGACGTGCGCCAACTCCAGCAACTCCTCAAGCTCATCGGATACAACCCCGGCTCCGCCGATGGGGTGTTCGGCCCGCAGACCGAAAAGGCGCTGAAGGGCTTCCAGAAGGGGAGCAAGCTGATGATCGATGGGATCGTTGGCTCCGAGACAAGGCGAGCCATCGCCGGCACTGCCGGGATCGAGAGTGTCACCCCCTGTCGCTGACCGGCTCGCCTCAGTCGGGTGGGCCGGAGCTGCGGGTTGTGGCTTCGCGAAACGCCGACCACCACAGCGGGAGGCTCAGGAAGGACAGGGAGTACACCGCGAACGACTCCCTGAATGACGGCTCCCTCACCGTCAGCACTGCCAGGACCAAGAAAGCAACAAGCGCCAGCCCCGGCCACGCCAAGCGGCTTCGCCGCACGGCCAGGGCGGCGATACCCGCCAGTGCAGGCCATACGAGCGTGCCTGCCCGCCAGAACATCCAGAGCCGGTCGGGCTGATCGGTGCGCACCAAGATCGCCTTGGTGGCATTGAAGCCCGGCACCCACAGTGACTCCCGGACGATTCCCATGTCGTTGGGGGGGATGTTGTAGACGTAGGTCGAGAATCTCTCGCCGTGCGGTTGCCCGGGCACCAACAGCACTGCGGCAGCGCACCACCGATGACCGGCGACGGTGGTCGGGTGCGACACGGCGGCCCTGAACACCAAACCGCGGTAGGCCCCGGGGTCGGCCCGGATCACCGACGTGTCGAACTCGCGGTCGCCGACCAGAGCCGTGCCGTCGGCGCAGGTGTACGCGGCGTTCCACACCTCGAGGTCGGCCACCGCGGCGAGCAACGCGAGGTCGGCCTCGCTGAACCAGCCAGCATCATGGTGATACACCGCGGCGACCTCCGGGGCGTACGCCTCACCAAGCGGTGTCACCGCGCGATCCACCGAGAATGCCGCGTACAGCGGGCCCTGGACGAGTAGGAACAGTGCCACCGCTCCGGCGACCGGCGCGGCCAGCAATCCGACGGACCGCCGGAAACCCAGTGCGAGGGCGCCAAACACCAGTGCCACCACCACCACACCTGCGTGGTCGAACAACCAGGCCATCCCCAGGGCAGTGCTCAAGCGGGCCATCGCCCACGGATCCCGCATGTAGCGGACGGAATCGGGCGCAAGCGCCATCAACTCGACGAGCACCCAGATGGCGACCAGGGTCTGGGCCACCTGTACCTCGAGGGCGATCGTCGTAGCCCCGACGGCCGGCAGCCAGCCGAACACCAGGATCGTGATGCCCCCCAGCCACCACGGGACCCCGACCCCGGGGCTCCGCCTGACGTACGCGCCAAGGAGCGCCACCATCGCCGCTACCTGCACCAGCGTCACCGCTGCCGGCGAATCCCAGATCCGAGTGATGAGCCACACCAGGATCGAATGGATCGCAGGGATCTCGTTGGTGAAGTAGCCGGAGTGGACCTCGGTAAGTTGCGCCACTGACTCGATGGACAGGATTCCCGGATACCACGCCACCCACCAGACGATCAAGGGCACCGCGGTGAACACCAGGAAGAGCCACCACCAGCGCGAGCGATCGCGCTGAGCCGGCCCGATGGGGTGTTCGGTTATGTCCACGGCGACGCAGCCTATTCAGTAATCGGACAACCCCGGATTACGCTCTCGCTTCCGCTGACGACAGCGCTCCCGCAATGACCGACCCCACCGACACGACCTCGCCCCTCGCCGCCCGAGCCCCTGGCTCAGGCACCGCCTATATGGTCGTCGGCACCCTGGTGGCCGCGCTCTCCGCTTACCTGTTCCAGCTGATCGCGGGCCGAGCCCTCGGCCCCACCGAGTTCGCCCCGATCACTGTCCTGTGGACCATCCAGTTTCTCGTGCTGACGATCGTGTTCGTGCCCATGGAGCAACTGACGATCCGCCGGTTGAGCTCGGACGATCCCGACGCGGGGCCCTGGCGGCTGTTCATTGGCGTGATCGCCCTCTCGGTGATCGTCTCCACGGGTTTCGCCGCGCTGGCGCTCGACCGGCTCCTCCACGGCGAAACCACCTACCTCGTGATAACCGCCGCCCTCATCACGGGCTATGGCGGGTTCGCGCTCGCCCGGGGCATGCTCGCCGGGCACCGCCGCTTCAAGGAGTACGGGCTCTCGACCCTGGCCGAATCGGTGTTCCGCCTGGCTCTCGCCGCCACCCTGCTGGCCCTTGGGGTCGGCGCCGTGGGGCTCGGCTGGGCGCTGGTCGCCGGTTCGCTGGTGGTGTGGATCTGGCTGCCGTTCCGTGCGGAGCCGATCGGCCGCACCGCGCACGGCTCCCGAGGTTCCGGCGCGGGGCTGGCGACGTTCGTCGCCGCCAACGCCGCATCGCAGACGATCGTTGCGGCCGGTCCCCTCGTCGTCGGCGCTCTCCGGGCATCGTCGGCAGAAGTCAGCGTGTTCTTCGAGACGTTCCTGCTGTTCCGGGCGCCGCTGACCGTGGCCTACAGCCTCATCGCCCGGATCCTTCCCCCCTTCACCCGGTTCGTGCAGAGTGGAAACCAGGCAACGATCCGCCTCTGGGCATGGCGACTCGGCACACTCGGAGCAGTCGGCGGGGCCTTCGGGTACACGGTGGGTTGGGCGGTGGGACCAGACCTGGTGGCGTTCCTTCTCGGCGAGGTGTTCCGACCAACCGCGACCCTCGCCGCCTATGCCGGTGCCGGCGTCGCCATCGCCACGATCGCCCTCTTCGCCCAGCAGATCCTCATCGCAATGCGGGCCACGGGGAAGCTCGCCCTCTCCTGGGCCTTCGGACTGGCGGCGGCTTCCCTCACGGTGATGGTCGCCGGGGGAAGCCCCAGCGCCCGGGTGGGTGCCGGCTTTCTCATCGGTGAAGCCGTAGCGTTCGCCCTGATCGTGACAATGATCCTGAGGAGTTCGAGGCCGACCGCCTGACGGTCAGCGAGCCCCGAAGCCCGACACCACCGTCCACACCGACCTGCCGAGGATCTCTAGGTCGAGCCATACCGACAGATGCTTCACGTAGTAGAGGTCGAACGAGAGCTTCTCCACCGTGTCGGCCTCGTTGTCGGCGTACCCGAAGTTCACCTGAGCCCAGCCCGTGAGGCCAGGGCGAACCAGATGCCGGTGCATGTAGAACGGAATCGACTCGGAGAACACCTCCACGAACGGCTCCTGCTCGGGCCGGGGGCCGACCAGGCTCAGGTCGCCCCGCAGCACGTTCCATAGCTGGGGGAGCTCGTCGATGCGAACACGCCGCAACACCCTCCCCACCCGGGTCAGCCGATCGTCACCCCGAACCGCAAACCGCGCCGATTGGTCCTTGGCGACCCGCATGGTCCTGAACTTGTAGAGCCGGAATGCCTTGCCCTCGAGCCCGATGCGCTCCTGTCGGTAGATCGCCGGGCCCCGCGATTCGATCTTGATCGCCAGAGCGATCAGGGAACCCAGGACGAGAGAAAGCGGAAGTGTGACGAGGATCAGGGCAGTGTCGACCACCCGCTTGACCTGAACATAGAACTTACGGCCCGACAACGGCACCGTCAGCTCCCACCCTTCGTGAAGGTGAACGATCGGCAGCCGGCCGGTGTGATCCTCGTAGGCGGAAGTCAGCGACCGCACCGGAAGGCCGGCGAGATTGCAGGACGACACGAAGCGGGCCATCTCGTCGCTCAGCACCGAGCGCAGATCCACCGCCAGCGTGGCGCCGGGGGCCAGCCGATCCGGCGCGATCCCGGCCGGGTCGAGAACCGAGGCGATTTCGGCGTGGGGGGCCGCCAACATGTCCTCGACGAGGGTCTTTTCGGAAGTGATCAGCACCAGGGTCTCCGTCCATGGCCGACGACGCCGAATCCATCTATGGATCAGCCCGATTCCCAGCCACGCGGTGACCGTGACGAGCACGAAACCCCGGGACCAGAAGCCACGGAAGAACACCAGGCCGACGGACGCCGTGGCGAGCGTGATCAACGACATCGACAGGGCACGCCCGTACGAGGGGCGGTGGACTCCGGTGGCCGCCGGACGGAAGGCGATGAAGAGCCCGAGCAATGCCCCGCCCACGATCGAAGCGAGCATCGTGCCCGACTGGGGCCGCGCCCGCCACGGGATCGGATCGCCGAAGATGACGAGTGAGGCGATCTCCATCGCAACCAGCAGTGCAGCTAGGTCGAGCAAAACGGCTGCAACGAGAGTGCGGCGAGCCATTAGTCGATCAGGCTACTTCAGTCGCCGTTGGGGATTCGCCGGGGCTGCCACCGGCCATCCGGCGAACGATCTCGACCATGGTGCGGACGCCGAATCCCGTCGCCCCTTTCGGGATGTAATGCTCGGCTTCGGACGCTCGGGCGGGCCCGGCGATGTCGAGGTGGACCCACGGCACGTCGCCCACGAACTCCTTGAGCAGCAAGGCTGCGGTGATCGCCCCACCGAACTTGCCGCCGGTGTTCTTCATGTCGGCGACCTCCGAGTCGATCAGCTTCCGGTAGTCGTCGGGGAGGGGGAGCCGCCAGGTGCGCTCGCCCGCCGCCTCCGCCGCGGCTGAAACGATGGCGGCGGCGTCATCGCCCCCGAACAGCCCGGCGATCTTCTCTCCCAATGCCGCCTTGCACGTACCGGTCAGGGTGGCGATGTCGACGATGAGATCCGGCTTCTCCTCGGCCGCCAGCGACAGGCCGTCGGCAAGAACGAGCCTCCCCTCGGCATCCGTGTTGAGCACCTCGATGGTCTTGCCATTGCGGATCTCGAGGACGTCACCCGGCCTCACGGCCGACCCGCTCGGCATGTTCTCGGTGAGTGGGGCGATCCCCAGCACCCTCACCGGAAGGCCCATCTCGGCGATCACCTGCATCGCCCCGAAGACGGCAGCGGCGCCCGACATGTCGGTCTTCATGGTTTCCATGCCATCGGCGGGCTTGATCGAGAGGCCTCCCGAATCGAACACGATTCCCTTGCCGACGAACGCCACGAAGCCCTTGGCACCCTTGGGCTCGTAGCGAAGCTCCACGAGGCGAGGGGGCTTGGTCGACCCGAGCGAGACACCCAACAGCCCCCCGAGACGCTCCTGGGCGATTTCCCTCTCGTCGAGCACCCGGACATTCATCCCCACGCGCTCGGCCAGATCGCGGGCTACCTGGGCGAGCACCTCCGGAGCCTTGTCCATCGCAGGGGTGTTGATCAGGTCGCGAGCGAGGTTGACTCCCCCGGCGATCGATCGACCCAACTGTGCCTCCGCCACGGTCGCGTCATCCGCCCCGAGCAGCACCAACGAGGTGGTCAGCGAAGGCTTTGGATCGGTCTTGTGGCGGGTGAAGGTGTAGGTACCGAGGACGAACCCCAGCCCGGTCGCCTCGGCGGCTCGATCGACCGGAACCGTGTGCAGCGTGGTGGCGACCGTCACCGCCTTCGAGAGGGAGCGAGCCCCACATCCAGCAGCCCGACGAATGACCTCGGCGTCTGGCTTGGATCCGAAACCGACGAACACCACCCGGTTGTAGGGAACGTCCCCGGAGCCCGCCAGTGAGAGCGTCTGCCCGGGCTTGCCGGTGAACTCGGCCTCGTCCATCAGCCGATCCAGCCGGGGCATCCGTTCTGCGACCCAGCGCCCCGCATCGTCGAATGCCTTGTTGGCACCTACACCCAGGACGACCGCGTCGGCGAACGCCTCCCCGTCGAGGTTGCCTCGTATCTCGATCATCGACTCTCCTCTGCTTCGGTTCGGCTGGGTACCCACGCGGCCTCGGCCGAGCGGGCGAGAACATACAAGTAGTCGGCGAGCCGGTTGAGGTAAGGCACCACGAAGGAGTCCTCGATGCCCGACTGGCGGACATGGGTCACCGCTCGCCGTTCGGCCCGGCGGGTGATCGACCGGGCGAGGTCGAGCGCCGCCGCCACCGGGGATCCGCCGGGGACGATGAACTCGGTGGGCAGGCCCCGCTCGGCTTCGATGTCGTCGATCTGCGCCTCGAGGGCGACCACCATCGTCGCCGTGGTGAGCGACACCCCCGCTTCCAGCAAGCCGCGCCGCTCCGCCGAAGTGGCCAGCTCCGCCGCCACGACGAACAGGTCACGCTGGACACTGAGAATCTGGTCGGCCAGTCCCCCTGTGGCGACGGCCCGGGCCACCCCGAGAGCCGAAACGGCCTCGTCGACCGTCCCATAAGCCTCAGGCCCGGTCTCGTCCTTCGCCACCCGGCCCCCATGGAACAGCCCGGTCGACCCGTCGTCACCCCGCCTGGTGTAGATCTTCATGCGGGGGGGAGTGTAAGGGTCGCCCGGCTTCGCCGGGCTCCCGCGATGGGTCAGCCGCCTGGCGGCGGCCTCCCGCGATTCGCAATTCGCAATTCGCAATTCGCAGGACGCGATGGGCGAAGGCGAAGGGCGAAACCGGGCCTGCGGCCGACCGGCGATTGTTTCTCCTATGTCAAGCGGCTTTGGCGGGGGCGGCTTGGTGGGTGGTG
>JBBEAX010000040.1:0-4288 GCA_040882645.1 Acidimicrobiia bacterium
CTCGACGGTCGGCAAGAGGATTGAACGCATGATCGACTTCCAGGATCGGGTCGCTTTGGTCACCGGGGCCGGTAGAGGGCTGGGGGCTTCGCACGCTCGGCTGCTCGCCTCCCGGGGGGCCGCGGTGGTGGTCAATGACCCGGGGGTGGCCACCGACGGCACCGAGTCGGAGGCTCGCCCCGCCGACGAGGTGGTCGCCGAGATCAAGGAGGCGGGCGGCGCCGCTGTCGCCGACTACGGGTCTGTCTCCAACCCTGACGACGCCGAGGCGATGGTGCAGCGGGCGATCGACGAGTTCGGGCGGATCGACATCGTGATCAACAACGCCGGAATCCTGCGCGACAAGGCGTTCCACAACCTTGAATGGCCCAACCTCGAGGCCGTGCTCGACGTGCACCTCAAGGGCGCCTTCTTCGTCACCCGGCCCGCCTTTCGGCACATGCGGGAGCAGTCCTACGGGCGGATCGTGATGACCTCCTCCAACTCGGGGCTGCTCGGCAACTTCGGCCAGGCCAACTACGGCGCCGCCAAGATGGGGCTGGTCGGGTTGATGAACGTGCTGGCCATCGAGGGCGCCAAGTACGACATCAAGGTGAATGCCATCGCCCCGGTGGCCCACACCCGGATGACCGAGGAGATCCTCGGCCCGATGGCCGACAAGCTCGAGCCCTCCCAGGTGTCGCCGGTGGTTGCCTACCTGGCTTCCGAGGCCTGCCCGGTGACCGGCGAGGTCTACTCGGCGGCGGGGGGCGTGGTCAGCCGGATGTTCGTCGGGCTCACCCCGGGCTGGTTCAAGCACCCGGTGAAGGAGGGTGCCCTCACCCCCGAGGACATCGCCGAGCACTTTGACGAGATCCGCAACGAGGAGGGCTACATCGTGCCCGCCTCCAATCAGGACGAGCTGCAGAAGCTCGCCGCGCTGCTCTTTTCATGACAGCCCCCGGCCCTTCGGCCGGGAAGGCGGAATGGCGGCAATGGGCACGCCAGGTACGCGCCGGGGTCGACTGGCCCGCCGCTTCGCAACAGGTGGTCGCCGCGCTGGGCGAGTGGCTCCCCGCGGGAAGCCGGGTGCTGCTCTACGACCCCCTGCCGGATGAGATCGACCTCCGCCCCTTGGTCGGCGAGTTCGATGCGCTGGTCACCCGCATCCCCGACGACGGCGTCCTCACCGTGCATTCCTTCGACTCGGATCGGGAGACCCACCGGCTCGGCTTCTCCCAACCGGTCGCCGGCTCATCCGAGGTGGACCCGGCCGACATCGATGTGGTGCTGCTCCCCGGGCTGGCGTTCGACCACTCCGGAGTGCGCCTCGGCCGGGGCGGCGGCCACTACGACCGGCTGCTCCCGCGGCTCCGACCCGACTGCCTGCTGGTCGGAGTCGGCCCGGCGGCGGTGGTGGTCGAGCGGCTTCCCCGGGAGGGCCACGACGTGCTCGTCACCCATCTGGCCACCGAGGATGGGGTGGGTAGCGTTCCGATGATGAGCGACCTGGTGGCCCGGGCCCAGGCCTGGATCGACGGCGACCCCGACCCGTCGACCCGGGCCGAGTTGGAGGCGCTCCTCGACGACCCCGAGACCCTCGAGGACCGCATGGGGGCCATCCTCCGCTTCGGCACTGCCGGGATTCGGGGCCAGGTGGGGGCGGGTTCGAACCGGATGAACCGGGCCACAGTGATCCGGGTCACCCGGGGGATCGCCGATTATCTGATCACCCGGGGCCGCGGCGCCGGCCCGGTGGTGGTCGGCTTCGACGGGCGTACCGACAGCGAGCAGTTCGCCGAGGATGCGGTGGGGGTGTTCGCCGCCGCCGGCATCCTCGCCCGCTGGTTCCCGGCGGTGACCCCCACCCCGCTGGTCGCCCACGCCGCCCTAAAGTTGGGGGCGACGATGGCGGTGGTGGTCACCGCCAGCCACAACCCGCCGGCCGACAACGGGTACAAGGCGTATGACGCCAACGGCGCCCAGATCATCCCCCCGGTCGATTCCGACATCGCCGCCGCCATCGACGCAGTCGGCCCCGCCGCCGCGGTGCCCCGCATCGAGGAAGTCTTCGAGGACGGGCACGAGTTCGCCCTCGCCATCGGGCTGGAGGCGGAGCAGCGCTACACCGAGGAGGTCTTCGCCTTCCGGGGCGATCCCCCTGCGGGTGCTCCGATCCGTCTCGCCTACACCCCCCTCCACGGGGTGGGCGGCCCGTTGGCGATCCGCATCCTCGCCGCCGGGGGGCACGGCGACGTCCACGTGGTCGAGGAGCAGTGGGCCCCCGACGGGCGCTTCCCCACGGTCGCCTTCCCGAACCCGGAAGAACCGGGAGCCCTCGACCTGGCCGAGGCGCTGGGCACCCGGGTGGAAGCCGATGCGGTCCTCGCCAACGATCCCGACGGCGACCGCCTCGGGGTGAGCCTCCCCCACGACGGCGAATGGGTACAACTGAGCGGCAACCAGATCGGCATCCTCCTTGGTGACTTCATCCTCGAGCGAACCGAGGGCGCCGGACGGCTAGTGGTGAGCAGCGTGGTGTCGTCGCCGATGCTGGGGGCGGTGGCCGCCCACCACGGCGCCCGGCACGAGGTGACCCTCACCGGCTTCAAGTGGATCTGCAACGCCGCCCTGGCGCTCGAGGAGCAGGGCCTACGGTTCGTGTTCGGGTTCGAGGAGGCGCTGGGATACACGGTGGGCCCGGTGGTGCACGACAAGGACGGGTTCTCGGCGGCACTGTGGTTCGCCGACATGGTGGCCGTGGAGAAGGAGCGGGGGAGGGCCGTGTTCGATCGCCTCGCCGACCTCTACGTGCGCGACGGGCTGTGGGTGAGCGTCCCCCGTAGCGTGGTCCGTCCCGGCGCCGACGGGGTCGAGGAGATCGCCGCCGCCATGGACAACCTCGCCAGCTCGCAGCCGGCGACGCTGGGAGGGATGGCGGTCACCGGGTTCACCGACTACCGCCAGGGGGCCGACGACCGCCCCTTCTGGCTGCCGGCGACGCCGCTGGTCGACTTCTCGCTGGAGGGCGGCAGCCGGGTGCTGATCCGCCCCAGCGGCACCGAGCCCAAACTCAAGGTGTATGCCGATGTGCGGGGCACCGCTGGTTCGGTCGCCGAGGTCCCCACGGCGGAGGCCGAGGCTCGCCGGGTCGCCGCCGCCGCCGGCGACGACCTGCTGGCATTCCTGGGTTGGGCCGGGTGAGGCCACTCGCCGTCCTGGTACGGCGGGTCCCGGCGGTGGCCTGGTTCACCGCCGCTCATGTCGTCGTACTCACCGCGGTGGGGGTGGCCCGGGGCCAGACCTTCCTCTGGATCTACCTGCCGGCCCTGGCGGCGTGCATCGCCATCGTGGCCTGGGTCGACCACCGGTGGGGCCCGATCCCGACGGTGCTCCTGTGGCTGCTGTCGATCTGGGCGGCGATGCATCTCGCCGGGGGAGTGGCGCCCGACCCGAGCGGGCGGCGGGAGATCCTCTACAACTGGTGGCTGCTCGACGGGTACCTGAAATGGGACCAGGTGGTCCACGGGTTCGGCATCGGAACGGCCACCATGGTGATCGCCTATGCGGCGCGTGACACCGATCGCCCCCTGTGGTGGGGGTTCGTGTTCGCCCAGGGGATCGGGGTGGTCAACGAGACCGCCGAGAACATCTTCGCCGCATTCGTCGAGGGGTCGAATGTGGGGGATGCGGTCAACACGTTGTGGGACCTCGGCTGGCATCTGATCGGCTCGCTGGTGGCGATCATCTGGATGAGCCAGCGGGGGATCCCGGGGACCGACCCGGCCCGACTCGAATTGGAGGGCGCATGACGATTCCGGACGCATCGCAGCGGGTGATCGAAGGAGGCCGGGCCTTGGGCGTGGAGATCGACATCCACGTGTTCCCCGAAGGCACCAAGACCTCCGCCGACGCCGCCGCCGCCATCGGCTGCGACCTGTCGGCGATCGCCAAGTCGATCGTCTTCACCCTCGACGACCGGGAACAAGTGGTCGTCTTCGCCAGCGGCGACACCAGGATCGACGTGGCCAAGTTGGCGTCAGTGACAGGAGCAGGCTCGGTACGACGCGCCACCCTGGAAGAGGCCCGAGAAGCCACCGGATTCGCCGCCGGCGGAACCCCACCCTTCGGCTACCCGGGTCCGGTGCGGGTCTTCGCCGACCGAGCGCTCGAGCGTCATGAAACCGTATGGGCCGCCGGAGGGACGCCGACGACGGTGTTCCCGATCCGCCTGGAGGATCTGGTCACAGCGGCGGGTGCGGTGTGGGTGGAGGTGAGTGAGTAGGAGCGGAGGTTCGGGTCGGGTCTC
>JBBEAX010000041.1:0-12526 GCA_040882645.1 Acidimicrobiia bacterium
CTACAGCCCGGGAACGAAATGACCGAAACCCTTGTTACACGGCTGACATCCGCAATGGCTCATCCTTGTTGATGAGGCTCGCCGGTATAGTCACTGGGGCGCCTTGGATTTGGACCCGGAGCGCCATCGTCGTCTAAGGAGACGGGACTTTGTTCGAACGGTTTACCGATAGAGCGAGACGAGTGGTCGTTCTCGCCCAAGAGGAAGCTCGACTCCTCAACCACAACTACATCGGCACCGAGCACATCCTCCTCGGGTTGATCCACGAGGGTGAGGGTGTCGCCGCCCGCGCGCTCGAGAGTCTTGGCATTTCCCTCGAGTCGGTTCGCAGCCAGGTCGTCGAGATCATCGGCCAGGGCGCCCAGGCCCCCTCCGGCCACATTCCCTTCACGCCACGCGCCAAGAAGGTCTTGGAGCTCTCCCTCCGCGAGGCTCTCCAGCTCGGCCACAACTACATCGGCACCGAGCACATCCTCCTCGGCCTCATCCGCGAGGGTGAGGGCGTCGCTGCCCAGGTCCTCCAGAAGCTCGGCGCCGAGCTCCACAAGGTTCGCCAAACCGTGATCCAGCTTCTCTCTGGCTCACAGAGCGACGAGCCGTCCTCGTCGGAGTCCTCAGGACCCTCCGGTCGCAGCGGCCGCGGTGGGGGCTCAGAGGGGGCCGGTGGTTCGACGGTGCTCGACCAGTTCGGCCGCAACCTCACCCAGTACGCCCGTGAGCGCAAGCTCGACCCGGTGATCGGCCGCCAGCGCGAGATCGAACGCGTGATGCAGATCCTGTCGCGGCGCACCAAGAACAACCCGGTGCTCATCGGGGAGCCGGGAGTTGGCAAGACGGCGATCGTCGAAGGTCTCGCCCAACGCATCGTCGCCGGCGACGTTCCCGGAACTCTCACCGGGAAGCACCTGTACACCCTCGACCTCGGGGCGCTGGTGGCCGGGTCCCGCTACCGCGGCGACTTCGAGGAACGGCTCAAGAAGGTCCTGAAGGAGATCCGCACCCGCGGCGACATCATTCTCTTCATCGATGAGATCCACACCCTGGTCGGCGCCGGCGCCGCCGAGGGTGCCATCGACGCCGCCAGCATCCTCAAGCCGATGCTGGCCCGCGGTGAGTTGCAGACGATCGGGGCGACCACCCTCGAGGAGTACCGCAAGTACCTGGAGAAGGACTCGGCGCTGGAACGCCGCTTCCAGCCGATTCAGGTCGAAGAGCCGACGGTTGCCGAGACCATTCAGATCCTCACCGGGCTGCGCGAGAAGTATGAGGCACACCACCGGGCGTCGTACACCGACCAGGCGCTCGTGTCCGCCGCCAACCTTGCCGACCGCTATATCGCCGACCGTCAACTGCCGGACAAGGCGATCGATCTCATCGATGAGGCCGGCAGCCGCATGCGGATCAACCGGAAGCCCGGCACCCCCGAGCTCGAATCGCTCGAGGAGCGACTCACCGATGTCCGTTCCCGCAAGGACACCGCAGTACAGGACCAGCAGTTCGAGCGCGCCGCCCAGCTGCGCGATGAGGAGCGGCTTCTGGTCACGGAGCGGTCCGAGATGGAGGCGGCCGGGGCCGACCCCAACGATGTCGTTGGGTCGATCATCGGCGAAGAGCAGATCGCCGAAGTGCTGGCCCAGTGGACCGGCATCCCGGTGCAGAGCCTCACTGAGGCCGAGACCGCCAAGCTGTTGCGGATGGAGGACGAACTTCACAAGCGCATCGTCGGCCAGCACGAGGCCATCCAGGCCGTGAGTCGGGCCATTCGCCGGACCCGCGCCGGGCTCAAGGATCCCAAGCGCCCTGCCGGGTCGTTCATCTTCCTCGGTCCTTCTGGCGTCGGGAAGACCGAGACCGCCAAGGCTTTGGCCGAGTTCCTGTTCGGGGACGAGCACGCCCTGATCCAGCTCGACATGTCCGAGTACATGGAGAAGCACACCGTCAGCCGCCTCATCGGATCGCCGCCGGGATACGTCGGTTACGACGAGGGTGGGCAGCTGACCGAGGCCGTTCGCCGCAAGCCGTTCTCGGTGGTGCTGTTCGACGAGATCGAGAAGGCCCATCCCGACGTGTTCAACACGCTTCTCCAGATTCTCGAAGACGGCAGGCTCACCGATGCCCAGGGTCGCACGGTCGACTTCAAGAACACCGTGATCATCATGACCTCGAACCTCGGCACCCAGGATCTCAAGCGAAAGGCGATCGGGTTCGCCAGTGAGTCCGAGGAACTGTCGTACGACCGCATCAAGGAGAAGGTCACCGAGGCGCTGAAGAAGCAGTTCCGGCCCGAGTTCCTCAACCGGATCGACGAGGTCATCGTCTTCCACGAGCTGACGATGGACGAGGTCAAGTCGATCGTCGACCTGATGCTCGTGCGGATTCGCGAGCAGCTGAAGTCGCAGGCGCTCGATCTCGTGCTCACCGATGAGGCGAAGGCGCTCCTTGGCAGCAAGGGCTACGACCCGCAGCTCGGTGCCAGGCCGTTGCGCCGCGCCCTGCAGCGGATGCTCGAAGATCAGCTTTCCGAAAAGGTGCTCTTCGGTGAGTTCACCGCCAACACCACCATCCTGGTGGATGTCGACCCCGAGGACCCCGAGCAGATCTCGTTCACCCGCATCGAGGCGCCCGACCAACCCCCCGTGGAGATGGCCGACAGCGAGGGCTGAGCGAGTCCCCAGTCCCCGGGCGGCCTCCGGCCGCCTTGGGCCGGCCTCCGGCCGCCTTGGGCCGGCCTCCGGCCAGCCACGTCCCCAGCCAGAAGGAGCTCCGGCTCCAGCCACGGCTCCAGCCAGAACGCGGCGACCGGCCCGGACGTGTCTGGCCAGGTCTGGCTGGGCTGTAGCGGGGGCTGGGGCCGAGCGCAGCGAGGTCCTGTCCCCTACACTGACGCATGCGCCGGCTTCGCTAGAGGCCCGGCCATCACTATGCATAGGAGATCACACTCATGTTGAAGAGACACTGGGGTATCGCCGCGCTCCTCGCGGCATTCCTCCTGGTAGTCGCCGCCTGCGGCGATGACGACGCGACCACCACCAGCTCCACTGGTGCCGCCGCGACGACGACGACCGCGGCCGGTACGACGACGACCGGTGGCACTGAAGACACGACCACCACGGCCGCTCGGCCGGAGGTGATCGTTCCCGACTTCTGTCCGGAGATCCTCGGCGCCGCCGAAGCGGTGGCGGAGGGCAGGGGCACCAATGTTGGCTTGACGTTCGACCTACTCGGTCGAGGCGACCAGTCGTTCAACGACGCCGCTGGCTGCGGTGTCGACTGGGCGCGCTACTACTTCAGCGTGACGGCCTCGGAGATCACTCCGACGGACGCGGCTGCCCGGGCGACCGACCTGCAGCTGCAGGCCGAGAACTCGTCGATCGTCATCGGTAACGGCTTCTCGTTCGAGGCTGCCTTCCCGGCGGTGTGCGAGAACAACCCCGATGTCGACTTCGCGATCACCGACTCCGGCATGTTGAACTTTGCCGTCGATCCGCCGGCGCCATATTGCGACAACGCTCGTGGCATGGTGTTCTCGGAGCATGAGGGCTCGTTCCTCGTCGGCGTCATCGCCGCGCTGAAGACCGAGACCGACATCATCGGCTTCATCGGTGGCGTCAGCGGTATCGGGCTCATCGAGAAGTTCGAGGCTGGCTTCATCGCCGGTGCTCGTGCGGTGAACCCCGACATCGTGGTCACCTCGGCGTACATCAGCGAGTTCCCGGACTTCGCCGGGTTCGAGTCGCCGGACCGTGGTCGTGAGATCGCCCTGGCGATGTACGACGAGGGCGCCGACATCGTGTACGCCGCCGCCGGCCTCTCCGGTTCAGGCATGTTCGCCGCTGCCAAAGAGCAGAGCGAGGCCACCGGTTCGAAGGTGTGGGGCATCGGAGTCGACTCCGACCAATACAACACCGTCGATGCGACGCAGCGGGAGTACGTGCTGACCTCGATGCTCAAGCGGGTCGATGTCGCCGTGTTCTACGCCATCTACGACCACCTGACGGGCAACTTCACCGGCGGTCCGACCGAGTACAACCTCGCGGCCGACGGTGTGGGGTACTCCACGACGGGTGGCTTCATCGACGAATTCGTCGACGAGGTCGAGGCCTTCAAGGCCAAGATCATCTCCGGCGAGATCGTCGTTCCGACGCTGCCGGAAGACGCGTAATCCGCCGAGAGGCGGTTCACGCGTAGCTACGCGTGACGAAGCGGGACCGGGCTAGTCTCGGTCCCGCTTCGTTCGTCTGACACCGGCTTGGGGAGGGTCAGTGGCGGTCGCCATCGAACTCAGGGGTATCTCCAAGCGGTTCCCCGGTGTCGTCGCCAACGACCGCGTCTCCCTGGTGGTGGAACAGGGGGAGATCCACGGCATCTGTGGCGAGAACGGGGCCGGTAAGTCGACCCTGATGAAGATCCTCTACGGCATGCTTCAAGCCGACGACGGCCAGATGTTCGTCGAGGGCAAAGAGGTTCACTTCAAGTCCCCGAGTGATGCCATCGACCTCGGCATCGGCATGCTGCACCAGCACTTCATGCTCGCCGACCAGCTCACGGTACTGGAGAATGTCATTCTCGGTGACGAGCCCATGAAGGCGATGGGGCGAATCGACTTCGCGAAGGCCCGCAAGGATCTGGCCCGGGTGAGCGAGGCATATGGCCTCGAGGTCGAGGCGGACGAACTGGTCGAGAGCCTCTCCGTCGGCGAGCGGCAGCGGGTCGAGATCATCAAAGTGCTCTATCGCGGCGCCAAGATCCTCATCCTCGACGAGCCGACCGCGGTGCTCGTCCCCCAGGAGGTCGAAGAACTCTTCCGCAACCTCCGGGAGTTGAAGGAAGCCGGGTCGACGATCCTCTTCATCAACCACAAGCTGGAAGAGATCCTGGCGGTTGCCGACACGATCACCGTGCTGCGGCAGGGGCGCACCGTGGCGACCGTGAAGCCAGAAGACGTCACCGCCGCCGACCTGGCGGAGTTGATGGTCGGCTCGGAGCTCCCTAAACCCGACACGGAGGAATCGACCGTCACAGATGTGAAGGCAATTTCGGTTCGGGGGCTGACGGTTCTCGACGACGATGAGCGCGTGGTGGTCGACGACGTCTCATTCGACGTCCACCGCGGAGAGATCCTGGGGATTGCCGGCATCGAAGGCAACGGTCAAGCCGAGTTGATCGACGCGTTGGTGGGCACGAGGATGGCGACACGGGGCGCCATCGAGTACAAGGGCGAAGACGCCACCCTGTGGACGGTGCGGCGGCGTCGGGAGAACGGTCTCGCCTATGTGCCGCAGGATCGCCAGCGCGAGGGGTTGCTGCTCCAGGCGCCGCTGTGGGAGAACACGGCTCTAGGTCACCAAACGATGCGGCCGTTCGTGAAAGGCATCTGGTTCGACCGTGAGGGGGCGCGTATCCGCACTCGTGAGATCATCGACTCGTTCGACGTGCGCACACCGAACATCCTCGTGGCGGCCCACGCGCTGTCAGGAGGCAATCAGCAGAAGCTGATCGTCGGCCGGGAGATGGCCTCCAATCCCGACATCCTCATTGCCGCCCATCCCACTCGGGGCATCGATGTCGGCGCTCAGGCCGACGTGTGGAACGATCTCCGTCGGGCCCGCCACGCCGGGATGGCCACGGTGTTGGTGTCGGCCGACCTCGAGGAGCTCATCGGCCTTTCGGACACGATCGTGGTGATGCTCCGCGGGAAGATCGTGGCGACGCTCGATCCCGAAAGCGTGACCCCGCGTGACCTCGGGTCCTATATGACCGGAGCCGCGCTCGGCGGGGGCCGCGAATGACGGAGTCCGCGCAGCCCCATTCGCCCTCCAAGCCGCCGCGCCCTGCGGGAAGCGGGATCTCGGGTCAGGGACGGCGGGCGCTCCTCGCGTTGGCGGCGCCGGCGATCGCCGTGGCGTTCGCGGTGTTTCTTTCGTCGATCGTCCTCATCATGTCGGGGAGCGACCCCGTGGCGGCCTACTGGGACATGATCCGCAACGGCGGACGCCTCGAGACGATCGTCGACATGATCAATCGGGCGACCCCGCTCTACCTGTCGGGCATTGCCGCCGCGATCGGGTTTCGGATGAACCTCTTCAACATCGGTGTCGAGGGCCAGTATCAGCTGGCGGCCTTCTTTGCCGCAGTGGTCGGGGCCAACATCGTCCTCCCGGCTCTCCTCCATGTGACGATGATCGTGCTGGTGGCGATGCTGGTGGGGGCGGCGTGGTCAGGGCTCTCGGGCTGGCTGAAGGTGGCCCGCGGAGTCAACGAGGTCATTTCGACGATCATGCTCAACTTCATCGCGATCGGCGGGATCATCGCCTGGCTGGCGGTGGAGCTCCGTGACGGCCCCCTCACCCCCAACTCGGGCACCAAGTTCATTCCCGCATCGGGGCGGCTGCCCGACCTGAACGGTCTTTTCGAGATCTTCACCCGACCCATCGCAGGGGGCCGCCACCTGTCCTCGGTCGTCATCCTTGCCATCGCCGCCGGCATCGTGTTTCACGTGTTTCTGAACCGAACCCGCCTCGGTTTCGACCTCCGGGCGAGCGGCTTCAACCCCGGTGCCGCCCGGGCGGGAGGTGTGTCGGCCAACCGTATGGTCGTGATGGCGATGGTCTATTCCGGGGCGATGGCCGGCCTCGTGGGAATGGTCGACATCCTGAGTCGCAATCACCGGTTCGATGCCGACTTCCTTCCCGGCCTCGGGTTCGCCGGCATTGCCGTGGCGTTGTTGGGACGAAACCATGCAGTCGGGATAGCCATCGGGGCGATGCTGTTCGCATTCATGGATGTCTCATCACCGATCCTGCAGATCACGGGGTCGGCGACGCGCGAGATCGTCATCATCATGCAGGGCATCATCCTGCTCGCCGCGGTGGTCGCCTATGAGTCGGTGCGACGGTTCCGCGAGCGCGAGGAGACCCGGCATGCGGCCGCGGCCCTGGCGGCTTTGGAGGAGGGCGCATGACGATGGCGCGACGCTTTGGCGCCCTTCCCGGCTGGATGCGCTACGGATTGGCCGCCGCGCTGGGGATTCTGGTGTTGTCGGCAGTGCAGGCATTCGAACCAGGCGGTCTCGAGCGCCTGACTTCGCAGAACGCTTCGGGGGCGATGCTTCGCTGGGGAATGCCGATCTTGCTCGCCGGTCTCGGTGGCCTCTATTCGGAGCGGGCCGGCGTGGTCAATATCGGCCTCGAAGGGATGATGGTGCTGGGCACCTGGTTCGGGGCGTGGGGAGTGATCCACGGTGGTCCCTGGATGGGCCTCGCCTACGGGTTGGTGGGCGGGGCGCTGGGCGGGCTGGTCCACGCCATCGCGACAGTGACCTTCAAGGTCGATCACATCGTCTCCGGTGTCGCCATCAACATCCTGGCCCCGGGCGTCGTCCGGTTCATGTCGTCGGAGCTGTTCGTCAACTACTCGGGCGGCTCGATCACCCAATCGCCTTCGATCTCCGGTCTCGGCACGGTCACCGTTCCATTCCTCGCCGGAGGGGACCTTTTTGGGTGGAAGACACCCGACATCCTCGGCGTGATCGACCGCTGGGACATCTTCTGGCTCTCGGACATCGCCAGCTTTGCCCGGGGATTCGTCGCCGGAGTCACGATCTTCGCGCTGCTGACGCTGGCGATGGTGCCCGCTACCGCGTGGCTGGTGTGGAAGACCCGGTTCGGGCTGCGGCTCCGCATCGCCGGCGAGCACCCCACCGCCGGTGAGTCGCTCGGCGTCAACATCTACTGGCAGAAGTACAAGGGCGTGATCATCAGCGGAGCCCTCTCGGGCCTCGGCGGCGCCTTCATCGCTATGGAGCTGACCGGGTTCTACCGGGAAGGGCAGGTTCAGGGCCGCGGATTCATCGGGCTGGCGGCGCTGATCTTCGGCAATTGGCGCCCGGGGGGCATTCTGATTGCCGCCTTCCTGTTCGGATATCCCTTCGGCACCGCGCTACGGGATCTCGACGGTCGCTCGACCCATGCCCTCTTGTTGCTCATCGTGGTCGGGTTGTCGGCCATGCTGGTGTTGTCGATCCGCAAGGGGAAGCGAGTCGATGCCCTCCTTGCCGGCGGCATGGCCGCCGGCTTCCTCATCTGGTATCTGATGACCGAGACCGCACCGTCGTGGCTTCCGAACGCACTGCCGTTCGCCACGGTGCTGATCGTCCTGGTGTTCGCCGGGCAGCGCCTCCGCATGCCAGCCGCCGACGGCAAACCCTACGAAAAGGGCCAAGAGCTCTGACCCGCCCCGCCTGAGCGGGGCGAGCGGAAGAGCCAAGAGTCAAGAGTCTGACGAACTCGTTTCTTGATTCTTGACTCTTGATTCTTGATTCCCCGCGAGGCCTTCTTGCTGAAGGCGGACGGCCCCTCCTATCCCCCCGTAGTGCTGGTAGTAGGCGTCGCGGTCGGTGACGGGCGGCCGTAGAAGGTGATTTCTTGAACCGCCAGCTCCGGGTACGGCTCTCTGCCTTCGAATGACTGCCCCGGATAGGCGCTGGTGATGCGGATCACCACGCTGGAAGTCTGCAGGCTGCGGATCTCGAAACGGTGCGGCTCGTCATTGCTGTCGGGCAGTTGGTCGACGGTGACCTGCTGGAGGTCGTCGATGCTCACCTCGAATCCCTGGATCCGCTGATTCCGCAGGAAGCGTTCCTGGTCGGCGACGTTCTCGATGATCATCTCGGTGATCTGCACGGCGGGGTTGAAGAAGAAGGTGATCGTGGCGTTGATCCCTTCTCCCTCGGCGGCGTTCCACGAGGTGTCCGGATCGCCGTCGATGAGTGCCTTGCACGGGAACGACGCCAATTCGGTGGTGCACTCGATCCGGAAGGGCGTCAACGGGGCGATCGTGGCCACCGGGGCGGTGGAGCCGACGGTGCTGGTCGATCCGGCGACCGGATCGTCGGATCCGCTCAACGCGTTGAACACGAGAGCAAGCATCGCAACGAACAGCACCACCCCGGCGAGAACGATCAGCGCCCGCGCGCCAGCGGTGGTTCGCAGCATTGGCTGGGGCGCCACCGGCATCTGCGAGCGGACGATCCGGGCCCCGCATCGATCGCAATGGCGATTGCTCGGATCGTTCAGGCTGCCGCACGAGGCACAGGTATTCGACCCACGGGGGGCCGCCGGGTCGTCGGCAGGCATGTTGGAACTCACCGGGACGGTTTCCCGGCGGGTCCTGCCTGCTGTGGCGGGGGTCCCGTCGTGGGGCTCCCCTCCGAGCCCGAACGGCTCGAAGAGGTCGTCGAAGGTGTCGAGAGATTCGTCGTCCATTGGTGTCGCCGGGGCGACAGTGCGTCCCCCCGGCGGGGGTTATTGTGCCACGGATGGCAAAGATCGCACCGATTCATCCAGCAATCACCGGAACCGAGGCGTGGACCGTCCCCAACGTGATCGGGGCGGCGGTGCTATTCGCCCTGGTGGTGGGGCTGATCGTCTTCGCCATGTCACGATCGGCGGGCCAGTAGCTGCCGCCCCGCCCCCACTCCGGGGACCTCGTCATACCCTGCCGATAGTCTGATCCGCAGATGAGATACCGCTGCGACGTCTGCGCGTACGAGAGCCCCAAGTGGATGGGGTTCTGCCCTCAGTGCCGTGCCGACGGCGCCCTCACCATGGTCGACTCGGCAACGCGCTCGTCCGCGAAAGGCGCCCGGCATCGCGCCCGCGTGGTGACGATGGGCGACCTCGGCGAGTCGGCGCCGGTGCGAACGCCGGTCGGGATCGCCGAGGTCGATCGGGTTCTCGGCGGAGGATTGGTCCCCGGTGCCGCCATCCTCGTGGGCGGCGAGCCCGGCGTGGGCAAGTCGACTCTCCTGCTCCAGGTGGCGGCCTCGATTGTTGCCGGAGGCGGCCGTTCGCTGGTGGCTTCGGCCGAGGAGTCTCTCGACCAGATCGGACTGCGAGCGAGGCGGCTGGGTGTTGCCGCCGACGGGGTGCTGTTGACGGCGGAACGCGACGTCGACGCGATCGTTGAGGCGACGCTGGAAACGCTGCCGGACCTGCTCATCGTCGATTCGATCCAGACGGTCGCCGCCCGGGAGGTCGGGGGCGCGCCCGGCGGAGTGGCCCAGGTCCGCGAGTCTGCTGCGAGGTTGATCAATGCCGCCAAGGAGTCCGGTGTTCCGGTGGTCCTGGTGGGCCATGTGACGAAGGACGGATCCATCGCCGGGCCGAAGCTGCTCGAGCACACCGTCGATGTGGTGTTGTACCTGGAGGGCGATCTCGAGCGAGGTCTGCGGGTGCTCCGCAGCCTCAAGAACCGGTTCGGCGCCACCCACCAGGTAGGGCTCTTCGAGATGCGGGAATCGGGCATGGCCGAGGTGACCGATCCGGCCGGCCTGCTGCTCTCGGCCCAACTGGGAGACGTCCCCGGAAGCGTGGTGTTCCCCGCCATAGATGGGCGGCGTCCGCTACTGGTCGAGGTGCAGGCTCTTGTGGCTGCCGGCGGACTGCCGCAGCCTCGCCGATCGGTCAAGGGCATCGAAGCGGCTCGGGTGCATCAGGTGCTGGCGGTGCTCGAGCGCCACGCTGGACTTTCGTTTGCCTCGATGGATGTCTATGTGAGCGTCGTCGGCGGCCTCCGCGTTCGCGACCCGGGGGCCGATCTGCCGGTGTGCATTGCCCTCGCCTCGTCGCTGCTCGGTCGCAGCATCGGATCGGTGGCGGCATGGGGCGAGGTGGGCCTGACGGGTGAGATCAGGGCCGTCGCCCACGGCGAGCATCGGTCGGCCGAAGCCAAGCGCCTCGGCCTCACGATCGCCATCGGCCCCACCGGCAACGGAAGCGGTCGCATCGAAAAGGTGCTGGGAGACCTCGGCCTGATCCGAGAGCCAAGAGTCAAGAATCAAGACAGGCCTGCCGCTGGCTCTTGACTCCTGATTCTTGAGACTGTTGGCTGTTGGCTGTTGGCTGTTGGCTGTTGGCTGTGCTTGATTCTTGGCTCTCGATTCTTTGTTAGCCTCGCCGGTGGATGGCGGAACGCGACCCAAGCCTCGATGTCCTTCGGGCGCTCGCCCCCGGCACCCGGCTGCGGAATGCCATCGAGCTGATCCTGCGCCAGGAGACCGGGGCATTGCTGGTGCTCGGTTACGGGCGCGACATCGAATCCATCTGCACCGGCGGCTTTCATCTCGACGGTGCCGACTTCACCCCGGCCCGTCTCGCGGAGTTGGCGAAGATGGACGGCGCGGTGGTCACCGACGAGGCAGCGGAGGTGATCTATCGGGCGAATGTCCACCTGATCCCGGATGCCTCGATCGAGACCAGTGAAACGGGCACCCGCCATCGCACCGCCGAGCGGGTGGCGATTCAGACCGGGAAGGCGGTAGTCGTCGTCAGCGAGGGCCGTCAGAGCGTGACGGTCTATGTCGGCGCTCTGCACTTCGAGCTCCGTAGCCCGACCACCCTCCTCGCCCAGGCGAACCAGAACCTGCTGACCCTCGAACGCTTCAGGCGCCGGTTGACCGACGACGAGGACCGCCTCACCCAACTCGAGGTGGATGACATCGTGGTGAACCGCGACGTCGTCCAGTTTCTCCAGCGGGCGGCGCTCGTGCAGAGGATCGGTTCGGACCTCGAGCACTATGCAGTGGAACTCGGCGGTGAGGGCGGGCTGATTCAGCTCCAGCTCAAAGACCTGCTCACCGGCGTCGGCACGGTTGCCGAGTTGGTGTACTCGGACTACTCGCGGAAGTCTCCGCCGAAGAGCCGTCAGCCCCTCGCCTTGCTCGAGCGGCTGTCCACCGAGCACCTCTCGGAGGAGTCACGGGTTGCTGCCCTTCTCGACCTGGGAGCCATGGAGAGCCCGGTGCGCCCACGGGGATTCCGCGTGCTGTCGCGAATCCCTCGTCTGCCCGATGCCGTGAAGTCCTCGCTGGTCAACCATTTCAGCGGCCTGCAAAAACTGCTCTACGCCTCAGTGGGTGAACTCGATCAGGTGGAGGGGGTCGGTCGCACCCGCGCGCGGCAACTCCGCCGCTACTTCGATCGGCTGCTCGACTCGACCCGAGGCTGGGAACTCGAAGAAGACTGAGGCCAACGGCCAACGGCCAACGGGCGGCCTTCGGCCGCCTTGGGCCAGCCTTCGGCTGGCCACGCCTCGGGTCCGCGTTGACCGTTGACCGCTGAGGATCGTTGACGGGAGCGGGTCTACCTCGCGGTACAGTACGGGTTCCCCTGCTCCCCGGAAGAGGCATGACCGCGAAGAAGACCAGATCGTCGTCGGCGGCCAAGAAGCGGGCCGCCAAACCGGCCGTCAAGAAGGCTGCCGCGAAGGCCACGGCCAAGAAGCCGGCCGCCAAGAAGGCCGCCCCCGTCAAGAAGCCGGCTGCCAAGAAGGCTGCTGCGAAGGCCACGGCGAAGAAGCCCGTCGCCAAGAAGCCCACGGCGAAGAAGCCTGCTGCGAAGAAGTCTGTGGCGAAGAAGCCCGCGGCCAAGAAGCCTGTCGCCAAGAAGCCCGCGGCCAAGAAGCCTGTCGCCAAGAAGCCTGTCGCCAAGAAGCCCGCGGCCAAGAAGCCTGTCGCCAAGAAGCCCGC
>JBBEAX010000041.1:12626-26610 GCA_040882645.1 Acidimicrobiia bacterium
AGAAGCCTGTCGCCAAGAAGCCCGCGGCCAAGAAGCCTGTCGCCAAGAAGCCCGCGGCCAAGAAGCCTGTCGCCAAGAAGCCCGCTCGGCCCCGTCGGGCCGCGCCTGCTCCCAAGGCGGAGGCGCCGAAAAAGAAGAAGAAGGTGGTGTCGCCGTTCAAGGTGGGCGACAAGGTGGTTTACCCCCACCACGGAGCTGCGGTGATCACCAAGAAGGAGCGCCGCGTCTTCAACAACAGCCGTGCCGACTTCTTCGTACTGGAGGTCGCGATCGACCAGCTGATCCTCCGGGTGCCGGTCGAGTCGGCCGCCGACCTCGGTGTCCGGCCCGTGATCTCCAAGACCGCGGCGCGCAAGGTGCTGGCTGTGTTCAAGACCGAGCCCGAGGAAGCCGGGGCGAACTGGAGTCGGTGGTACAAGCTGCTCACGGAGAAGATCCAGAGCGGAGACATCTATCAGGTCGCCGAAGTCGTCCGCGACCTCACATTCGCCCAGCAGACCAAGGGCATTTCACCTGCGCTCAAGCGAATGCTCTCCAAGGCTCGGCTGATTCTCTCTTCAGAGCTTCGGTTCGTGCTCGATCTGTCCGAAGAAGAAGCAATGAAGCGCCTCGACAAGGCCCTTCCGAGTGTGGATTCAGAGGACGACGACGAGTAAGGACCACGGCTTGATAATCGAGGCCGTTCGATTGGTTGTGACGCTGGCCGTCACCGCAGCAGGCTTTCTGTTGGGAACCGCTGCCCCGCAGCTGTTCGGCGGGTCCGCCGCCGATCCCGACACCGCCGTCGTGCTCGGCGCGCTGATCGGCGCCGGCATCGGATACGTCGCCGGCGGCTTGATCGGCAGGCTGGTCCGCCGTGGTCTCGACCGGGCCCCCGAGATCGCCGCCCGGGCTACCGGTCCCCAGCTGTTCGCCGGCGCCTTCGGGCTCATCGCCGGCCTTCTCGTCGGGGTGGTGGGTGCCGTTCCCCTCGTGTTGTTGCTTCCGGAATTCGTCGGATGGCCGCTAGGAGCCCTCGTGGTCATCGTGGTGGCCTCATACGGCGGCCGGGTGTTTGTGGCCCGATCCGAAGACCTGTTGGCCGCCGCCGGTCTGAGGGCTCGGGACTCTTCAGCGAACGATGGGGGATCCCCATCGTTCGTGATCGATACCTCGGCTGCCATCGACGGGCGGGTGCTCGACCTGGCGCAGGCCGGACTGGTTCGTGGTGAGGTGGTGGCACCGATCTTCGTGCTCGACGAGCTCCAGGGCATCGCCGACAGCGGGGATGCGAATCGCCGCCGCCGGGGCCGCCGCGGGCTGGATGTGTTGGAGGCCATCCGGAGGGTTCCCGGTGTCGATCTCGTCGCCGATGAACGGTCGTACCCCGAGTTCTCCGAGGTCGACGCCAAGGTGGTGGCGCTGGCGTCCGAACTCGGGGCCGTTCTCGTGACCACCGACCACAACCTGGCGAGGGTGGCGAGCTTGCGCGGGATCGCGGTACTCGACCTTCAAGCTTTGGGCGATTCACTCCGTTCGGGTCCGATCACCGGCGACCGGATAGAGGTCTTGGTCGAGAAGGAAGGCTCCGAGCTGGGGCAGGGCGTCGCCTACACGGATGACGGCACGATGATCGTGATCGAAGGGGCGGCAGCCGAGGTCGGCTCCACCATCGAGATCGAGATCGCCGGAGCCCTCCGCACCTCCGTCGGCCGCATGTTGTTTGCAAAACTGGTCTCGTGAACATTCACGGGATCGTGGTCGCGGCTGGCTCAGGAGAGCGGTTCGGCGCCCCCAAAGGTGCCGTGAAACTCGGCGGTCGACCGCTGTGGGAGTGGAGCCGCGATGCGCTGCTCGCCGGGGATACCGCGTCGGTGGTCGTCGTGGGGGCGGGCGGACTGGAAGGCGGGCTGCGACGCCGCGACTCCGTGGCGAGGGGCCTCGCCGCGCTTCCGGACGGGGCGACCCATGTGCTGGTGCACGATGCCGCCCGACCGCTGGCGAGACCTTCCCTCGTTCGCCGGGTCATCGATCGCCTCGCGGTCGGTGATGCAGACGGGGTGGTGCCAGTGATTCCGGTGCGTGACACGATCAAGCGTGTCGAAGGCGAGTCGGTGGTCGAGACCGTGGAACGGTCGGCGCTCGTCGCCGTGCAGACCCCCCAGGGCTTCCTGCTCGAGTCGCTCCGCGCCGCTCACGCCGCAGACGACATCGATGCCTCCGACGACGCTCTGTTGATCGAGCGGTGGGGCGGGACGGTCGTGACGGTGCCCGGCGAGGAGTCGAACCTGAAGATCACCTTCGCGGGCGATCTGTCGATCGCCGAGGCGTTGCTCTCATGAGGACGGGATGGGGCTTCGATGCCCACCGCTTCACCGCCACCGGGCGGGTTCTGGTGGCCGGGGTCGAGGTGGCGTCCGACCGTGGGGTCGCCGCCACCTCGGATGGTGACGTCGTAGCCCATGCGGTCGCCGATGCCCTGCTCGGCGCCGCCGCCCTAGGCGACCTCGGCGAGATGTTTCCGTCAGCGGACAGCCGGTACCAGGGGGCAGACTCCATGGTCCTGCTCGCTGAGGTGGTGGGGCGCGTGGCGGCCGCGGGCTTTGCCGCCACCGCGATCGACGTGACCGTGTTCGCCGAGACGGTGCGGGTTGCTCCCCACCGCGACGCAATCCGTGCTTCCCTGGCCGGCGTGCTCGGCTTGCCTGTCGATGACGTCTCGTGCAAGGCGACGACCACCGATGGCATGGGGTTCCTCGGGCGGGACGAGGGCATCGCCGCAGTGGCCGTTGTCACGATCCGGTAGGCGGACGCGGCCGGCGAACCGGGTGCTCGGATACCATCGACCGAATGCAGGTCTACAACACTCTCGGGCGCACCCTCGAGACGCTTCGCCCCCGGATCGAGGGCGAGGTGAGCCTGTATGTGTGCGGTCCGACCGTGCAGTCGGCGCCGCATGTGGGGCATGGCCGCCAGGCGGTCGCATTCGACGTGATTCGCCGGTATCTCCAGTGGAGCGGCTACCGGGTGCGATTCGTGACGAACATCACCGACGTCGAAGACAAGATCATTGCCGCGGCCGCCGAGACGGGCACCACTCCGGCCGAGATCGCGCGGCGTACGACAGCACAGTTCCTCGACTCCTATCGACGACTTCGGGTCGCTGAGCCCGACACGCTGGTGTACGCCACGGAGTACATCTCTCAGATGATCAAACTCATTTCGAACCTGGTGGATCGGGGCCATGCCTACGCCGCCGGCGGGAGTGTCTACTTCGCGGTGCGGTCGTTTCCGGCCTACGGGAAGCTCAGCGGCAGGGACGTCGACGAACTGCGGAGTGGATCGCGCATCGAGCCGGGTCCCGACAAGTCGGATCCGCTCGACTTCGCCCTGTGGAAGGCTTCCAAGCCGGGTGAGCCGGTCTGGGACTCGCCGTGGGGACCGGGACGCCCCGGGTGGCACATCGAGTGCTCGGCGATGGCTCTCGAGGTCCTCGGCTTCGGGTTCGACATCCACGGGGGCGGGCTGGACCTGGTGTTTCCCCATCACGAGAACGAGATCGCTCAATCGGAGGCCGGCGAGGGGAGCGAACCCTTCGCCCGCTATTGGGTCCACAACGGCATGGTTACGCTGCGCGGCGAGAAGATGGCCAAGTCGCTGGGGAACGTGGTGGGGTTGATCGAGACGCTCGATGCACACACGCCTGAGGCAGTCCGCCTCTTCTACCTTCGGGCGCAGTACCGCCAGCCCATCGAGTTCGCGGATGATCTCTTGGCCGATGCCGAGGCGTCACTGTCGCGCCTCTGGACCTTCCGGCGCCGGGCGGGGGAGTATGGCGGGGCCGCGGATGCCGATGTGGTCGAGCGTTTCCGGGCGGCCATGGATGACGATTTCAACACTGCCGAAGCGCTCGCCGTTCTCTTTGACACCGTGCGGGAGGGCAATCGACTACTCGATTCCGGCGAGGAACCCGGGCCGATCACCGCCGCATTCGATGTGATCGTGGGCGTTCTCGGGATCGACGAGCCCTACGACTCGCTCGGCGACGTCGCCGTACGCCTTGATGAGTTGGCGTCTGAGGTGGGGATTCCCGGGGGTGAGCCCCGTGAGGTCGTCGACCGGCTGATTGTCAAACGGGCCGAGGCGCGCGCCGCCCGTGACTTTGCCACCGGGGATCGGATAAGGGACCGCCTTGCGGCTATGGGGATCGTCCTGGAGGATGGTGCCGATGGCACGCGCTGGCATCGGTGACAGTGTCGAGGGGGTTCACGCGGTTCGTGCCGCGCTCGACGCCGGTCGGGTGCGCCGGCTGACGGTCGAGAGGGGCCGCGTCGAGGGACTCGCCGATCTGGTCGACGAGGCCGAGCGGCGTGGGGTCTCCGTTGAGGTCGTCGAAGACGTGCGCCGTTCCGCCACCACCGACGCCCCCCAGGGAGTGTTGGCATCCTGCGATCCGATTCCTCTGGTGTCGCTGGAACAAGCGGTTGCCGCGGGGAGCCCGCCGGCACTGGTCGTCCTCGACCATGTCGAGGACCCTCGCAACGTCGGCGCCATTGCCCGGACTGCGGTCGCCGCCGGCATCGCCGGCATGGTGGTCCCACGGCATCGGGCCGCCCCCCTGGGTGCAACAGCCTTCAAGACGGCGGCCGGCGCGTTCGAGGCCCTCGCAATCGCCGAGGTGTCGTCGATCGCCGGCGCCGTCTCCGATCTCAAGTCGCTGAACGTGTGGGTGGTGGCGCTGGACGCCGACGGCGACCGCTCCCTGTTCGGGCTCGAGCTGCTTGCCGAGCCGATTGCCCTGGTGCTGGGCGCCGAAGGGGAGGGAGTCAGCCGGCTGGCGCGGGAGAGGGCAGATGTGGTCGCCTCGATCCCCCTGATCGGCCCGATGGAGAGCCTCAACGCCTCGGTCGCCGCCGCCCTGGCCATGTACGAGGTGGCGCGGGTCAGGGGGAGGGCCTAGCCGCCCAACCCCTGACGCTCCGGCTACGGCTCCAGCAGCCCGGTAACCCGCCAGATCGGCTGGAGCGCCTTTCGCCTCCCGCCTCCCGCCTCCCGCCTCCCGCAAGAATCGGCGAGCACCTCCCGCGAGACCGGCCCGTCACGGGTTCTGTCGTATCGCGAACTGCGAGTTCCGCATCATTACTCTGGGATGACGCCGGGTTAGCTCAGTTGGTAGAGCACCGCTCTTGTAAAGCGGATGTCGTCGGTTCGATTCCGACACCCGGCTCAATGTCGGCCGGCTGTGCCGGCCTCCCGCGATAGGCCTCGCTTCGCTCGGCCGCGATAAGCCAAGCCTGCGGGCACGCCCTGTCGAATTGCGAATCGCCCATCGCGGGCCGGGCGATAGCCCGGCCCTATCGCGGAGGCCGCCGCAGGCGGCTGACCATCGCGGCCGAGCAAAGCGAGGCTCTTTCCCCCAAATCCCCATTTCTGTCCCACCTCCCCCTTACCCTCTGCTCGTGCTCACAGATGCCGACCGGGCCGTTCTCGATTTCGAAGGATCATGGTGGAACTATCCGGGTCCGAAGGATCGGGCGATTCGCGAGTACCTCGGTGTGAGCAGTACCCGCTACTACCAGGCGCTGCGCCGCCTGATGGACGACCCGGCTGCCGAGCGGGTGGCGCCACTCATTGTCCGTCGCCTGCGGCGAGTGCGTGAACAAGCCCGCCAGCGGCGGGTCGATCGGGTCCTCGGCGACGGCCACCGCGGCGGTTGACGGTGCCCCGGGAACGCGAGTCGGGGTTCCGACGGGTCGGGGTCGTGGCGTGGAGCCTGCTGGGCACCATCTTCCTCGTCGCCACGCTCATCTGGCTCCTCACCCGGGTGTGGATCATCGTGCCGCCGATCGTCTTTGCGATCGCGATCATCTATGTGCTCAACCCGATCGTGAACCTCCTCGCCCGACGCGGCGTGGCGCGGTGGCTGGGATCGTGTCTCTCCTATGCCGTCCTCGCCGGACTGCTGACACTGATCGGCTTCCTCGTCATCCCCAGCATCGCCGACCAGGCCGCCGAGCTCGCCGACGACTTCCCCCGGATCTACGACGACATCGTCGCCGACATCGAGAGCCTTGCCGCCGGGCTGGGGCTCGACAACGTGGACCTTCCTGACTACGACCGGCTCGAAGAGGAGTTCGCCGAGGACGGGTTCTTCCGCGACCACCTCGGTCGAATCACCGAGGTGACCCTCGGCGTGCTCGAGACCATCCTTCTGCTCACACTCGCTCCGGTGATCGCGTTCTACGTGCTGCTCGACCTGCCGACGGTGAGGCGGAAGACCCTCGAGTTGATTCCGCCCAACCATCGGGCCGAGATCTCGTATGTGGGGCGCGACCTGGGTGGGGCGGTTGGCGGCTTCCTTCGGGGTCAGTTGTTGGTCGCCCTCATTGTGGGGGTGATGACCAGCTTCGGCTTTTGGCTCGTGGGGCTTCCGTTCTGGCTGCTGATCGGGATGATCGCCGGGTTCCTCAACATCATCCCGTTCGTGGGCCCCTGGGTCGGGGGCTTTCTGGGTGTGATGGTGGCCGTGGCCACCACCGACTTCCAGACGGCTCTATGGGCCGGGCTCGTGGCGCTGATCGTCCAGCAGGTGGACAACCACTTCATCAGCCCCACCGTCTTGCGGGCCACGGTTCGGATTCACCCCGCCGTCATAGTGCTCGGCTTGATCGCCGCTGCGTCGATCGGCGGGTTCTGGGGCGTGCTCCTCGCAGTGCCCGTGATGGCAGCGGTGAAGATCATCGTCGGCCATTACTGGCGGACCAGGGTGCTCGGCGAGTCCTGGGAGGAGGCGCGCGAGGCCATCATCGACGACGATCCGGCCCCGGACACGTTCATCACCCGGCTCCTGGACGCCGACGACAACCCTGCCGAGAGCTAATCCAGCCCCGACCTACACTCCCGACCCGGAGGTCGGTCACGTTCCCCATTCGTCTTGCCGTCGCCTTGGTTTGTGCCGTGGTCGCGCAATCGCTCGGCCCGGCTCAAGCCGACGCCGGCGAGCTGGATGGGTATCTGACGATCGATGACGTCCTGCCGGGAGCGTGCTCTCCCGAAACGGTGCTCGACGGCCAATTCGTCGACTGCCGCTTTCCCCTGGCCCGCCCTGGACAGCTCGACCCGTACTTCGGGCCGCATGTCGCCGATCAGGACATCGAGTTCGACGATGCGAACGAGGACCAAGCCGACTGTGTCGTCGAAGCCAGGGAGCTGGTGTGTCGCGGCCTGAACGCCTACTACAGCACGGGGAACCGGTCGGTTCGAGTCCTCATTTCGGGGGAGCTGTCGCCATATCTGGCGTCGTTCGAGGCGGTGGACTGGTCGACTCACGGGGTCAACTTCACCCCGACCTACGGACGGGAGCCGTATGTGATCGAGGGAGACCGCCTCGAGGTCTGGGTCGAATCATCGGTGAACGTCGATACCGCGTTTGCCCGGGTGACCGATCGCGACGGCGGCGAAGTGCTCCACACGGTCGAGGTCGGGGCGGTGCAGCGCGACGAGTACGAGATTGTCGAGATCGACCTCGGCTCGCTGCCACCAGGACGGTATCGCGTGACCCCCTGCCTGGGTGACACCGCCGAGTCGTGTGTACCGGTGCCAGGGGGGCAGTTGTTCCAGGTGGGCACCGGTGAACTGCTCGAGGTGGTCCCGGGATGGAATCGGCCGCTGGCGGACCGCATCAACATCGTGTTCGCCCCGAGCGGTTTCGACTCGGTGAAGGATGCCCTCGAAATGGCTCGCCAGCTGCTGACCTGGGACGGGCCTTGGGTTCTCGGATTCGACGGGAGGCCCGTGTCGGACGAGACGCCGCTCGAGCTGATCGCCGCGATCCAGTTCGGGCCGTTCTCGATCGAACCGCTCGACTCATCCCGGTACCGGTTCAACATCTGGCTGCTCGATGATCTCGTGGGTGATCCGCGGGCGTTGGTCCACTCGGCCCCACCGTTCGGCTTCGGCCCGCCGGCACCTGACTTCGGCCTGCCTGACGTGGCGGTGACGTCACTTCATCTCAATCCTGTGGGCAGGTTCGGTCGGTCGGAGGCAGGTTGGACCTCCTTCACGAGCCCGAATGGGCCGACCGCGATCTCTCGTGACGGCCTCGAGTTCGCCGGGGCGTACCTCTCGCTGCCCCGGGAGTGGGCGCTGGTGGAGGCGACGACCCTCGCCCACGAGTGGGGGCACTCGCTGTTTGACCTCAGGGACGAGTACACCGAGCCGGAGCGGGGTGTGACCCACGGATACCCGAATTGCGCCCCCGACCAATCGACCGCGGAGGACTGGTGGGGGGATCTCGAGGGCGAGGTCGACCCCTTCGTGTACGAGTATCTCGCGGCGTTGGAGCGGTCGTCGCTGTGGGTGGACCCATTCTTCACCGATCGGGTTCGAGTCGGGTACGAGGTCTCCGGGTGCTATTCGGACGGCGACGACGCGGTGCGGCCGACGGCCGATTCGATCATGAACTCGACGGCGATGCCCGTCTTCGGCAGCGTGAACCGCACGCGGGTCGAGGAGATCTTGGCGCTGTGGAACGGGAGGGAAGCTCTGACCGACCCCGCTGATCTCGCAATGTCGTGTCAGCCGGTTACGCGCGGCACCGCCTCGGCGGCATGTGGAGCAGAGATCCGAGCGATGGTGGATGTACCCGACGAGGGGCTCGTGCTGGTCGTCGACGGAGGCTCAGCCCTGCCGTGTTCGATCGTTGCGGGGGGCGTTTCAGCCCTCACCATGGTCGAGTGCCCCGAGACTCCGCTCGGCGGCCCCGGGCCATGGTTGGTTGCGATGGAGACCCCCTCGGGTTCGGTGAGCGTCGAGATCGAACTGGCCACGCCGCCAGTTCCGACGACCACCACGACAACCGCTCCGGAGCCAGAACCCGCGCCGTCGTCCCGATCGGTGCCGATATGGCCGCTTGCGGTTGGAGGGCTGGGGGTCATCGCTCTCATCGCGGTGACCACGATCCGCCGCGCCCGCCGTGTCACCCCCCTCGGTTAGATTCTGGTTTCGCGACCTGGAGGAGGTCGAAGTGACCGATGAATTGGCTGGCATCGATGCCTATATGCGCGAGGCCGCCGGCACCGTCGTCGAGGTGGCAGAGGACGGGATCGTTCTCGACCGCACGGCTTTCTATCCGCGCGGCGGGGGACAACCGGGGGATACCGGCCTGCTCGAATGGGCGGGTGGATCGGTGCGGATCGCCGATACCTACAAGCGCCAGGGCCAGGTGGTTCACATACCCGAGGGCGATCCGCCGGCGCCGGGGACGACGGTCACCGGAACGATCGACTGGGAGCGTCGCTACCGCTTGATGCGTACCCACACTGCCCTCCATGTACTTTCTGCGGTCATCTGGCGCGATTGGGGGGCGAAGGTCACGGGCGGGAACATGGAGCCCGGGGTCGCCCGGATGGACTTCGAACTCGAGACCATGTCGGTGGAGTTCGGCCAGGAGGTCGAGCGGAGGCTCAACGAGGCCCTGGCCGAGGGCCACCCGGTACGGGTTCTCTTTGTGCCCCGGGCCGAGGCACTGGCGGATTCGGATCTCATTCGGACCAAGGTGAACTTGATTCCCGACTCCGTCGACCCGATCCGCGTCGTCGAGATCGGCACGGTCGACAAGCAAGCCGACGGTGGCACCCATGTGGCGAATACCTCGGAGGTCGGCCGGGTGGCGGTGGTCAAGACCGAGAGCAAGGGGAAGGGCAACAAGCGCATGCGCATCGAGCTCGAGTCCTGATGCTCATCGACTTCCTCGCCCTGCTGTTGCTCGCTTACCTGCTCGTTCGCGGGTGGACGCGGGGATTCGTGCGCGAGGCGTTCGATTTGGCCGGCCTGATCGTCGGGATCATCCTCGCGTTCCGTCTCGCCCCACTGGTGGGTTCGCTGTTGTCGACGTTGTTCGGGTTCTCTGAGCCCGTGGCGAGGCTGATCGGGGGCTCGGTCGTCTTCTTTGCGGTCGGGGCCGGTGCCGCGATAGCCACCAGGCTCATCGAGGGGCGGTTCCGCATGCCGGGCCTCAACGGGGTGAACCGGGCGGGTGGGGCGAGCCTGGCTGCCGCGTGGGGCGTATTCGTTGCCACGCTGGTGATGACGATCGGCGTGATCCTGCCGATGCCGCCGACTGTTGCCGGCCACTTCGACGACTCTTTGGTCGCCAGGACCCTCACCGATCCGGACGGACTGCCCCAAGACGTCTTCACCGATGTCGCCGGCGACCGGATCGTCGAAGCGATGCTGAACCTCCGTGAACTGGTCGGGGACCGAAAGGTGGTCATCGGCCCCGGAGAGTCGTTGGAGATCCCTCCGGCCGATCCCGACGACCTCGAGCGCGATCGTGACGCCGCGGAGAATATCTTCGAGAAGGTGAACGCCTCCCGTATCGAGGCGGGTCTCCAGCCGCTGCGGTGGAGAGGGGATCTGGCCGACGTGGCCGCCCGCCACGCGCGCGAGATGTATATCGAGGGGTACTTCGCCCACGAGTCGCCCCGGACCGGCAACGTCGGTGACAGGCTTCGTGCCGCTGAGATCTCCTACCGGCTCGCGGGCGAGAATCTTGCGCTGGCGGCCACGCCCAACGAGGTGCACAACGGTCTCATGGACAGCCCGGGCCATCGGGCCAACATCCTCGGCAGCGAGTTTGCGACGGTCGGGATCGCGGTCATCCGGGGTCCGCTCGGGTTGATGACCGTGCAGGTCTTTACGGGTTGATCCGACCCCCGCCGAGGAGGCCGTCGACGACTTCCACCACCGACCCGAACTCGGCCATCGTCGTGATCACCAGGGGGATCCGCGACCGCGAGAACGGTTCGATCAGTTCCGATCGGGCGGTCACCAGAAGGGTCCGGTCGTCGGGACCCCCGAGCACCCGGACAATGCGACGCATCACTCGCGGCGACATCGTTGGCCCGAATTCGGCGGTTGTTCCCACCATGTCGAAGTAATCGAGCAATTCGTTCCGTCCGAGGTGATCGCGCAGCTGGCTGCCGCTGGTTTCGGACGCGGCGTCGACCACTCCCGCCATTCGAAACCGCATGAACAGGTCGCCGAGCGCGGCAGCCGCGTCGGGCGCCACTTGGGGGTCCCGGGAATGATCCCGGCCCTCCCATGAAAGGAGGGCCGGGATCAAGTCCACTACGACCAGTCGCACTACTCGTTCGCGGGTGGTGCGGGAGGCGGCTCGGGCGCCGGGGGAGCGGTATCGGCGAAGGGGTCGTCGGCCGCCGGGGCGGCGGCCTGCATTTCGCCGGTTGCCGCCGGTGAAGCGCCTGCCTTCTTCTGCTGCTGCATGAAGTAGTAGACGGCTCCGGCAACGACCGCGGCCGCGATGGCGATCCACACCCAAATCGGGATCCCGCCACCTCCGCCGCCGTCGGCAGGCTGGCTCGGATCCGATTGCGCCTGGACGTCGAGGGTCCCGCCGAAGATGGGCACCGCCCAGATGAGAGTGTTGCCCTCGCGGCTGTCGGCGTTGTGTTCGAGGATCTTGCCGGGGAGCGTGATCCGGACATTGAAGGAGAGCGAATCCTCGAGGACCGACGGGTCGAACCCTTCGGTCTGCTCGCCCATGGCCTCGTCGGCCGCCGCAGTGGCCCGGACAGAGATGAGGGTGTCAGTGACTTCGACGTCGAACGCGCTCAGGAGCGAGTTCTCAGCGGAGGTGACATCGTCCTCGATCTGGGTCACGTCCTCTACGGGGACTTCGATGATCCAGTAGTCGAGGTCGCCTCTGGTCTCGGTGGTCTGAACGGCTCCCGGCACCTCGGACAGGTCGTTGCCCTCGAAGGGGTCGGTGCCGTCCTGCAAAAGGAACTGCTGGGCCTCGTCGTCCATACCGACCTCGGCCTTGATGGTCCCGGAGCCGTCTTCGTTGATGACGACGCCGAAGTTTGTCTCGATCTTGCAGGCCGAGGCCACAACGGCCACCAGCGCTGCCAAGACGATCAGACGGCGCATTTCTACCTTCTCTCAAATGGGATTGGAGGGCGATTCTACTGCTTCGCTCAGGGCGCTCACCCGACGCGCTGTCGGCTTGCCGGGGGTCGTCGATTGGCTGGTGCGGGGATAGGCCCTGGCTGGGGTCGGGCCGCTATTGGCCGGCGTGCGGCCGGCCCAAGGCGGCCGGAGGCCGCCCGGCGATCTGGCCGGCCCAAGGCGACACAAAGCCGCCCGGCCGCCCGGCGATTTGGCAACACGACGAAACTTGTTGGGGGTGTGGACGGCTCCGCGTTCTGTTCGCTTACGCTCGGCTGGTGGAATCGGTTGCTCAAGCCCTCGTCGACGCGTTCGTAGCGGCCTATCGGCCCTACGTCGAGATTCACATCGAGTCGGCAGGATGGCCCTCGGTTGGTGAATCGATCGGCGAGGGGGAGGAGTGGCTCGCTGGTGCGCTTTCGGAGTTGCTCGCTCTGCCCTTTGCCCTGCAGCGGCGATCGCCCTTGGAGTTGTTTCAGGAGGCGATGCGGTTCCCGACGGAGGCCCTCGACCGGGCAGGAGTGGCTGCAGTCTCCCGGGATGAGGTGGCGGCGGTGGCACTCCCAGGTGACCGGTTTGCCCTGGCGCCTGCTTCGTCGCAGGATCTGGGCGAAGTGGCCTGGCGCGCCCACCTCCAATGGGGCGTCGCCAAGGCGGCCTCGGTTCGGCCGTCAGCCGTGCTGGTGTCCCGCAACCTCATCGACCGATCGCGGATCGAGGACGCGGCAGTGTCGGCGGGCTATCGGATCGACGTCGTCGCCGAGGTTCCGGTGGAGAGCCGCTGGGCCATCGGGTTGGTCGACCTCGAGCATCTCGGGGCCGATGCCGCCATCCGCGAGCTGTCCGGGTCCGCCGGGCGGGTCATCGCCTTCGGGCCCCATGTCGACGACATGGCGATGGCGCGGGCTCGGTCGTTGGGGGCCCACGATGCATTACCGCGGTCCCGGTTCTTCAGGGACCTGGGAGCGTGGTTTCCGCAACTTCAGTAGCCGCCGGAGGGCGAACGGAACCGCGCGCTCCGGCGACGGCGACACCGGTCATCACGATCGCCACCCCCGTCCACTGGATGGCCGCGAGGCTCTCGTCGAAGAGCAGGCGGGCCCACAAGACGGTCAACGCTGGTTGCACGAGCAGCATCACCGAGGTCTCCAAAGCGGGTAGGCGAGGCAGCGCCCCGGCTATCAGCAGCCATCCGAACACCTGGCCGATGATCGCCAGCGCAATGAGCCATCCATGTGCCGGAAACTCGATCGTCAGCGAGAAGCCCGCGTCGAAAGGGGCGATCAAGAACATGGCCAGCGCGGCACCGGCGGTCGCCTCGAGGAGAGGCGCGGCCGTGGGGCCAAGTGAGCGGTTCGAGGCGCGAAACAGCAGAAGGAACCCGGTATATGTGATCGACGCGCCCGCGGCGAGCAGTGCTCCGAGGAGAGGACGCGCCCCGAAGGCGTCGTCCCGGCCGAGGCCGCCGATCAAGGCAATGCCGACGAGCACCATTGGAACCACGGCAAACGCGGTGTTCGTCGGCTTCTCCCGATAGACCATCCAGGCGACGATGCCGACCCAGACGACCTGGACGTTGGCGACGACGGTGGCGAGCCCGGCCCCGATGTATTCGATGGCGATGTGCCACATCGTCAAGTCGACGGCCAGGAGCACGCCGGCGGAGAAGGCCAACACCCGCGCCCGCCGCGGCCGGGGGTGACGGCGAGCGAGGTGCACCGCGAAGAGGAACGGGATCGCATAGGCCGCCCGAAACAGTGCGGCCGTAGTGGGGGACACGTCGGCCAGCCGCACGAAGATCGCCGAAAACGAGATGGCGACGATCCCGACCAGCGCGGAGAGGTGGGTCACGGTGGCGGGACAGTAGCGGCCTCGCTCGTCTCCCCCCGGCTTCCTGGGGGAGTACCCCGAAGGGGGGAGGGGGGCAGCTGACCCTGCGAGCAGGACTGGTCCCGGTTTCTGAAGAGGGCTCCGTCGTCAGGCCGCACGCTGTCTCCGCTGCCCCCTCCGTCCCGCCCTGCGGGCGGTCCACCTC
>JBBEAX010000042.1:0-4101 GCA_040882645.1 Acidimicrobiia bacterium
TCAGCAGCGATGGGCGAAGCGGCCCGCTTCGCGGGCCGTGCGAAAGGCGAATCCCGGTCAGACGCGGTTTCGCCTATCGCCGGCCGAGCGCAGCGAGGCGGCCTTTCGCAGCCGAGCGAAGCGAGGCGATCGCGGATACGGGTGCCGGCGCCAGCCGGCACCCGTATCCTCTCGCCCATGAACTCCGACGGCTCTCTCGTGCGGCTCGAGGGGATCCACAAGTGGTTCGGAGATCACCATGTCCTCCGGGGGATCGATCTGAAGCTCGTGCCCGGTGAGGTTGTGCTGCTGATCGGGCCGTCGGGTTCAGGGAAGTCGACCTTGCTGCGCACGGTCAACATGCTCGAAGAGCCGACGGAGGGCAAGGTGTTCTTCGATGGGGTGGAGTTGACCGACATCCGCACGGATTTGAACGAGGCCCGCACCCACATGGGGATGGTCTTCCAACAGTTCAATCTGTTCCCCCATCTCACCGCCCTCGAGAACGTGACCCTGGCACTGCTGAAGGTTCTCGGCTTGCCTCCGGAGGAGGCGACTGCTCGCGGCCGTGAACAGTTGGGGCACGTCGGCATCCCCGAGAAGGAGAATGCCTACCCATCGGAGTTGTCGGGCGGCCAGCAGCAGCGGGTCGCCATCGCGCGGTCACTGGCGATGAAGCCCAAGGTGATGCTGTTCGACGAGGTGACTTCAGCCCTCGACCCGGAACTCGTCGGCGAGGTCCTCACCGTGATGAAGCAACTCGCCGCGGAGGGCATGACCATGGTCGTGGTCACCCACGAGATGGGCTTCGCTCGGGAGGTGGGCAGCCGGCTGCTGTTCATGGACGAGGGCCTCATCCTCGAGGAGGGACTTCCCGCCGACGTGTTCCGCGACCCGCAGAACGAAAGGTGCCGCGAATTCCTCAGCCGGGTGCTGTGATCATCCCCGCCCGGTTCAACGGCCCCCCGGGGTCGGGAAACGGCGGATACAGCGCCGGGGTGTTCGCCGCCCGATTTGTGGCGGAGTATCCCGGGGATCCCGAGGTGACCCTGCGCTCACCGCCACCGCTCGACACGCCCATGACAGTGAGGGTCGAAGACGGGAGAATCGCCGTCCACGACGGAGACACCCTGGTTGCCGAGGTGCGGCCGGTGGCGATCGAACTCGACATACCGACGGCTCCTTCCCTCGAGCAAGCCGAAACCGCCCGCGAGCGCTACCTCGGCTACCAGCAGCACGAGTTTCCGACATGTTTCACATGCGGCACGGAGCGTGACGACGGACTGCGGGTGCATCCTGGCCCGGTGTTCGGCACCGGAGTGGTTGCATCGCCATGGACCGCCACCGAGTCGCTGCCATCGCTCGATGATCACCTCGCGCCGGAGATCGTCTGGGCTGCCCTCGACTGCCCCGGAGCATGGGCGACGATGCGGGAGCTCACGTCGGACCCGGTGGTGCTCGGCCGGATGACGGCCAGGATCGTGAACCCCGTTCCGGTCGGTGCCACCCTCGTCTCCTATGGCTGGCAAATGGGGATCGAAGGCCGCAAGGCCTACGCCGGCACCGCCATCGCCGACACCCGGGGACGCACCATGGCGTACGCGAAGCAGACGTGGATACAAGTAGCAAGTAGCAAGTAGCAAGAGGCATGAGCGCAATACGCGATACGCGATACGCGATACGACAGAACAAGCGTCCCAGGAGTTCGGCGCGCTCCGTCGAATTGCGAATCGCGAATTGCGAATCGCGTGAGGACTGCCCGAAGGGCGGTCCTCACTCCCTAAAATTCACGTATTGCAGGGGGAGGCGGTAGTCGAGGGTGCGTAGCTCGGCGATCACTTCCTGGAGGTCGTCGCGCTTCTTGCCCGAGACCCGGACCAGATCGCCGTTGATCTGGGCCTGGACTTTGACGGCCATCTCGCGGATCTTCTTCGAGACCTCCCGGGCGGCGTCCTGGTCGAGACCCTTGTTGAGGGTGAACAGTGCCTTGTACCTGGCACCTCCTGCCGGCTGAGGAACTCCGCCGGCGAGCGACTTCAGCGAGACCTTCCGGTGCACCAGGCGCTCCTTCAGCACTTCGATGGCCGCCTTCAGGCGGTCCTCCGTCGACGACTCAAGGGCGATCCCTTCGTCGGTGAGATGCACGGAAGTGCTGGTCCCCTTGAAGTCGTAGCGCGTCCCGACCTCGCGCCCCGCCTGGTCGACGGCGTTGCGTACTTCCTGAACATCGACCTGGGATACGACATCGAACGACGGCACTCTGATCACTCCTCCCGAGAATCGGCGGTCCGGGGTTTCGGGGAGATTCGCCCCATCGGACTCCCCCGGCGTGGCATGATTGTGTCATGCCGACGACGCCGCGGAGCCAGCGGGGCCAGCTCTTCGCCTCTCCATAGGGCGCTCCCTGACCAGCGTCCATCCGTCGCCGACCCCACAGGAGCCCCTATGAACAGCCTCGTCCAGCGCCATGAGAAAGTCTATGCCCCCGTAATCACCTGGGACTCCGACCTGGAGATCGTCTCCGGAGAGGGCGCGTGGGTGACCGATGTCGAAGGTGAGAAGTATCTCGACTTCGCCTGCGGCATCTCCGTCGTCAACTCCGGCCACAACCACCCCGCGGTGGTCGCCGCCGCCAAGGACCAACTCGACAAGGTGTGGCACGCGGGCGGGGCGTTCCGCTACGACTCGCTGGTGACGGCGGCCGAGAAGGTGCTCGAGATCACCCCTCCTTCGATCGACCGGCTGTTCTTCATGAACTCCGGGGCCGAGGCGGTGGAGGCTGGTATCAAGCTCGCCCGCAAGACCACCGGCCGCCAGGGGGTAATGGTGTTCCGCGGCGGATTCCACGGACGCACGATGGGCTCGGTCACCTACACGACCTCGAAAGCGAAGTACCGCGAGGGATATCACCCGCTGGTGCCCTCGGTGTTCGTGACCCCGTTCCCCCATCCGTTCGGCTGGGGGATGACCGAAGACGAGGCCACCGACTACGCCATCCGTGAACTTGATATGAAGTTCGCCCACGAGGTGACACCCAAGGAGGTGGCAGCGTTGCTGATCGAGCCGGTGCAGGGTGAGGGCGGGTACTACCCGGCTCCGGTGCGCTTCATGAAGCATCTCGCCGAGCTGGCCAAGGAGCACGGAATCCTCCTCGTCTTCGACGAGATCCAGACCGGGTTCGGAAGAACCGCCAAGTGGTTCGCGTCGGAGCACTTCGGCGTCGAGCCCGACGTCCTGCTGATGGGCAAGGCGATCGCCAACGGACTGCCGCTGTCGGCCATCGGAGCCCGGAGCGAGATCTTCGAAAAGTGGACACCCGGCTCGCACGGCACCACGTTCGGAGGCAATCCGGTGGCGTGCGCCGCCGCCGCCGCCAACATGGATGTGCTCGCCGGGCTCATCCCGAACACCCCCGCGCTTTCCGAGCACGCCTTCGCGCGATTCAACGAGATGAAAAATCGGCATCGCACCATCGGCAACGTACGTGGCCTCGGCCTGATGATCGGAGTCGAGCTGGTCAAGCCCGGCACCAACACCCCGGACCCGGACGCGTTCCCGTTCCTCGCCAAGCACACCAGGGAGCACGGCCTGCTGATCCTGGACTGCGGACCCAACGGCAATGTGATCCGCTTCATCCCGCCCCTGTGCGTGACGGCGGCCGAACTCGACCAGGGACTCGACATCATCGACGCTGCACTGACCGCCTACGAGGGCTGACGCAATGCAGCCAGGAGCTTCCCCACCGGCCGGGGGCGGGCCGCCGGTCGTTGCCTTCGGTGGCAACGCATTGCTACCCGATGCCCGCGACCCGGATGCTGCCGCTGCCCAGGCCGGTGCCTTCGCGGAGGCGATGCTGACGCTGCTGTCCGACGACTCAGGGTTGGTGCTGGTTCATGGCAACGGCCCCCAGGTGGGGGCGCTGCTCCTGCAGAACGAGGCGGGACGTAAAGAGGTGCCGGCCTCCGAGCTCGACGTGCTCGTGGCGGAGACCCAGGGAAGCATCGGTTACCTCCTCTCGCGGTCGCTCCACAACGCCCTCCGGGCCCGGGAGAAGGCGATCGAGGTCGTCACGGTGGTGACCCAGGTGGTGGTTGACCCGGCAGACCCGGCGATGGTCAACCC
>JBBEAX010000043.1:0-209 GCA_040882645.1 Acidimicrobiia bacterium
AGGCCGCCGACACCGCGGCATCGGCGGCGAGATCCATGTCGGCGTCGGGGAGGACGACCATGTGGTTCTTGGCGCCGCCGAGAGCAGCCACCCGCTTGCCAGCGGCGGTGCCCGTCTCGTAGACGTAGCGAGCGATCGGAGTCGAGCCGACGAACGAGACGGCTCCGATGTCGGGGTGTTCGAGGATCCGGTCGAGGGGGGGCGGGGGG
>JBBEAX010000043.1:219-4034 GCA_040882645.1 Acidimicrobiia bacterium
CGACGGCGACCTTGTCGCCGTGGACCACGTTGAGGACCCCTTCGGGCAGGCCCGCCTTGGCGAACAATTCGGCGGCAAAGTTGGCCGCGGATGGGTCCTTCTCCGATGGCTTGAGGATGAAGGTGTTCCCGCAGGCGATCGCGATCGGATACATCCACATCGGGACCATCGCCGGGAAGTTGAACGGAGTGATTCCGGCCACGACTCCCACCGGCTGGCGGATCGAATAGGTGTCGACGGCGGTGGACACGTTCTCGTTGAACTCGCCCTTGATCAGTTGCGGGATCCCGCAGGCGAACTCGACCACCTCCAGTCCCCGCTGGACCTCGCCCGATGCATCGGAAAACACCTTGCCGTGCTCGGAGACGAGCAGCTTGGCGATGTCCTCCTTGTGGCGCACCACCAAGTCGCGGAACTCGAAGAGGATGCCGGTACGGCGGGAGAGCGACGCGTTCTTCCACGTCTCCCATGCCGCTTTCGCCGACGCCACCGCGGCATCGACCTGCGCGACGCTGGCCAGCGCCACCTGGGCCTGCACCAGGCCAGTCGCCGGGTCGAAGACTTCGCCCCACCGGTCGATGGCCCCGTCGTAGGGCCGGTTGTCGATCCAGTGCATGATCTGCTTCATGGAACCGCCTCTCGTAGATCCAGGCTACCGGCCGGGTTGCACGAGGCCGGCCGAGGAGTACCGTGACAGCAAGCGCAGCCTCCGAGCTGCGGAACGACATGGCGGCCTGAGGCCGGGGCACCGCGGACGCCCAGGATGAAAGGCTGAGACATGGAGAAGGGTAGAGCCGCTCAACGACGGCGACGCCCGGCTATCGGCTTCGTCTTGACAGCCGCAGCGTTGCTGCTTCTGGCAGCCGCCCCAGCCGGGTCCATCGAGGCCCGGGCCGACGGAACGGTGATCACCAAGGTCCGGTACCGGGACTCATCCGGCACGGCCATGCCACTGGCGGGCGTAGAAGTCTTCTTGTGGGACGCAGGTGAAGCACGTTACGCGTGCACCGACGCCCACGGGAAGGCACGATTCGACGGCGTGACCTCCGATATCGATCTCTGGGCAGCCACCGGGGTGGCGGTATCCGGCCTCGGATGCGCCAACGGCGAGTTCCTCAATCCGGAGACCAACAGGCCCATGTATGCGGTCCTCTGGAGGAACCATCACGGAACGGGTGGACTCGATGATTTCCAGGTGGGAAGTGGCGAGACCACGCGCATCAAATTCAGGACGAGGACTCCGGAGAAATCCAAGAAGGTCTGCGTCGGCTTCAAGGTGACGATCATGGGCACCCCCGCCGACGACGTGCTCGTCGGCACCGGCGGGCGTGACGTCATCAACGGTCGCGGCGGCGACGACGTGATCATGGGCATGGCGGGCGACGACTTGATTTGCGGCGAGCTGGGTCATGACGAGCTGTGGGGCGACGAGGGTGATGACTGGCTCCATGGAGGAGCCGGCAACGACGACCTGTTCGGCGGCCCCGGGGTCGATCGGCTCGACGGTGCCATTGGGATCGACAAGTGCAAGACGGGAGAGGACCTGATCTCATGCGAGAAGTGAGGTAGCAGGGCACCGGGGCGATCGTCCGCACCGGGCGGCCACCACCCGCCCTGAGCCGATCGGCTGTCGCCGAGGGCGTAGGCCACCGCGTCGTCTCGTTGTCGATCCAGTACGTGATGTACGGCATGGCTGCCTCCAGGAAAGAGGGGTACCGGAGCCGACGCGGTCAGACCGCCTCGGAGGCTCAACCAGTTCCGAGCGCAAAGGCGACGGCCTCGTCGGGGGTCATCGCCCGCCCGACGCGGTAGGCGTCGGCGAGATCACCGGTGAACGCCTCCAGTGTCTCCTTCTCGACGCCCTCGATTCGGGCGGCGTCGATCGATACGAGGTCGACACCGCTCCGCTCCCCCAGGGCCCATGCCGCCCCGGCCAATACGGCCCCCCGGTGATCGTCGCCCTCGAGACGGGATAGGCCGGCGAACGCCAGTAGGAAGAAGACGGCAGCCGAGATCTCGCCGGTCCCATAGAGGAGTTCGATGCCTCTGATGTAGTGACTGCGGGACGCGGCGGCATCGCCGGACCGCCGGTAGGCCTCGCCCAACTCGTATCGCCCCCAGCCCTCGCCGAAGACGTTGCCCACCGCCCGGTAGAGCTCGATGCACCGCTCCATGTCGGGGATACCCTCCCGCGGATCGTCAGCGGTGATGAGGGCCATGTTCCCTCTTCCCCAATGGACGTCGGCGAGCCCCCCTTCGTCGCCGAGCCTGGTGTAGATCGCCATCGCCTCTTCCAGCATTTCAAGGGCGCGATCGGTTTCCCGGCGGAAGAACGCCTCCATCAGCCCCGCGTTGTAGAGCGCGTTGGCGATCTCTCGATCGTCGCCCAACCCCCGCTGCAATCGCAGCGCCTCGTCGTATGAGGCGGTGCATGCGTCGGCGTCTCCCTGCCACCAGGCGATCCCCCCAAGCGCTTCGATGGCCTTGGCGCGACGTCGCGGTTCCCCGCCTGGCATCGCGAGGATCTCGTCTACCCGTCGCCGCGCCTCGTGGAGGTGGCCCCGGATCTGCCAGTAGCGCCACATCGACCAGGCGAAGCGGAAAGCTCCATCGGCGTCGCCGGCGGCCACGCAACGAGCCGTGGCCGAGCGGAGGTTGTCGTGGTCGGCGTCGAGCGCTTCGGCCCACATCTTGCGGTCCCGACGAATGAGCTCGGGGGCGGCGGTCTCGATCAGGTCGAGATAGGCGAGGGTGTGGCGCCTCCCGACCTCCCCGGCCTCGCCGGACTCGTCTAGGCGCTCGGCGGCGTACTCACGAATCACCTGGAGCATCCGGAATCGCCCGTTAGCACGGTCGGCGAGCACGAGACTGGTGTCCACGAGAGTGGCAAGGCCCTCGAGCACGTCGAGCCCGAGTTCGGGGCCGCACACCCGTTCGATCTCTTCCAGCCGGGCACCGCCGAGGAACACCGACAAGCGGGCGAACAGCCGACGGCATGGTTCGGACAGGGCTTCCTCGCTCCACGCGATCGCATTCCACATCGTCTGATGCCGCTCCGGGGCATCGCGGGGGCCGCCGGTCAACGACCTGGCTTCGAGCCTTTCGAGCAGCGCCTCCACCGAGAGCAGCTTGAGTTTCGAGACGGCGAGCTCGATCGCCAGTGGCAGGCCATCGAGACGCCGCACCAGTTCCACCACCGCCCGGGCGTTGTCCTCGGTGAGAGCGAATCCGGGCTGTACCGCTTGCGCCCGCTCGACGAAGAGATGCACCGATTCGTTCTTGATCAGCACGTCGATGTCCGACTCGGGCGATGCGACTTGAAGCGGCGCAATGGCGAGCTCTTGCTCCCCTCGAAGGCGCAGCGGGACACGCGACGAAACCAGGATCCTCGAGTGGACCGAAGCGGCACACAGGTCCCCGACCAGTCCGGCCCCCTCCACCAACTGCTCGAAGTTGTCGAGGACCAGCAACATCGCCTTGTCGGACAAGAATCGGATCAATTGATCGCTCGGCGGCACCGCGGCAGACGCCGGGGCGACGCCAAGAGTCGACAGGATCGTGGGGGCAATCAGGTCGGGGTCGGTCACCGACGCCAGTGGCACGAAGTAGACCCCGTCCTTGAACCGGTCAGCGGCCTCGGCGGCCACCTGGACGGAGAGCCGGGTCTTGCCGGTACCGCCCGGGCCCAGCAAGGTGAGTAACTGGCTCGACTCCAGCATTTCGAGCGCGGTCGCAACATCGTCTTCCCGCCCCACGAAGCTGGTGAACTGCACAGGAAGGTTGTTGGGGATCGCCTCGAGGGTGCGGGGCGGGGG
>JBBEAX010000044.1:0-25563 GCA_040882645.1 Acidimicrobiia bacterium
ATGCGGCCGATCCGCAATCGTCGTCATTCAGACAAGGTACGACGCGGGTGTGACAAGAAATCGTGATCCCTCGGGGCCGTTGGACCGTCAATCATTTCCTTCAGGAGGACGTACGATCACCTGGTGTGTCCTGGCAGAATCGCCGGAGGTCTCGCCCTGACCCTGATCGCTGCGTGCACCTCCTCATCGACGACCACACTCCCATCGCCGAGTTCAACCGTCGCCCCGACGACGACGCGGGCCACGATCACGACCACCACCACGACCATCGCTGTCGAGACCGGAGTATGGAGATCGATAGCGGCCGGACCGTTGTCACCACGAGTGCTCGCCCTCGCTGTGTGGGCCGAGGAAGAGCTCATCGTCGTGGGAGGCTACGACGACGACCCGTGCCTGCCGACACGTCAGGCTGATGGCGCCAGCGGCGGTTCGGGATTTGCGTCAGCTGCGTTCTGCTTCGCGATCAAGTCGCAGGCAATCGATGGCGCGGCGTTCGATCCGGACACCGGAACCTGGCGCCTGATCGCCACCCCGCCCGTCCCGGTCACGCGCGGCGCCGCCTCGGCAGTGTTTCACGACGGAGTCGTCTACATCCTGGTGGCCGGCCAGCCAGGAGCGTTCCTGGCGTATCACCCGGGACAGGACCGGTGGGAAGAGCTCCCGCCACCGACCACGCGGCTGGGGATACTCATCGAGGCCGGCGACCGGCTCGCGCTGTTCAGGAACGACAACAGCGAGGGGAACCCCGACGACTGGGGGAACGACCCGAACCGAGAGGTCGCGCCGGACCTCCTGTTCGACCCCGAGACGATGGCGTGGTCGGAGATCCCGCCAGACCCACTCATCCCCTCCTTTGACCGCTCGATGGTGTGGACCGGGAGCGAACTCGTGCTTCTCGGTGCCGAAGCCGTTCCCCAGCCCGGATCAGACGCGCCCGCGTTCATGAGGGCGGCGATCTTCAACCCCGAGACGGGGACCTGGCGTCGCCTGCCCGACTCGGATCTCGTCATCGCCGGTGGATACCGGTGGTACCTCGCCGAGGGGCGGCTGATCAACCCGACGCTCGACGCGGCGGACGGTGGCCAGACGAATCCGTACGACCGCTCCTACCCCCGCGGCGGCATCCTCGACCTCGAATCTGGTGAGTGGTTGCCCCTGCCCGATCCCCCGGTGGATCCGTACGTCCCCGGCGCGTTCATCGGGTATTCGGCCGGGTCCCCGGATGAACTTCTCTCCGGCTACGGCTGGCTGTTCGACCCGGCCACAGGTCGATGGCAGTCGCTGCCTGCACCGCCGGACAACTCGTCGATCCCGGTGCCACGCAACGGGAGCACCGTCCTCTTCGCGGGTCCCGACCTCGTGGTCTGGGGAGGCTTCCTCTACGGGGAGGACGGCCGCGGCGAGATGGTCGCCACGGGCTGGATGTGGCGGTTCGGGACATGAGGATGGCGGTCCTGCTCGCCGCGCTAAGCGTCGTCAGCGCCTGCTCGTCCTCGCCCGCGAGCGACTCGACGACCACCTCCCTTGCCACGGCGCCAACCACGGCAACCACCTCCGCCACGACCACGACCACGCTCGAGGCGATCCCGATCTGGGTTCGGGCGCAGGTCGAACCCAGATCTCCCACAAATGGGTACGAGACGATGAATGCGGTCGTCGCATTTGGTGATCAGCTCGTAGCCGCGGGTACCTCGGAGCGCGGCGCCGAGGTCTGGCTGTCTTCCGACGGATTGAGGTGGTCCCGGGTCGCCCTGCAGCCCGATCTCGCGGTTCCCGGTAGTGAGATCAACGACATGATCCTCGCTGGACCCGGGCTGGTGGGGGCAGGTGAGGCGGGTGGCGAGGATGGTTATAGCCCCGCTGTCTGGACATCGACCGACGGTCTCGAGTGGACGCTGGTCTCCCCGGACCCGCCAACCTTCGAGCGGCCCGGGTATGGCGGAATCGCCGCACTGACGGCCGGACCGGATCGACTAGTCGCCGTCGGGTACGGGTGGTCAAATGCAGCGATCTGGACATCGGTCGACGGCGCCCAGTGGTCCCCCATACCCCACGACGACGACCTGTTCGGGGACGCGTCGGAGGCGTCGTATCGGACGATCGACGACGTCGTCGCATTCGAGGGCGGGTTCGTGGCAGTTGGAATGGCTCAAGACGGCGACAACGCCCGTGCCTCCGTATGGCTCTCGGCCGACGGCATAACGTGGTCTCGGCACGACGCTTTCCCTGCCGGAGCCGTGACCGGGTATCAGGCGATGCGGAGCGTTGCCATCTCAAACGGGTCGCTGATCGCGGTGGGCGTCGATAGGCCGGGCGACACCCCTGCGGTGTGGTCGTCGAACAACGGGGTCGAATGGACCCTCCTCCGCCGAGGCTCCCACTTCGGGGGGAGAGGAATACTCGGCACCGCGTATTCAGAGATGCGAGCGGTGATCGCCACCGACGGCGGCATGCTCGCGGTCGGGTCTATCCAGGAGGCGGGGTTTTTCGACGGCGCCGTGTGGAGCTCCACGGATGGATTCTCATGGGGTCGCGAGGAGACTGCGGCCCTCGGGGGGCGGTGGTCTCAGGACCTCAACTCCGCCGCGGAGTTCGCCGGGGGAATCGCCGTGATCGGAACCGACACGACCGAGATAGGAGGCGTCACGGCTGCAGCCTGGTTCATCGGCCCCTCGACAGCGGTAGTCCCGACGACGACCACCACGGAGGCACCCAAACCCACGATCGTCACCCCACCAGATGCGCCCGAGTTTCTTATGCGATGCGGCAGCCGGACGCGCCCCTACGAGACGCCGCCGCCGCTGACGTATCCGGACTGTCCCTGGGTCACGACGACCGATCCCTTCTGGAGTGTCGCCCGGTGGATGCTGGACCCCGCAAATCCTCCCGAGCCTTCAGAATCGGTGCTCCACATCCTGGTCAGGGAGGGGGTCTGCGCCAATGTCCACACCGAGGAGCGCGGAATCCGCACGATTCTCATGAGCTCCGGAAATGACGCTGTGGTGTTCGTCCTCCTCGAGCCGACCGGTTTCGGAGGTGGGTGCATCATCGGGCCGGGGGTGCCGCTAACGATCGACCTCGGAAGGCCGTTGGGTGAACTCACGGTATTCGAGGGCTTCTTTGTGCCGCCACTTGAGCGGTACCCGGTGCCTTGAGTCAGCCACCGCCGACCGGGGTCTGGACGCTGCAGAGCCTCACGGTTCCCTCGGCGAAGTGCCCTGTGACCGAGTCCTCAGCGCCGGACAACCGATCCGGGATGGCTCATCCGTCTTCTGACGGCGCGCTCAGCAGCGCTGCCAGTTCCACCGACTGATCTCTCAACCAGAGCGTGAATGGGTCGGCGTCTCTGGTCACGGCGAAGACCCAGGTCAGAGAATTCTTCTCCTCCCCGTCGATGACACCTGACTGGGCAATCCTGAGGTCGGCGTTCGAGGTTCCACCACCGGAGTCCTCGACTCTGATGTTCCAATCGTCAGTGTCGACTGCATCGATCGGAGAGTCGATCGTTGCCCTCACGACCAGAAGCGCGCCATCGCTGTCTCTTGGGGAATACTCCGCGCCCCCTGTCGAGAACGAGTCCTGAATCTGGGCGAACACCACCTGCACTGCGACATCATCGATGATGATGGGGGCATCCACTCCCGCCGCGCCTCCGCCGCAGCCCGCCACCCCCAGCACAAGCGTGAGTATCAGCAAATTCCTTCGCATCGTGATCACCTCCGGCGAGAGTTGGATTCGATGAGGGGAAGCCGCCAAAACCCCTCTCAGTCGAATGAGGAGATTTGGACGAACTCCATGTCGGCGTTGAACGTGAGGTACGCGCCCTCGGGAATCGGTTGCCCATCGGCATCGACGTCGGAAAGCGGCCCTGTCACCACGTACTTTCCGCCGAGACACCAGAACAGCGACTCTCCGTTGCGGATCGAGATGGTGGGGCCTTCGCCGAGGAAGCCTCCGAAGGCATACCCCCCATCCGGTGCCTCCTGGATGCCCGCCTGGGTGTTGCACACGTCGGTACCGGCCGGGTAAGTCGCGATCACATCCGAGTAGCTCGGGAGGCTGCTGCCCTCGGTCGTGGTCGCCGCTTCCGTCGTGGTAGTCGTAGTCGAGACCACCGTGGGCGAAGTCGTGGTAGCCGCGGTCGAGCCGATCGTGGTGCTCTCGAGAGATGTGGTCGAGACGCCGCCGCTGTCACCACATGCACCAACCGTCAGCACGATCACCGCGACGATGGAAAGGCGTCGCATAGTCCTCCTCTAGGGCACACAGCCACCCTGGTGCGGAACGATGACTGCCCACTAGGGCCGATTGGCACTCTCGAGATATCACAGCGCCCGGCGCGCCTGCAGAGATCATCGCCTTCGGCCAGCGTACGTAAATGTCACCCGAGGCTTCGGGGCACAAGACAGGGCTTTCGGCCAGCGTGCGGGAATGTTACATGGAACATCTTCCAGACTCGGCCTTCCCCTATGAAGAGGCCCGGGGTGCTGAGGGGTCCCAGTTGCACCACGCCTCGGTCAGGGGCACTGGGAGGATCCGGGGTTGACGGTTCGCCCCGGGATGATTCCGATGTTGGTCGCGGTAACTTGCGGACATGAGCAATTGGAGGCCGGGGACTCGGCCTCACGTTGTCACATCCAAGGGCTCCCAGCCAGCGAAGTCGCCCGGTAGTCTTCGTCGTGGGGAGCCGAGGTAGAGATTGAGACATGGCCCGAAGCGGCGCTCGCGCTCGACCGAAGCCGAACAGCGGTTCCGGCGCCTCTACTTGGATCACGAACGCGACCTTCGCGCCTACTGCCGGAGGCGTCTCCCGACCGCCGATGTGGATGATGCCTTGGCAGAGGTCTTTGTCGTGGCATGGCGCAAGATCGACTCGCTACCCATTCCCGCGGAAGTACGACCGTGGTTGTTTGGGGTGGCTCGCAACGTGGTTCGCAACCTCGAGCGGCAGGCACGGCGCCAGAGGCGGCTCTGGGGCAAGGCGATGGGGATGACAGACCGATCGCGGCACGAGGCCGGGCCTGAGGTGGCAGTAGTGCTACGTGGCGACGCAGAGATGGTGTTGGCGGCCCTGGCGACCCTCAAGCGGGCTGATCAGGAAGTGCTTCGGTTGAGCAAGTGGGAAGAGCTCACGCCGGCGGAAATAGCGGTGGTACTCAGGATCTCACCAGAGGCGGCAGGCATGAGGATCAAGCGAGCGTCCGCACGGATGGCAAAGGCTCTGCACTGGGCCGGGTATCGACACCTGGGGCGCAGCTCCAGTTCCTCAAAGAAGGGCAATGGATGAATCGCGACGACCTCGTCTCCGATGCCATGAAGAGGGCCAATCCGGTGCCTCCTGCCGACCCCGAGGGCAAGCCGCGCAAGTCGCCTGACGAGATGCTCGCATATGTCGAGGCACCAGCGAAGCGCCCTTCCCAGGTCGGCACCACCGATCTGATTCCGGCCCGACGCCGTCGCGGACCAGTTATCGCCGTGGGGGCTTCTGTGCTCACCATCGTCCTCGGTCTCGGGAGCGTTCTTCTGTTCCGCTCAAGTCCAGGGACGCTCACCACCCGCATTGAAGATGCACTTCTATCCCCCGATCCGATCGAGACGGTGCAGTCGATGTTCGATGCGTGGAACCGTGGAGATGTCGAGGCCTACCTGGCCCTGCAGAGCGAGGCCTTCGTCGGCTCGGCTGCACGAATCATTCTCGAGGGCGGAGAGGAAAACCAGCAGCCGGCCGTGGAGGAGGCGGAGGCGTTGATCCGCGACGACTTCCTCTACTGGTTCCTCATCGGCACCGAATGGGAGCTGAGCGAGTGCAGTACAGCGCCGGCACCTTTGGATCGAGGTGATCTGGTCAACTGCCAGTTGACAGCGAACTCCGCCTTCGAACGGGCCTACGGGGTGCCAAACGATCCAATACCGGTGCGGTACACGGTCAAAGAGGGGTTCATCAGCGCCGGTTCGGTATACCGGATCAGCCGCGGGGTTTATCCGACTGCAGCCGCTGCCTTCTTCAGCTGGGTCCGGGAATCCATCGATCGCGGCAGCATGGAGATGTCGAGCGTGCCTTGCCCCACGAACGCCGTATACGTAGCCCGCCAGGGCCGTGCGCCAAGCGGCGAGTGCTCGCAGTGGATCGCCGACCACCTCCCCAAGTGGATCGCCACCCTCGAGCCCACCGGCTGACATCAGGCGGGCTGGAGCGCTGCACGACGGCGACGTACCCGCCCGCGTGTTTCCCCTGTTGGTCTGCAGGACCACCGGACATGTATGCAGGCCAAGGTCCACAGACGGGAGAGGCGCTTGATAAAGGCATCAATCATCACAGCAGTCGTCATGGCACTAGTGACGACCGCTTGCGGAGGCGAGAGTGAGGTCGCCACAACCGAAGCAGCGGTTGCCTCGACTGGAGCACCGGTGGAGACCACGACGACAACCGTCGAAGCACCGGCTGCCTCGACTACGACACAGGTGGAGACCACGACGACAACCGGCACACTTGCGCCTGTGGTCGTTACGGACGGCACGGTAGGAGTCACACTCACCAACTGGGCGTTCGCGCCGACTTCCATCGTGGTGACATCGGGCGAGCCGATTGTCGTCACTCTGGAGAATCTCTCCACGCGGTCCCACAACTGGGCGATACTCACCGCGGGGTCTCAGTGGACCAGTTCGCAGGACCTCGACCTGGATCAGATCCTGGCTTCGACTCAAGGGATTCCAGCGGACGGTACAGACACCCTGCAATTCACCGCGCCCGAGCCGGGCACCTATCAGGTGGTCTGCACCGTTACCGGCCACATCCAACAAGGGATGGTGGCCGAGTTGGTCGTGGTGGAAGGGTGATCTGAGGCTGTCATCGCAGGCTCAGATCAGGTGCAGGCAGCCTCCGGAGACCGCCACGGTGATGCTCCTGCAGGCGTCGAGCATTGGGTGGCGTGTATCCCCTCTGCCCTGAACCGTGCGCATGATCCACTCCTGGGGGCCATCTGTCTCTGGAAGCAGACGACAGGCACTTCCGACTGGGTGCTGAGAGCCCGGTGACCGCACCATCCCCTCGGCCACTGCGTTCACATCGCATGCCCCGCCCCGTCAGCCCACCACCCCGCGCAACTGATCGAGCATGGTCGCCCATCCGCCCGCATGCCTGCGGGTGATCTCTTCGCTGGAGTAACCGGTCTCGCTGACCACTACCTCGGTCTCGTCTCCATGGTCGAGGAACTCGACGGTCACCCGGGTGGCCTCGTCGATCCCGCCCGAGAGCGCAACCTCGAACACCAAGCGGTTCGGTGGATCGAACTCTCGGAAGATTCCCTTCTCAATGATCTGGTCGCCGCCCGGCGGGCCGAACTCGAGGTGGTACCCGCCACCCTCGCGGGGGTCGACCTCGGCGTGCGATACCTCCCATCCGACGACCGGGGCGTACCAGCCGCGCAGGTCGTCAAGGTCGGTGAACGCCCGGAACAGGCGCTCCCGAGAGGCGAGATAGGTGCGTCGCAGCACGAACCCTTTGGCATCGATCGTGTCGGTCATGCTTCCTCCAGGTGACGTTCCAGGGCGTCGAGACGCCGCTTCCAGATCTCCCTCCGCTGCTCCACCCAGGCGGCGACCGGGTCGAGCGCCCGCGCTTCCAGTCGACAGGTCTTGACTCTCCCCACCTTGCGGGACCGCATGAGGCCGGCATCCTCGAGCACGCCGAGATGCTTCAGCACCGCCGGCAACGACATGGCGAAGGGTGACGCCAGGTCGGAAACCGTGGCCTCCCCTTCGGCCAGCCGTTCCACGATCGCCCGGCGGGTCGGGTCGGACAGCGCCGCCAGCCGCCGGTCGAGGGTTTGAGAGCTAACCATCCGGTTAACTATTACACAACGACGCTCCCGCCGTCAACCTCTCGCCTGGATCTCCGCCAGCGCCGCGGCGGCGAGCGCTCCCCGGTCCACTCCCATGTGGCGGAACACCCGGGCCGGGGTGCCGTGTTCGGACTCGGCGGCCACCATGACGAACCAGGCTCCGTAGAGCTGAGACTTCTGCTTGCGCACCCGCTTGACGACCTCCTGGAAGAGGCCCTGGGCGGATGCCGTCGCCTTGAGCGGGCCGCGACGCTTTCCCACCGGCGGGATTCCACCGACGTCGACCGGCTCGGCGCCGACCGATCGCAGCGCCGCGGCGTGCTGCTCTTCGATCGCGGCACGGAACCCGTCCGGATCCGCCCCGAGCCGAACAAACGCCGCCCGCGCCGACCCGTCTCCCAGTTCGAGCGCGGCGAGGATCAGGTGCTCGGCCCCGGGCTTCTCCTCCCCCATCTCGAGGGCGAGGCGCTCGGCGTCGGGGAGGAGCCGGCCCATGATCCGGATGTCGTCCATCCTGCTCCGCTTCATCTCGACTCCTTCGTTTCGATCCGATGTGCGTACTTCTTGTGGACGGCCTGCCGGGTGACCCCCAGCGCCTCGGCGATCTGGGCCCAGGTCCACCCCTGGCGAATCGCCGCGGCGACCGCGGCCGCCTCGAGCCGATCTGCGGTGCGCCGGAAGGCGACCACGGCGGCGAGCGCCGCCTCGGGGTCCTTCGGGTTCGGAACCGGCAATGCATCCATGTCGTCAACCATAGTTGACAGGACGGTCGGCGTCAACCTGGGTTGACGAAACCTATACGCCCGCTCGCGCCGACTCCTTGGCGTGATAGGAGGACCGCACCAGCGGACCGCTCTCGACGTGTCGCAGCCCGATCGCGTGCCCGTATTCGGCGTACTCGGCGAACTCGTCGGGGTGGACGTAGCGGTCCACCTTCCGGTGGCGGGCCGTGGGACGCAGGTACTGGCCGATGGTGACGATGTCGACCCCGACGGCCCGCAGGTCGGCGAGCGTCGCCAGCACCTCTTTCCGGGTTTCCCCCATCCCCACGATCAGGCCCGACTTCACCGACGACTCGGGCCGCATCCATCGGGCCCGAGCCAGCAGCGCCAGCGAACGCCCGTAGTTGGCGGCGGTGCGCACATCGCGCTGGAGGCGGAGCACGGTCTCGGTGTTGTGGTTGAGCACCTCGGGGGCGGCGTCCATCACCGTGCGCAGTGCCGCCCGGTCGCCCTTGAAGTCGGGGATCAGCACCTCGACGTCGCAGGTGAGCCGGGTGCGGATCTCCTTGATCGACTCGGCGAAAATCTCCGAGCCGCCGTCGGCCAGGTCGTCGCGGTTCACCGAGGTGAGCACGGCGTGCTCGAGGGCCATGGACGCCACCGCTTCGGCCACCCGCTTCGGCTCGTCCCAATCGACCGCCCCTGGCCGGCCGGTATTGACGTCACAGAACCCGCACGCCCGCGTGCAGACGTCGCCGAGCAGCATGAAGGTGGCGGTGCCACTCCCCCAGCACTCGTAGATGTTGGGGCAGCCCGCCTCCTCGCACACGGTGTTGAGATCCAGGCCCTCCACCAGGCGCTTGAGGTCGCGGTAGCCGGGGCCCAGGTCGAGCCGTACCTTCATCCACCACGGCTTCTCCGGCTCGCCGGGAAGCCTGCCCTTCACGGTGATCGGGATCAGGTCGCGGCTCTCGGGTGAGAAGGTTCCGCAGGCCACCAGCTCGTCGACATCGAAGGCAGGCGCAACCCGGCCGGTGCCCCGTGTGAACGCCGCCCGATGGTCTTCGACCTCCTCGTGCCCGAACACCGCGGCGAACCGGGGCACGAGCAGATCGACCACCTCCTCGATGGACACCGGGCGCCCGAGAATCTCTGCGATCGAGATGACGGGACGATCCGCGATGCCGCACGGGACGATGTGGCCGAACCATGCGAGGTCGGTGGTGACATTCAGGGCGAAGCCGTGCATGGTGACCCGGCGGGCGGTGCGCACCCCGATGGCGGCCACCTTGCCCGATGCGGTCCACACCCCGGTGAACCCTTCCTCGCGCCACGCGTCGATCCCCAGGTCGGCGAGGACGCCGATCAGCGCGTCCTCGATCCGCCGGACGTGGCCCACCACATCGGGCTTCAGGCCGAGGCCGAAGATCGGGTAGCCCACCAGCTGGCCGGGGCCGTGGAAAGTCACATCGCCGCCTCGATCGACCCGGAACAACTCGGCTCCCAGCGCCGCCGCGGCCTCCTCCGAGATGAGCATGCTGCCGCCGGTGACGAACCGGCCGACCGTGTAGACCGGAGGGTGCTCGAGGAGCAGGAGGTAGTCGTCGGCGGTGCGGCCCTCGACCCGGCCCTCGTGGATGGCCCGCTGGAGATCCCACGCCTCCTCATACGGAAGCCGTCCCAACCAGCGGGACCGGAGCAGCGTCATGTCAGCTCTTGTTCCCAATCCCAGGTCTCGAGGTTCTCCTTGATCCGTGCCAGGAACTTCACCGCGGTCGATCCGTCGAACGCCCGGTGATCCCAGGTGAGGCCCAGGTACCCGACGTGATGGATCGCCAGCCCGTCGTTGCCGTCCTTGTCGGTGATCACCACCGCGCGCTTGGCCACGGTGTCGGTCGACAGGATCGCCACGTTGGGCACATTGATGATGGGCACCGACATGAACGAACCGAACGGCCCCGGGTTGGTGATGGTGAACGTGCTCCCGGCGAGGTCGTCGGGCTCCATCTTCCCGGCGCGGGCCTTGTCGGCGAGTTGCTTCACCGCGCGGGCGATGCCCTTCATCCGCAGGCCGTCGGTGCCCCGCAGGGTCATCACCACCAGGCCGCCCTCATCGAGGTCCACGCTGTAGCCCAGGTTGATCTGCCCGTGCAGGACCCGCTTCTTGTTGGGGAGATCGAACGACGAGTTGACCACCGGGAACGCGTTGAGCGCGTCGATGGTCGCCCGGCTGATGAACGGCAGGTAGGTGAGCGAAAAGCCCTCGCGCTGCTTGAACGCTTCCTTGTGGCGCTGGCGAACCCGCTCGACCGCCTCGTAGTCCACCTCGACAGAGGTCCAGACATGGGCCGCCGTCTGCTTGGCACGAATCATGTTTTCGGCGATCCGCACCCGGAGCCGGTCGAGGTCCTCCACCTGATCGCCCGCAGCCGCGGCGACGGGCACCGGTTTCGCCGCCGGAGCCTCTGCCGCCGGAGCGGGAGTCGGAGCCGCGGCGGGGGCCGCGGGTTCGGCGGCGGGAGCCGTCGGCACCGGAGCTTCCGCAGCCGGAAGAGCCACCGGGGCCTCGGGAGTGGCCGCCGGAGCCGGAGCCTCTGCCGGTGCAGGAGCCTCCGCCAAGGCGACATCGGCAACCGGGGCAGGGGCCGGAGCCTCCGCTGCCGGGGCCGGAGCCTCCGCTGCCGCGGCTGGAGCCTCCGCTGCCGGGGCTGGAGCCGGAGCCGGAGCGGCGGTCGCCTCGACCGCCGGCCCTGACGCCACGAACTGCTCGACATCCTTGCGGGTGATCCGGCCCCCGCGGCCGGTGCCGGCCACCTGGGAGAGGTCGACCCCGGCCTCTGCAGCGATCCGTCGCACCACCGGCGAGAGCATCCCGACCTTCCCCGCAGCCGGAGCCTCAGGGGCGGAAGGCGCGGTCGCCGGTGCTGCAGCCGGGGGTGCCGCAACCGGCGGGTCTTGCACCGCGACAGGCGGTGGCGCCGGGGCCTCGACCGCTGGCGGCGCATCGGCCGCCGGTGCAGGTTCGGCGGTGGCCTCCGCCGGCGCAGGCTCGACCGCCGGCGGCGCTGCGGCCGCCGGTGCAGGCTCGGGAGTGGCCGCCGCCGGTGCAGGCTCGGCAGCCGGCGCCGCAGCCGGGGCTGCCGATTCGCCCGCTTCGCCGATGATCGCCAGCGGGGTGCCGACGGCGACCGTTTGGCCCTCGGGCACGAGAATTTCGAGCACGGTGCCGGACCACGGAGAAGGCACCTCAGTGTCCACCTTGTCGGTCGAGATCTCCAGGAGCACCTCGTCCTCACTGATGGTGTCTCCGGCCTGCTTCGCCCACCGGAGGATGGTTCCCTCGGTGACCGTCTCGCCCAACTGGGGCATGGTGACCGTGTGCGACATGGATCCTCCTAGACGTCTGCGAGCTTGCGGACCGCTTCGAAGACATCGTCCGCCTGGGGCACGAACGCATCTTCGAGGACTGCGGCAAAGGGTATGTGGGCTTGTGGCGGTGTGACGCGGATGACTGGCGCGTCGAGGTCCCAGAATGCGTCGGCGGCCACCCGGGCGGCGACTTCCGACGCGATGCTGGCGAATGGCACGTCCTCCTGCACCACGACGAGGCGCGAGGTCTTGGCCACCGACGCGAACACCGCTTCCCAGTCGATGGGCGACACCGACTGCAGGTCGATGATCTCGGGCTCGATGCCCTCGGCGGCGAGCCGTTCGGCGGCCTCCAGCGAGGTGTGGACCATTGCTCCCCAGGTGACGATCGTCACGTCGTCGCCCTCGCGAGCCACGCGGGCCTTGCCGATCGCGATCTCGTAGTCGCCCGGCGGGATCGCCTCCTTCACGCTTCGATAGAGCTTCTTGTGCTCGAGAAAGATCACTGGGTTCGGATCCCGGATCGCCGCCAGCATCAGGCCCTTGGCCGCCGTCGGAGTGCTGGGGACCACCACTTTGATGCCCGCGTGGTGGGCAAGCATCCCCTCCGGGCTGATGGAGTGGAACGGCCCGGCGCGAAGCCCCGCTCCGCTCGGCCCGCGGATCACGATCGGGACCGCCTTGCCGGCCTTCCAGTGATACTTGGCGGCCTCGGTGGTGATCTGGTCCATCGCCGGATAGATGAAGTCGGTGTACTGGAGTTCCACGATGGGCAACTGGCCCATCAGGGCCGCCCCGACCGCGCCACCGACGATGGCCGATTCGGCGATCGGCGTGTCGATCACCCGATTGGGCCCGTACTTCTCGTAGAGACCCTTCGTCACCTTGAACGCACCCCCGAAGGGACCGACGTCCTCACCCAGGATGAAGACCCGCTCGTCGCGTTCCATCTCCTCGTCCAGCGCCTGGGCCACCGCGTCGAGCAGGGTCACCGGCTCACCGGCGGGGGCGGTTGGGGCCGCCGGAGCAGAGGTGGTGCGGACCGCAAAGATATCCATCGAGACCGACTCGGGCGAGGGGTCGGCTTGCTCCTGCGCCCACTCGATCGTCTTCCGGATCTTGTCCTCGATCCGCTCGACGATGTCGGCGCGCCGTGTCTCGTCGAGCAGCCCCCGCGAGCCGAGGAACTCCTCGAACCGGGGAAGCGGATCCTTGGCCATCCAGGCCTCCCGCTCGTCGGGCTTCACATACTCGGCGGGGTCATGCCCGGCGTGACCGAAGTGGCGGAAAGTCACCGCCTCGATGAGGCTCGGGCCCTCGCCGTTGCGTGCCCGCTCGACCGCCTCCTTGGCAGCGGCGTAGCACTCGAGGACGTCGTTGCCATCGACCACCACTCCCGGGATCCCATACCCGTCGGCCCGGTGAGCGACATAGGAGAGGTTGAACTCCAGGTCATTGGGGGTGGAGTAGGCGTACTGGTTGTTCTGCACCGTGAACACGATCGGCAGGTGGAGCACCGCGGCCATGTTCACGGTCTCGTGCCAGGTCCCGGTGGCGGTCGCACCCTCGCCGCAGTTGGCGAGCGCCACCCGGCGCTCCGACTTCTGCTTGAACGCCATGGCGCATCCCATCGCCACCGGATACGCGTCGGGGAGCGGCGAGACCACCATCAGGGTGCCCTTGTCGAGCACCCCGAAATGGCTGTTGCCATCACGGCCCTTGGTCGGTGCGGCGGCCTTGCCGTAGAAGTTGAGGAGAGTCTCCTCGAGGGTGACGCCCTTCGTCAGCTGCCCGAGCAGATCCCGGTGGGTGGGCCCGAAGACGTCGTCCTTCTCGAGGGCGAACGCAAAGCCCACCTGAGCCGCTTCCTGCCCGACACCCGGGTACACCGCACCCGCAAGGCGGCCACCGCGGTACATGGTGTGGAGGCGCGTCTCGAGAGTACGACCGGTCAGCATCAACTCGTACATCGAGATGAGCTGGGCTTCGGTCAGTTCGGCCGCATGGCCCTTTGCTTCGATCAACGTCGTCCCCTCGAGCCCGAACCGGGCCTCTCATCGGCATCGGCGCCAACAATGTTCCCATACCCCATCAATGGAGGCTTCTACCGGCCGCGGCGAGCAGCGTCTCCCCGACCGCTTCTGCCATGGTGGGATGCGCGTGGATGAACGCAGCCGCCTCGGAGGGCAGCGCTTCCCACCCGACCGCGTACATCAACTCGTGAATCGTCTCACCGGCGATCGAGCCGACGACGGTGGCCCCCAGAATCGGCCCGTCTCGTTGGACGACCACCCGGGCCATGCCCGTCTCTCCCTTGATGATGGCCCGGCCGGCACCGGCGAACGGATGATCGGTCACCACGACGTCGTAACCCGCATCCTTCGCCTGCTGTTCCGTGAGGCCCACCGACGCCACTTCGGGGTGGGTGTAGACGACCAGCGGGATCGCCCGATAGTCGGTGGGGGCTGCCGTCCCGGTGGCGATGTGGGTGATGGCCGAGATCCCCTCGGCAAAACCGGCGTGAGCCAGCTGCGGGGTTCCGGCGACGATGTCGCCGACCGCGTACACATTGGGGGCTCCGGTGAGCATCGTCTCCAAATCTGCCACCACGAAGCCCCGGTCGAGAACGACCCCTGCCTCTTCGAGGCCGAGACCCGAGGTGACCGGAGCCCGTCCGACGGCCACCAGGACCACATCCACCTCGACCGATTCGTCGCCGAACGGCACGACGACGCCGCCGGACACGATCTGGGGCGGCCCGACCCCCACCCCGGTGTGCACCTGCATCCCCTTGTCGGTGAACGACTTCTGCAAAAGGCGAGCCGCCCGGGGCTCCGCTCCCGGAAGCACCTGATCGACCACCTCGAACAGGTGCACTTGCGATCCGAGGTCGATGAGCATGCTGGCGAACTCCGCCCCGATCGCCCCGGCCCCGATGATGGCGACCCGCTCGGGCCGCGAGGTCCAGTCGAGCGCATGATCGGAGCTGACGATCCGCTCGCCATCGATTTCGTAGCCGGGGATCGACCGCGGGACCGACCCGGTGCCGATGATCACGTTGCGCGCCTCGATCCGGCTCGACGATCCATCGGCGAGGGTCACATCGACGGTTCCCCGGCCGGCGAGGCGGCCCGTCCCCTGGATGACCTCGACTCCACGCTTCTTGAGCAACCCCTGCAGCCCGGTGAACAGTTGGTTCACCACCCGGCCCTTGCGCTCCAGGGCCTTCGCCCAATCCAGGCTGGGAGCCGAAGTGATCACTCCGTGGTCGGCGGCATGGGCGACCTGTTGGAACACCTCGGCCGTGTTGAGCCAGGACTTGGCGGGAATGCACCCGCGGTGAAGGCAGGTGCCGCCGACCTTGTCCTTCTCGACCAGAGCGACCGAGAGCCCGAAATTGTGGGCGTACAGGGCGGCTGCGTAGCCCCCTGGCCCACCCCCGATGATGGCGACGTCGTACAAGAATCCTCCGGGCTCGGTGCCTCACGAGGTTAGTTCCCCGGTCACTGTCGCCAGCCCTGCGCCCCCCATGACATCAACCGGCGGCGGCTTCCGTCGCCCCTCGACTGCCGTACCCTCACCGGGTGCAGACCAGGTACCTGATCATCGCCGCGCTGGTGACGGCGATGGTGATCCTCGCCGCATCGCTCGTCTGGTTCTTGATGGGCGCGCTTTGACGGTCTCGTTCGAAACCGCCGACGGGCTCACCCTCGAAGGCGACTGGTCGAATCCCCTCCAGGCACCCCGTGGCGTCGTGGTGCTGTGTCACCCCGACCCCAAGCAGCGGGGAACGATGAACGCCCCCCTCATCAAGAGCCTGGCGGCAACCCTGAGCGATGCCGGCTTCGCGGCGCTGCGGTTCAACTTCCGGGGGGTGGGACGGTCCGAGGGTGCTCACGGTGAGGGTGCGGACGAGATCGCCGATGTCGCCGGTGCAGTTTCGCTCGCAGCCCAGACGCACCCGGCGGTGGAGGTCGGGTTGGCCGGATGGTCGTTCGGCGCCGTCGTCGCCCTGAGGTGGCAGGCGGCGGCTAACTCCACCATCCGATACGCCGGTGTCGCCCCACCGGTTTGGTTCCCCGACGCGAGTGGCGGCCTGCTCCCCGAACCCTCGGGGCTCGCTCCGGCCCGGCGACTGTTCGTCATCGGTGACCGCGACCAGTACACCTCGGTCGACGACCTGCGCGGATATGCCGATTCGATCGGAGCCCGCATGGAGGTCCTTTCGGGCAGTGACCACTTCTTCTACTTTCGAGAAGCGGCGGTCGGCAAGGCCCTGGTTGAGCACTTCAAGTGAGATCCAGATCTCCTAGCCCGCGGGGGAGAACCCCCGGTTGCCAGCCTCGACGAGCGTGTCCGGCCCGAACGAAGCGAGCAGCTTGGAACCGAGCAGGCCCTCGGCTTCGACCCTTGCCGATAGGCGGGTGAACTGCAGGTCGTTGTCGCAGTCGTGGACCCGCATGTCGTCGCGGGTGCCGATGAAGCGGTGGGCGGGAAAGGCACGCAGACGACCCATGGTCAACTCACATTCATGGTCACGACGGCCCGGGAGAGGCCGTCTCCGTCGGTGATCAGAATCGTTCCCAAAAGGTCCCCCTGGCTGAATTCGATCTCCCAGGTGGAGTCGTCGACGCCAGCCGACCGGTCGATCACGTAGCCCTGGCTCACCAACTCGATCGTGAAGAACTGGATCAAGGACAGCGAATCCGACCCCATCGTGATTGTGAACTCGGTGCGGTGGTTCTGGGGGTCGATCGCCGCGTCGGAGATCACCCCATCGGCCGGCACGGGGAAGCCGTCGGGGACCGAACGGGGAATGCGCTCTTCGATCGGCTCACCACCACCGTCGTCGCCGCAGGCGACCGCGATCGTCAAGAGCCCGACGAGCACCATCGAAGCCGCTCTAGCCACGACACGACCCGATGCCGGGCGTCGGGTCGCCCACCGGCAGCACCGCCGCCGGTGGCGGTGCCGGGTCGAGGCGGCGGAACGGGACCGTCGACGGAGAGAAAGTGAGCGCGGTCGACACCAGGGCCTGAGCCAAGCGGGATTTCACGAGCTTTCTCCGGAGTCTCCACGACGTACCGACGACATCCGGAGGACCGGTCTGACCGCATTGCGCATCGCGCACCGCGCATTGCGGGTCCTGCGTCATACCCGCGGCGGCTCTCGATACCCCCCGAAGACACCTTTGAGCGCCGCGGCGATCTCGCCCTCGGTCGCCCGCACCCGGGCCGCGTCGATCATCAACGGCATCAGATTCGCCTCGCCCCCGGCGCCTGCGACGAGCGCCTCGAGAGCGGAAGTGACCGCAGCCTCGTCGCGTGCCTGGCGGACGGCGGCAACCCGACTGCGCTGAGACCTCTCTACTTCGTCGGAGATTCGCAGGATGTCCAGTTCCTCGTGATCCTCGCTGGCGTACTTGTTCACCCCGACAATCGCTCGCTCGCCAGAGCCGACGGCCTTCTCGAACTCGTAGGCCGAGTCGGCGATGGCACCCTGGAACCAGCCCTCCTCGATGCCGGCGAGCACCCCGTCGAGCATCGACCCGCGCCCCATGCGGTCGACGTGCTGGAGGATCTCCTCGACCCGCGCCTCCATCCGGTCGGTCATCTGCTCGACGAACCACGACCCACCCAACGGGTCGACCACGTCGGCCACCCCGGTTTCCTCGGCGATCACCTGCTGGGTGCGGAGGGCGATCTCGGCGGCACGCTCCGTCGGCAGGGCGTACACCTCATCGAGGGCATTGGTGTGCAGGCTCTGGGTGCCGCCGAGGACGGCGGCAAGTGCCTCGATCGCGGTTCGCACCACGTTGTTGTCCGGCTGCTGGGCGGTGAGCGACACGCCCGCCGTCTGTGTGTGGAACCGGAGCTTGAGCGACCGTTCATCCTGGGCGCCATATCGATCCCGCATCCACCGCGCCCAGATGCGCCGCGATGCGCGGAACTTGGCGATCTCCTCGAAGAAGTCGAGGTGGGCATCGAAGAAGAAGGAAAGGCGCGGGGCGAAGTCGTCCACCGCCATCCCCCGCCGCATCCCCGCCTCGACATAGGCGAAGCCATCGGCCAGCGTGAACGCCAGCTCCTGGTGGGCGTTCGCCCCGGCCTCACGGATGTGATACCCGCTCACCGAGATGGTGTTCCACTGCGGCACTTCGGTCGTGCAGAACTCCATCATGTCCGTGGTCAGCCGCAGGTGTGGAGCGGGCGGATAGATCCACTCCTTCTGGGCGATGTATTCCTTGAGGATGTCGTTCTGCAGCGTGCCGCGCAACGCCTGCCAGGAGACACCCTGCTCCTCGGCTGCCACCAGCAGGAAGGCAAAGAGGATCTGGGCAGGCCCGTTGATGGTCATCGACACCGAGACCTCGCCGAGCGGGATCCCGGCGAACAGATCCGCCATGTCGTCGGCAGAGTCGACCGCGACCCCACAGTGACCCACCTCGCCAAGCGAGATCGGGTCATCGCTGTCGTACCCCATGAGCGTCGGCATGTCGAAGGCGACGCTCAGGCCATGTTGGCCCTGTTCCAGGAGGTGACGGAACCGGGCATTGGTGTCATCGACTCCGGCGAACCCGGCGAACTGGCGAATGGTCCACGGCTTGCCGCGGTAGCCGGTGACATGGATGCCCCGGGTGTAGGGGAAGAAGCCCGGGTATCCGATCGCCTCGGGCGGCTCGTCACCAGACAGCCCGACCGCGGGCAGGTCTTCGAACGACAACGTGACCCAGCGGTCGCGGCGCTTCGGTGCCTTGCGGTAGTGCTCCTCCCAGCGATCGCGGTTCACTCTTCCTCACCTTCGTCCGCCGAAACGGTAACCGCCTCGCCACAATTGGGGCAGGGTGCCACCTCGACCGACCCGACGATGAACTTGTAGCCGCAGCTGGGGCAGATCACCCGGGGGGAGGGGCGGTCCGGAGTGGGCGGTGGTGGCGGGGGCGTCTGCAGCCCATTGGCTCCGTTCGCGGCGCGGACATCGTTCGGGGTGCCGCACGTCGGGCACACATGGCGGCCCACACCGGGAACATCGAACTGCGAGCCGCATCGGCCACACCGAACGATCATTGGTTCACCGCCTCACCCACCGCTCCGATCGACACCAGGTACTCGGTATCGGCCGCGATCACCTCTGCGATGTCGAGGACATCGACCGATCGACCCGACTCTGCGGACCGCTCCATCAAGTACTCGATCGAATCGCCGCTACCGACGATCGGGCGCTCCTTGCCCACGCGGGGCGCGACCACCTGGTGATAGTGGACCTGCCACTCGAGCAGAAGGTTCACGTCGTCGAGATCGAGCGACTCCAGTGCCCGATCCGACAGCCGCTCGTATACGAATCGTGCCGCCTCCGGCACCAGATATTCCGCCGGGTCGTCGACGCCGCTCCGTCTGGCGGCCTGCCACACCATGAGCGCGACGATCGCGACCAGAGCCGCGGCGAGGAGGGCTCCAACTGCAACTGCACCCATGAGGGAATGGTACCCAGAGGCTCGCTCCCCCCGGTTGGCCGGCCGGGGGGGCCGCCGGGGGGCGGCCCCAAGGCGGCCACCGGCCGCCCGGTGATCTAGCGGCGAGCCCGTGAGGCCATGCCCACAGGCAGAGGGCGAAGAGCCATTAACCTCGGTGCGGCCTACTTCGAGGTATCCACTGTCCGTCAACACCGTTTCCACGTTCCTCGCCGTCGGGGCGATCGCGCTGGGATTCATCGTCCTCAGCATCGCCGGCCTGTGGATGGTGGCCCGGGTGTCATCCGGCGCATCCCGAGCGTTGCAGCGCCTCTCGGAATCGGTGCAGGGATACGGCTTGTGGCTCGCCTGGGTCATGGCCGTCGTCGCCACTCTGGGGAGCCTCTACTACTCCGAGGTCGCCGGTTTCACGCCTTGTGAATACTGCTGGTACCAGCGGATCGCCATGTACCCCCTGGCGATGATTCTCGGCATCGCAGCGTTTCGCCGGGACCGCGCCATCCGGATCTACGCCATACCCCTAGCTGCTGCCGGTGGGGTGATCTCGGCGTACCACTACATGATCCAGCACTTCCCCAGCCTGGCCCAGGGCACATGTGACCTTTTCGCCCCATGCAGCGCGGCCTACGTGTGGAAGTTCGACTTCGTGTCGATCCCGTTCATGGCGCTGGTGGCGTTCGCATCGATCATCACGGCGTTGGCTCTCGATGGTCCTTCGGCCCTGGCGCGCCCATCGTCGATCGACGAGGTTTCCGATTCCGAGGAGGATTCTTGACCAACCGCACCACTGCCGCGCGCCCGTTCCCCTGGCTGCCAGTCCTCGGCGGACTGGTGGCCATCGTCCTGATCACCGTCGTGGTGCTGACCTTCGACTCGGGAGAGTCGGGTGGAGCTGAGTTCGGAGAGCCGACGATCACCGGCGCGGCCCTACCCGCGTTCGACGACTCAGCCACCGATGCTGCCGCCGGCATGCCCGCGCCGACGGTCGAGGGCGCCGATTTCGATGGCCAATCTGTATCGATAACCAGCGACGGCCGACCGAAGATCATCATCTTCCTGGCGCACTGGTGCTCCGTATGCCAGGCGGAGGTTCCGGTGGTACAGGGCTGGTTGGATGCCGGCCTCAAGCCTGACGGGGTCGACATCTATTCGGTGGCGACCAGCGTGGCCGAGACCCGGCCGAACTATCCGCCATCCGAATGGCTGGAGAGCGAAGGCTGGACACCCCCGGTGCTTCTCGACGACACCGAGTACGCGGTAGGAGACGTCTTCGGCCTGACCGCCTTCCCGTTCTGGGTATTCGTGAACGCCGACGGAACGGTTGCCGGACGCCTCACCGGCGCCCTCCCGGCCGAGGCGATCACGCAGATCGCCGATTCGTTGCTCGACGCTTAGGGGTGCGCGAATAGGCTCGCCCGCTTAGATACCCAATCGATCCGCCAGCACCGAACGGTGGAAGGCGGGGCTCCCGAACAGCAGCTCGTCGGTCTTGGCCCGCTTGAAGTAGAGGTGGGCGTCGTGCTCCCAGGTGAATCCGATCCCGCCGTGGATCTGGATGTTCTCCGCGGCACAGTGGAAGTACGCCTCGGAGCAGTACGCCTTGGCCAGCGGACCGACGATCTTCGCCTCGCCGTCGTCGGCAGTGACCGCCCACCCGGCGTAGTACGCGGCCGATTTGGCTGACTCGACGTCGACCAGCATGTCTGCGCACTTGTGCTTGATCGCCTGAAACGATCCGATCGGGCGTCCGAACTGCACCCGGTCCTTGGCGTACTGCACCGACATCTCGAGGCACTTCTGGGCTCCGCCGACCTGCTCGAAGGCGAGGGCGACGATCGCCCGGTTCAGGGTGTTCTGCAGAGCACCCCACCCCGCCCCCTCCGTACCGAGAACCGCACGCGCCGGCACCCGCACGTTGCTGAATGCGATCTCGGCCTGCTTGCGGGTCATGTCCATCGTCTCGAGGCGACGCCGGGTGATTCCGCCCGCCCCGGCATCGACGACAACAAGGCTGATCCCGTGCTCGGCGTCGGTGGTGTCGTCGGTGCGCACCACGACGATGAGGGTGTCGGCAGTGTGACCATCGACCACGAATGACTTGGTTCCGTCGAGGATGAGGTCGGACCCATCCCGTTTGGCCACCATCGTGATTCCGTCCGCACCCCACGACCCGTTGGCTTCAACCTGGGCGATGGCAACGGTTCGTTCTCCGGCGGCGATGCCAGGCAGGAACTCCTGTTTCTGCTCTTCCGTGCCGGTGGTGAGGATGAGGTCGGCACCGAGGACCACCGTCGACAGGAAAGGCGAAGGGAACAATGCTCGGCCCATCTCCTCCATGAGGATGGCCTGTTCCATGAAGGTGAAGCCGGCGCCGCCGTACTCCTCGGGAATCGCCATGGCCTGCCAGCCCTGAGATGAGATCTCGGCCCACAGGGCGGCGTCGAAGCCCTCTTCGGTCTCCATCAGACGGCGAACGACCTCCGACGGCGACTTGGCTTCGAGGAACCGCCGGGCGGTGTCTCGCAGCATCTCCTGCTCTTCGCTGAAGGCGAAGTTCATCAGGCGGACCTCCCGTGTCCGTTGGGGTTGGTGAAGGGTAGTAAGGACCACCGGGCGTATCGGCGGTAGAGGCTTTGGTCGCAGGTAGTGTCGGCGGGCGACCGAAGGGAAATGCCAATGCAGTTCGTGTTGATGACAGAACCCCATCTCGGCATGAGCTACGCCGACCTGCTGGGCGCGGCGAAGTTCGCCGACGAGGCCGGCCTGGAGGGCTTCGCCCGCTCCGACCACTTCTTGTTCCCGCGCAACACCGCTGCGCACGCCACCGAGGCGTTCGCCACCCTCGCAGGACTCGCCCGCGAGACGAGCCGGGTCGAGTTGATCGTCCTCGTCGCACCCATCACATTCCGCCACCCTGCCGTGCTGGCGAAAGCGGCGACCACGATCGACGAGATGAGCGGCGGACGGCTTTCCCTGGGCGTCGGCACGGGATGGATGGAGGACGAGCACGCCACTTATGGGCTCGACTTCCCCGATCTCGGAGTCCGCTTCGAAATGATGGAAGAGGCCCTCGGTTACCTGTGGCACGCCTTCGGCCGCAAGGCGGGGCCGTTCGAGGGCAACCATTACCGGTTCGACGGCACCGAGGTGCACCCCCGTCCCACCGGGACGATTCCCCTGATCGTCGGCGGCAGCGGGGAGAAGCGCACCCCCCGCCTCGCCGGTACCTATGCGGACGAGTACAACTTTGGCCATCGACCGGTCGAGGCGATCAGGCTGCGAATCGGGCGCGCCCGGGCCGCCGCCGAGAAGGCGGGACGAGATCCCGACGCGCTGCGGATCAGCGTCATGACTTCGGTGGCTGCCGGAGTGGACGAGGACGGGTTCCGACGCGTTCTCGCCCGAATCGCCGAGGCCGACCCGATGGGACGGGACGCCGAGACGCTCGAGAAGCTGATGAAGGAGCGCAACATCCCGATGGGGACGGCCGACCAGGTACGCGAAGAGGTCGCCGCCCTCGAGGAGGCGGGGGTCCACCGCTTCTACGCCCAACACCTCGGCCCCTTCGACCGAGAGGTGCTCGAAGAGCTCTTCGCCGCGCTACGGGGGTAAGGAGGGAACCAACAGCCAACAGCCAACAGTCGGCCCAGTTTGTCCGAAAGCGCAGATGCGAGGTCCGTCGTATCGCGTATTGCGTATCGCGTATCGCGCCTCTTGATTCTTGAAACTTTTCGATACCCGGCGGTCCCCCTTTACCCTGTGGCCATGCCCTCCCCCCCGTTGCTCGTCATCGAAGACCTGCGCGCCTCAGCCGAGGGGACCGAGATCCTCAAAGGGGTCTCGGTCGTCGTCGAAAGGGGCGAGATTCACGCGCTGATGGGCCCGAATGGCTCCGGGAAGTCGACGCTTGGCAATGTCCTCATGGGGCATCCCGGATACAAGGTGAGCGGGGGGCGAATCCTGTTCAAGGGGGAAGACATCTCCGCATGGACCCCCGACCAGCGAGGCCGGGCCGGAATGTTCCTCGCCTTTCAGTATCCCGAGGAGATCCCCGGGGTGTCGGTGGTCAACTTCTTGCGCAGTGCCCTCAGCAACCGCACCGGCACGGAATACACGGTGCTCGAACTGCGGCTGAAGGTGGCAGACACCATGAAGGCATTGGGCATGGAGGCTGAGTTCGCCGACCGGTACCTCAACGAGGGCTTCTCGGGGGGCGAGCGGAAGCGCAACGAGATCCTGCAGATGTCGGTGCTCGAGCCCGAATTGGCCGTGATGGACGAGACAGACTCGGGCCTCGACATCGACGCCCTCAAGATCGTGGCCGAAGGCGTCACCCAACTGGCGTCAGCAGAACGAGGCTTCCTCATCATCACCCACTACCAGCGGATGCTCGACTACATCACCCCGGACGTGGTCCACGTGTTCGTCGATGGCCAGGTGGTGGAGACCGGCGGCCCCGACCTCGCCAAGCGGATCGAAGAGGAGGGCTACGACGCATTCCGGGAGGTGGTGCTGTGAGGACGCAATTCCTGAATTCGCAATACGCAATACGCAATACGCAATTCCTGAATTCGCAATACGCAATACGCAATACGCAACACGAAGGAACCTCCGGCGAGCCTCTGTCGTATCGCGTATCGCGTATCGCGTATCGCAGTCCTCACCCCGAAAGGCCAGCCTCGTGACGGATCTCTCGTATCTCCGTTCCGACTTCCCCATTCTCTCTCGGGAGATGAACGGCAAGCCGCTCGTCTACCTCGACAGCGCCGCCACTACCCAGAAGCCGGTCCAGGTGCTCGACGCGGTCGACGACTACTACCGGAAGCACAACGCCAACGTCCACCGGGGGGCCTACAAGCTCGCCGAAGAGGCGACCGACTTGTACGAAGGCGCTCGGATCAAGATCGCCCGCTTCATCAACGCCGCCACCGAACGCGAGGTGGTGTTCACCCGCAGCACCACATCTGCCATCAACCACATCGGGTACGGCTGGGGCCTCTACCACCTGAAGCCCGGCGACCGGATCGTCCTAACCCACATGGAGCACCACGCCAACGTGGTGCCCTGGCAGTTGATCACCCGCCACACCGGGGCCGAACTCGTCTATCTGCCGCTCACCGAGGACTTCATGGTGGACATCTCGCGCATCCAAGAGGTGGTCGACGAACGGGCGAAGATCGTGTCGATCTCGGGCATGTCGAATGTGCTCGGCTCGTTCGGCCCGGTCGCCGACGCCGTTGCGGCTGCCAAGGCCGTCGGTGCCATCACCATCGTCGACGGGGCTCAGCTCATCCCGCACTCGGCCGTCGACGTCCAGGCGATGGGGGCGGACTTCGTGGCCTTCAGTGCCCACAAGATGCTCGGCCCCACCGGGGTCGGGGCGATGTGGGGACGGATGGAGCGTCTCGAGGAGATGGAGCCGGCCGAGGGCGGCGGCGAGATGATCCGCGACGTCGATTTCGAGGCATCCACCTGGGCCGAAGTGCCCCACAAGTTCGAGGCGGGTACCCCACCGATCGCCCAGGCCGTCGGGTTCGGCGCCGCCGTCGACTACCTCTCCAAGATCGGGATGGACGAGGTGCGCGCCCACGAGATCGAGATCACCGGATACGCGTTGGAGAAACTCTCGGAGATCCCCGACCTGACGATCTACGGTCCGCTGGATCCCCAGAAGCGGGGTGCAGCGGTGTCGTTCACCCTCGCCGACATCCATCCCCACGATCTTGCCACCATCCTCGATCAAGCGGGGGTGGCGATTCGGGCAGGTCATCACTGCGCCAAGCCGTTGATGCGGGTGCTGGGAGTGCCCGCGACCGCCCGAGCATCGTTCTATGTCTACAACATCCCCGAAGAGGTCGACGCTCTCGTGGCCGCGCTGCACGAGGCGAGGAGGATCTTCGGTGTCGCTTGACGAGCTCTACCGGCAGGTGATTCTCGACCACTACCGCAAACCCCGGCACGCCGGCCACATCGAGAAAGCCGACGCCCGGGCCGAGGGCCTGAACCCCCTCTGCGGCGACGAGGTCACCGTGGAGCTTCGAATCGAGGACGGCAAAGTGACCGATGTCGCCGTGAGGGGCCGGGGATGCTCGATCAGCCAGGCCTCCGGGTCGATGATGGCCGACAAGTTGATCGGCCTCTCCCCCACCGAGATCGACGA
>JBBEAX010000045.1:0-1741 GCA_040882645.1 Acidimicrobiia bacterium
GTTCCTCAGGCCCCTGCGCGACCACGAGTGCGGGTAGGCAAGCGTCGCCAGTCGCAGCGAGCGAAGCGAGCCTTACGTCGCCGTCATCCCCCCGTCGACCACGATCACCTGGCCGGTGACGTAGGACGAGGCATCGGAAAGCAGGAACATGGCGGCTCCGGCGATCTCATCGGGTTGGGCGTGGCGCCCGAGCGGGGCGCGGTCGACGAATCGCCCCCGCAGTTCCTCGTCTTCGACGAGGGTGGCGGCAAAGCGGGTCTCAACCAAGCCGGGGGCGACGGCGTTGACCCTGACTCCGGCCCCGCCTAGCTCGGCGGCGAGCGTCTGGGTCATCGAGACCACCGCGGCCTTCGTCATCGCGTAGACCCCCTGCAGCGGGGACGCCCGCAGCGCGTTGACGCTGGCGATGTTGACGATCGACCCCCCGCCCGGCGAGGCGCTGACGAATTCCCGGGTGGGGTAGAAGTAGCCCTTGAGGTTCACTTCGAAGATCTTGTCCCAGGCGGCCTCGTCGATTCCGAGCATCGGGCCGAAGTAGACGTTGGTGGCGGCGTTGTTGACCAAGCCGTGAATGGTCCCCAACTCGGCGGTCGCCTTTGCGAACAGCGCAGCCACCTCTTCGGGCCGACCGACGTGGGCGGCGATGGGCAGTGCCAGTCCACCCTCCTCCCGGATCGATGCGGCCACTTGGTCGAGAGCGTCTTGTTTTCGAGAGGCGAGGACGACGGCGGCACCGGCGGCGGCGGCGGCGCGGGCGATGGCTTCACCGATTCCGCGACTGGCACCGGTGACGACAATGACGCGATCTTTGAGGCTGAAGTCTGCTGGCATGTACCCGAGACTATCGGGCGGCGTCGATGAGGGCCTTGAAGAGTCGGATGGACGGGTCGTGCGACTCGCCGAGCACCTCCGGGTGCCACTGCACGGCCCACATCGGCCAATGCGAATCCATGGGCTCGACGGCTTCGATCACGCCGTCGGGGGCGGAGCCGCTGACGGTGAGACCGGGCGCACAGGTCCGGATCGCCTGATGGTGGATCGAGTTGACGACAAGGTTGTCGGTGCCCAGCGCCTTCGCGACGGTTGACCCGGGCTCCACCGTCACTTCGTGCTCGGCGTCTTGGGGGAGGCCCTCTCCATCGACCCAATGTGCCAGCAGCGTCGGGTCCTCGTCGACCAGATCCTCGATGAGGGTCCCGCCGAGGGCCACATTCATCAACTGCATTCCCCGGCAGACACACAGTGTCGGGAAATGCGCGGACTCGGCTGCTTTGGCGAGGGCGAGCTCGAAGTCGTCGCGGGCACGGTCGATTCCGTAAACCCGCGGCCGGAGGCTGCCACCGTAGAGGGCGGGGTCGACGTCACCGCCCCCGGTGAAGAGCAAGCCGTCGAGGCGGCCGAGGATCTCGTCGGCCTCAGCCGGGTCGCCGGGGACCAGGGCCACCGGGATCCCGCCCGCGGCGCGGACCATGGCCACGTAATTCGGCCAAAGCACATGGGCCGGCTCCTCGCCGACGGCAGCACGCACCCTGCGCAAGCCGGTAGTGATCCCGATAAGAGGTCGTGGCATGGAGACGGAAGAGTACATCCCGCCTCCGGCTTCCCTCCTTCCGCCTTCCGCGGGACGCGCCCAAGCCTTCGATAGCTGTTGGGCGGTCTGTCGAATCGCGAATCGCGAATTGCGAATCGCGCTTCTACCTACCAACCTACGCGGCCGACTCACACGAAAGATTCCATGGGT
>JBBEAX010000045.1:1841-3963 GCA_040882645.1 Acidimicrobiia bacterium
TCGCGCTTCTACCTACCAACCTACGCGGCCGACTCACACGAAAGATTCCATGGGTTCTCTGGTCAAGAAGCGGCGCAAGAAGATGAGCAAGCACAAGTATCGCAAGCGCTTGCGCGCCAATCGTCACAAGCGTAAGAAGTAGCGCCCCGCCGGTGGACGAACCGCTCTCGTCGCAACGCCACCTGTTCGACATCCCCGCGGACGTCGCCTACCTCAACTGCGCATACTTTCCTCCGATGCCGCGTCCGGTGCGCGAGGCGGGTCGACGCGCCCTCGAGTCGGCCGCCTCTCCCTGGCAGGTGACCTCGGTCGACTTCTTCGAACCGGGTGAGCGCCTGAGGCAGCAGTTCGCCGAGCTGATCGGTGGCGACGGCGACGGGGTGGCGTTCGTTCCCTCGGCTTCGTACGGCGTTGGCGTCGCTGCTCGCAACCTCGAGGTGGGCCCGGGTCGTACCGTGGTGATGGTCGAGGACGAGTTCCCCTCCGACGTGTACCCGTGGCGGGAGAAGACGGCCGCCGAGGGCGGGGAGATCGTCGTGGTTCCTCGTAGCGGTTCGAGGACAGCCGCTTTCCTCGACAAGATCGACAAGCGCACCGCGGTGGTGGTCGCCCAGGCGTGCCATTGGACTGATGGCAGTGCGGGCGACCTCGAAGCCGTCGGATCGGCAGCCCGGTCGGTAGGGGCCGCGCTCGTGCTCGATATGTCTCAGTCCGTCGGGGCCCTGCCGATCGACGTCTCGGTGATCCGACCCGACTTTCTGGTGACCGTGGGTTACAAGTGGCAGATGGGGCCTTATGCCTTCGGCTACATGTGGGTAGCCGAGCACCATCGTGGAGGGCGCGGCATCGAATCGACCTGGTCGGGGCGAAAGGGCTCGGACGACTTCAACCGCCTCGTCGACTACACCGACGAGTTGCGAGACGGTGCCCGCCGGTACGACGCCGGTGAATGGAGCAACTTTGTGCTGCTCCCGATGGCCTCGGCTGCCATGGAGTTGATCGCCGGGTGGCGGCCCGAACGAGTTTCGGCGGCGTTGGCTCCGTTGACCGCTCGGGTCGAAGAGGGGACACGCCGGCTGGGTCTCGAGCCGGTCGCCGCGGCAGATCGGGTTCCGCATCTCATCGGTGTCCGATTTCCTGCTGGAGAACCGGTGGGCTTGCGACAGCGGCTCGCCGAGAGCGGCGTGTTCGTGAGTCTTCGAGCCAACGCAATGCGGGTGGCGCCACACCTCTACAACGATGAGGCCGACATCGATCGGCTGTTGAACGTACTGGAGTCGGCCCTTTAGGGCCTCCGGCTCCTGCTCCGGCTCCGGCTCCAGTTAGATCCGGCTCCTGCTCCGGCTCCAGCCCCAGCTAGATCTAGCGCCAGCTCCGGCCAGATCTAGCTCCGGCTTCAAATCCAGCCAGTCGGGAAGCCCCTAGAGAGCCACCGCGGCGGCGAGGATCCCGAGGGCCAGGAGGAGCAGAATCCCTTCGAGGGCGCCCCTGAGGCCGGGCGAGATCTTGCGGGCGACGATCTGGTGGAACCACGCCACCGCCACTGCGAGGCCCACCAGCAGCAACTTCAACGCCAGGGCGGTGTTGCCGCGGGTCGGGTAGTCGAGCCGGACCAACTGGATGATGCCGGTGGTCACGGACACCGTGATCGCGCTCCACGCCACCACCCCGAAACGGCGGGCGACGGCACGGACCAGTTCGACCGAGGCCCCCGACTTGCGGAGGACGGGGACCAGGGCGGCCACCGTGATCGATCCGCCGATCCACACGCACGCAGCCAGCAGGTGGATCCACCGGATGATCGAGTCGCCGTTCACGCCCCCATTGTGGTCGTGCCTATCTGTGAATTGCGCACTCGGAAGCGATGAGACCACCATCGCGGCCATGTCCGTTCATTACGAGATCATCGGCAACGCTGCAGTCATCACGATTTCGAACCCCAAGACCCGCAATGCGGTCGACCGGGCGACGGCGATCGAGTTGGCGGCGGCATGGCAGCGCTTCGAGGGCGACGCCGAGGCGGTCGTGGGGATTCTCACGGGGGCAGGCGGCACTTTCTGCTCGGGCGCGGACCTCAAGGCGATGGACCTCGCCGACGGTCCGGGTGGATGGTTGGGGATGT
>JBBEAX010000046.1:0-3960 GCA_040882645.1 Acidimicrobiia bacterium
TCACCTGGTCGGCCATCGGGCTGCCCCCGGGCCTCACCATCGGCCCGTCGAGCGGCACCATCTCGGGGACACTGGGCTACAACGCCGCGCCGGGGTCCCCCTACTCGGTCACGGTTCGGGCCACGGACGATGGGACGCCTTCCCTCTACGACGAGACGACCTTCACCTGGGAGGTGGGGGATACCAATCGCGCCCCCAGCGTCTCGAGCGTCTCCAACCAGTCCTCGGCCGAGGGACAGACCGTATCGCTGCAGGTGGCGGCGGTGGATCCCGACGACGATGGAATCACCTGGAGTGCGGTGGGTCTTCCGCCCGGCCTGGCGATGGGCTCGGGGTCGGGGCAGATCACCGGCACATTCGGATTCAGTGCGGTGGGCAGCTACTCGGTGACGGTTCGCGCTACGGATGACGGCTCGCCCAGCCTCACCGCCGAGCGGTCTTTCACCTGGAGCGTCTCCAACACCAACCGGGCGGCCGTCGTGCAGAACCCCGGTCCGCAGGCTGCGGAGGAAGGCGGCGTCGTTTCGATGGCGATGAACGGATCCGATCCCGACGGCGACGGGCTCAGTTGGTCGGCGACCGGCCTCCCTCCGGGACTGGCGATCTCGCCGACAAGCGGGTTGATCAGTGGGACGCTCGGGTTCGCCCTCGCAGAGGAGTACTCGGTGACCGTGGCCGCCACCGACGATGGCACGCCGACCCTCCAATCGCAGGTGTCCTTCACGTGGACGATCGGCGACGTCAACCGGACTCCGCAGATCGGAGTGTTGACGAATCGGTCGAGCGAGGCGGGGGCAAGCGTGACCATCTCACCGACAGCCGTCGACCCCGACGGCGATGGGCTGACCTGGTCGGCCACCGGGCTTCCGGGTGGCGCCTCGATCTCTCCGTCGACCGGTGTCATCACCGGAGTGCCGACGACGCCCGGCACCTACAGCGTGACCGTGATGGTCGTCGACGACGGTGCTCCGCGGGCCACCGACTCCGCCTCCTTCTCGTGGAGCGTCGAGGCGCCCCCCGGCTTCCCGGTGGGCTCCGCGGTTGCGACCCAGCAAGCCACGGTGGGCGTGCCGCTCGAGCTCGCGGTCGACGCCTTCCACCCCGACGGATTGGACCTGACGTTCTCGGCCTCCGGGCTACCGGACGGCCTGTCGATCGACGGCGCCACCGGCGTGATCGCCGGCACGCCGACCACTCCGCAGACGAGGTACACCCTGGTGACGGTCACCGATGAGCGCGGCCAGTCGGTCGTCATCGGATTCGTCTGGATCGTGTTGCCCGTGGTGAACGAGCCGCCGGTGGTCGTCGACGATGTGGTCATGGTCACCTCCGACTCGATTGGTCCGGGCGGCGTGGTGCTCGACGCGGTCGGCAACGACTACGACCCCGAAGCCGTGGCACTGATCCTGGTTTCGGCCGGGCCGGCCGACTTCGGGGAGGTCACGGTGGTCGACGGGTTGATCGTCTTCACCCCGCCTTCGCATCGGCTCGGGACCGTCACCTTCCCGTACACCGTGACCGACGGCACCACCGCAGTGCAGGGCAGGGTCACGATCACGATCGACGAGGCACTCTCGACGCGGTTGGGGACGAGTGTCTTGGCCTGGGATCCCGCCGGCCCGCCACCGACCTTCTCCGAGGTGCCCCGGCTGACCGCGTCGAACAGCACCGAGGTCGTGCTGGGAACGCTCTTCCAGTCGTTGCACGTGCTCCGGGTACCTCTTGCCCTCCTCGGCGGTGCTGTGTTGTGGTCGCTCCTGTTCGGCGGGCTGTTCAACCTCGGCTTCGTGGTCCGAGGGGGGGTGCCCCGGCTGGTGCGGCGCTCGTCGCACACCCTCGCGGTGGTGATGGTGCCCCACGGCGGGAAAGTCGACGTGACCCGCGGCTCCGGTGAGGGGGATGTGGTCACCCGGCTTCTCGCCACCGAACGCGGCCTCGACGCGACGGGCCGGCGAGTTGACGTCGGTCAGGAGCAGTGGATCGAGATTCGGACTCCGTCGGGCAAGGGCTGGGTACCGGCGTTCTACGTCACCGAGGAAGTCGATCGGGCCGGCTTCGCCGAAGACGGCGAGCCCCTCGCCATAGTGCGTGACTTTGTGTCGCGGCTGCGCGCCCGCTCCGATTTCAGTGACCTCACTTCGCGGTACGGCCTCTTCGTTGCCCACCACGCCCCACTCGTTCACTTCCCGCCGCACCTGGTGCCAACGGTGATGGAGGACCCCATCACCCACATCTGGAAGGGACGTAACCCCGCCTACCCGGACTTCGAAGGCACCTTTGATCTGGCGGTGGCGACCAGCGTCCTGGATTCGTATGACCACCCCGGGCGGGAACTGCGGGTCGATGCGCCGGTGGTGCCGTCGACGGTCATCCCGGTGGAGTTCACCAACTTCCACTGTGTGTCGATCGGCGCCGATGTCCACGGCCCCGAACGGCTCGAGCAGGCCGCCTGGCTCATCATGTTCACCTACGAAGACGGGCACCCGAAAATCATCGGGCTGGTTAGGGAGGGGTAGGGGCCGCCGCGCGGGGCGTGGGCTGGCGAAGAGCGAACGGCCCGAGCTTCGCTCAGACCGGCGATGGGCGAAACCTCTTCCCTCGCTTCGCTCGGGGGCGATGGGCGATCCGGCCCTCGCTTCGCTCGGGCCGTGCGAAAGGCGAAACCTTTGCCCTCGCTCCGCTCGGGGGCGATGGGCGAACCGGCCCTCGCTTTGCTCGGCCCGGCGAAGGGCGAAACCTTTGCCCTCGCTTTGCTCGGCCCGGCGAAGGGCGAAAACCCGTGGCAGGCCCGCTCGGGCGAGACTCGCTCAGGCGCGGTTTCGCCTTTCGCCCATCGCCCCTACCGCGCGAACCGGGTGGACACGACCGGTACTCTTGCGATCCATGACAACTGCATCGATCGTTCTGGCGGCGGGGGAGTCGCGTCGGCTGGGGCGGCCGAAGCAGTTGATCCTCCTTCGAGGACGCCCGCTGCTGCAGGTCGTCGTCGATGCGGTAGCGGCATGGCCTGCGGAGGCGACCGTGGTGATCCTCGGAGCACACGCCGAGGAGATCCTCGAGGCGATCGACTTCGGTGATGCTCTCGTTGCGATCAACGAAGACTGGAAAGAGGGGATCGCCTCTTCGATCAGGGTGGGATTCGACATCCTCTCGCGCGACTCGACGATGCACCGAGCGTTCGTGGCGCTTGGAGATCAACCGGAGATTCCCGCCGATGTTCCGCAGCGACTGCTGGAAGCCGCCGAGTGGAGCGACCGACCGGCGACCGTTCCCGTGTACCGATACGAGCGTGCCAACCCGGTGCTCTTCGATCGAAGGATCTGGCCGCGGTTGATGGCCCTCGAGGGTGACCACGGCGCATCCGACTTCCTCAGGTCGCATCCGGAGCTGGTGGAGGAGGTGCGCGTCGACCACGTGCCACCGCGCGACGTCGACACCGAGGAAGACGCGGCGGATCTCGGTGGTGACGCGCGTCGGGGCGGCCCGGGGTCGAGTGCGAATCGTTAGTGTTCGACCCCCGGCCATCGACCGCCATCAAGACGATCGCCGACAAGGCGCCGAGCAAGCGAAAGGAGCGGGATGCCTTCCATCGACGCCATCGAGGGGATCGGACCAAAGTTCGCCACCAAGCTTCGTAAGGCGCGCATCCGAACCACTGAGGGTCTGCTCAAGAAGGGGGCAACCCGCACCGGGCGCAAGGCGATCGCCACCGCGACAGGTCTCACGGTTGAACAGATACTGGGATGGGTCAACCGGGCCGATCTGATGCGCGTCAAGGGCATCGGCGAGGAGTACTCCGACCTCCTCGAAGAAGCCGGCGTCGACACGGTCAAGGAACTCAAGAACCGCAAGCCGGCCAGCCTCCACGCCAAGTTGGTAGCGATCAACGAGAAGAGCCGTCTGGTGCGCCGCCTCCCCACCGAGCAGATGGTCTCCACCTGGATCGCCCACGCAATGAAG
>JBBEAX010000047.1:0-30596 GCA_040882645.1 Acidimicrobiia bacterium
GAAGCAGTGGCTCAAGCGCTGGGGTGGTAGCGAGCCAGCCACCGCCCCTGCCCCGGCTCCAGCCAGATCCGGGCACGCGCTCGTGCCCCCCGGCGCTGGTCTGGCCGGAGCAGTGGCTGGAGCCGGAGCCGCCGCCACGACGACGCTTTGCCGTTGGGCCAGGAGCGTCTACAATGCAGCTCGGGTATTCGACCCAACCTTCTCGACCCGACATCTGGACGGCGCCGCCGTGCCCCTGTGTAGGTCGAGGCTCCCGGCTCGGAGGCATCTTTGAAGCTCTTTCTCGACACCGCCCATCTCGCCGATATCGAAATCGCGTCAGGGTGGGGAATTCTGGACGGAATCACCACGAATCCGACCCTTGCCGCCAAGGAAGGGCTCGAATTCGAGGACTTGATCCGCAAGATCACCGATCTGGTGCCGGGGCCGGTCTCGGCGGAGGTCGTGGCCGAGGACCGCGACGAGATGGTCCGCCAGGGTCAAGCCCTGCGAAAGATCGCCGATAACGTCGTGGTCAAGGTTCCGATGACCCAGGAGGGCATCGCGGCCGGTGCCCGTCTCGTCGAGATGGGCCATCCGATCAACGTGACCCTCGTCTTTTCTGCCGCTCAGGCGATCCTGGCGGCGAACATCGGGGCGACCTTCGTCTCGCCCTTCCTCGGAAGGGTCGATGACATCGGCAACGACGGACTCTCATTGCTGTCGGAAATGGTGGAGACCTACACCGTTCAGGGCTACGAGACCGAGATCCTGGCGGCGAGCCTGCGCCACCCCCAGCATGTCGTCGACTCGGCCCGGATCGGCGCAGACGCCTCGACCATGCCGTTCGAGGTGATGGAAAAGCTCTTTAACCACCCGCTGACCGACATCGGCAACCAGCGGTTCACCCAGGACTGGAACGCATATCAGCAGGCGCTCACCGAGCGAAAAGGCAAGGGTGCGAAGTCGTAGGAACGCCTCGGGATCGAGTCCCCGCGGTCTTGCAGACCCCACGCTTGTAGGGAAAGGGATCAAATGACCAGCAGAGCCAAGCTCCAGGAAAAGAACCTGGACGAGTTGCGCACCATCGCAGCAGCGATCGAGGTGCCCGATCATCAGTCCCTGCAGAAGTCGAAACTGATCGCCGCCATCCTCGAGTCCGACAAGTTCGACGGCAGCGACGACCCGGCTCCAGTGGACCTCCCGGCCATCGAAGAACGTCGCATTGCTGACGCCGACGGCGATTCGGGCCGCACCGACAGCCAGCCGCGGACAGTTGTCGATCGTAAGCCCGCGGAAGGTTCCGACGATGACGACGACGGCAATCGTCGCCGCAACCGCAACCGCCGCGGCGGCGCCCGTCCCGCCGGCGGGGGCCAGCAGCAGCAGTGGGACGACTCTGATGCCGAGGTGCGCGAAGGGATCCTCGACGTCCTCCCCGAGGGCTACGGGTTCCTTCGCTGCACCGGGTACCTCCCGGGTGAGAAAGACGTGTATGTGTCGGCCACGCAGGTTCGCAAGTTCGGGTTGCGTCGCGGTGACGTGCTAAGCGGCCCGATCCGCCCCCCGCGGTCGCAGGAGAAGTTCCCGGCGCTGATCCGCATGGACCACGTCAATGGAATGAATGTGGAAGAGGCGCATCGCCGTCCCAAGTTCGGCGATCTCACCCCGCTGTTCCCCGACCAGAGACTCCGTCTCGAAGTCGAGGGCCAGCCCAATCACGTGCTCGCCCGGATCGTGGATCTCATCGCCCCCATCGGCAAGGGGCAGCGCGGTTTGATCGTCTCCCCGCCGAAGGCGGGCAAGACGACCGTCCTCAAGGAGATCGCCAACTCGATCAGCCACAACAACCCGGAATGCCAACTGATCGTGGTCCTGGTCGATGAGCGCCCCGAAGAGGTGACCGACATGCAGCGATCGGTGAAGGGCGACGTGATCTACTCGACCTTCGACCGGCCGGCCGAAGAGCACACCCAGGTGGCCGAACTGGCCCTGGAGCGCGCCAAGCGCCTGGTCGAGGTCGGCCAGGACGTCGTGATCCTGCTCGACTCGATCACCCGCCTGGCACGTGCCTACAACCTGGCGACACCCGCATCGGGCCGAATCCTCTCCGGTGGTGTCGACTCGACTGCCCTCTATCCGCCGAAGCGCTTCTTCGGCGCTGCGCGCAACATCGAAGAGGGTGGAAGCCTGACGATCCTGGGAACCGCTCTTGTCGAGACCGGCTCGAGGATGGACGAGGTCATCTTCGAGGAGTTCAAGGGCACCGGAAACATGGAATTGCGGCTCGACCGCAAACTCGCCGACAAGCGGGTCTACCCGGCCATTGATATCGAGGCTTCGGGCACCCGCAAAGAGGAGTTGCTGTTCGATCCGGACGAGCTGATCCAGGTCTGGCGTCTCCGCCGCGTCCTGCTCGCACTTCCGGAGCCGGCGGCAGGGCTCGAGCTGTTGATCGACCGCTTGAAGAGCACCAAGTCGAACGCCGAGTTCCTCGCCGACGTGGCGAAAACGGCCAACAACTGACGGGCTAACCTGCCCGCCGAACAAGGAACAGTGTGAGAAAAGACATTCACCCCAACTATCGCGAGGTCGTCTTCGTCGACACCTCATCGAGCTTCAAGTTCCTCACGCGGTCGACGATTGCGACGTCGGAGACCATCGAGTGGGAGGACGGAAACACCTATCCGATGGTCCGGGTCGAGATCTCGAGCGCCAGCCACCCGTTCTATACGGGCAAGCAAATCCTCGTGGACTCCGGGGGACGGGTCGAGCGCTTCCGCAAGCGGTACGGTCGTGAGACCTTCACCGGTGCCGACGGGTCCGACGCCGCCGACTCGGACGCCTAGGTGAGCCGCCCTCCGGGCGCCACCGTCGGGGGGCAAGCCGTCATCGAAGGCGTGATGATGCGCGCCCCCAATGCCTGGTCGGTCGCGGTCCGTCGCCCCGATGGGGTGATCGAGGCTCAGCGTCACCGCCTCCCGCGGCTCTCCGCCCGCTCGTCGTGGGCCAAGGTGCCTCTGGTCCGCGGTGTCCTCGTCCTGGCGGAGTCGTTGACCCTGGGGTTCCGTGCGCTGTCGTGGTCCGCCCGGAAGGCCGGCGTCGAGGAGGACGGCACCGAATTGTCGAAGGGATCGATCGCCGCGGCGATGGCTGTCGCGTTCGTCCTGTTCGTCGGCTTGTTCATGCTGTTGCCGTTGTTCGCCGCCCGCGGTGTCGAGCGTCTCTCGGGCCAGGACTCGGACGTCCTCTTCAATGTGGTCGATGGTCTGGTGCGCTTCGGCATGTTCATCGGTTACATCTGGCTGATCGGGCGCAGCAAGGAAATCAAGCGGGTGTTCGAGTTCCACGGCGCCGAACACAAGACGATCCATTCATACGAGGCGGGAGAACCACTCGCCGTCGAGCAGATCCAGAAGCACAGCCCCCGTCACCCGCGCTGCGGCACCAACTTCCTGCTGATCGTGATCATGGTGGCGATCGTGGTCTTCACCGCGCTGGGTCGGCCCTCATTCATCTGGCTGGTGGCGAGCCGCATCTTTCTCATCCCGGTGATCGCCGGGGTCTCGTACGAGATCCTCAAGGCGGCAGCCGATCGCGCCTGGCTCGCGGCGGTGTCGAAGCCTGGCATCTGGTTGCAGCGTCTCACCACGTCCGAACCCTCGGACGATCAGGTGGAGGTGGCAGTGGCATCACTACTCGCTGCGCTCGACCCCGATGAACGCGATGCGGTCGAGGCCCGGGGTCCGATCGCACCGGGTGCCCTCGGCTTCGTAATGTCCTCCTGATGGACCAGCCTCTCGTCGACCGGATGACTGAGGTCGAGGTCGCCTACGGAGAGATTCTCGAGCAGTTGACGGATCCCGAGGTTCTCGGCGATCAGCATCGCTACACCGAGGTGGCCCGGCGGCACTCCGAGTTGAAGGGCCTCATCGAGGTGTATCACCAGTATCGGGCGGCCGATGCCGAGGCCGTTGAGGCCCTCGAACTCTCTCGGGAGGAATCTGACCAGGCGGTTGCCGCCGAGCTGAAGGAGATGGCCGAGGAACGATCCGAGGCCGCCGAGCGGCTGGGGCGCCGGCTCCGGGTTATGCTCGTTCCCCGAGACCCCAACGACGAGAAGGATGTGATCGTCGAGATCAGGGGAGCCGTCGGTGGCGACGAGGCCGCCCTGTTTGCGGCCGATCTATTCCGGATGTATCAGCGCTACGCGGAGCGGCATGGCTGGTCGATCGACCCCCTCAACACGTCACTTTCCGAATCCGGTGGGTTCAAGGAGATCACCTTCGCCGTCAAGGGCCGTGGGGCTTTCTCACGGTTCAAGTACGAGGCCGGCCCCCACCGGGTGCAGCGGGTGCCCAAGACCGAGTCGCAGGGCCGGGTCCACACCTCGGTGGCGACCGTGGCAGTGCTGCCGGAAGTGGCGGATGTCGAGGTCCATGTGGACGAGAACGACCTGGAGATCGACGTGTTCCGATCGTCCGGGCCTGGGGGTCAGTCGGTGAACACCACGGACTCGGCGGTGCGGATCACCCACAAGCCAACCGGGCTGGTGGTCACCTGCCAGGACGAGAAGTCCCAGTTGCAGAACAAGGCCAAGGCTCTCAGGGTGCTCCGAGCGCGTCTATATCAGATCGAACTCGATCGCCAGAACGCCGAGTTGGCGGCCGACCGCAAGGGCCAGGTGGGGTCGGGTGATCGCTCCGAGAAGATCCGCACCTACAACTACAAGGACAACCGGGTGACCGACCACCGTATCGGTTTGAGCATCAAGCGGCTCCCCGAGGTCCTCGAAGGCGACCTCGACGACTTCATCGACGCCCTGGTCCTAGACGAAGAAGCCCGCCGGCTCTCCTCAGGGGGCGATGGGCGTGGTTCCCAATAGGTCCGGTGATGTCGGTTGTATCGCGTATCGCGTATTGCGAATTGCGCTATTCACCGAATCCCGCCGGCACCAGCCGCAGTTCGATGTAGTCGTCGAGCGTGATCAGTTGGCCGGCCAGGGTGCGGACTGCATCGATCTCCATCGCCGCGACGCGGTCGATCCGGCCGATGATCTCGCTGTAGAGCTCGCCAGGGTTGAAGGCCGAGAAGATGATGGCTTCCGCCAGTGAGGCGTTGTTGATCAGCTCGTAGTTGCGCAGCACCTGTTCCCTGCCCACCGCGAACTCCTCGTCGGTTGGTCCGTCGACTGCGAGATTGCCCAGGGTCTCGAGCACTGCCTCCGCGACGAGCCCGAGGTTCTCGGGATCGCCGTCGACCCTGATGACGATGTCGACCAGATCTTCCGGATCCTCGACGACGGCGATCCGAACGGACGGCGAGTAGGAGGCCGAGAGTTCCTCACGAATCTTCGTGGTGAGGCGGTCCTGGATGATCGCTTCGAGGATGGCGGCAGCCACTCTCACATCCGGATCGAGTGCCAGCGGTGTGCTGAACAGGTAGGCGATGCCGCCTCTCACTCCGGTGCCGGCTTCGACCACTTCCTCGATGACCCCGACCGGGGATGCGGGGCGCACGTTCGTCTGGTCCTCGCGGTCCGGGGCCGCAGGCAGGGTTCCGATGTAGCGCCGCACCAGGTCTTCTGCCTCAGCCACCTGGAAGTCGCCGACCAGGGCAAAGACGAAATCGCCCGCGTTGCCGAAGCGGTCGGCGAACGCCGCGCGCGCTTCGTCGAGATCGAGATCGGCGAGCTCTTCGGGGCTCACCAGATGCCCGAACCGCTGATCACCCGGGAATCGAATCTCGGCCAGTGCCACCGCCACCGCCCGATCGGGCACCGCGTATGGGTCGCTGACGATCGGCGCCCACCGCTTCTGCACGATGTCGATGGCGATCGGATCGAACCGTGGCGCGCTCATCTGGAGGTGCAGCAGCTGCATCAAGGTCTCGAGATCCTTGGTGGCCGCCTCACCGAAGAAGCCTTCCTCCACCTCGGACACGTAGGGCACGAGCGAGACGGTCTCGCCCTCGAGATGCCGTTCGAGGGCGACGGCGTCGAGGTCGGCGATGCCGCTCACCCCGATGATCGAGTCGATCAGCTTTGCCTCGGCGACCGCACTCTTTGCCAGGGCTGCCCATCCGCCCGGGCTGCTGGCCAGCAGGGTGAGGTGGCCCGCATGGATCGTCGTCGGAAAGAGCACGACCGTCGCACCGTTCTCGAGCACGATCATCGGCAGGCCGGTATCGGAGAAAGTGCCGCGCGAAGTCAGTTCCGCCGGCTCCGGCCGAGCCATCAGCGGCCCGACCTCGATCACCTCGTCGGTACGGGGGAGGGCGGGGGTGGAGGCCACTTGCTCGATCAAGGCGAGGAGTTCCGCCTCGGTAGGAAAGAGGTCGGCCGATGACTCGGGTCCGGCGAGGATGACGAGCGGGTGCGTGCTCTCCACGGTGCCGGTGTACGCGGTCCAGACCTGGTCGACCGTCATCTCGTCGAGGATGCGCAGCTGGATGTCTCGCCACGCCTCCGCCGTCGGGGCGGGATGGTTGCCGAGGAAGTGCTCGGTGTAGACGGCGGCATGCTGGCGGTCCTGGGTGGAATCGCGCTGGTCGTACTCTGCTTCGACGAGAGCTCGATAGCGCTCGACGGCCCGGGAGAGCTCGTCCGCGGTGAATCCGAGGGCTCGAGCCCGCTCTACCTCGACCAGCAGCCATTCCGTCGTTCCGCCCAGGTCGGCTGGGTTGGTGTATGCCGCCACCCCGGGACTCGCCTGGGTCCGCACCAGCGGGTTGGCGGCGAAGGAAGGGTCGAAGAATGGGGTGACCGTGCGCAGGGTGTCCTCATGGAGCCTCGTCGCGAGGATGTCGAAGGCGAGCTGGGAGGCCACTTCGCGGCGCACGGACCCCACGGTGCTCGGATCCCCGGTCATGGGCACCGGGTAGTTGAATTCCACGAAGGTCTCCGGCGACTCGGGATCGGCCATGATCAGAATGGACGGCTCGGAGAATGCCTCGGTCGGGACGATGGGCACGGGATCGAGGCTGCCTCGTGGCGCCAGGTCGCTGAATCGGGTCTCGATGAGGTCCTGGATGTCGTCCGCGTCGAAGTCGCCGACCGCGATGATCGCCATGTTGTCGGGCCGGTACCACCGGTCGTAGAAGTCACGGAGGCCCTCGACCGTCGTCGTGTCGAGGAGTGCCGGTCCCGCCAGCGGATTGCGCTCGGCGTAGAGGGTGCCGGCGAGAAGGCGTTCGGTGACGCCCACGAAGTAACGGCCCCAGAACCCCTGGTCGCGGATGCGCCACTCCTCGAGGAGAACGCCGCGCTCTCGATCCACCTCGCCCGGGTCGAGCGTCGCGGCAGAGGCCCACTCGAAGAGGACGTCGAACCCCGCTTCGATGGTCGCCGCCGTGTCGGTGGGTAGATCGAGGAAGTAGACCGTCTCCTCATAGCTGGTGTACGCGTTGATGTCGGCCCCGAATTCCGAGCCGAAGCGCTGCAACACACGGATCAACTCGTTGGCTGGATAGCGCTCGGTTCCGTTGAACATCATGTGTTCGAGGTAGTGGGCGACCCCCCGCTGGTCTGCCATCTCCTGCACCGACCCGGCCTTCACCGCAAGCCTCAGCTGGGCCCGCCCACCGGGCGCAGTGTTCTCTCGGATGTAATAGGTGAGGCCGTTGGCGAGGACGCCCCGACGGACGTCATCGTCGAGGGCGAGGAGCTCCGCGTCTCCGGGAAACTCGCCGTCCGGTGGGGGGATCGTCGGTGCGGTGGTGGTCTCTGGCACGGCGGTGGTGCTGGAGCCGTCCGTCGCAGTGCGGCTGCACGCCCCGCTCACGGCAGCGATGGTGAGGAGCAAGGCAAGGGTGCGCCGCATAGGCACGGGACTCTACGCCCTCACCGGTTGACGGCATTTCGATGGTGACCCCTGGTCAACCAGGGCTGCCCTCGTCTGCTCCGTCGTGGGGGTCGAAACCGAGCACCTCGCCAAAGAACGCCAATTCCGCCTCGAGCGCCCGAATGCGGGCCGGAGCCCCTCGGAAGCCGTGGGCCTCGCCGGGAAACTCGATGTATTCCACGTGCACGCCGCTGGCGAGCAACTGATCACGCATCGCATAGGCCTGGGAGGGTGGCACCACCTTGTCCTCGGAGCCCTGGAGCAGCAGCACCGGGGCGGTGATGCTGTCGCAATGGGTGACGGGGGAGCGCTCGATGTATCGGTCGCGGGTGGCCGGGTATGGTCCGACGAGGGTGTCGAGGTAGCGCGATTCGAACTTGTGGGTGTCGGTGGCGAGCGTCTCCAGGTCGGTGACGGCGTATCTGGCCGCACCTCCGGCGAACTCCCGCCGATGAGCGAGCGCCGCCAGGACGGTGAAACCTCCAGCGCTTCCGCCGCGGATCAGCAGGCGCGAGGCGTCGGCAAGACCCCGTCGGGCGCACTCGGCCGCGGCCAGGGCGCAGTCACGCACGTCGACGACCCCCCATTGGCCACGGAGCCGCTCGCGGTATGCCCGTCCGTGTCCCGTCGACCCTCCGTAGTCCACGTCGATGATGGCGAAACCTCTGCTGGTCCAGAAGAGACGCTCGGGGTCGAGCCCCATCGAGAGGCGTGAAGTAGGCCCGCCGTGGATGTTCACGATCGCCGGCGGCGCCGCATTCTCCGGACCGGTGTGGCTTGGATGCTGTGGGGGATAGCAGAGGGCATGGGCCGGGCCGTCGGGGGTGTCGAAGACGATCTGCTCGGGGATACTCGTGAAGCCGGGGTCGATCGGTTGCCCGTCGGGGCTTCGGATCACCTCGACTTCACCGGTGTCCACATCGATTCCCACCACCGACGTGGGGCGATCGAATGCCGCGGCCACCGCGAAGACCGAAGAGCCTCGCGTCGCGATCGACGCGCCCAAGGACTGAAACGGCAAGTCGAGCTCCCGCGGCTCGGGCTCGACGACCACCAACCGGTCTCCGTCCACCGTCTCCTTCGCGACCACGAGGCGTCCGTCGCCGAGAAACGCAAAGCGGCGCAGGCCGAGATTCCACATCTCCTGGCTGTATTCGGCCTCGCCGATCAACACCGGCGTGACCGCCGAGTCGAACCTATAGAGGTTCCACCACCCGGTGCGGTCCGATGCGAAGTACAGCGCACCGTCAGGTCCCCACTCGGGCTGGACGATCGACTCCGCCGGTCCGCCGGCGACATGAGCCGGTGTTCCCACTTCGAGTCCGGTGGCGTCGATGTCCGCGACCCACAAGTCGGTGCCATCCCAGGGCATGTTCGGGTGATCCCACGTGAGCCAGGCAATGCGCCGTTGATCGGGCGAGAGCCGCGGAGCCGCAAAGAAGTCGTGGCCGGAAACCACGGCCGCGGGCGCACCCCCGCCGAGGTCGATCCGGGCAAGCGAATTCTCCGGCTCACCTTCCGGCGAATGCCGCTCCTGAACCCCGATCGCCCATCCGGGCCCCATGGTGAGATCGGCGAATCGCAGTCCGGACTCCTCCGGCGGAGTGATGGCGTCGGCGCGATCTCCCTCGAGGCGATACCAACGCTGATCGTCGAACCGGGCGGCATACACGACACCGCCAACGGGGATGTAGGCCGCCCCGCCGTATTCGTGGACACGGGTCCGGGCGTCGAAGTCGGCAGGCCCGAAGTCGGCGATCGTGCCTGTGCCGTCGCGGCGCACCAGAGCCGAACGGCCGCCCTCGTGTGGCCGGCTCTCCAGCCAATACAGATCGGCGCCGTCCACCCGGATGGCGTCCGTGAACCGGATACCGCTCCGGGTGGCCGCGGTGGCCGAGATGGGCGAGGGCCAGGAGCCATAGGGGAGAGCGGGGGACATGGGGCGAAGATAGCGGGCGGCCTGCGGCCGCCTTGGGCCGGCGGGCAGCCTGCGGCCGCCTTGGGCCGGCCAGGGCCTTCCGCAAGAGCCGGTTCACCCTGTTGGCTCGTGATTCTTGACTCTTGACTCTTCTTGGCTGTTGGCTGCTGGCTCCTACCCTCTCCTCATGGCGTTGCCGCAGCATGAACTCCAGCGGCTCGAGCGTGCCGTGACCGGTGGGTCGCGTGCCGCCCGGGCACTCGACCGGTCGCTCAGTGCCGATGAGCAGCGCCGGCTTGCCGAGTTGATCGCCCGTCGTCAGGCGGGGGAGCCGCTGCAGTATTTGGAGGGGACCGTCGACTTCGGGCCGCTCACCCTGAAAATCGACCCGCGGGCGTTGATCCCCCGCCCCGAGACAGAGCGGTTGTGGGAGGAGGCGGTGCGGTCGCTCGGCCGGGCGGGCCCCGGGTCGGTGATCGTCGACCTGGGGACCGGGTCAGGGTGCCTGGCGCTGGCGTTAAAGCATGCGTTTCCGGAGGCGAGGGTCTTCGCCACCGACATCAGTGAGGACGCGTTGTCGCTGGCCAAGGAGAACGCCGCGATCACCGGTCTCAAAGTCACCTTTCTGCACGGCGACCTCTTCGAGCCCCTTCCGGACGAGCTGCACGGTCGGATCGACTTGGTGGTGTCCAATCCGCCTTACGTGGCATCGGGCGACCACCTCGCCGCAGAAATCCGCGATCACGAGCCACACCAGGCCTTATTCGCCGGTCCCCGCGGAACCGAGGTCCTCGCCCGCATTGCCGACGATGCCTTTTGGGCGGTCGGAATCGGTGGGTGGGTCCTGTGTGAGATCGGCGACGGCCAGGCGGAAGAGGCGCTCAGGCTCTTCGCGGCGTTCGACCGAGAAATTCGCCAGGACCTCGCCGGCCGCGATCGGATCCTGGTGGCGCGCAAAGGGGCAAGCTGCTGTGGGTGAAACCCAGCGATGCGCAATGCGCAATGCGCAACCCGAGAAGGGTGTGGTCCGTCAGCGCATCGCGCATCGCGCATTGCTCTTCTACGCCGCCCCGCCCGACACGACCCCGGAGGGGCCATGACCCACACCCCCCTCGCCCAGGCCGTGGAGGCGCTGCAACGCGGTCTGCTCGTCGGTATACCGACCGACACGGTCTACGGGGTCGGGGCCGATCCCTTCAACCGCGAGGCGGTAGCGCGCCTCTATCAGGTCAAACAGCGGGACACTGCAACGCCGATACCGGTGCTCGGGGCCGACGCCGGCGCATTCGCCGGGATCGCCGATCTCAGCGGTCCGGGAACGGTCGAGGCGGTGGGTCACTGGCCGGGCGGTCTCACGGTGGTGGTGCCCAAATCACCGGATGCTCCGGCGTGGATCGGCGACGACCGCGGGACCGTCGCAATCAGGGTGCCCGACCATCCTGTCGCCCTCGAGCTGCTCAGGGCGGCGGGTCCGCTGGCGGTGACGAGCGCCAATCGAAGCGGGGAGCCCCCGGCGCGCACGGCCGACGAGGCGCGGTTCGCTCTCGGATACGGCGTGGCGGTGTACCTCGAAGGAGTCGCCAGGTTGGGAGAGGCCTCGACGGTGGTCGACCTGTCGGGGCCTGACCCCGTCGTACTCCGCCAGGGGCCGATACGGTTGGACCCGCAATGAGCCGCCAGAAGGGTTCGCGTCGGCCTCCGAAAGCGGAACGTGAGGCCTACATAGCCCGATACACCCGCGAGAGGTCCGAACGCATCGTGGCCCGCGCCGAGCGGTTCCGCGATCCCACCGCCCGGCCGCGCCGGTGGCCGGCGATCGCCTGGGCGACAGTGCTGCTCCTGTTCGCGTACTTCTCGGCGATCGGGGCGGTATTCGCATTCGAGGACGGGGACAATCGCAACGCGTGGGCCGGGGTGGCGACCGCGCTTCTCATCGCTCCGCTGTCCCTGGTGGTGCTCGGCCGCGTGTCACGGGCTCCAACGCCGATCAAGACTGGCCTGGTGCTCGCTCCGGCTGCAATCGGGAGCTTCGCCCTGTTCTCGGTGTTGACCAACGACCCCGGTAGCGCCGTCGTGCTCTGCTTCGGGGTCGCCGGCGCGCTGGCGCTGCGGGTCGATCCAGGAGTCCACTCGGTCTGGAGGCGGATCGGGACGGTCGGGTTCTTCCTCCTGGCCACGTTCCTCTTCGGTGTGTTCTCCGTCGACGGATCGGCGACTATCGCCCCCCTATTCGCCTACACCGCCAGCGGCATCACCGACATGATCACCGAGCGGGAGGCCCGGCGCGTCACCGGGGAGACCCCCGCCGGGTAGTGCCTCGCACCGCCGCGCGCTGTCCGGATCGGCCGGTCGGGACGGCGGGCTACCCTCCAAGCACCGGCGAAGGAAGCGCATTGTTCGGCTCACCACTGCACCACGTCGACCCGCAGATCGAGGCGCTGATCCGCAAGGACGTCGAACGCCAGCGCACCCACATCCATCTGATCGCGTCGGAGAACTTCGTGTCCCGGGCCGTGATGCAGGCATCAGGATCCGTGTTCACCAACAAGTACTCGGAGGGCTATCCGGGGAAGCGCTATTACGAGGGTTGTGAAGTCGTCGACGAGATGGAGTTGCTGGCGATCGACCGGGCCAAAGCATTGTTCGGCGCCGAGCACGCCAATGTCCAGGCACACAGCGGGGCGCAGGCGAACATGGCCGTCTACTACGCCCTCCTCAAGCCTGGAGACAAAATCCTCGGTATGCGCCTGGATCAGGGGGGGCACCTCACACACGGTTCTCCAGTGAACTTCTCCGGGATCCTGTTCGACTTCGTGGCCTATGGAGTCGATCCCGATTCGGAGGTCGTCGACATGGATGAGGTTCGTCGGGTCGCCCTGGCCGAACGTCCCAAGCTCATCGTCGCCGGGTACTCCGCCTACTCGCGGTTGCTCGATTGGGGGGCCTTTCGCCAGATAGCCGACGAGGTCGGTGCGCCCCTCATGGTCGACGCCGCCCACATCATCGGGTTGATAGCCGGCGGGGCCCATCCCAACCCGGTTCCGTATGCCCATGTGGTCACGGCCACCACCCACAAGGCGATGCGAGGGCCGCGTGGGGGGATGATCCTCACCACCGGGGAGTACGCCGCCGCGATCGACAAGGGGGTGTTCCCGAATGCCCAGGGCGGCCCGATCAACAATCACATTGCCGCCAAGGCAGTGTGCTTCCACGAGGCGGCCACGGACGAGTACCGCACCTACGCCCGCCAGATCGTGGCGAACGCCACCGCGATGGCCGACTCGATCGCCGCGGCCGGTGTTCGGGTGGTATCCGGGGGCACCGACAACCACATGTTCCTCGTGGATCTCAGGTCGGTCGACGAAGACCTCACCGGGAAGGAAGCGGCCGCCGGGCTCTCGCGCGTCGGCTTCACCCTCAACTTCAACACGATCCCGTTCGATCCCCGGCCCCCCTATCGGGCAACGGGGCTGCGCATCGGCCTCCCGGCGGCGACGACCTGTGGAATGAAGGAGCCGGAAGCAGCAGAGATCGGCCGCCTACTGGCCCGGGCTCTGTTCGAACGGTCCGACCAGTCGGCTCTCGCCGAGGTGCGAAGCCGGGTGTCGGAACTGGCCGCGGAGTTTCCGCCCTACCCGGCCGCCTTTCCCGGCCATGTTTGAGGCATCGGGGGTTGCGCCGGCAATGGTGGGCCGATACATTGTGAAAGAAATCACAAGCAGGCTCGCCAACCGAGGGGGCGTGTGAGCAGGTCCTACCACCACGAGTTGGGCAAGTCGGTTGCGGCCGAGCACGCTGCGGCAGGCTTCTTCGCGTCGATCCTGTCGGGCACGTTGCTCGGGCTGGGGGGCGACGCGTGGCTCGGCACCGAGCCGCTGCTTGTCGTGATCGGCATCATCGCCGGCTCTGTCACCGGTTTCTGGAGAATGTGGCAGGTGGCCAACCGTGACTCCTGACGTCGAGTCGATCATCGCCCGACACACCGCCGGCCGCGCGGTGATCATCGGGCCGGTTCTGGTGGCGATCTTCTGGGCGACCCGCGGCGCGGATGGTGCGGTCGGCGCGGCTTGGGGGGTCGTGATCGTGGCCGGCTACTTGCTGCTCAGCGGGATGATGCTGTCAGTGGCGGCGCGCATCTCATTGGCCTTCTATCATGCCGCAGCCCTGCTCGGGTTCTTCCTGCGGCTGGGTCTCATCGCAGTCACCATGCTGGCGGTGGCGCGGCTAACGGATATCGACAGGGTGGCGATGGGTGTCGCCGTGGTAGTGGCGTACCTGGCACTCCTGGGCTGGGAAGCCGTGGCGATCTCCAGGGGACGGGAAGGGGAGATGGGGTGGACCGCATGATCTGGGCAGCCTTCGAGTGCGACCCGGCAACGGACATCATCTGCAAGCCGGAGTTCGTCAACGAGCTCTTCGAGACGCACACCATCTTCAGCATCGGCGGGTTCGACGTAAACCGGGCGATCCTCCTCATGTTCCTCGCTGCGTTCGTCGCGATAGGGCTGCTGTGGTTCGCGTTCCGCAAGCCGGCCGTGGTCCCCACCAAGTTCGGCGCGGCGATGGAGGCAGTAGTCGGCTTCGTGCGGGACGAGATCGCCATCGGAATCATCGGCCCCACTGGGATCAAGTATTTCCCTTACCTGCTGTCCGTCTTTCTCTTCGTGCTCATCGGGAACCTGTTCGAGGTGACCCCGTTCATCAACTTCCCGATCACCTCCCGCATGGCGATCCCGCTGTTTCTTTCGCTGCTCACATACTTCATTTTCGTGGGGGTGGGCATCGCCAAGAACGGTTTCCACTACTTCAGCGGCATCGCCTGGCCCAAGAGCGTGCCCGCGGGGCTCCGACCCCTCGTCGGCCTCATCGAGTTGGTTTCGACCTTCGTGCTACGGCCCATCACGCTGGCAGTGCGACTCTTCGCCAACCTCGTCGCCGGACACGTGATGCTCACCCTGCTGTTGGCCAGCGGCGTGGTGTTCATCTCCCAAGTCGGTGACATCGGGTTCAGGTCCGCGATCGGACTCGGCTGGTTCACGGTGGGTATGGCGATCTTCGTCTTCGAGATCGCCGTCGCCGCCCTTCAGGCCTACATCTTCACCCTGCTTTCCGCCGTCTATATCCAGACGTCGGTGCATCCGGAACACTGATCGGAGGAAACGGATATGGAAGACATCAGCGGAGCCCTGGCGCTCATCGGCTACGGCCTGGCGGCCATCGGTCCCGGCATCGGGATCGGGATCATCGCCGGCAATGCTGTGCAAGCGATGGCCCGGCAGCCCGAGGCCGCAGGCATGGTGAGGACCACCATGTTCCTCGGCATCGCATTCGCCGAGGCGTTGACCCTGATCGGCTTCGTCCTCTTCTTCATCGCCTGAGGGGAAGGACAACAGAATGCTGAATCTGCTCACCCGAATCGCCTACCAGGCGGGAGAGGTCGACCACGAGGAGCCCTCGGGTCTCGACCTGGTCCTGCCTGAGATGAATGAACTGATCGCCGGGGTGATCGCGTTCACGATCGTGTTCGTCTTCATCTGGAAGTGGGGCCGGCCGGCGATCGACCGGATGCTCACCGCGCGCCAGGAGGCCATCACCGGCCAGCTCACTGCGGCCGAGGCGACCAAGCAAGAGGCCGAGAGCCTCCTCACCGACTACAAGAAGCAGCTTGCAGGTGCGCGCGACGAAGCGAACAAGATCGTCGAGGACGCCCGCCGTTCGGCCGAGGCACTGCGCACCGATGTGGTTGGCAAGGCCGAAGCCGATGCCGAGACGATCGTCCGCAAGGCTCGCGAAGAGGCCGCCGGGGAACGAGAACGCGCTGTGGGTGCCATCCGCCACGAGGTCGCCTCGCTGTCGCTCGACGTGGCCCAGCGGGTGGTCGGCGAATCGGTGGACGCCGCTGCCCAGAAGAAGCTTGTAGATCGTTACATCGCCGAGCTCGAGGGGTTGAACGCTTGATGGCTGCCGACGACCGCATCGACGGCTACGCCGCTGCCATCCTCGAACTGGCCAAGGCCGAGGGCGAGCTCGAGCGCATTGGCGACGAGCTGTTCCGGATCGCCCGTGCCTTCGAGTCATCGAATGAGCTGCGCGCCGCCCTCACCGATCCCCGGCTCCCGGTGGATCGTAAGAAGGCCGTCATCGACGACCTGCTCGGGGAGAAGATGTCGCCCCTGGCGACGAACCTCGTCAACTTCGTGGTCGGGCTGGGGCGTGGCGGCGACCTGCCGGCGATCGCCGATCGTCTTGCCGAGCGCGCCGCCGCGGGCCGCAACAAGGTGATTGCCGAAGTGCGGTCGGCCGGGGAGTTGGACGAGAAGACGATCGCCCGTCTGGCCGCTTCGCTGAGCAAGGCGACCGGCAAGGACGTGGAGGTCAAGACCGTCGTCGATCCGTCGGTGATCGGCGGCGTGGTTGCACGGGTGGGTGACGTCGTCATCGACGGCACGGTCAGCCACCGGTTGGAAGAGATTCGCGAAACGCTGATCAGGCGCTGAGGAGACCGCAATGGCCGAACTGACCATCAATCCCCAGGAGATCGCCGAGGCGCTGCGGCGGAACCTCGACGGTTGGGAGCCGTCGCTCGAGGCGGCCACTGTCGGGTATGTGACTTCGATCGGCGATGGCGTCGCCCGCGTCGAAGGGCTTCCCAACGCCATGTCGAGTGAGCTGCTGGAGTTCCCCGGTGGACTCCTCGGAGTGGCGCTGAACCTCGACGAGGATTCGATCGGCGCCGTACTCATGGGAGAGGCATCACATGTCCAAGAAGGCGATCCCGTCAGCCAGACCGGCCGAGTGCTCTCGGTCCCGGTGGGTGACGCCCTGCTCGGGCGAGTGATCGACCCCCTCGGTAGCCCGATCGATGGCAAGGGCCCGATCCACACTACCGAGCGCCGTTTCCTCGAGGTACAGGCCCCATCGGTTGTCGAGCGCCAGCCGGTCCATGAGCCGCTCCAGACTGGAATCAAGGCCATCGACGCGATGACGCCGATCGGGCGGGGCCAGCGACAGTTGATCATCGGCGACCGCGGCACCGGCAAGACCGCGATCGTGGTCGACACCATCCTGAGTCAGAAGGACTCGGGCGTGAAGTGTGTCTACGTGGCCATCGGCCAAAAGGCCTCGACCGTTGCCGAGGTCGTCGAGGTCCTCGAGCGGCACGGGGCGATGGCGTACACCGTGGTGGTCAACGCGGCGGCTTCAGTCGCACCCGCTCTACAGATGTATGCCCCCTACTCCGGCTCGGCCATCGGCCAGTACTACATGTACAAGGGAGAGCATGCCCTGGTGATCTTCGACGACCTGTCGAAGCAGGCGGTGGCCTATCGCGAGATCTCGTTGCTTCTCCGTCGGCCTCCGGGTCGTGAGGCCTACCCCGGAGACGTGTTCTACCTACACAGCAGGCTCCTTGAGCGTTGCGCCAAGCTCTCCGACGAATTGGGGGGCGGGTCGATGACCGGGCTCCCGATCGTCGAAACCAAGGCGAACGACGTGTCGGCCTACATCCCGACGAATGTGATCTCGATCACCGATGGCCAGATCTACCTCGAGACCGACCTCTTCTATTCGGGAGTCCGCCCGGCGATCAACGCCGGGATCTCGGTGTCCCGGGTGGGCGGCAATGCCCAGATCAAGGCGATGAAGAGCGTCGCCGGGCAGTTGCGCATCAACCTTGCCCAGTTCCGCGAGTTGGAGGCCTTTGCCGAGTTCGGCTCGGAGCTCGACTCGGCCTCGCAGGCCCAGCTCGCCAGAGGACGCCGGGTCGTCGAAGTTCTCAAGCAGCCCCAGTTTCGGCCGGTTGCGGTCGAGGATCAGGTACTGGTCATTTACGCGGTGAGCAACGGGCTGATGGATCGGATACCGCCCGAGGATGTCCCCCGGTTCGAAACTGGGCTCATCGAACACATGCGTACCCGGCACACGGCGATGCTGGACTCGATCGCATCGTCCGGGAAGCTGCCCGAGGGCGACGGCTTCAAGCAGGCGATCGAGGGGTACGTCGACTCGTTCCTCGGCGGGTGAGGTTCCATGGCCAGCGCTGAGCTTCGGCACATCCAACGGCGGATCAAAAGCGTCGAATCGACGATGAAGATCACGCGTGCCATGGAGCTCATCGCGGCGTCGCGGATCGCCAAGGCGCAGCAGCGAGTCGCGGCCGCCCAGCCTTACAACCGCAAAATGGAAGAGGTAATCCGCAACGTCGCCGCTGCCTCTGGTGGCGCTCGCCACCCCCTCCTCGAGGCCCGGCCGGTGCGCTCCGCCGGAGCGCTCGTGTTGACCAGCGACCGTGGCTTGGCGGGGGCCTACAACTCGAACGTGTTGAGAATGGCCGAAGCGCGCCTCATCGAACTCAAGCGGACGGGGGTCGATCCCCGGCTCTTCGTCGTCGGCAAGAAGGCGCAGTCGTACTTTCGCTACCGGGGCTACCAGATCGAGCGAGCCTTCTTGGGGGTCACCGATACCCCGGGCTACGGCGATGCCCGCGCCATCGCCAATGTGATCATGAACGAGTACGCCGAGCTGAAGGTCGACTCGGTCGAGGTGTTCACCACCCTCTACGTCTCGGCTCTGACCCAAAGGGCGAGCACCAGGCGGCTGTTGCCGATCGAGCCCCCGGAGCGCGTGGAGGAGTCGACCGCGCCGATCGGCTACGCGTACGAGCCCTCGGCCGAAGCGATCCTCGACCGTCTCCTTCCCCGTTACGTCGAGGCCTCCGTATTCGGGTACCTCCTCGATGCGTCCGCCTCGGAGCACGCTGCTCGGCGCCGGGCGATGAAAGCGGCTACCGAGAACGGCGAGGAGTTGACCCGGCTACTGAGCCGGGAGGCCAACCAGGCACGGCAGGCCGAGATCACTACCGAGATCTCGGAGATCGTCGGCGGCGCCGAGGCGATGACGAAGGGCTGACCGGGTGAACAGGTTTCAGGAACACGGCAGAGGAGTGACCAAGTGAGCGAGATAGTCAGCACCGGACGAATTGTGCGGGTGGCCGGACCTGTGGTCGACGTGGAGTTCCCGCCCGACGGGTTGCCGGAGATCCACGATGCCATCGAGTTCGATGTGACGATGGGCGGCGAGACCCACACCATCGTCGCCGAGGTCGCCCAGCATCTCGGTGACGGCCGGGTGCGGGCAATCGCCATGAAGGCCACCGACGGACTCGTCCGCGGTGCGCCGTCTCGGAACACCGGCGCCCCTATCTCGGTCCCGGTCGGCCCGAAGACGCTGGGGCACATCTTCAACGTGCTCGGCGAACTGCTCGACGTGGAGCCTGGTTCGATCGAGTTCGACACCTACTGGCCGATCCACCGGCCTGCGCCGGCATTCGAGGACATCGGATCGCAGCGTGAAATGTTCGAGACCGGTATCAAGGTCATCGACCTGCTCGAACCCTATGTCCAGGGCGGCAAGATCGGCATGCTCGGCGGCGCCGGCGTGGGCAAGACCGTGATCATCCAGGAGATGATCCACCGGGTCGCCACCCTCCATGGTGGCGTTTCGGTGTTCGCCGGCGTCGGCGAGCGCACTCGTGAGGGGAACGACCTGTTCCGCGAGATGAAGGAATCCGGCGTCATCGACAAAGCGGCGCTCGTCTTCGGTCAGATGGACGAACCGCCGGGGGTGAGGCTCCGGGTCGGGCTGTCGGCCCTGACGATGGCGGAGTACTTCCGCGACGAGATGGGCCAGGACGTGCTCTTGTTCATCGACAACATCTTCCGCTTCTCCCAGGCAGGTTCTGAGGTCTCGACTCTGCTCGGCCGGATGCCGTCGGCGGTGGGATATCAGCCCACCCTCGCCAACGAGATGGGGGCGTTGCAGGAGCGGATCACTTCCGTGAAGGGGCGGTCGATCACATCGCTGCAGGCGATCTACGTGCCCGCAGACGACCTGACCGACCCGGCACCGGCGACGACGTTCGCTCACCTCGACGCGACCACCGTGCTTTCCCGGAAGATCTCAGAGCTGGGCATCTACCCGGCGGTGGACCCGCTCGACTCGACTTCTCGGATTCTCGACCCCCGGGTCGTGGGTGAGGAGCACTACGGCACGGCGCGGCAGGTGCAACAGATTCTGCAGCGGTACAAGGACCTTCAGGACATCATCGCCATCCTCGGTATCGACGAGCTCTCTGAAGACGACAAGCTGATCGTGGGACGGGCCCGGCGAATCCAGCGGTTCCTCTCCCAGCCGTTCTATGTGGCCGAGCAGTTCACCGGCATCCCCGGCAAGACCGTCTCGCTGGAAGACACGATCCGCTCCTTCAAGATGATCGTGGAAGGCGAGGTCGACCACCTCCCCGAGCAGGCCTTCTACATGCAAGGCGGCATCGAAGACGTCCTCGCCCGGGCGAAGGAGTTGGAAGCCGCATGAGGAAGTCTCTCCCCCCGAAGGGGGGAGTACCCGATCTAAGCGAGGGGGAGGGGGGTGTGCGGCGCCCAGGCGCGGCGTTGCGACACACCAGGCCGCCGCACGGTCCCTCCGTCTCGGCCTGCGGCCGAGCCACCTCCCCCTGCGGAGGAGGAGACTGATGGCTAAGGCCTTCAAGCTCGACATCGTCTCCCCGGAGTCCATTGTCTGGTCGGGGGAGGCCACGATGCTCGTCACCCGCACTACTGAGGGGGAGATCGGCATCCTCGCCGACCATGAACCGATGATGGCGGCCCTCGCCACCGGGTCGTCGGAGATTCAGGCCGCCGACGGGCGGAAGATCACCTTGGCGATTCACGGCGGGTTTCTCCAGGTGTTCCAGAACGAGGTGACGCTGCTCACGGACCGGGCCGAAATCGCCGAAGGCGATCGCGACCAGGCCGGGAGGCTCGCCCAAGCCTTGGCGGAATCGGAGTAAAGCCGCTGCCCGCTACCCGCTACCGGCTGCCCGCCAGACTCTGTGGATGAGCGGCCAATAGGTGCTTCCTCTTGCGGGAAGCGGGAAGCGGATAGCGGTCCCCATTACGATCCGTTGATTCGGTGGAGGTGAAGGTGGACAAGAAGAAGCAACTGGGCCTGCTCGAAGTGGTGCCTTTGTTCCACGGCCTCAGCGCCAAAGAGATGGCCCGGGTGGCCCGGGTTGCCGAGGAGGTCTCGCTGCCGGCCGGTTCGGTCATTGCCGAGGAGGGCCAACCGGGCGACGCCATCTACCTCCTCGCGGACGGCGCCGCCCTCGTGCGCCGCAACGGCAAGAAGATCGCCTCTCTCGGCACCGGAGACTTCTTCGGCGAGATGTCCCTGCTCGACGAGGGCCCGCGGTCGGCGACCGTGGAACTGGTCAGGGACAGCACTCTGTTGGTCCTGCACCGCCAGGACTTCGCCGCAGTTCTCTCCGACTTCCCTGGCGTCGCCCGAATCATGTTGCAGGGTCTCGCCGCCCGGCTCCGCGAAGCCGACCGCAAGATGGTGGTGTGAGGGGCCGAGCTTCGCTCGGCCGCAATTCGCAATTCGCGATTCGCAAGAGGCCTCGCTTCGCTCGGCCGCAATTCGCAATACGCAATACGCCATACGACTGGCCTCGCTTCGCTCGGCCGCATTCACCCAGCCGGAGGCCGGCGGCCCTAGCCTGCCACCGCGGCCGATCTGGCGACTCGCCGGTCGGCCCGCCGTTCTGTCGTATCGCGTATCGCGTATCGCGAATTGCGCTTCATAGCCCTCTCGCGAATGCCTCCACTTGGGTGGGGAGGCCGGACTGGAGCGCTCGCCGGACGGTTCCCCAGAACATCGTGGCCAGCATTCCCTTCGGCGCGGCGTCCATGGAGACCGTGATCTCCCCGGCGCCGATATCGACGGTGATCCCTCCGTGGATCTCGGTAGATTCGAGGGCGAGTCGCATCCGGTGCTCTCGCACCGACTCGAAGGTGGTCGCCACCCCCTTCCAGGTGCGTCCGGCGGCGCGGGCCGACCATCGATAACCCGCAAGCGAGCCGTCCTCGGCGTGGGTGGCATCCCACACCTCCTCGATCGGCCCGATGTCTTTCCAGGTCTCGGCCCGTTGCAGTGCGTTCCAAACCGCGGACGGCGATGCATCCACCGCGGCGGTGTGGGAGAAGGTGTCGGGCATGAGCGGGGACGATAGCCCCGGGCGGTCGATGGACCGGCCGACTGGTTGCGCGCGGGCGCGTTCGGCCGTGAGCCTGGGAGTGCGCGGACCTCCTCACTCGACCTTGTCGAGGAGCGCGAGCAATGCGACCACGGGATCGGCGAATCGGGAGACCCGGTAGAGGTCATGGTGGGTGCGGAGGTGGCCGCGGATGAATCGGGCGGCGTCGCTGAGGTGGACGGTTGTTCCCTTCGCGATCTCCCCGTGGCCAGCGAAGGCGACCAGTCGACTCCGCGCCGTGGATGTCAGCGATTCGCCGTGCGCAACCAGCTGGTCGACGACCACATCGAGGGGCGTCGCGTAGACGTCGCCGGTGCGTCGCAGGGCAGCGTGGAGGGCACCGGGGGTGCGCAGGGCGCGGTTGACGGCGGCCTCGTCCGTCTTGACCTCACCGATGATCACGTCGAAGCGGATCGGGTCGGCGTCGAGGGCGGGGTCCACGTCGGTGATGATCAGGCATTCTTCGACTTGCGCCCCGGCGCGGTGGTGGGCTGGTCCCGGCGCCGCCGGGGGTCGGAGAGCGATGATGTCGATGTCGGTGAGGCTGCGGTATCCGGACGGCTCTCGAATATGGAGGTCCTGCTCGGTGATCAGGAAGTATCCGTTCAGCCGTAGGTAGGCGACGGTGAGGGCGAGTGCGGGATCCGAGCTCATCGTCGTGCTCCTCCTTCGCTGGGCCGTGGCTCCGAGGGTCCTGGCCGGCTCATCGCATCATGCGTTTCGCGGTGCCGCGGTGCGATGGAACACCGCGGCGGCGGCGGCGGTGATCCCCACTAGCCAGAACATTGCCAGGAGCAGCCCGGCGGCTTCGTCGAAGCTCGGGGTGAAGGCGCCGTCGATGAGGACGCGCACTGCGCCGTGGGCGGGCATCCAGGCCGCCCAAGACGGGGGAGCGGCGTCGAACATGACGTTCTGGGCGAGCCCGACGTCGAGGAAGGGCAGCAGGAACATCAGGTAGAGGCCACCGAGCCGGCCGACCAGCGGCCCGACCACCACCCCGATCATGGCGTAGGTGACCGCCACTGCGAGGGTGGCGAGACCGAAGACGAGCCACACCTGCGGCTGGAAGCTGGCCGCGGTGGCCGCCAGCGGCACGGCACTCACGAGCACGGCAGCCAGGAAGATGACCCCCAGCCTGGCTGCGAGTACCTCGCGCGGACGGAACCCGGCGAGGACTAGACGGCGGTCCCCTTCGGCGGATCCGAGCACGACGAAGAGGCCCGCCAGCCCGGCGAGGAACGCCACGGTGATTGGAACCATGATGGCTCCGTGGACCTCGGCCATCGACAGGATCGAGATGCCCCGCCGGCCGTTCTCAACAAGCTCGACGGGGGCGGGATCGCTCGGAGTGACGGCGATGGACAGGGAGATGAATAGCAGCGGCAGCCCCACCAGCAGCACCCAAAGTGCGAGGTTGCGCCGGTACTCCCGCCAGGCGTAGCGCAGCCCGGTGCCGATGCGCGCCCAGCCCCCGACGACCCGCTCCCGGCGGTTGCGGACCGGACGCGTGGTGTGAAGGAGCGCGACGATGGCCACGGTCAGTGCAACGACGGTCCAGGCCAGCGAGGCCCCGAGATCACTCATCGGGCCGGCATGGGTCGTTGTTGAGTCGAGCATGACCAGGGTGGGGAAGTGCGAGGGAAAGAAGCGGGGGATGAGCAATTCGGTGCGTCCCATCGCCGGGCCGAGGAACACGTCGATTATCCAGATGAAGATGATGAGCAGCGATCCGTTGACCTCGGACCGAACCAGAGCTCCCACCGTGACACCGATCGCCAGGTAGATGACGGCGAACATGGCCGTCGCACCGACGGCACGGCCCACGTCGATCACGTCGGCGCGCGCCGCGAGGGCGAGCAGCGCTCCCGCCGAGGCGACCGCCGCCAACGCCAGCGCCGATGCGACCCTGGCGACCACCACTCCGGTGGTGGCGGAACCGGTCGCAGCCAGTCGCCGGTCGGCCTCGCGCGAGCCGGTCACGTGGAAGAACCCGGCGACTCCCGCCAGGAACGCCGCCGCCCAGCCGGCGGTGGCGGCCACCAATTGGCCGATGCCTGCCTCCCCGCCGAGGATACGGGCGAAGTCGGCGATGGCTCCGGCCGACAACGTCACGAACACGACCGGCACCACTGCGAGCAACACCAGGTTGAGTGGTCTCCGGGAATACTCAGTGAGGTAGCGCCAGGTGAGGACGGTGGTCATCGGGGCACCGTCTTTCCATCGACCAGGTCGTAGATGCGGTCAAAGCGTTCGGCGTCCGTTATGAAGTGGCTGATGATCAGCAGGCTTCGCCCAACGTCGCGCCGGTCCTGGGTCATCTGCCAGAACCGCTGGTAGGTGTCCCAGTCGAACCCGGCGTAAGGCTCATCGAGCAGGAGCAGGTCGGGGTCAGGGAGCAGCGCGAGGCCCAGGTTGAGCTTGGCGCTCGTCCCGCCCGACAATTCCTCTACCCGCGACCTGCGCCACTCGTCGAACCCGAGGATTCCGTAGATGTCGTCGCGGGCGGCGTCGATCTCCCCGTCGGTCATGCCGTAGGCCCTTCCGAACAACGCGAAGTGCTCGTCGCAGGTCAGGCGCTCGTACAGGATCGGCTCCTGAGGGCAATAACCCAACGAACCCGGCCTCTCCACGGCACCGGCATCCCGGGCGATGCCACCCACCAGGATCTTCATCAGTGTCGATTTGCCAGAGCCGTTCTCTCCGACCAGACCGACGATTTCTCCGGGACGTAGCGTGAGGTCGGCGCCGCGCAACACCTTGATGCGCCGCCTTCTTGGCCAGATTCCCCTGGTGTAGGTCTTGGCGATCCCGGTGGCCTTGAGCACGAATGCCGGTCGCACATCACCCCGGCGATCGCGGTCCCCGGTCTGCGATGCGGAGATCGGCGACCCGTCGGTCCCAAGTCTGATGGTGTCCCCGGCTGCGCTCAGTCGATCGTCGTCTCTCATGACGCAGACGCTATGCCTTTCAGTCGGCTGGAGAGTCCATGGGCCGAACGTCCCAAGCGGATCGGGGATTCGACGCGCCTTGGCGCCGGACCACGCGGACGGTCGCGCGACCGGCGCGTGACTCGATCCACAGGGCCAGCCCGCAGGTGACCAGGCAGACCATCACCAGGGCTCCGACGGCGTAACGCGCGATGCGGGCGTCGAGGCGAAGCACCACCACGGCCGTCAGGACCACGAAGGTGACCGCGAATCCTCCCCACATCACTCGGCCGAACCGGCGGTGAGCCGACCCGGGAATCACGACGCCACCACCCTGCCGCGCAGCATCCCCATCTGGCAGGCGAATTCGAAGCTGCCTGCCTCCCGGGGGGTGAACTCCAGGGCCACGTTCTGGCCTTGGGGCAATTCGGCGGACAGTTCGAAGGCGTCAAGGACCACTCGCTCGGAGCACGGGTCCGACTCCTGGCGGTTGAATACCAGGCGCACCGGCCGTCCCACGTCGACCCTCACCGTGTCCGGGCTGTAGCCGCCCCTCACCACGATGAACGCCTCCTGGACGCCATCTCCGGTCATCCCCGCGGCCGTCCCTTGGGGCTTGGAGAGCCAGAAATACCAGACGATGAGCCCGATCAGGCTCAGCCCTCCGAGGTCGACCAAGACGACGTTCATTCCGCCACCTCCTCACTATTGGTTGCCCTGAAGCGACGAAGCCGATTGGCGTTGGACACCACGGTGACCGACGAGAACGCCATGGCGGCTCCGGCGATGAGCGGGGAGAGCAGGATTCCGAACGCCGGGTAGAGCAGTCCGGCGGCGATCGGGATGCCGAGAGTGTTGTAGGCGAAGGCACCGACGAGGTTCTGTCGGATGTTGCGCATCGTCGCCTTGGAGAGCTCGATGGAAGTCGCCACCCCGGTCAGCGATCCCTTGATCAGGGTGATGTCGCCCGACTCCATGGCGACGTCGGTTCCGGTACCCATCGCCAGGCCGACGTCGGCCTGGGCCAGGGCGGGAGCGTCGTTTATTCCGTCGCCGACCATGGCAACCGTCTTCCCCTCGGCCTGCAGTAGCTTGATCTGGGTGGCCTTCTCGTCGGGCAGCACCTCGGCCAGCACCCGGTCGATACCCACCTGTCGCGCGATCGCCGCGGCGGTGCGCTGGTTGTCGCCAGTGAGCATCACCACCTCGAGGCCGAGTCGGTGGAGCCGGCTGATCGCCTCTACCGAGTCGTCCTTGAGGGTATCGGCGACGGCCACCACTCCGGCGAGGTCGCCGTCGATCGCGACGACCATGGCCGTCTTGCCCTGCTCCGAGAGCCTTTCCAGCGGCGCTTCTGCCGCCCCGGCGGCGACGCCGCGGTCGGCCATCAACTTCAGCGTCCCCAGCACCACCCGGTGGCCATCAACCGTCGCTTCGATGCCGTGTCCGGGCACCGCATTGAACTGGTCGGGCTCGCTCAACACCATCTCTCTGTCCGCCGCGGCGCGGACGATCGCTTCCCCGAGGGGATGCTCCGATCCCTTCTCGGCGGAGGCCGCAAGCCGCAGCACCTCCCCGTCGGTGTGACCTCCGAAGGCGAGCAGATCGGTGAGCGAGGGCTCACCTCGGGTCACGGTGCCGGTCTTGTCCACGACCACCGTGTCGATCCGATGCGCCGTCTCCAGTGCATCTCCGGATCGGATCAGGATCCCGTTCTCCGCCCCCTTGCCGATGCCCACCATCAACGAGGTGGGCGTGGCCAGTCCGAGCGCGCAGGGGCAGGCGATCACCAGAACCGTCACCATCGTGATCACCGCGTAGACCAGAGCCGGTGAGGGGCCGAACGTGTACCAGGTCATGAATGTGGCGACTGCGACGATCAGCACCGCCGGGACGAAGTACCCCGACACCTTGTCGACCGTGCGCTGGATCGGCGCCTTAGAGCCCTGGGCGTCGCGGACCATGCGGATGATCTGGGCGAGCATGGTGTCCCTGCCCACCCGGGTCGCTCGAAACCGGAAGGACCCGGTGCGGTTGATGGTTGCCCCGATGACCGTCGCACCTTCGGTCTTCTCCACCGGGATCGGTTCCCCGGTGACCATCGACTCGTCGACCGCCGACGAACCCGAGACGACCTGGCCATCCACGGGGATCTTCTCCCCGGGTCGGACCACTACCACGTCGTCGACGATCACCTCTTCGACTGGGATGTCGGTCTCGACTCCATCGCGAATCACCCGGGCGGTCTTTGCCTGCATCCCGATCAGCTTCTTGATCGCATCCGAGGTTCGGGCCCGGGCTCGCATCTCGAGCGCCATCCCCAGCACCACCAGGGCGGTGACCACCGCGGTGACGTCGTAGAAGACGTCGCGCAGCTTCTCGCTGGGGAAGATCCCGGGAGAAACGACGGCCACCGTCGAGTACAGCCAGGCGGCCGAGATCCCTGTGGCGATCAGAGTGTGCATGTTCGCCGATCGGTGCTTGATGGCTTGCCACGCCCCGGCAAAGAACTGCGAGCCCGACCAGGCAAGCACCGGGACGGTTGCGACGCCCATGGCCGCCCAGATCCACGACAGCGCAGTCGAGCCCTTGTCAGGGACACCCGGGAAGATCTCCGGATAGGAGAAGTAGATCACCGGGAGCGAGATCGCCGTGGCGAACCAGAACTTGTGCATCAGTAGCCGGTACCGGCGCGCAGACTCGGCGCTTTCGGTGTCGGTGTCGCTTTCGTCTGCGATCGGCGCAGCCCGGTATCCGGAGGCGGCCACCGCCGCGGCCAGCACCGACGGCGGTACGTCCGAGATCGTGTCGATCGTCGCCGTCGAGGCTGCGAAGTTGACCCGGGCGTCGACCACCCCCGGCACGGTGCGCAGCGCCGACTCGACCGTTGACACACACGAGGCGCAGGTCATTCCTCCCACGGACAAGTGGGTGGTGACCAGTTGTGCAGTCTGACCAGGCGCTCTAGTGGGCGGGTCGTCGTCGGCCTCAGCCTCGCCCGGGTTCCCGCTGTCCTCGGAGGCGGTGCCGTCGCCGGAATATCGCTCCGGGTCGGCAAGGAAGCTCCGTCGACAGTGCTCCGAACAGAACCCGAGTTCGGGATATCCGTCCACCTTCAGTGCACCGCGACCCACCGTCATTCCACAGACCGGATCACGCATCTCGACGCCCTTCGCTCGACCCTCAACTCTTTCACGCCATCACCGTATGCCTTCCATTCGACTGGAAGGTCAAGGGGGTAAGATTCATGCCATGAGAATCGGAGAGCTCGCGAGAAGCACCGGAGTCCCCACCAAGACCATCCGCTACTACGAGGACATCGGCGTGATGCCCGTCCCCGACCGGGCTCCCAACGGATACCGTGACTACCCCGATGAGGCCGCCGATCGGCTCAGCTTCGTCCGGGACGCCCAGGCCACCGGACTCACCCTCACCGAGATCGCCTCCATCCTCGACTTGCGGAGCCAGGGGGAGGTCACCTGCCACCATGTCATCGACCTGCTCGAACGCCACCTCACGGCGCTCGACCGCCACATCGCCACGCTGCGCCAGACCCACAAGAAGTTGGCGGCTCTCACCGATCGGGCTCGAAGCCTCGATCCGGCAGACTGCTTCGATCCCAACCGGTGCCAGACCATCGCCGGCACCGACCTGGCCAAGGTGGGTGCCGGAAAGGCCGGTCGCCATGTTCACGCGGCACCGGCCCGCCACCACCACTGACTGATTTGGTCTCCAGCTGTGGCACCAGCCTCAGCCAGACACCTCAGATTCAAGAATCGAGGTCAGGAATCGGGACTGGCATCGTCGTGGCTGTTGACCTGCCGTCAGGCCGCGGGGATCACCAGGGTGAAGGTGGCGCCGTAGCCCGGGCCGCTCGACCTCGCCTCGAGATCCCCACCGTGGGTGCGAGCGATCCGGCGGGCGATAGTCAGGCCGATGCCAGTGCCACCCGGTCGGCTCGGATCAGCCCGAAAGAAGCGGTCGAAGATGTGGTCGAGGACCGCAGGGTCGATCCCTGCACCGTCATCGGCGACCTCGAGCTCGATGCTCCCGTTCGCACGGCGCCCTCTCACGTCGACCCGGCCTCCCGCTTCGGTGTGACCGAGGGCGTTGCCCAACAGGTTGAGGATTACCTGGGTAAGGCGATCGGGGTCGCCACGGACGGTGAGCGTCGGGCAATCGACAGTCACTGCTACCCCCTGGTCGTCAAACTGCGGTCGGAGGCGATCGGCCACAGTTCGGGCGATCGCGCCGAGGTCCACCTCGATCTTGGGGTTGCTCGAGCTCTCCTCGATCCGTGACAGCACAAGTAAATCGGCGGCGAGCCGCTTGAGCCGAGCCGCCTCCTCGGCGACCGAGGCGAAGGTCTCGGGCTCGGCGGGTATCACGCCATCGATCAGCCCCTCCATGTAACCCTCGATCGCGGTGAGTGGAGTCCGCAGCTCATGGGACAGGTCGGCAAGCAGCTCCTGGCGGCGGCGCTCGGTCGCGTCGAGCGAGGCGGCCAGGGTGTTGATGTCGGCGGCGAGGGCGGCCAGCTCGGTCTCCGCGGGAAGCGGCACCCGCGCGGCGTAGTCCCCGCCGGCGAGCGTGTGCGACGCCGAGCGGATGCGATCGACCGGTCTCAGGATCCGCCCACCTACGAATGCGGCGACCCCGAGCGCGACCGTCGAGCCCACCGCGAGCGCGATCACCAGGGCCTGTCGCAGCGACGAGTCGAGGGCATCCTCGACCGCATCGCCCATGCCGTGATCCATCCCCATGAGGTGGCCGTGGAAGAAGACGGGGGCGATGAGCCCGGAGACCAGGACTAGCGCGCCGGCGCTGATCCCGATCACCAGCAGGTACGAGGCAAACAGCCGGAATCGCAGACTTCGCCACACCCTCATGCCGGTCTCTCGATGAGCTTGTAGCCGATTCCACGAACGGTGGCGATGACCTCAGGGCGGTGGGCGTCGTCACCCAGCTTCTGCCGGATGTTCCGCACGTGAACGTCGACGACACGTTCGTCGCCGAAAAAGTCCCAGCCCCATACCCGCTCGAGGAGTTGGCGCCGGGTGAACACCCGTCCTGGCGACGAGGCGACGGCAGAGAGAAGGTCGAATTCGAGGGCGGTCAGCTCGACCGCCGACCCTCGGAATGCCACGCGGCGCCGGCGCAGGTCGACTTCGAGAGCCCCGACCTCGATGACGTCCTCCGCGGCGGCCGGTTCTCTGGCTCTGCGTAGTACCGCCTTCACCCGCGCCACGACCTCACGCGGGCTGAAGGGCTTCGTGACGTAGTCGTCGGCACCGAGCGAGAGTCCCAACAACCGGTCGACCTCCTCGGCTCGGGCGGTCAGCATGATCACGTAAGCCGAACTTGTGCGGCGCAGCTCCGCGAGCACCTCGAAGCCGTCCCGGCTCGGCAGCCTGACGTCGAGGATCACGACATCGGGACGGACACTCTCCACTATGCCGAGGGCGTCGGCGCCGTCGCTCGCCTCGGTGACCTCGAACCCGTCGGCCGACAGATATCGACGGAGCATCTCGCGAATCTTTGGTTCGTCGTCGACCACGAGGACGCGGGTCGGATTCATCGACGTCGATGGTACGTGAGGGATGCCGGCACGACGCGGCAGAAGGGCCGGCACCGTCTGCCGTGCCCTTCTGCTCGCGGAGCCGCGGTCAGGGCGACTCGGACTGCGTCGAGTCGCTTCCGTGATGGCCGTCGTGGCCCGCAGGACCCGCCGCCGTCATTCCGCCGGGGGACATCCCGCCTGGGTCCATGGCGCCCATGCCGTCGCCGGACATCATGGTGTTGTGGTCGATGTCGGACATCATGGTGTTGTGGTCGATGTC
>JBBEAX010000047.1:30696-87388 GCA_040882645.1 Acidimicrobiia bacterium
TTGTGGTCGATGTCGGACATCATGGTGTTGTGGTCGATGTCGGACATCATGGTGTTGTGGTCGATGTCGGACATCATGGTGTCGTGGTCGATGTCGGACATCATGGTGTCGTGGTCCATGCCGAACATCATGTCGTGCTGGGCGTCCATCTGATCGGCCCATCGGCCGTGGAAGACCCCCCCGGGGACGGGGGGCGAGTCGCTCTGGGCGCTCGCCACCAGTGGCACCGTGAGCAGGGCCGTCACGGCGATAGCCGCAACGATCGTCTTTGAGTTCATCGTCATCTCCAATCGAGGGCGCCAAGCCGGTCCCGGTACTCGTCCCGGTCGAGCTCGCCGCGAGCGAACCGATCCTGAAGAATCCACCTGGGATCGGGGGGTGGCGCCGAAGTCACCCGCGGTCCCGCGGCGGTCGCGGTAAGCCACACGACGAGGCCGAGGACCACGAGCCAGAACACGCTCATCGCCGCCATTGCCCACCCGTATCCTCCGTACATCATTTCGACTCCCGTCCGGGTGGCTTCACCACCACGCAGACAGCCAACCACGACCACATGAAGGCTTCGGTGCCGCCAGCATGAAGAGTCGATGAAGAGGCTCAGCCGATAGCAGGAGCCACGGCGGCCCGGGCAGGGACCGGGCCGCACCGCGATGAGCCTCAGGCGAAGAGCCGTTGGCATCGACGCAAGAACGCCCGCCCATTAGCGGGCGCCCCCAGCGGAGCGAAGCCACTTCTTTGCTGCCTTCCGGTCGAGAGTACGAACGGCACACCGACCGGGCCTTAAGGCCCTACCCGACCCCACCTGGGGTGGGCACCCTGCTGTGGAAATGAGAGGTATGCATGTTCTGTGATGGCAGCATGACGGCGGGCGGCTGGATCTGGATGGGCGTTCTCTGGATCGTGCTCCTTGGGCTCCTCGGAGCGGTGCTGGTGTCGGTACGGAGGTCGCGCCAGAGCCGCGGGTACTCCGAATTCGACGCGGGCGCGATCCTCGACGCTCGACTGGCGCGCGGCGAGATCACGGTCGACGAGTATCGAGAGCAGCGAGCCACGCTTGCGGAGACTCGATGAAATCCGACCCGCGGAGCGCCTCGGCAAGGCTGCGGAGTGCTCGCGGCCATCTCGACAGCGTCATCCGCATGGTCGACGAGGATCGCTACTGCATCGACGTCCTCCATCAGATCTCAGCCGTCCAGGGTGCCCTCGATCGAACCCGTCGCGAGATCTTCGAGTCTCACGTTCGGTCGTGCGTGCCCGAGCGCGTACTTGCGGGCCGGGTCGACGAGGTGGCCAAGGAGCTGGTCGGAGCCGCCTTCGGAGCCGCCCCGAGTCCCGAGAACCGCCATCGCATGGCGCATTGCCAGGCCCATGGGGGCGCCGAATGACCGAACCGAGCAGGGATCCGATTGTCGAGGGCGGTCGCCGCGTCGAAGCGGTACTGATTTCTGCCCCGGCCTGCCACCTGTGCCATGACGCAGCCGCGCTGCTCGCCACGATGAGCGGTAGTTATCCGCTGCGTGTGGTCGAGCTCGACTGCAACAGCCCCGAGGGGCGTTCAGTCGTCAACAGGCTCCGCACCCCGTTCTTGCCGGTGTTGCTCATTGACGGGGAGTACTTCGGCCATGGGCGAATCTCCCCCCGCAAGCTCGAACGCCATCTCGCAAGCCTCTTCAGTGACGCCGCCGTTTCGCCCATCCGGGAGATGTGACCAATGGACGGTGTCTTCCTGGGGGGCTCCCTGTTCGCGGCATTCCTTGCCGGGACGGTGGCTCTGTTCGCCCCCTGCTGCATCACTGTGATGTTTCCTGCCTATCTCGCCGCTGCGGTGCGAAACAACCGGTGGCGCCTTGTTCCGCTCACGATGGTGTTCGCCGCGGGTGTCGCCTTTGTCCTGGTCCCGATCACGCTCGGCCTTAGCATCCTCACTGAGAGCCTCCTCCGATTCCATACATTGGTGTACGGGGCGGGGGCGGTGCTCATGATCGTCCTGGCCGGGTTCGCCGCCACCGGTGCGACATGGTCGCTGCCCTTCTTCCGCGGCGCCCCGGACATCTCTCGAACCGACTCCGGCGGGGTGTTCGCACTCGGCGTGTTCTCCGGCGCGGCAAGCGCTTGCTGTGCCCCGGTTCTCCTTGGCGTTCTCACCTTGTCGGCCGTCGGACCCGGGCCTGTCGCCGCCACCGCGATCGGGCTCGCCTACGTGTTCGGCATGGTGTTCCCGCTGCTGCTGCTCACACTGCTGTGGGACCGGTCCCGGCTCGCCGAGGCGGTCAGCCGCCGTAATCGGCGCGTCGAGTGGCGCCTGGCGGGACGAACCTTTTCGACGACTCGCCTGTCGATGTTTGCCGCCGTGTTGTTTGCGGTGATGGCCGCAGTCCTCGCGGTGGTTGCCGTCACCGGCGCGACGCTCGCCCCGTCGTTCCAGGAAGGCGTGAGCCGGTGGGTGGAGGATCGCCTGTCGCCCGTCGCCCGGATCTTCGATCCGGTGCCGGACCTGCTCATGGGGCTCGCATTGGTGGCGATCGCGGTCGGCGCCGTGATCGCATCGGGGCGGCGCCGCGGTCGCTCGGGATCGATCGACTCAGATGAACAAAGGAATGACAATGACGAAGACCTCATCGCAGCCGATCAGCTCGACTGCCACTGAGACGCCGGGGTCACGCCGATGGCTGGTGTGGACCGCGACGCTCGCGCCGCTTGCCTTGCTGATCGCCTTCGTGATGGTGAACACCCTGTCGGGTGAGCCACACCAGCAGGGGGCCAGTGTCGTGCCCGACTTCGAACTCGCTACCAGTGCCGGCGGCGTCGTCGACCGCGAGGCGGCCCTCGGCCAGGGCGACGCGCTGTTCTACTTCTCGATGGGGGTGGGCTGCGATGGCTGCTTTGCCCAGATTCCCGAGATCGCGGCCGGGTTGGAGGCCAGAAACATTCGTCTCGTTCCGGTGATGACCAACCCCCCTTCGGCCGTTGCCGCTGAGGCGCTCCGTTGGGGCGTCGAGATTCCGATCCTCATCGATTCCGATCTCTCGCTCTCGAGGGCGATGGGGATGGTCGGTGTCTACGGGCACGGCAACAGTCCCAGCCACAGCTTCGCACTCGCCCGGGCCGATGGGACCGTCGAGTGGATCCGCCACTACGCAGAGATGTTCGTCCCCGCCGACGCCTTCTTCTCCGAACTCGACGCCGCATGACGCGCCCCCCTCGATGATCGCCTCCATCACCTACCAGCCCATCCCGATCGTGCACCTGGGCGGATTCCACCTCTCGATCCATGGCGTGTTCATCGCCCTCGGGTTCCTCGCCGGGGCTTGGATCGCGGTCAGGGCCGTGGAGCGCGCCGGAGGCGACACCGTGAGCTACCAGAGCGTGCTGAACTGGGCCCTGGTCGGAGCCCTCGTCGGGGCGCGTTACCTGACCGCCCCGGCGGCGCTGCTGGATGGTGCGGGCTGGGTTGCCTTCTCACCGGTCGCCGGGAACTTCTCCATCCTGGGTGGCTTCACCGGAGGGATTCTCGTTGGATGGTGGCGAATGCGGTCATTGGGCATGAGTCTTCTTCCGACTCTGGATCTCTCCGCCCCCGGCCTCGCACTCGGCACCATTGTGGGCCGCCTCGGATGTCTGGCGATCGCCGAGCACCTCGGAACCGCCACCACGCTCCCGTGGGGGTACGCGGTGATGGCCGGATACGACGTGGCGCCTGCCCACAATGCGCTCGAATGCACAATTGCCCCCGCGGGTGCCGACGGCGTCTGTGGGGTTTATCAGCCGGTGGCGCTCTACGACCTTCTGGGGGCGGCCGCCCTGCTCCTGGTGCTGGTGGTGGCGAGCCGGCGGATGCGGCTCCGCCCGGGGCAGTTGTTTGCCGGGTGGATGGTCTGGTATGGGGTACAGCGCTTCCTGCTCGACTCCCTCAGGGCGGGTGACGCCGGCCCGGGTGGGTTCACCTGGAATCAGCTCGTCGGGCTCACTGGTGCCATCGCTGGTCTCTTCCTGATGCGCTGGATGGGGCGGCGCTCGGAACGAGGGACCGGGCCTCCGGAACCGGGCGAGCCCGTCGCCGGCGCCGCTGATCCTGTCCTCCAACGCGAGGTCGACCGGATGCGGTAGCCGAGGGGTCGGGCGGAGTCCCGCCGCGTTCCGACACACATCCCGGCTCTCAACCCTCGTCCCTCAGGCACGTCGGCGAGGGATTGGTGACTGGCTGCTGGCCGGGATGGTGCGCATCGGGCAAGAGATCGGTGGAGCGGTGCTCGACCGAGGTGCGTCTGTTCGGACTTTCGGGAGCCCGACGCTGTCGACCATCCACCACGTCCTGGATTGGGTCGGCCATCGGGGAGGACCTCCTCCCTGTGGAGAGTCCAGGATGGGATCGGTGGTCGCGGGCGGAGCCCGTCGGAAGTCCACTAGACCGGAAGGGGGCTGTTCGATCCCGGATTGCAAATCTTCGTTCAGAGGCTAAGCCGGCGCCACCTGTCGGTGGGCACCAAATCACGCCATGAGACCTCTTGACATTCCAGTCGACTGGCAGATGTACGTTGGACGTGGGACGGAAATCAAGGAGGCGAGCGATGAAAGGTCTGGCAGTATTGGTTGGGCTGTTGGTGATGGTGACGATTGGTCTTGGCATTGGCTTGGGCGGCTCAACACCTGATGATCAACCCACGACCCGGGTGCGTGCCGACCATGTCGGAATGCCCGAATCCGACCAGCTGATGCTCCAGCAGATGCGGAGCGGGACTTCGCCGGGCATGACGCCCATGATCAGGGAGGATCCGATGTGGGTAGACCCGGACATGATCAAGGCTCAGGAGGAGTACCAGGCGCAACTCGACCGCATGGTGGGAAAGCGACCCGGTCGGTAGAGCAGGGGGTGGCGATGGTTCTTAATGCCGCCGACGCCTCGGGGAGGTCGTCGACGCTTGGGTCGATATCAGGGGAGCCTCCTCGCCGTGTCGCCTCAACCCGGATCCGGCCCCCATGGTGACCCCGTGGAGTTGTCCGCTGCATGGTGAGAACGGGTTGATCCCTACGGAACGGGACTGACATGGCGGGGATGGTCGATTCAGGGTCTTTCGGCTCCGGCACCGGCGGGGCCCCCTTCGAACTCCGTCGTCTCGGGGTGGTGATGGAACCCGAACCGGGCAAGTCGTACGAGGAAGAGGGTGTGCTCAACCCGGCCGTGGTGCGGGGTCGGGATGGCCAGCTCTATCTCTTCCCGAGACTGGTGGCCCGGGGCAACTACTCCCGGATCGGCATCGCCCGGGTCCGTTTCGGGGAAGACGGCGACCCGGTCGGAGTCGATCGGATCGGGATTGCCTTGGAGCCGGAAGCCGAATACGAGTTGCGGGAAGATGGTGGCGGCTGTGAAGACCCGCGCATCAGCTTTGTCGACTCGCTGGGGCTGTATGTCATGACCTACACCGCGTTCTCACCTGATGGGCCTCGTATCGCGCTGGCGGTTTCTCAGGATCTCTTCTCGTGGGAGCGGCTGGGGCTGGCCACCTTCAAGCCCGAGGATCGTGTCGACTTCAACGGGGTCAACAACAAGGACGGACTGATCTTCCCGGCGGCGGTGCCCGACCCGGACGGCAGGCCGGCAATGGCCATGATCCACCGGCCCCTTTTCCCGGGCACCAACACGCAGGAGATCGTCACCCGCGCAGCGGCGAGGACGGTCGACCTGGACCGGGAGAGTATGTGGATCTCATACTGCCCGCTCGATGCCGCCGCAGTCCATTCCTACCATGATCTTTGTCACTTCCAATCCAATCATCGTCTGGCTGCGCCGAAAGCATCCTGGGAGCGGCTGAAGGTGGGAGGCGGAGCACCCCCGGTTCTGACGTCATACGGGTGGCTGGTCGTATATCACGGTGTGACGGAGTCCGGCGACCGCGGCAGGCGTCACGGACTGCGGTATTCGGCGGCTGTCCTGATCCTCGACCGTCACGATCCTCGGGTCATCTCCTACCGGTCTCCGACGCCAGTCCTTTCCCCGGAGCTCCCCGAAGAGCGCCACGGCGTGGTGGCGGATGTGGTTTTCCCGACCGGCGTCGATCGCCGGTCCGACCTCGGCCTCTCAAACCGAATCGACGTGTACTACGGCATGGCCGACAGCCGCATCGGCGTGGCCCGCATGGACCTGCCGGACTCTTTGCCGTTGGCGTCCCGATTCGATGACAACGCTTTCACGCGCGAGTAGGTCTGGGCTGAAATCCCGTCCAAGGCCGAATCCATTCTGGCCAAAGCTGGGTACCCACGACGCCCACACCCCCTTGACATTCCAGGTGACTGGAAGGTGTACGGTGGGAGCATGACCTTGCAGACGGTGTCCTCGATGATCGATCGACTGCGAGGGGGAGCCGGGTCGATGGCGTCGGCACAGCGCCGTCCCGGTTGGAACTGGGACGGCGCTGTGTGCAGCTCTTGTCCGGTCGACGGTGGTGAGGTAAAGATGACCTCCCTTATGAAATCGGAGCGGAACGGGCGGGTTCGCCGGCCTCCAAGGGACTGTTTGGCCCAGTCGCTACCCCGAGTCCCGCGTGTATCAAGTAATGCCATGCGGAGAGATCAATGGAGGCCGGGATGCCACATCCTCGCATCTTGTTCGTAAGCACCTATCCCCTCACGCGTTGCGGGATCGCCACCTTCACTCGCTCTCTCATACGGAGCCTGGGGGAGGTGAGGCACAGCACAGATGGTCTGGGCGTGGCCCGGCTGCGCAGTCGGAGCGACGACACGATCTCAGTGGGTGCCGAGGTGGTGGTGGAGGCTCCGGCCCATTCCCGGTCATGGCCGGTGGAGGTGGCCCGGGTCGCGCAGGGTTTCGACGTGATGTGGGTCCAGCACGAGTTCGGCATCTTCGGACCCGACAGCGGCCGGAGGGTGCTGGACCTGTGTGAGCTGACCACGGTGCCGTTGGTCGTCACCATGCATACCGTGCTGGCGGAACCGACACCGGAGGAGGGCGAGATCGTCGAACGGCTGGCCTCGCGTAGCGAGCGACTGGTTGTCATGTCCCAAGCGGCCCGCAAGAGACTCCTCGTCACTCATTCCGTCGATCCCGCCAAGGTCACGGTGGTCCCGCATGGCGCTCATGGCTTCCGGCGGATTGGGGAACCCAACCATGGTCCCCGGCCCATCATCGCCACCTGGGGCCTGCTCGGACCGGGAAAGGGCATTGAGTGGGGCATCGAGGCCATGGTCCGTCTCCGGCATATCCGGCCGCTGCCCCGCTATGTGATCCAGGGTGCGACGCATCCCAACGTGCTAGCGGCCGAGGGCGACGCCTACCGTCGCCATCTGTGGTCATTGGCCTCCGATTTGGGCGTTGCCGACATGGTGACGATGTCGAGCGCCTACCTGACGAACGAACAGTTGGGAGCTTTCATAGCGGAGATCGACATAGCCCTACTTCCCTACGACTCCCTGACCCAGGTCACCTCGGGGGTCCTGGTGGAGGCCTTGGGGGCCGGCTTGCCGGTGGTCGCCACTGCTTTTCCGCATGCCATCGAGCTGCTCTCAGATGGAGCGGGTCTGGTAGTCCCACACAGGGATCCCAAAGCAATGGCGATGGCACTCGAGGGCCTGCTGACCCGCCCCCTAGCACTGCGGGCGGCGGCGATGGCCGCCTCAAGGATGGCTCCCGACCTGAGGTGGTCGTCGGTGGCGTCACGCAGCGACTCGGTGGCAAACCACGCCGTAGCCGCCGCCGCGGCGAGTGTGGCATGACCGATACGGGAGACGGATGATGGCCTTCGTCGGTTTTCGGGACACCTACCGTATGGGCGTATGGTCCCCGTGACCGAAGAAGTGGATGCTGGCACCGCGTCGCGTATCGGTGCTGTCTCGAGTAACAGAGGTCAGATATCCGGGACCCGTAGGCACCAGGCTTTCGCCCAGCAGTGTTCGGCCTGATGAAACGACGGGTGATCGCCTTCGACCTCGACGGGACGTTGGCAGTGACAAAATCGGCGATTTCCGACGTCATGGCCGACCGGTTGCGAGATCTCCTGTTGCTATACGAGGTCTGTGTGATTTCGGGCGGCAAGTTCGATCAGTTCAAGATCCAGCTGATAGACCGGCTCGATGTGAGCCCGAAGCAAATGTCGAGGCTCCACATCATGCCTACCTCTGGGACGAGGTATTTACGGTTCGATGAGCAGAAGCTCGATTGGGTCTTGCAGTATGCCGAAGACCTTTCCCCTCAAGAGCGAGCCCAGATCGTCGAGGTGCTCACCGCCGGCGCCAAGAAGCTGGGCTACTGGGACACCGAGCCCTTTGGGGACATCATCGAGGACCGTGGTAGCCAGATCACCTACTCCGCCCTGGGGCAGGAGGCACCGGCGGAGATGAAATATGCGTGGGATCCAGATGGGATCAAGAAGGAGGCACTCCGTGACTACGCCGCCGAACAACTGCCCAATCTGGAGGTACATGTTGGTGGAACCACTTCGGTCGATGTGACCGAAGCGGGGATCGACAAGGCCTACGGGATGAGAAAGTTGATGGCCGTCCTCAACCTGACCAGCGACGACATCTTGTTCTTTGGCGACAAGCTCGATGAGGGTGGTAACGACTATCCGGTCAAATCGGTAGGGATCGACACCATCGCGGTCAAGAGCTGGGAAGAAACCGCCCTGGTGCTCCAGGCCATTATCGAGGTGTCCTGACCGTCGAAAGCATCGCAGCCGTCGCACGACCGAACACGGGTTTCAGCAACCAACGCGTGCTCATCGTTCCGATCGTCGGGGTGCCAGGCGCTCGACGCCCCTGAAAGTCGCCTGTTGCTCCGTGCTCATATCAGCGGATGACACGTTGCCACCTGCCGTAGCGCTCCCGGACAGGTCCGCGACGGAGGCTGAGCAGGATCAGCAGAGCGCCCGCGGCGATGTCGTTCCATCGGGAGGCCGTCGTACCGCCCCCTAGCAGCCAGGGGGCGGCGACGATCCAGGCGCCGAAGGCGACGTTGAGGAAGCGAGCGGCGCGGCCCACCTCGGCCAGGGCGATTATCGCCACGGTCACCACCAGCGCCCCGACGAGGTTGTCGCTGTCTGCTGCCCTGCCCACGGTCCCGAACACCGCGGGCGAGGCCATCAGCCACAAACCTACCGCCGCGCTGGCGAGCAGGTTCCATGGAAGCGTCACACCCCACTTCATCGCCTCGGCGCTCACCACGTCAGGGCGGACCTCGGCGTCGGTGCCGGTCTCGGTGAGGGTGCCGCCCATCCAGAAGATACGCCAGACCGATTCGCCGTCGCGCCGGGCCTGGGCCAGGAACTGGCCCATGGCGACTACCTCGTCGAGGGTGAGGGCGATCATGATCAGCATCGCCAGGGCAGCGATCAGGCAGGGCGTGCACCAGGCGCCGACCGCCACCGGCTGGAGGATGATGAGGGTGACGCTGGCGATGCCGAGGGGCACCACCAGGATGCCGAAGAACGCCACCATCCAGGGCATGGTCCGCCAGCGCGCCTTGTCGCCCATGAACCCCATCAGCGCCTCGATCATGTACAGGACCGCGCCGAGTCCGGCGTCGGAGATGGGGAAGGAACGCGAAACGTCTGAGTTGAGGACCGCTCTGGTCCCGGGATCGAAGAACGGCTCCCACACGGAGCTGGTGTAGCCGAGCTGAAATGCGGCCATCTGCCGAGAAAGGAAGAAGCCGACCAAGGCGAGCGCGATGATGGGCGCCCGTTGTGACCAGGTCGAGGGGTTGTAGGACCAACCGGGTGGCGCGTCCGGGCCCGGAAGCATCCGCATACCCGGCATCCCCGGCATGAGCAGGACGAAGGCGATCACGAGCGCCCCGGTGAGAGTGTCATTGGCGTAGGCGGCCGCCGTCGGCGCCTTGAAGACGAGCGGGGCGAAAAGCAGCCACACCCCGACCAGCGAGTTCGCCCATGGCGCCCACGCCGACCCGCGCGTGAGTGTCACGGTGGAGAACCCGATCACAAGGGCCCCGCTGATCACATCACTCCACGTGAGCGCACTGCTGCCGTAGTCCAGAGCGAAGGGACTCGTGATCAACCAGACACCCAAAATGATGGCGGCGAAGAAGTGGGCCGAAGGCGCCGCCTGCCCGTGGGGCGTCATCGCGCCGGATCTCTCCTCGGGTTTGGCGACGGCCTGGCCTTGGGCCGGGTGCTGGCCGTGGCCCGGGTCAGCTTCCACTGGTCGTTTCCTGGCGTCTGCGATGCTTGGCGAGCTTGTTTAGGGAACGGGACGGCTCCAACTCATTCTCGCGGTACCAACCCAGTGGGTCCTTCTCGAGCGCGGCGACGATCACAGGAAGCGTGGCGCGCAACGAGCGGGTCGGCTCCCACCCCAGCATCGTGCGGGCCCGGGTGATGTCGAGGGCGTAGTGGTCGCTGGCGCGGTCGATCATCCACGGCCTGATCCACCGCTCACGCCCGGGGATGCGGGCCAGCAGCCAAGCGCCGATCTTGATCAGCGGCTTCAGCTGTATCGGGATCGGGATCGTCTCCAGCTCCTTGCCGTGAAGCAGGCGTGCGAAGGTGTGCTGGAGTTCGTCGTAGGTGAGCGTCTCCGCCTCGCCGAGCAGCAGCGGCAGCTCCGGCGGCAGCGCCTCGCGCCGCTCCACTAGCGTAACGATGGCGTCCACCAGATCGTCCATGTGCAGGTAGGACGCGCCGTGGGCGGTGGTGCCCGCATAGACGTGGCTGCTGAGCTGGCGCTCATATATGCGCTGGATTTGCTGGGCCAGGGGGATCGAGTGACACCCGTCGTCATAGACGCCAGCGATGCGCAGCAGCACAGCGGGGATGTCGCCGCGCCTGTCGTGGATCACCTGCTCCGTCTTCACTTTCGACTCCGGATAGGCCCAGCTCGGGTCTATCGGCGAGTCCTCGTCGATGAGCTGGCCGGGCTGGGCGGGTCGGTGTATGAGCATCGTGCTGGAGAAGATGAACTGCTCGACACGGAAGTCGAGCTCATGCAATCCCCGCAGCAGCCGGCCTGTGCCGCGTACTGTGATCTCTTCGTACTGCGGGCTCGGTTCCCCCAAGAAGTCGTAGTAGGCGGCGAGATGGACGAACGACGCAACGTGGCCCCCGTGGTGCTGTTGGATCGCGGCAAGCCCCTCCCGTACGCTCTGGTCGGAGGTGACGTCGACGGGGACGCCCACACAGCCAGGCGGGGGCGGGTTGTCCGCTCTGCGATCGAAGCCGACCACCTCATCGAAGCGGCTGGTGAAGCGCTGCATCAATGCTTCCCCGATCCGACCGTTCGAACCGGTGACGATGATGATGCCGTTGTCTGCCGTCATGGTGATCGTCCGTTTATGTCCTCATCGTCCTGCTTGGCCCTGCCAGCATCCGATTCCGGACGAGATCTCGTCTGCGGGATTCTACCGATTTGGTCCGCGGCACGATCAACCCGAGGCACCAGCATCCTGGCTCGACGTCGCGTTGCCGCGGCGACGGTCGACCGCCCTACGAGCGCCTGATCGCCGACGCGGCTGGCTGGGGCCGGACCGAGGCGGAGCGGCTGATCGCCCCAGGCGAGCACGGGCACGTACCGGGCTCCGTTGCGCCTGCCAGGCTGAGGCGTGCACTAGCGCGGGCCGTGTCATGCCGCTCAGGCCGGTAAGCCCCACACGCCGGGCAACGGGCTCTCGAGCGTGGCGATCGCATGGTCTGCGCCCACGGCGAGCAGCTGCTCGATGGAGTACTTGCCGGTGGCCACCCCGATCGCGACCGCGCCGGCGGCATGGGCCGCCTCGACGTCGCGGGGCGTGTCGCCGACGACGAGGACACGCGAAGCGTCGAGGGGGTGGCCGTGGATGCGCCCGGCACGCTCGATCGCCATACGGGTGAGCGTGCCCCGGTCACTGGAGTCCGAGCCGTAGCCGCCGAAGCAGAAGAAGCGGTTGAGACTGCCGCAGGCGAGCTTGATATGGGCTGCGCTCTCCAGGGCGCCGCTGACGATGCCGAGCAGGATGCCGGCCTCCACCAGTCGCTGGAGCAAGGCGTCGACGCCGGGCATGACCCGATAGCCCGGCGACACTTGCACTTCCTCTTCGAGCCCTTCGAGATAGGCGCCCAGCAGGCGTGCCATCTCGCGATCGGTCGGCTCCCGGCCGATCACGCGCCCGAAGGTGAGCCTGCCCACCTCCGGATCGGTCATGCCCGCCTCGGTAAAATCCCCGATGTCGGCCGGGATGCCGTGCAGTGCCTCGAAGGCACGGCGCCACGAGCGGGTTCCCGCCCCGCCGGTCGAGATCAGGCAGCCATCGATATCGAAAAGGACCGCCACGGGCGCGAGTTCGTCGTTCTCGTCGTCCATCGTTGGTCCCGTCTTTGAGAGCGCGCGATCCATCGTACGTTCGTGGCGGTGGAAGATCTCGATGTACTCGACGACCGCGCCCGTGACTCGGTCCGGATTCGCTCGCAGCGGCGGGGAACGCGCCGGACTCCAGGCGGGGTAACCACTGCGGAGCGGGGCTGTAGTAGCTTTGTTCGCGTGAAGGGTCTGCTCCATGCGCCCCAGCGGCCTTCGATGCCTGGCGAGATCCCCGCTGCCGCCACCCACGCAGCCGCCGCCCGTCAGGTTCAACCATGATGGGGTGTGGCGACCGACCCGCGAAGAGGGGAGAGCAGTGCTCCCATGACACGGTCCAGCAAGGGAAAGGTCAATAGTGCGGCTCGGCCTGATCGGGCTTGGGAGGATGGGTGCCAACATGTCGCGGCGGTGGCGGCGTAGCGGCCACGAGGTGGTTGGCTACGCACGCACCGCCAAGACGGTCGAGGGCTTCGTCGCCGACGGAACCATCAGCGCCGGTGCCAGCTCGCTCGAGGATCTCGTTGCCCAACTTCCGGCGCCGCGGACCGTCTGGCTGATGGTGCCCGCCGCCTCGGTCGATGCAACGCTTGAGAAGCTGGTCCCGTTGTTGGCATCGGGCGACACGGTCGTCGATGGAGGCAACTCCTATTACCACGACGACATTCGCCGCTCCAAGGAACTGGCCAACCGGCAGATCGACTACCTCGACTGCGGCACGAGCGGAGGAGTGTGGGGCCTCGAGCGCGGCTACTCCCTGATGATTGGGGGTCCGGGTGCCGCCGTCGACCGCCTCGACCCGCTGTTCCTGGCGTTGGCACCCGGGGTAGAGGCGGCACCGCGCACACCAGGCCGGACCGGCCCACCGACGCGGGCCGAGCAGGGGTACCTTCACTGTGGCCCGTCCGGTTCCGGGCATTTCGTCAAGATGGTCCACAACGGCATCGAGTACGGTCTGATGGCTGCTTACGCCGAGGGTCTCAACATCCTCCATCACGCGGGGGCGGGCTTCGAGCAGCGCGAGGTCGATGCCGAGACGTCGCCGCTGCGCGACCCCGAGCTCTACCAGTACCGGCTCGACCTGCCAGCGGTCACCGAGGTGTGGCGGCGCGGCAGCGTGATCGCCTCGTGGCTGCTCGATCTCACCGCTCAAGCCCTCGGTCAGAGCCCCGATTTGGCCGACTTCGACGGTCGCGTCTCCGATTCAGGGGAGGGGCGCTGGACGAGCATCGCCGCCATCGACGTCTCGGCGCCGTCTCCGGTACTGACCGCGGCGCTCTACTCCCGCTTCTCGTCGAGGGGCGAGGCCGACTTCGCCGACAAGGTGCTATCGGCGATGCGCTTCGGTTTCGGCGGACATCTCGAGGCTGGCCGGTAGCCCGGTGGGTGGGGAGCGCTCGGACGCGTTCGTCTTCTTTGGGGCGACGGGAGATCTGGCGTTCAAGCAGATCTTTCCGGCCCTCCACGGCCTGATCCGCGACGGCGGCTTCGACATGCCGATCATCGGGGTGGCGCGATCGGGTGATCTCGACTCGCTGCGGGAGCGGGCGGGCCGCAGTGTGGAGTGGAGCGGCCGCGCCGATCCGAAGGCGCTTCGGCGGCTGATCGAGCGGCTTCGCTACGTCAAGGGGTCATACGACGACCTCGAAACCTTTCACGCCCTGCGTCGCGAGCTTGCCGACGCCGAGCACCCGCTGCACTACCTGGCGATCCCGCCGGTCCTCTTCGACGACGTCATTGCCAACCTGGCGGCGGCCGGCTGTGCCGAGGGGGGGCGGGTGATCCTCGAGAAGCCGTTCGGACGAGACCTTGCCAGCGCACGCGCCCTCAACGCCATCATTCAACGGGCATTTCCGGATTCGTCGATCTTCCGCATCGACCACTTTCTCGGCAAAGAGCCGGTGCAGAACCTCCTCTACTTCCGGTTCGCCAACTCGTTCATCGAGCCGCTGTGGAACCGCGACCGTATCTCCAGTGTCCAGATCACGATGGCTGAGGCGTTCGACGTGGGCACCCGGGGCGGGTTCTACGACGGGCACGGCGCCATCCGGGACGTGATCCAAAACCATCTCCTTCAGGTCGTCAGCCTCTTGGCGATGGAGCCCCCGTCGGGGCAGAGCCCGGATGCGGTCGCCAACGAGAAGTTGAAGGTGCTCGACTCGATCCGGCCGCTCCGCCCCGACGATGTCATCCGCGGCCAGTACCGGGGCTACCGCGAGGTCGCCGGGGTCGCCCCCGACTCCACCGTCGAGACCTTCGCCGCCGTTCGCCTCGAGATCGACAGCTGGCGCTGGGCAGGCGTGCCGTTCACCATACGGACGGGCAAATCCCTCCCGGTCACGGCGACCGAGGTCCACGTGACGCTGAGGCCACCGCCTCAGGGGGTCTTCGGGGAGGACGCCCTGCCCGAGGGCGACTACATCCGCTTCGGGTTGACCCCGAACGTGTCGATCTCGCTCGGCGCCCGGGTCAAGCGGCCGGGAGAGGCCATGGTCGGTGAGCCGGTGGAGCTGGTCGCCTGCCATCGCAGCAGCGACGGGCGACCGCCCTACGAGCGCCTCATCGGCGACGCAGCCGAAGGCGACCAGTCGCTCTTTGCCCGCGAGGACTGGGTCGAGGCGGCGTGGAGGGTGGTCGAGGGTGTACTCGACGATCGCACTCCAATCCAGGAATACGAGCCGGGAAGCTGGGGCCCACCGGAGGCGGAGGGCCTTCTGGCCGTGAGCGATCACCGGAACCCACCAAGGTTCGCTCCGCCTGCGGGCTGAACGTCACCGAGCGCCTTGGGCTGGTTCAGGGTGATGAGTCCGGCATGCCGGACAACTGGCAAGTTCGGGAGATCGTTGTCCAGCCCGGTAAGCGTCTCAGCTACCGCGCCACGGATTCCCCCGGAACCCCAATGGTGGGATGCCACGCCACCGAGCACGGCGCGCTGGAACGACGTCGCATCGAGGTCTCGGAGTGAAGCTGTCGCGCCCGCCGGTCGCGCGATTCGTCTCCTTCTTCCTGGCGATTGGCCGGTCTACTGGTCGGCAGCTAATCGCTAATCGCCGGGCTCGTCAGAGCCCTCTCGCGAATGCCTCTACCTGGGCGGGGAGGCAGTTCTGGAGGGCTCGTCGTCGGACCATTCCCCAGAACATTGTGGCCAGCATTCCCTTCGGTTCGGCGTCCATCGACACCGCGATCTCGTCGGGGGTGATCTCCACGGCGATTGCACCGCGGATTTCGGGCGAGTCGAGGATGAGGCGCATGCGCTCATTGGCACCGATTCGGGCACCGTCGTCGGCGTGGGTGGCCTCCCGCACTTCCTCGATCGGCCCGATGTTCCTCCAGGTTTCCGCCCGCTGAAGTGCGGCCCACACCTTGGGCGTCGTCACTGTCACGGAGGCGGTGTGGGGTATCGGGCACTGTGTCGGGCCGATAGCCCGCGGGGTCAGCAGGCCAGGGAGACGACGTACCCGAGGCCTTCCGCCTGCCGCCTGACTGCGTCACAGGCACTGGTGACCCGGTTGGCCAGCGCATCGATCTCGCTGGACGCAAGCAAGGCCTCGCCGAACGACTCGGAACCGAGCCCGGCCGTATCGGCGAGGAAGGACTGGCCCGCCGCGATCAAGTCCTCGAATGCGGCGATCAGCACGAGGTGCTCGGGTTCGAGCTGGTCGGGGGGAGCGAGTGCCTCGATCGCAGCAAGCGCCGTCCGTCGGGCGTCGACCACTTCGGCGACCTGCTCGTGGGTTGGTGCCGCCCCCGGCGGCAGCGCCTCGAAGGAGTCACGGGTCATCTGCACCGTGATTCCCGACAGGTCGTTCAGGTAGCCCTCCACGGAAGGCGGCGAGCCACACGCGCTCAGGACAAGAAGCACGAGACCGAGAGCAATGCGCGATGCGCGATGCGCAACGCGAGGGACGTCAGACACCTCCGTTAGCCCTCGACCCGTCTGTCGAATTGCGAATTGCGAATTGCGAATTGCGGGCCGAGCGAAGCGAGGCCTCGCGAGGCCTCAGCCGCACGCCGACAGGGCCTGGACACCCAGGTAGTCGGCCAGGGCTCTGCGGGTACTCGGCCCGAGCTTGCCGTCCACCGTCAGACCGCCGTATTCCTTCTGGAAATCGGCAAGTGCCTCCTGGGTCTTCGGTCCGAACACACCGTCGGCGGGACCCGGCTTGAAGCCGGCGATCGAGAGCAGTTCCTGGAGGTACTTGACGTCCTGACCGCGGTACCCGGGCCGAATGATCCGGCCGCCGGGGTCGAGCGCCGGGAGCGAGCCCAGCATCTCCGACACCGTCTCGACTGCTCTGCGGGTCTGAGGCCCGACGACTCCATCGGGGGTGATTCCGCGGCTTCGCTGGAATGCCTTGAGGCTGTTCTCGGTGAGCGGCCCCAGCACGCCGTCGTCCGATCCGGGGTTGTAGCCGGCGGCAGCGAGGAAGCGCTGCAGCTGACGTACCGCTTGTCCCTCGTCGCCGCGGCGGAGGAACTCCTTGCGGGCGAACAGGGCGTCGAGCGACCCGGATTCGGGCGGAGCGCAGTTGGACGGTGCATTGCCTTCGGCACCTCTGAGGGCTTGGTAGGGGTTTACCGCAGTGCCATGGTTGTCGTACAGCTCGAAGTGGAGATGGGGCGAAGTGCCCTCGGCGTTGCCGCTGTCGCCGACGTACCCGACGATCTGGCCGGCGGTGACCCGGGTACCCAGCTCGATGCCAGGGGCGATTCCCCAACCCTGGCCGTCATCGGTGCCGGGGGTGTCGTTGTTGAGGTGGATGTAGACGGTTTCCCAACCATCGGTGTGGCGGATCGCCAGTGTGCAACACCGGCCCTTGTAGCTGGCGTAGCTGGAGCCGTTGACTCGGACAACGGTGCCGTCGTGAGCGGCGAGCACCGGGACCATCTTGGCGGCCATGATGTCGGCGGCGTGGTGGATCCCGTTTCCGCGGCGGGCAAAGAATGTGTCGCCGTAGCGGTTGGTGCCGGCGACCGGGAAGGTGAGGTCGTAGTCGACCATGTCGCCGTAGTCGTGGCTGGGCCCGTTGCGTGGAGTCTCGTGGTTGGCACTGGCCACGGGGGCGAGCAGGGTCATCGCCACTGCCGCGAGAAGCCCCACCACTCCCAGTCGGGTCGATCTGTTCGGTCGCATGTCGTTCCCGTCTTCGGCCGGTGTCGACTTCGACTTGCGTCGAAAAGGAGTCCGCAACGCTAACCCAAGATCGCGAAAACCGAAAGTGCGGTTACAGCCGCGATCAGTGCCGACGCCGGTCAGCCTGGCACAGTCAGAAACTTAGGCGAGTCTCAACCCAGGGTCATTGGACTCTGCTGGGGATCTCTGGATGGGTCATTCCACGGCAGACCGGTCTGGGAGGAGGCTGGGGTCGGGCGAGCCCCGCAGCTCCGGATGTCCGTGCGAGGCGATGTACGCCGGAATCAAACGGCCCACCACCGAGCCGTCGGGTTCGATGACGATCTCGGCCACTCCGGTGGTGGAGATGATCGGGCCGAGGCTAGGCCATACGAAGTTGCCCATGCTCCAGAACACCGGGACCCCATCGATGACTTCGAGGGGCTGGAGCCGGTGGGGGTGGTGGCCCACGATGGCATCCGCTCCGGCGGCGATCATCGCCTGGGCGCGCATTCGGTCGCCCGAAGTGGGCTGCGCGGTGAGCTCGACCCCCCAGTGGACCGTAGCGATCACCACATCCGCCTGGGCGGCCGCGGCGGCGATCGCCGCGGTGACGTTGTCGACGGTGGCCGGGGCGACGCCGGGGCGGCCGGGGCCGGCGAACCAGGCTCCTCCCCCGGAGATGCCTGAGAACCCGACCACCGCCACCCGCCACCCCTCGATCTCGAAGATCGCAGGGAGGTTTGCCTCGACCAGATCGCTCCCCGCCCCCACCGGGTGGATGCCGTGGGCCGACAGGTTCTGCCGTCCCTCGACCAATGCCGCCCTCCCCATGTCACCGGCGTGGTTGTTGGCGAGGCTCGCCACGTCCACTCCGGCAGCCCGCATCGGAGCCAGTGCGGCGAGGGGGCAACGGAACTGCCACTCCTTGTCGATCGGGCTCCCGAGCGCGGACGGGCTGCATTCGAGGTTGACGATCGAGAGATGATCACGCTGGAAGATGCCTCGCAGGCCGGCCCACGGCGATTCGTATCCGGTGTGCCCAAAGATGGCGTTGTGGCCGAGATCGAAGTTGACGTCCCCCACGGCGTGGATCACCAGCCGGCCCCGCTCCGGAGGTGACGGCACCGCGCTCCCAGTGACGGGGGTGGCGGCGGTCGCCGGCGTGGTGACGGTGGTCGCGGGCGTGAGCGTCGTCGGCGCGGACGCAGTGGTGCTCGGGGCGAGCGTCGGCGATTCCGGCTCTGCCGCCGCCTGCCCACAGGCGGCGAGCAGTGCGGTCGCGACGAAGGTGGCTACGCGCAATGGGACCCCCGATTGCCCCGCAATGTAATGGTCGGCGCGCTGCCGCCTTGCGACCTTCCGGGGGCTGTACGCTCCTCCGCCATGTCCGGTTTGCTCGCCTTTCACGCTCACCCCGACGACGAGTCGATTTCGATGGGCGGCACCCTTGCCGAATATGCGTCGCGGGGGGTGCCGGTCACCGTGGTGACGGCGACCAGGGGGGAGGCCGGCGAGATCCACAATCGGGACGACGCGGATGAGGTCCGTCCCGTGCTCGGCGACATCAGAGAAGCTGAAGAACGCGCCGCATGCCGGGTGCTCGGGGTAGAGGACATCGAGTTCCTCGGCTACCGGGACTCGGGGATGATGGGCACCGGGGACAATGCCCACGCCGACTCGTTCTGGGGCGCCGATTTCACCGAGGCCGTCGGCCGTTTGGTCAGGGTCATTCGGGCACGGCAACCGCAGGTCGTCACCGCCTACGACCCCTTCGGGGGGTACGGCCACCCCGACCACATCCAGGTTCATCGTGTCGGTACCGCAGCGTTCTTTGCGTCCGCCGACATCGGCCGATATCCCCTTCTTCCAGGCGAGGAACCCTGGCAAGCCCCTCGCCTCTACTGGGCGACCTGGTCGCGTGAGCGGATGCGGCGCATCCGGCGCGAGATGTCGACCGACCTCGGCGCCGACGGCGAGCCGGAGGAACCCAGTTCCGGAACACTCCCGGAGCACATCACGACCCGGCGCGACGTCTCGGCGTGGCTTCATCTCAAGCAGGGCGCCCTGCTCTGCCACGACAGCCAGTTCGCGGCGGACTCCTGGATCCGCACGCTGCCCGAGGGGCGGATGAGTGAGTTCCTCGCCGAAGAGGTCTTCGTCCGCGCCTTCTCGACGGTTCCCGGCGACCCCGCCGACCCGGATCTTCTCGCGGGGCTCCCGGCCAATGGCTGACTCCGCCGCGGTCCACGAGCCCGCCACTGGCCCCTCACTGCCGGCCCGCCTCAACGTGCTCCTCGCTCTCGCCGGAGTGGCGGCTGCGCTGACGCTCGTCTTCCTCTCGATGCGGAGCGTCATGGAGATCGGCGGCGCCTGTGCGTCGGGCGGTCCGTTCGTGCCGATCCGCCCTTGTCCCCGCGGAGTGCCCGGCCTCTTGATCGGCGGCGTCTGGGGCGGGATGGTCCTCGTGTTCGTCTATGTATTTCTTTCGATCCGCCACCGGGTGCCGAGCTTCGCTGCCCTTATCTGGCCGGCCCTTTTCATCTCCCTCGGATGGAACTTTCTCGAATATGGCATCAGCCCACCTTTTGGCGAGGGCCTGGCGTGGGGATGGCTGGTGTGCGGAGTCCTGTTCATGCTCATGGGGGGCATCCCGCTCTGGATCTGGGTCAGCGTGGTGCGCCGCCAGGGCATGACGCGGGCGGCGTCACGGATCCCACTGTCGTTGCGGCCGGTGGCGGGCATTCCCCGGAGGGTGTCGTTCCCGTCCGCTGGCAGTGGCAGAGCCGAAGACCTCGCATCCGTTCTCGAGCGACTCGATGCGTTGCACCGAAGTGGCGCGCTGGACGACTCGGAGTACAAGGCGGCGAAGCGTCGGGCGATTGCGGGTGGGTCGTGATAGGCCCGTGGGGGTGGATCGTCGCCCAGTCGGCGGCGGTCGCCAGCGGCATTTGGTTCGCCATCTGGTTGTTCGAGGTGGTCACTCGCTGAGGCGAGTCCCGGTGAGTCGACATACCATCGGCTGATGCGTACTGAAGCGCGGGAGGCCTGGCGCCGGGCACTCGACTCGTGGGCGCTCCCCGAGCGGCTGCTTGCCGGCGTCGACGACTCCCCGTTCTCGTGGCCGGCGCATCTGTACGAGCGAATGATCGCCCTGGACTCGGAATCGCCGGTGGTGGCGATGGCAGCCGGCCTGATGGGAGATGGGGGGAGCGTTCTCGACGTTGGAGCGGGCGCCGGCCGGCTCGCCCTGCCCTTGGCAGAGCGTGGTCACCGGGTCACCGCGGTGGAGCGGGACGAGGGGATGGCGCAGGCCCTGGGTGATGCTGCGGGGCGAGCGGGGCTGGATGTCACCCGGATCGTCGGAACATGGCCCCAAGTCGCGGGCAACGCCGGGATCCACGACCTGTGCGTTTCCGGGCATGTCGTGTTCGACGTTCCCGCGATCGGCCCCTTTCTCGAGGCGATGAATCGGTGCGCCCGTCGTGCTGTCATCATCGAGATGACCCCGCGTCACCCGTGGTCCGGGCTGAGCAGGTATTACCGAGCACTCCATGGCATCGATCGGCCGACTCGCCCGACCGTCGACGACTTCGTCCGGGTCGTCGAAGAGGTGGTCGGGGTGGCCCCGGAGGTCGAGTGGCGGACGGTACCGGCCGCCTTCCGTTTCGCCGATACCCAGGAACTTCTCGAGTTCTATCGCCGCCGGCTGCTGGTGCCACCCGCCAGATCATTGGAGGCCGCGGCGATTCTCGAGCCCGACATCCATCGCCTCGACGACGGCTGGCTGGTCCTCGGTGCGCCCGAGCGCGAGGTGGTGACAGTGCGGTGGAGTAGGTCGTAGCCCGCTACCCGGTTGACAAGGGAGTGGCGGGGGCGTACGGTAAGGGTCATGACGACTAAAACCCCGAATGCCCGGGTGCTGAAAGGTGGCATTCGGTGAGGGCGGTAGTGCATGACCGGTTCGGTCCGCCGGAGGTGCTGCGCATCGAAGATGTCCCGGCGCCGGTCCCGAAGGACGACGAAGTCCTCGTTCGCGTCCGGGCGACGACGGTCAGCCAGACCGATTGCCATGTACGCCGCGCCAGGCCGATTGTCTGGCGTTTCATGATCGGCTTCTTCCGTCCCAAGTGGAGGACGTTGGGGATGGAGTTCGCCGGCGAGATCGAGGCCGTTGGGTCGGCGGTGACGAAGTTCGCGGTTGGGGACCGCGTGTTCGGGATGAAGAACTATGGAGCCAACGCGGAGCTGGTGACCGCTCGCGAGAGCCGCCTCGTAGCGCACCTTCCGGAGGCGATGAGCTTCGAGGAGGGCGCCGCGGTCATCGACGGCGGATTTCAGGGCCTGTTGGCTCTGCGTCGGGGGGGTGTAGGCAAAGGCACCCGCCTGCTCGTGTACGGTGCCTCGGGCTCGTGCGGAACGGCCTGCGTGCAGCTCGGGCGTCATCTCGGTGCACACGTGACGGCAGTGTGCGGCACGAAGAACGTCGAGCTCATGCGCTCGCTCGGCGCCGACATCGTGATCGACTACCAGCGCGAGGACTTCAGGAAGCGCGGCGAGAAGTACGACGTGATCGTGGACGCGGTCGGGAAGATCGTCGGCATGCGCTACCGCGGCTCGCTCGTCCGCGGCGGGAGGTTCGTGCTCACCGACGGATTCTTGAACGTGGTTGGCGTGCTGCTCACCCGCTTTAGCAGCCGCCGGATCGTCGCCTCCTGGCCGCGGTACGACCAGGAGGATCTCCTCCTCCTCAAGCGGCTGCTCGAGACCGGCGAGTACCGGGCGGTGATCGATCGCGTCTATCCGCTCGAGCGGATTGTCGAGGCGACGGCGTTCGTAGAGACCTGGCAGAAGACCGGCAACGTCGTGCTCACGCTCGACGGCGGCAGCAACTGACTTTGCGATGAGAGCAGTTGTTGCGACGAGTACGGCGGACCCGAGGTGCTGAGGATCGAGGAGATCGACGAGCCCGATCTCGTCGACGACGGCTGTGCTCGTGCGCGTTCGCGCTGCGGCGCTCAACCCGACGGATTACATCGCAATGCGCGGATTCTTGCGTCCGTGGACCGGGTGGCGGCGCCCCCACCAGCGGGGAGTGGGCATCGACGTCGCCGGCATCGTCGAACGTGTCGGCGCGGAGGTGACAGAACTGGCTGTAGGTGACGCGGTGTTCGGCACCTGTCGCGGCGCCTTGGCCGAGTACGCCGTCGGCGTCCCGCACAACCTGGCACCCAAGCCCGAGCGGCTGAGCTTCGAGCACGCGGCCGGGATGGGGGTGGCGGGCACGATGGCGTTGGAGGCTCTGCGCGATCACGCTCGTCTTCGCGCAGGTCAACGGATTGCCATCACCGGGGCGACCGGCGGCGTCGGAAGCTTCGCCGTGCAGATAGCCAAGGCGTACGGCACCCACGTAACTGCGCTCTGCCGTACGGAAAACGTCGAGTTGGCTGAGCAGCTCGGCGCCGACCGTGCGGTCGACGACACGCGCGACGACTATCTGCGCGGGGAACCGTATGACGCGATCCTCGACAACGGCGGCGGTCGGTCGCTGCGCGCCTTGCGCCGGGCGCTCGCCCCGGGTGGAGTGGTCGTGCTGAACTGTGGTCAGGATGTCTCACTGATTCTCGCCGGCCATGCCGCGCGGCTGATTCTTCGGCGGCGCGACGTCAAGCAGTTCATCAGGAAGGTGACTCGCGCCCGCTTGCTCGAGCTCGCTGCCCTCGTCGAGGACGGGAGCGTCACCCCCGTGGTCGACCGCACATACCCGCTCGCCGAAACGCCCGATGCGATGCGCTATCTGATGGCGCGCCATCCGCGCGGCAAGGTGGTCGTGACCGTTTAGTCAGCCGAGGGCATTGACAGCCACACCTGCCCTCTGCCACATCGCGAATCGCAGGCCGCGTGCGGCGAGGCCCATCTTGCCCATTGCCAATTGCCAATTGCGGCCGAGCAGAGCGAGGCCCCCCCCGGCCCCCCACCCATCCCCCATGGACCTCTACGCCCGGATCAACATCCTCGACGGACGGGCGGTGCGGCTGCCCACCGGGGACGTTCGCCAGGCGATATCGCTCGATGCCGATCCCGTGGCGCGGGCCCGCAGTTGGGTGGCGCAGGGGGCAGATGGCATCCATGTGGTCGATCTCGATGCTGCCGCCTACGGCGACTACGACAACCGCCCCGTGATCCGGGAGATCATCGCTGCGCTGGATGCCCCGGTGCAGGTGGCCGGAGGGATCCGTTCTCCCGGCGAGGTGGAGCGGATACTGGGCTTTGGGGCGTCCCGGGTGGTGCTCGGCACCGCCGCGATCGAAGATCAGGTCATGGTATGGGCGCTGTGCCGGGAGCACGCCGGGAGGATCGTGGTGAGCCTCGACGTTCGCCCGAACGAAGAGATCGCCATCCGCGGGTGGCTCGTAGACAGCGGGGTATTCCTCGAACAGGCGTTGCTCGACCTCTCGTCCGCCGGGGTCGCCGCCTTCCTGGTCGGTGAAGCCGGCCGCGATGCGCTGGTCACGCCTTCGAACTACGGGATTCTCCGTCGGGCGCTCTCCCTCGCCGACGAGCCCGTGATAGCCGCCGGAGGGGCGAGGGATATGGACGACCTCCGGGCGCTGGCGGCCCTCGAGGAATCGGGGAGACGACTCGGCGGCGTGATCGTCGGCCGTGAGATCAGCGAGGGCCGGTTCACCCTCGGCGAAGCCCAGGCCGCGCTGGGCGACTAGCTGGCGCCAAGGGCCACCGCCCTTTCGAGCCATCCCGCGCCGATGGCGGCAAAGGGCTCGCCCCCTGACTCCATCACCTGATGGATCGAAGCGGCGGCCGTCCGAGCCTGATCGATTACATGCTCCGGATAGGCCATCGCCGCCCCATGTTCGATGAATTCGTCCTCATCGAGGAGCTCTACACCCCCATCGGGTCTCATGGCCACATCGAGGTCGAGGTCCACCGCGGTCACCGTCGAGCCCTCCCAGACGGCCGGGGTGCAGATGTCGACGTAGGCGATGTATCCGAAGGGGGAGCCGGCGGCTCCCGAGTTGAAGGTCCCCGTCCACCACTGGCGTGGGGGGACCAGCAGAGCAAAGGCGGGTGAGATTATCGGTGGTTCGGCTCCCCGCGTCACCGGCGTGTCGTTGGGGCCTCCGAGCCACACCCCGTGGACGTCCTCACCTAGCCGGACGACATCGAAGTGCCAGTGGAGACTGCCATCCCACTTGCGGAACTCGACGCGGATCAGGTTCACGCCGAGAGTTTGGCATCAACGGCGGTGCCTTCCCGGCTCCCTGCCGTCTACCCCTTCACGTCCCAGGTTCCGGTGGAGGCAATGAGCCTTGCCAGGTCGCCGGGGCCGCGGGAGGCCTGGGAGTCGTGGATCTGCTGCTGCAAGGTGGTCTCGTAGGTCGTGCGGGGGCGCCGGCGAAACACCCCGACCGGGGTGGGGCCCACCGGATTGTGATTGAGGCGGCTGAGGGCAAAGGCTGCTGCCGGGCTGTCAGCAGTCGCATCGTGGACATGGATCTTGTCGATGCCGACTGCCGAGACGTCGACGACCCGGGCGGTGCCCCCGTCCATCACGACGCCCCACTGGTCACCGGGGCCGAAGACGACCGGCTTGCCGTGCTCCAGATCGATGCGGTTGATCTCCCGCTCGTCACGCCCCGTCAGCTTGATGAACGCCTTGTCGTTGAACACATTGCAGTTCTGATAGATCTCGACGAAGGCCGAGCCCTTGTGCTCGTATGCCTGTTGGAGCATGTCCTGGGTGTGCGCCCGGTCCATGTCGACCGTGCGGGCGACGAACGTTGCTTCGGCGCCGAGTGCCAGGCTCACCGGGTTGAAAGGGAAGTCGATGGATCCCCACGGGCTGGAGGTGGTCTTTTTCCCCTGCTCGCTGGTCGGTGAGTACTGGCCCTTGGTGAGACCGTAGATCTGGTTGTTGAACAGCAGCACTTTGATGTTGATGTTGCGGCGCATGGTGTGGATCAGGTGATTGCCGCCGATCGACAGGGCGTCGCCGTCGCCGGTGACCACCCAGACGGAGAGGTCCGGGCGGGCAACTGCGAGTCCGCTGGCGATCGCGGGAGCCCGTCCGTGAATGCTGTGCATTCCATAGGTGTTCATGTAATACGGGAACCGGGAGGCGCAGCCGATGCCGGACACGAAGACGACCTCCTCGCGCTTCACGTTGAGGTCGGCCATGAAGTTCTGCACCGCGGCGAGGATCGTGTAGTCGCCGCACCCGGGGCACCAGCGGACCTCCTGGTCGCTCTGCCAGTCCTGACGGCTGTGTTCGGTGGTGGTCGTGTCTGTCATGACTCGATCGTCTCCATCAGCTTCGCTTCTATCTCGGACGCCTTGAACGGCTGTCCCTGCACCTTGCTGTATCGGATGGCGTCAACCAGGAAGTCCGCTCGCAGCATCCGCCACAATTGGCCGCGGTTCAGCTCGGGTACGACAACCTTGGGGTATCTACTCACGATCTCTCCAAGGTTCTTGGGGAACGGGTTCAGGTAGCGCAGGTGCACGCGGGCGACCTTCATTCCGCGGCCCCGCACCCGCCGCACTCCGGCGAGGACCGCCCCGTAAGACGAGCCCCACCCGATGACCAGCACGTCGGCGCCCTCGTCGCTGTCGAGTGCGATCTCGGGGATGTCATCGGCGATGCGGGCGATCTTCTGCTCGCGCAGCATCGTCATCTTCTCGTGGTTGGCCGGGTTGTAGGAGACGTTGCCGGTGCCGTCTTCCTTCTCGAGCCCCCCGATGCGGTGCTCGAGGCCGGCGGTTCCTGGCACCGCCCACGGCCGCGCCAGCGTCTTCTCGTCGCGCAGGTAGGGCAGGAACTCGCCGTTGGCATTGGTGTCGGTGGCGAACCTGACCGAAATGTCGGGGAGCTGCTCCAAATCGGGCAGCCGCCACGGTTCTGCGCTGGTCCCGATGTACCCGTCCGAGAGCAGCATCACGGGGGTCATGTACTTCAGGGCGAGCCGGGCGGCTTCGATCGTGGTCTCGAAGGCGTCCGAAGGGGATGCGATCGCCACGATGGGGAGGGGCGCCTCACCGTGCCGACCATGCATCGCCATGAGGAGGTCGGCCTGCTCGGTCTTGGTGGGGAGACCGGTCGAGGGTCCCCCGCGCTGAACGTCGACGATGAGCAACGGCAGCTCCATCATCACCCCGAGGCTGATCGTCTCGCTCTTCAAGGCAACGCCGGGACCGCTCGTCCCGGTGACGCCGAGGTGGCCACCGAATGATGCTCCGAGCGCGGCTCCGACCGCGGCGATCTCGTCCTCTGCCTGGAGGGTGCGGACCCCGAAGTTCCGATGCCGGGCGAGTTCATGGAGGATGTCGGATGCCGGGGTGATCGGGTACGAGGCGTACATCACGGGGAGGCGGGCTGCCTGACCGGCGGCGATGATGCCCCAGGCCAGTGCCTGGTTGCCGGTCACGTTCGTGTAGGTGCCCGCCGGGAGCTTGGCGGGCTGCACCGCGTAGGTGTGGCGGAACATCTCGGTGGTCTCGCCGAGGTGATATCCGGCCCTGAAGGCCATCTCGTTGGCCGCCCTGACCTCTTCGTCGCGGCCGAACTTCTTGTCGATCCATTGGAGGGTCGGATCGAGCGGGCGGTTGAACATCCACGCCATCAACCCGAGTGCAAAGAAGTTCTTCGACCGCAGTACGCCGCGACCCTTGAGGCCCGAGTTCTCCACCGCCTTCTTGGTCAGTTCCTCCATCGGCACGGAGAGCACCCGGTACGCGTCGAGTGAGCCGTCCTCGAGGGGGTTGGTGTCGTACCCGGCCTTCTCGAGATTGCGATCGACAAAGGCGTCCGAGTTGGCGACGATCGTGCCTGCCGGGGCCAGGTCGGACAGGTTCGCTTTGAGCGCCGCGGGGTTCATGACCACCAGCACGTCGGGCTGGTCGCCCGGGGTGAGGATGTCGCGGTCGGCAATGTGCACCTGGAAGGAGGAGACGCCGGGCAGGGTGCCGGCGGGGGCGCGAATCTCGGCGGGGAAGTTGGGGAAGGTGCTGAGGTCGTTGCCGAAGATGGCGGAGGCGTCCGTGAACCGCGCCCCCACCACCTGCATTCCGTCACCCGAGTCGCCGGCGAATCTGATCGCCGCCGTGTGGACGGTCTCTACATGATCGGTGGGGTCGATGGTGGACTTTTCGGACACGATTGGATCACTCCTGAACGTGCAACGGGTATGGAGGAGCGGCAAGGGGGCGAACCAGCATGGTCGACCTCACCGGGTCGTCGATGATCGTTCCTCCGGAATCGCGACTTCCTTCATTGTAAGTCGGTCACGTCGTTGCTTGTTCCGGGGGGACTCGCCCCATACTGGTGATCCCCGCCTCGGTCATGGCCCAGCCGATTGCGAGTAGTTGCGCCTCCTGCCACCAGGGGGCAATCAGTTGGATCGAAGGGGGTGGAGCACCTCCGCCGGCGGCGGGCAGCGACAGCGCGGGAATGCCGAGCTGATTGGCGAATGTGCTGAACCATGAGAGCGCGGTTCGGTACGGCTCGGGCTCGGCACCTCCATCTACCGTCGCGCTGCCGATGATTTTCGATCTGGCGGCGCTGGTCGGGGTCACCAGCACCTGGACGTGGCTGAAGGCGCGCTCGGCAGCCTGCCGCAGTGTCGCCTGCCACTCACGCCCCCGGGCGATGTCTTCTGCCGAGTGGAGCATTTCTCGCCCGAGGCGGTCCCGAGTTTCGAGGCCGTAGCGCTCGGGGTCCTCCGTGAACCACTCACGATGAACCGTGGCGATCTCCGCATAGGTGGCCCGGGGGAGTTGCTCCGGGTCGAAGATGGGGTCGCGGATCTCGCTGATCTCCGCACCGGCCGACTCGAGGCCCGCAAGCGTCGCGGCGTAGGCAGTTGCGATCCCGGTCTCGAGAGGGCGCTCGGTCCAGGGCAGGGGGATCCCCACCCGGAGGCCGCGGAGGTCGGCAGGATGGTCGGAGATCTCCACCGGTTGATTGGCCGACCACGGATCTTCGGAGTGGTAACCCGCCATCACCGCATAGGCGATCGCCGCGTCGCCGACAGAACGAGTCAGTGGACCTACGGTGTCGAGCGACGGTGCCAACGGGAACACGCCGGTGAGCGGGACTCGCCCATGGGTCACCTTCAGCCCGACGATGCCGCACATGGCCGCCGGCACCCGGACCGATCCTCCGGTGTCGGTGCCGATGCCCAACGGGACCACACCCGCGGCGACCGCTGCCGCGGAGCCCCCGGATGAGCCACCGGGGGAGGTGTTCAGATCCCACGGATTGCGGACGGGCCCCCACCAGTCGTTCTCGGATGAGAAGCCGTAAGCGAACTCGTGGAGCCCCGTTCGCCCGATGACGACCGCCCCGGCAGCCTCCAGCCGGTCGACGACGGGGGCGGACCGCTTGGGGACCTCTCTGTAGAACGATGACCCGCACGTGGTCGTCCGGCCGGCGTGATCGATGATGTCCTTGAGTGCCACCGGTACTCCGGCGAGCGGCCCCGGGTCGCCGCCGGCGGCAACGGTCGCATCGATCGTGGCTGCCCGGGCAAGGGCCGCTTCTGCGTCGATCGACGTGAAGGCGTTGAGTGCCTTGGTCGCGGCGGCCGCTGCCAGGGCCTCAGTGACGGTATCGCGGGCCGAGCGCTCGCGGGCTCTGACGGCCCGGGCGATCGACTCGATCATCCCGAGGTGGTGATCGACCGGCCGGCCGGGAACACCGAGGTCCATGAGAGCCCGGCGGGTACGACCGCGGTGGTCCCGTCGGGCGAGACCAGCGTGAAGGGATCAAACAGGTCGTCCCGCTCCCAGGTCCCCTGCCACATCCGTCCGCGGGCGAACACCCAGGCGTCGCTGCTCCCCAACGTGTCGAGGGCGGGAACCGATTGTCCCTCGCCGGTGGGGGAGGCGGTGTATAGGCGGCTCTCGAGGATCACCAGGACATCGACGGCGATTTGAGTCAAGTTCCGATCTTCGTCCTGCACGTTGTGCACGAGGTTGTTCATGGTGCGGAGGTAGGTCCGTGTCTCAGCGTCGTATGTCCAGATGACACTCGTGCTGCCCGACCAGGAGAGGCGGATCTCGGTGGCGGTCGCCTCGGGATAGCGCCAGTCGTCGATGGCGAAGATATACTGCGCCGGATTATCCGTGTAACCCCGCGCGTCCGCTCGCGCCCGCAGCGTTTCGGTGTTCCCATACAGGTTGTGGGGTGCCGCGTGCAGCGACGTGCGGAACATCCCGGCGCTCTCGCCCAGTAGTCGCAGCCCGCGAGACGCCGTGAGGCTCTGGACCCAGGTCTGGCCGCCTGACATGAAGAGCGGTGCACCGGTTGGCAGGACTAGGGTCGAGTCGGTGGGACGCAGCGAACGGATGGGACCGAGCAACTCTGCCTCGTTGTCATGGAACAGGGCAATGAAGCGGGTGAATCCGCCCTCGACCAGTGTCTCGATCATTGCATCGGCCTCCAGCAGGCCCGACTGCGGGATGGCTCCCGGGTGATTGTCGACCTTGACCGCAATGACGCTTCGGTCGAGCTTGAGAGTGTCCTCCGCGGGGAGTCCGTTGAGAGGCGAAGCGAACCCGACGGGGAACGTGGTGACGGTGGTCTCAGGCCCTGCGGTCGTGGTGGTCGGGGCGGTGGAGGTGGTGGTCGTGGGGGCAGTGGTCGTCGCTGGGACCGTCGTGGTGGGCACCGTAGTGGTGGTGGTGGGGGCAGCATCGCCCCCGCACGCCGTAGCCACCAGGGCGAGGGCGACCAGGAGCATCGAGAACTTGGAGAGTCGGGTCATCACGTCGGGCACAGTAGTGACCATCCGGGCTTGCGAGGCTGGCCGCGGGCGTGGGGCGGCATTCACGCCGCGGCTACGGCCGTCCCACGGCGGCCAGGGGCCGGGGGTGGTAGCGGAGGATTAGTCGGGCGATCACCCGGTCGCGGGGGATGGCCCCCAGCGATCTGCTGTCGACGCTGCCCGCACCCGGGTGGTCGCCGAGGAGCCACAAACCGGCTGAGCCCGGCGGAGGTTCCGCGACCCGTTTGACCACCTCGAACCCCGGCTGCATCTCGAAGACCACGACGTCTCCCACCCGGATGCCCCGCGGTCGCTTGACCGCGAGCACCCAGTCGCCGGGCATCAGCGCAGGGGTCATCGACTCTTCGGCGATCTCGAATCGGGTGAGCCGCAGGCTCAATGCGGCAAGCACGGTGGCGCCGGCCGCTCGAAGGATTGAGGACACGCGGGGCCTTCTGTAGCGCGCCGGGGCGAGTGTAGGGTGAGGTTTCGCGAGAAACAGGAGACGAGCAGGGATGTCGTTGCTGAAGCCGAAGCGCATCGCCCATGCCCATTGCGATCTGATGTGTGGGGTGTACGACCCGGCTCAGGCCCGGATCGAGGCCGAGTCGGTGAGGGCAATCGCCCAGAAGTACCAGGACTCCGATGATGAGGTCTTTCGCCAGCGCTGCGTGATCATCAAGGAGAAGCGCGCCGAGATGGTCAAGCACCACCTCTGGGTGCTGTGGACCGACTACTTCAAGCCCCCCCATGTGGAACAGTTCCCCCAGCTCCACGATCTGTTCTGGAGAGCCACCAAGAAGGCGGGCGACGCCAAGAAGTCGATGGACCCCGCAGTCGGCGACGAGCTGTTGGCCCTGATCGCCGAGATCGCCGAGATCTTCGCCGAGACGAAGAAGTAGCGGCGGCCTGTGGCCGCCCCGCAATTCGCAATTCGCAATTCGCAATTCGACCGAGGGGCGATCGCGTACAGCCCTGACCCTGTGACTCTTGCGGGTAGCGGGCAGCGGGCAGCGGGTAGCGGGCAGCGGGTAGCGGGTCCCCGGCAGCGGGCAGCGGGAAGCGGTATATTCGCCCGGCTAGCCGCACGAAGGCTCGTGCAACCTGAAGGGGAGCGGCGCTCTGGTGCCGCTCCTTCTTCGTCAACGGACCCCTCAGAGGTCGGACAGGGGCCGTTCTTCGGTGGTGGCTGGGGGTTGGAGGCGTGCCGCAGGCTGGCCGACGAGGTCGCGTCGCACCGGCCGGGGCAATAGCGCCACGGCCAGCAGCACCACGCCCCCGATGGCCACTGCGACGGCGTTGTTGAAGAAGCCGTCCAAGCCGAGGGTGTCGAGCACCCAGCGCGATACCAGCCACGCAGCCCCGCCGCCGACGGCGGCCAGCGGGAGGTTGCCGGCGAGGGTCTTCACCACTGGCCACAGCTCACCGGTGCCGGTTCGTCGATACCAGACGATGGCGAGCCCGATCGTGTAGAGGGTGATCGCCAGACTCGAGGCGAGGGCGAGTCCCTCGATGCCCATCGAGTCGTTGAGCGCCCAGTAGATCGGTACTGCCGCCACGGTCGCCGCGGTGCCGATCACCACCGGAGCCCACATCTCTTCCCTGGCATAGAAGCCCCGGGCCAGAATCTGTTGGATACCCCACATCGGCACGCCGATGGCGAAGACGACCACGGTCGCAGCAGTCGCAAGGGTGTCGGCCGGCTCGAAGGAGCCCCGCTCGTACAGTGCGCGCACCAGCGGGATCGACATCGCCATCAGGCCGGCTGCCGCGGCAAGGCTGAGCACGATCACGAAGCGCACCGCTCGCCCGACGGCTGCGGCCAGCTCCCGGTGCTTCCCTTCAGCCGCGAGGCGGGCGAGGAAGGGGTAGGCGGCGACGCCGGCAGCCTGGGCGATCACCCCCACCGGCACCAGCATCGTCTGCCGACCGAAGGTGAGCCAGGAGATACCACCGTTGGCGGTGAGCGATCCGAACGCCCGTCCCAACTGCTCGTCGAGCACGACGAGGGATTGACCGAGCATGAGAGGAATCGCCAGCGCGAAGTAGCGCCGCACCGCCGGGTGCTTGCCGAGCCGGCCGGAGGGGAGCCGCAAGCCCTGACGGTGAGCCCCCCACCACTGGAGTAGGAAGATCCCGAAGAACGCCCCACCGAGTGCTCCCCAGGCGAATCCATCCGCCCCGGGATCGTCCTGGCCAAGAGCGCCGAGGAGGCCCCCCGCGATGATCCCGAGGTTGTAGACGATCGGACCGAGGGTCGGAATCACGAACTTCTCTCGGGCGAACTGCCACGCGGTGAACAGCTGGCCGAGGATGAAGAACACCTGCGCGGGCAAGACGATGCGGGTGAGCCGGGCGGCCTCGGCCACCTGCGCCTCGGTGAAGCCGGGCTCGATGGCCCGCAGCACCGGCTCCACGAATGGCATGGCGATCAGCACCAGCCCCCCGATGGCCAGCGTCAGGGGGCGGGCGATTGCCCAGAAGGCGTGGCGGGCGTCGTCCTCGTCCCCCGCGGCGAACCGTCTGGACAACAGGGGGATCAGGGTGATCGCCATGTATGCCCCGGCCAGGAGATAGTTGAGGAGGTCGGGGATGATGAAGGCGACGAAGTACTCGTCGCCGGTGGCACCCGCCCCCAGGAGCCAGGCGAAGATGACCTGTCGCACCAGGCCCAGGATCCGGGAGAGGAGCACGCCGCCGGCCACGATCGCGGCGGCGATCCCCATGCGCCGGTAGAGCCCGTGGGGCGCCGGCCCGTCGACGGTCATGTTGGGTGACGCTAGCCCGGGTGAGGCGCCGGATCAGTCTCTGGACCCGGCGCCCCACCCGGAGCGATCACTTGGCGTTGGGGATCCGCAGCACCTGGCCGGGGAAGATCAGATCTGCGTCCTTGATCATCGGCTGGTTCGCCTCGAATATCTCCGGCCACTTCGAGGAGTCGTCGTAGTGCTTGGCGGCGATCTTGTTCAGGCTGTCGCCCTTTACCACCGTGTAGAAGACCGTCTTCGATTCTTCTGCGCGCTTCTGTCGGGCCTTGTACTCCTGGCGCAGGGCCTTGCGGTTCCGTTTTTGGTCGGCCCGCTTCTGCCTGTCAGCTTGAGCGGCTTCTGCCTTTTTCGGCTTCTCGGCGCCAGGGGCTTCTGCAGCACGCTTTGCTGCGGCTTCCCGAATCTCGTTCTTTTCTGCGGTAGTGAGGCCGATGACAAGTTCGTCCTTCACCTTGAGTACGCCGGTGGTGTTTCCGATGGCGACGATGATCTTTTCGCGGGTGTCCTGGTCGGCCGCCATGCCCTGGACCGTGGCTACTCCTTCGTCCCACTCGATGTCGAGGTCGTCGACGTCGAACTTCAGCTCTTCGATCTTCTCGACGAGCGCTGCCTCCATCGCCTCGGGGCTATCGATGCCCCCTTGCTTGAAGGCTTCGCCTATCTCCTTGAGGAAATCGAGATCCATATCTTCCGCTCCGATCGTTCAGGGGTAATCCGGTGAGTGAACTCGTACCCACCCACGCGCTGCCCAAATCCAATGATCGCATCGGTACCCGTCGAGCCGCTGCCTGCGGGTTTTCGCGTTCGGCCCATGGCGATGCATGACCTCTGTCTCGGGAAGCGCCCCCGCGATCAGCGGTGCCGATGCAACTCGCCCCCGGTCGATCGACGACCCTGACCTCAACGGGCCAAAGGCCTCTGGTGGGACCGGCGGCGGCGCTGAATGCTCGGGGCCGAGTCCACGAGAGGAGTTGGTCATGGCGACCACCGACCAGAAGAAGCGGTGGACGACGGGCCTCTCGGCCGACGAGGCCGAGTGGTTCTACGCACGGCTGGACGCGGTGCCGGAGGCCGAGCGCCCGGTCTATGCCTTCAGCGGCCGTAAGTCGTCGCTCTGGCACAAGCTGGGCGGCGGCGTCAGCCAGGTGCTGGTGCTGTTCCACCCTGACCGCGTCGTCGTTTCGACCCGGGGCATGGTGAACCTGAAGAAAGAGAAGGCGCGCCGCGAGCACACCGTGGACGAGCTCACCGAGGTGCAGGTCGTCGAGGGACCGCTGTTCTCGAGCGTCACGCTCCACTTCCGTGACGGGACCTCGGTCAAGGTCGTCGACGTCGACCACGCGGCGGCCAAGCCGCTCCACCACTACTCGACGAAGGGCCTGGGGGCGTTCGACCGGGCCAGGCTCGAGCCGAAGACCCTCACTGTCTTCCTGCTGGCCTGCATGCTCGGGCTCCCCGTTCCCAAGGAACACTTCACGAAGTCGTGACCGTCTGCCTCTTCGGCGCCGTTCCCGGCGCCGAAGAGGCAGAGGCGTGCACCGGCATCGGGCGTAGATGGAGGACGCCGGTCGTCCCTCGATCACCGACGCGCTGCCGCAATCCAATGATCGCATCGGTTCCCACCGAGCCGCTGGATGAGGGTTCTCGCGTTCGGGCCTACTCGCCCGTGGCGTCCATCCGTTTGAGGAGCACGGCCCCAATGGCGATGCAGACGATCGAGATTCCGACTGCCTTGGCCACCGCCCCCCCGGCTCCGGGCACGAGCAGCCCAAGGACTTCGTCGAGCGCCGCCACTCCGGGCGTTCCCGCTGGCACCAGCCCCACGTAGGCGGTGAGGCCTATCCGGAACAGCGAGACATTGGCGAGTGCAGGCGCCGCAAAGCTGATGCCGGACTCCCAAACGAATAGATAGACGAGGCCGACGAGTACGGCCCGCGACGTAATGTGCCCCAGCACCAGGAAGACCGCCGTGTAACAGGCCGCACTGACGGCGACTCCGACCACAGTTGGGACGAGTGTCACCCAGGTTCCAGCACGGGCGGCCAATGCGGCGCTGGCGAGGATCCCGGCGACGCTGGAGATCGCCGTGGCGGCCAGCCACGAAGCGGTGAACTTTGCCGCCACGATGGTCCATCGCGGAATCGGCCGCAGCAGCAGAAACGACAGGGTGCCGTCTCGGCGCTCGTCACCGAGGGCGCTGGAACCCAGCACGAGGGCGACGAGGGGCAGGACGATGATGAAGAGGATCACGAGGGGGGCGTCGTGATATCGGGCGATCGAGTTCGTCTCGCTGAGGTTGGCAGACGAGAGCCACATCACGATCGCGGGCAGCAGGGCAACCAGTCCGAGGATGATCCACCGCCGGCCGCCGATCACTTGACGCAGGGTGACCCGAATGATCGACAGGAACGCCCTCATTTGCGTCTCCGGACGAGGTAGCGGAACACGCTCTCGAGGGACTCATCCTCGGGCTCGAACGCCGTCAGCCGCGCGCCAAGCTCCTTGGCGACCTTTGGAACGCGGAGGCCGAGGTCCGGAAGGTTGGACGTCTCGATTCGGAGAGTGTTGCCTGACATCGTCACCGAGGTGATGCTCTCCGACGACATCAGGGTGGCGGCGACGCCTCGGGGGTCATCGACGTCTATGCGGATTCGATATGGGGTGTCGGCCATTGCTTCCCTGATGGCGTGCACTCCACCGGCGGCAGCCAGGCGTCCGTCGACGATGGCGATGACCCGGTCTGCCATACGCTCCACCTCGGCGAGGACATGCGACGACACGATCACCGTCTTGCCACCGGCGGCGAGGCGCTTGAAGGTCTCGATGAGGTGGGCGCGCTGGACCGGGTCGGTGCCATTCAGAGGTTCGTCCAGGATCAGGACCTGCGGATCGGTGACCAGTGCCGCGGCGACCTTCGCCCGTTGACGCATGCCTTTGCTGAACCCGGCAATGGGGCGGTCGGCGGCAGAACCGAGATCGACCGTTTCGATCGCCCGGTCGACCCCCTCCCGTGGTGCTCCGGCCAGGTCGGCGGCGTAAGTGACGAATGCCCGGGCACTGAGTTGGCCGTACACCGCGTCTTCCTCGGGGACCAGCGCCATTCGCCCGTAGACCCTGTGGTCGCGCCGTGGGTTGGACCCGAGGATCGAGACGGCACCGTCGGACGGGGCGAGCAGGCCGCAGATCAGTCGGAGCAAGGTCGTCTTCCCTGCGCCGTTGGGTCCGAGAAGGCCGGTGAGGCCGGGCCCGAAGGAGCATGTGACGTCTGACACCGCCACCTTCTGGCCGAACCATTTCGACACGTCGTTCACTTCGACCGTGGCGTCCCGAACCGTGGCAGGTGAAGTCGTCATCCCGCCCGCCTCTGGCGCGCCAGCACGGCGATGCTCGACAACGCCGCCACTACTACGACCACCAACAACGACACGGCCGGATCGAAACCGGCATCTTCGGGAATCCACTGGTGGGTGTCCGAACCCATGATCCAATCCTTCACGTAGCCAGGGTGGTGCTGGAAGGCGAAGAGCCCCATGAAGTCGATGCCCGCCTCGATCAACCCGCGAGTGGCAGCACTGGAGATGGTGACGACCCCGAGAAACACTCCGGAGGCGAGCGATGAGCGCTTCGAGAACGCCGCCACGAGGAACGCGAGCGGAGCAAACGCGAGGAAGTACACCGCCGATGCCAGCGCCGTCTGCCAAAGCACTTCGAAGTTGTCGGTGACGTAGGAGCCGAACCCTTCCACCCAGGCACGGCCGAGAAACAGCACGACATGTGGCAGCCACAGGAAACCGAATACGACTGTCGCCAGCGACGCTGCCCGCATCGACACGTAGTCGGCGGTCGTCAATGGTCGGGACGCATACACCGACAGCGTTCCGTTGACGCGGTCGGGAATCAGCAGTTCGCTGGCGGCGAGCGCTGTGAAGATGAGCACCAAGGCCCCGGTGAGATCGAAGTACTCGCTGTGGCCGAAGAAGGTAGCGCTGGCGTCGAATTCGCCTGCGATCACGCTGAGGGCAACGAAGAAGAGCGATGGGAGTATCGCGATGCTGAGCATCGCGATGGGGAACACTTTGCGGCGTGCCCGACGGCGGAGCCCGAGCACGCGACGCAGCCCGTCGCGGTAGATGGCGCGGCGTGCACCCGCTCGCCCCAGGCGCGGTCCGTCATGCGGCCGCCATCCCAGGTCGAATACGACGCCTTCATCCATTCGAACCCTCCCCCATGAATACGTCCTCGAGGGTGGTCCGTTTGGCGGCGAGCCTTCGCAGCGGGGCCCCGACTTCCGCCAGGGCATCTCTGGCGATCTCGAAGGCGTCCCGATCGGTGGCAGTCAGGTGGAGCACCGAGCCCACCAGTTCGACCGTCGCCCCCAACCGCTGGGCAGCAGCAACCACCGCGGCGCTGTCGCCGATGACCTCCAATTCGACTTCATCGGTGGTCGAGAGGTCGGTCAGCGGCCCGGATCGCAGCACCTTGCCGCCGTCGAGCATGATGACCCACTCGCAAGTCCGCTCGATGTCGGTCAACACATGCGACGAGATGACCGCATTGATCCCGAAGTCCTGAAGCCGGGTGACGAGATCGAGCATCTCCTCCCGTCCTTCGGGGTCGAGGCCAGCAGTGGGCTCGTCGAGGAGGACCAGCTGCGGGTCGTGGACGATCGCCTGGGCCAATTTGGCGCGTTGTTTCATGCCGGTGGAGAACTCGCCGATGAAACGGAACCGCTCCTCGTGGAGGCCGACCAGGCCGAGCACGTCGCTTGCCCGCTGGCGCGCTGCTCGTACCGGCAGCCCACCCAGTTCGGCGGCGTACCCGAGGAAGTCGGCGGCGGTCTGGTCTGGAGGCATGCAGTTGCCTTCGGGCATCCAGCCCACCCGAGCGCGGACGTCCAGTTGTCGGGTGGCAACGTCGTGCCCGAGCACTGCGACCTGGCCGGAGGCCGCCGGCAGTACCCCGAGCAGGATCTTGAGCAGGGTTGTCTTGCCGGCGCCGTTGGCGCCCACCAACCCGATACGGCCGGGGGGGATCTCGAGGCTCACCCCGTCGATGGCGACGATGTTGCCGTAGGCGAACCGCAGGTCGGTGACGGAGATGATCGACGGGCGGTCCATGCCGACGGACACGGTAATGCAAGGGCAAGAGTCAAGATTCAAGAATCAAGAGTCGATATTCAAGAATTTCCGTCAGCCGCGACTGCCGCGCCACCAGCGCTTGGCCATGTCCCAGGCGGTGGGTCGCCGGGTTGGGGCCGCCGGAACGCTTCGAGGGGCCGGCGGCACCGCGGGCTGGGGAATCTCCCTCGTCTTGGTCGCCGCCCTGAGCTCGTCGCGTTCGGTGCGGATCTCGCCGAGACGTTCGCGGAGGAACTCGGCTTCGGTCTCGGCGCGGGCGGCTCGCTCGCGTGCCTCGGACAGCATCAGGCCTGCTTCATGGATGTTCCCCAATTGGTCCATCAGGCGGTCCCATGCGTCGCGGGGTACCAGCATCGCCGTCCCGTCGGCGGTCGGGCCCGTGGCCCCTTCCCGGGGGGAGGGCGGGGGGCTTCCCGCACGATGAGAAATCCGGTGGGCCACCGATTCGGCGGTGATCATCCATTGGCGGCCGTTCGGCCCGTCTGCCTTGACCGCGTCGACCGCGCCGTCTCGTGCCCAGCCGCGCAGAGTGCCGACCGAGACCCCGAATCGGTGCTCGGCCTCCTTGAGGGTGATCCGCCCGCCGAGCGGCGGCGCGGGCTCAGTGGCGACCTCGCGGCGTGTCTTCCGCTTCTGCTGGCTCGGGCCTGGCCGTCGATCCCAGGTGAAGGCAGGGTCGGACATGTCGGGAGGTTACGCGACAGAATCAAGAGTCAAGAGTCAAGAGCGGAAAGATTCTTGATTCTTGACTCTTGGCTCTTGACTCTTGACTTGACCCGCTCCTTCTGAGAGGGCACCGTCGTCGGGCCGCACGCTGTCTCCGCTGCCCCCTCCGCCTCGCTTCGCTTCGGCACCTCCCCCGGAGTACCGGGGGAGGAGTCCTCCCGCTTCCCCTGCGGCAGCGTGGGATAATCGAATGTGCCTGGCCGCCAACTTCCAAGCGAAGAGGACGTGCGCGCTCTCGTGACGCGCGTCGTCGATTCGGTCGCCTCCTCCAACCAGCCCGCCGTCGTGCCCCCGGCAGAGGGCGGAGCGGGCGTATCGGCTGCCGGCAAGATCGCCATCGGGGCCGACCACGGGGGCTTCCGCCTCAAGGAGCGGATCGGATTCCGGCTGCGCGAGTCCGGGCGCGAGGTGGTGGACTGCGGCACGGATTCGTCCGAGGCGGTCGACTATCCCGACTTTGCGCTGGCCGTCGCCGAGAAAGTGGCTTCCGGTGAATGCGTCGCCGGCATCGTGATCGACGGGGCCGGCATCGGGTCGGCAATGGTCGCCAACAAGGTGGCGGGGGTGAGGGCGGCGCTCTGTTACGACCTGTCCTCGGCGCGCAACAGCCGGGAACACAATCATGCCAATGTGCTCACGCTCGGTGCCGGGCTGATCGGGGAGGCGCTGGCGTGGCAAATCGTCGAGGAGTGGCTCGCCACGCCGTGGGGCGAGGGGCGCCATGCCCGTCGAGTGGCCATGATCGATGCCCTCGATGCCCGCCGGCGCATGGGGGAGGCGGTATGAGCGAGCGCGACGAGCTGATCGAGGCGATCACGCGGGAAGTGCTGGCGGCGGTGGCCGGTGAGTCCTGGGATGACTGCCTTGCCTGCGTCGGTGACTGCGTCGCCCACTCGGCCGACAAAGTGCGGTCGGTGCTGGCTGCCGGTGCCACCCGGGTGTCGTTCAACGGACTCGGAGCCGACGTACCCACCGACCTGGCGGGATTCATCGACCACACGCTGCTCCGCCCCGATGCCACCACCGCCGAGATCGACCGGATGTGCACCGAGGCGCGCGAGTACGGGTTTGCTTCCGTCTGCGTCAATCCGTACTGGGTGAAGCGGGTCGCCGACAATCTCAAAGGCACCGACGTGGTGGCTTGTGCCGTGGTCGGTTTCCCGTTCGGGGCATCGATGCCGGAGATCAAGGCCATGGAGGCCCGCCGGGCGATCCGCGACGGCGCCCGTGAAATCGATATGGTCATCAACGTGGGTGCGCTCAAGTCGCAAGACCACGCCCTCGTCGAGCGCGATATCGCCGGGGTAGCCGAGGCTTGCCGGGAGGCCGGAGCCGTGTGCAAGGTGATCCTCGAAACTGCCATGCTCACCGACGAAGAGAAGGTGATCGGATCGCGATTGGCCGTAAAAGCCAAGGCAGACTTCGTGAAGACCTCGACCGGTTTCGGGGGCGGTGGCGCCACGGTTTACGACGTGGCGTTGATGAGGGAGGCGGTGGGCCCCAAGGTCGGGATCAAGGCGTCGGGCGGCATCCGCAGCGCCGACGACGTCCGGCAGATGATCGCCGCCGGAGCGACGAGGATCGGTGCGTCGGCAGGAGTTCAGATCGTGACGGGAGGGACAACGAGTGAGCGGTATTGACCTCCGGGGCTATTCGTTCCTGGACAGCCTGCAGCCCCAGTACGCGGCGTTCCTGGGCACTGTGGCCCAGGGCTTTCTCCCCCTGGCGGGGGACGCTTCTCTCTACATCGAGATCTCTCCGGGAATCGAGATCAACCGGGTCACCGACGTCGCCCTGAAATCGACCCAGGTGAAGCCCGGGATGCAGATCGTCGAGCGGTTCTTCGGCCTTCTCGAGATCCATTCGCCATCGCAGGCCGAGGTCCGGGCCGCGGGAGCGGCCATCCTCGAGGACATCGGGGCATCAGAGAGCGACCGAATCAAGCCCCGTATCGCTTCTAGCCAGATCATTCGCCGGGTCGACGATCACCAGGCGCAGTTGATCAACCGGATGCGGCACGGCCAGATGCTCATCCCTGGTCAGACCCTCTATGTGCTCGAGATGGAACCCGCCTCCTATGCCCCGCTGGCCGCCAACGAGGCGGAGAAGGCGGCGAACATCAACGTGCTCGAGGTGCGGTCGTTCGGATCGCTCGGGCGCGTCTATCTCGGGGGCGAGGAGAGCGACATCGATGTCGGCTGGCGCGCGGCTGTCGGGGCGCTCGAGGGCCTCGAAGGCCGCGAAGCCACTTGATCGGTTCAAGGAAAGAAAGGAACAGCGAAAGCCCATGGCTGAAGCACTCGGAATGATCGAGACCCGCGGTTTTGCCGCGATGGTCGAGGCGGCGGACGCGATGGTGAAGGCCGCCAAGGTCGAACTCGTGTCGTACGAGAAGACCGGTGGCGGCTACGTGACTGCCGTGGTGCGCGGGGACGTTGCCGCCGTCAAGGCAGCCATCGATGCCGGCGTTCGTGGCGCGGAGAAGGTCGGCGAAGTGGTTTCCACTCACGTCATTGCCCGCCCCCACGTCAACATCGACATGATCCTGCCGCTCGGCCGGGCCGACGAGGCCGCGGCCGAGTCTTCCTAGAAAGGCGGGGAGCACCTCGTGCTACTCGGCCGCGTCGCGGGGACACTCGTCGCCAGCGAGAAGGAGCCCACAATGGAGGGGCTCAAATTCCTCGTGATCAAACAGGTCGACGTCGACGGTGACGACTCCGGCGGGTACGTGATCGCGGCGGACGCGGTGGGCGCGGGTGTCGGTGAGATCGTCATGTTCGCCACCGGATCATCCGCCCGGCAGACAGAGGCGACCAGGGACCGGCCCTGCGATGCCGTGGTGATGGCGATCGTCGACACCTGGGAGGTCGGCGGCGAAGTGAAGTTCACCAAGTGACGAAATTCAGCGAGCAGGAAGTCCAGGCGGTCATCGCCCGGGTGCGCGAGCGCCTCGGGGGAACGCCGGACCGGCTACCGACCAACCCCCGGATCCCCGCGGCGATCCCGGACGCTGCCCTCGGTGAGGGCATTTTCGCCACGATCGACGAAGCGGTGAATGCCGCCGAAGCCGCCCAGCGAACCTATGCCGCCGCCGGCACCGATCTGCATGAGGCCGTCATCGCGTCGATCCGCAAGTCGATGCTCGAGAAGGCCGAGTATCTCGCCGAGGCCGCTCACGCTGAGACCGGCCTGGGCAGGGTCGAGGACAAGACCCGCAAGAACATCCTGGTGGCGACCCGCACCCCGGGTCCGGAGGATCTCGCACCGCTGATCGAGACGGGATCGAGCGGCATGATGGTCACCGAGCACGCCCCCTTCGGACTCATCGGGGCGGTCACTCCCACCACCAATCCCACCTCGACGATCATCAACAACACGATTGCGGTACTCAGCGGCGGCAACGGCGTCGTCTTCAACGTCCATCCCAACGCCAAGCGCGTGTCCGCCGAGAACATCCGCCTGATCAACCGAGCGATCCTGGCCGCCGGAGGACCGAGCAATTTGGTCACCGCCATCCCCGAGCCGACCATCGAGAGCGCTCAAGCCTTGATGCAACATCCGGGCGTGCGAGTGCTGCTGGTGACCGGCGGGCCGGCGGTGGTTCGCGAGGCTCTCAAGACGGACAAGCGTGCGATCACCGCCGGGCCGGGCAACCCACCGGCCGTGGTCGATGAGACCGCCGACATCGAGAAGGCCGCACGCGACATCGTTGCCGGGGCATCGTTCGACAACAACGTCATCTGCACCGACGAGAAGACGGTCATCGCAGTGCGGGCAATCGCCGACGACCTGGTGCGGGCGATGGGACGCCAGGGCGCATACGTGCTCAAGGAACATGAACTCCGCAAGGTGGAGCGGGTGATCTTCGAGACGATGGGTCCCGCCGGGAAGCCCGGGGTCATCAACCGGGCGTGGATTGGGAAGAACGCCCGCGACATCGCCGCGGCCGCCGGGGTGGATGTCGACGGCGACCCGCGGGTGCTCGTTGCCGAGGTGCCCAACGATCACAACCTCGTGTGGACCGAGCAGATGATGCCCGTCTTGCCCGTTACCCGGGTGCCCGATATCGACGCCGCCATCGAACTGGCGATCGCTTCGGAGCACCGTTTTCGCCATACCGCTTCGATCCACTCGACCAACGTGTCGACGATCACCCGGATGGCGCGTTCGATCAATGTGTCGATCTTCATCGCCAACGGGCCCAACTACGCCGGGCTCGGCCAAGGTGGTGAGGGATTCACCTCGTTCTCGATCGCCAGCCCGAGCGGTGACGGGATGACCCGCCCGATCACCTTCACCCGGGAGCGTCGGATCGCGGTGGTCGGCGCCCTGAGGATCGTCTGATCGTGAACCCGGCAATCGGGCTCCTCGAGTTCGAATCGGTGGCAGCGGGAATCCGGGCAGGCGACGCAATGGTCAAACGCGGCCGGGTGGCGGAACTCGTTGCGGGCACGGTTCATCCGGGGAACTACCTCGTCCTCGTAATCGGCGAGGTGGCCGACGTGGAGGAGGCCATGGCGGCAGGCCGGGGAGTGTCCGGTGGAACGGTCGTGGACGAGGTGCTGCTTCCCGACGTCCACCCCGATGTGATCGAGGCGGTGCGCGGGGTGCGGGTTCCCGGGTCGGGTGAGTCGCTGGGCGTCATCGAAACCAGGACGGTCGCCGCAACCATCGAGGCCTCCGATGCCGCGGTCAAGGGTGCCAGCGTCTTCTTGATGGAGATTCACCTCGCGGACGGCCTCGGGGGCAAGGGGTACGCCCTCTTCTGCGGATCGGTTTCGGACGTCGAGGCTGCCGTCGCGGTCGGTGCCGCGAGTATCGCCGCCGAGTCACTGGTGGCCACCCTGGTGATTCCGCAGCTGCACAGCGAGATGGGCAACAACCTTCTGGCCGGCAGATACTTCGGTGATCGGCTCGGGAGAGACGATGCAGCTCGCTGAAGTCATCGGAACCGTCGTCGCCACCGTCAAGTACGAGGGCCTCGACGGCGTGCGATTCCTGCTGGTTCAGCCGCTGGACCGGGAGCAGGAGCCCGACGGGCAGCCGGTGGTCGCCGCCGACGCGGTGGCGATGGCCGGCCCCGGCGAACTGGTCTACATCGTGAGCAGCCGCGAGGCAGCGTTGGCGATGCCGGTGCAGTTCGTGCCCGTCGACCACGCCATCGTTGGCATCGTCGACCACGTGGAGCGATCCTCGTGAAGCTCGGGAGGGTCGCCGGGACCGTCGTCTCGACGATCAACCACCCGATCTTCGACAACCGCCGCCTGCTGATCTGCGACCTGCTCGACGCCGCCGGCGCCGACACCGGCGGCTACCTGATCTGCGTCGACACCGTCGGGGCCGGCGCCGGAGAGATGGTGCTCATCGTCGACGAAGGAAACTCGGCGCGGCAAGTGGTCGGTGACACCACGGCGCCGATCCGTTCGGTGATAGTGGGGATCGTGGACCAGCTGCAGGTGGATGGGGAATCGGTCGAGGTCTGACAGCCGGTCGCCGGGCGTCCTCCCCTGCCGTCGGCGGGGGAGGTGCCGAGCGAAGCGAGGCGGAGGGGGCAGCGGAGACAGCGTGCGGTCTCACGACTTCTTAAGACCCGGCTCCAGTCCTGCTCGCAGGGTCAGCTGCCCCCCTCCCCCCTTCGGGGTACTCCCCCCGGAAGCCGGGGTGAGACGCCGATTTCCTTCCTACCCTCTGACCGTGAAGCGCGCTGCCCTTCTGCTCGTCGTTCTTGTCGCTGCTTGCGACTCGGGGACGATTACGCCACCCACTACCGCTCCGCCGGGTCCGACTACTACGACCACGATCGTCGGTGACACCTGCGACGGGCTGGCCGAGGACATGGCGGACTGGTTCGAGATCTTGATCGAAGTGCTCGACGACACTCCCGCCAGGACGGTGGCTGATCCGGAGACATGGCCCGAGCCCCTGGTCGCCCTCCACCAGCAGGGTGATGCCCTCGACGCGCGGGCAGTGGCGTTGGAGTGCGAACTTGGTGCCTTGCAGGCGGAGGCCTTCCGACGAGCCGATCTCGAGCCGGACAGTGCGGTGTCCCGCTACCTGATCGGACTGCTCGGGATGGCGGAGTAGAGCCGGCCTCAGGAGTAGTCGTGCAGCCGTGAGGCGGCGGCGGCGTCCAGGAGCCACAGCGCGTCGCGGCTCGCTTGGGAGACCCGGGCGGCGGGAAGGTCGCTGGTGCCTTCGAGGATCTCGGCGACGATGTCCGCCTTCGCTGCCCCCGATACGAGGAACAAGGTCCGCCGTGCCCTAGCCAGCATCGGGACCGTCGCAGTGAACCGCCAGCCCCGGCCGGGAACCTCGATGGCGACGAAGTCACGCTCCACCTCGTCGAGCGCGGGGGACCCGGGGAACAGCGAGGCGGTGTGCCCATCGTCGCCGACTCCGAGCAGCACCAGGCCGGGCTGGGGACGCCCGTTCGGCCCCGTCGGCAGGATCTGTCGCAGGGTTGACTCGTAGCTGACTGCAGCATCGGGCGCCTCGTCCCAGGGAATCTCGTGGAGGGTCGCCGGCACGTGATCGAACAGGGCGCGGCGGATCATTCCGGCGTTGCTGTCCTCGTGGTTGCGGGGGACATGGCGCTCGTCGGTGAGCCATCCGTCGATTTCCGACCATCCGAGGCGGCGGGTGGCCAGCAGCTCATAGGTGCGGCGGGGCGTGTTGCCACCGGCGAGACCAATGGTTCGGGGATCGTCGACGATGCGGAGCCACGCCTCCACCTCGTCGGCGGCGGCGTCGGCGAGGGCCTCGGCGCTGTTGAATACCCGGATTCGCATGAGCGGAGGGAATGGTACGGGGCTGGCGCGTCGTCACCGCCGCGGGCTGCCGGGATACTCTCGCTCCCGTGTCAGAGATCAGGGCAGTGCTGAGGGAATTGACCGCGGCGGGCGGCGACTACGAGATCGTGGTCGAAGACATTTACGGGTACCCGGTGCGCACCTTCGCCTCGAGGCCGCGCCATCTCACCGAGTTCATCGGCATGGGTGAGAAGCACGGCGAAGCCGAGTTCCTCGTCCAGGGAGAACGGCGTCTCTCCTATCGCGAGACGTTCGATCGTGCCCGTCGGCTGGCAGCCGGCCTGCGGGCGCGGTATCAGGTGGAGCCAGGCGATCGCGTGGCCATTCTCGGCGCAAACCACGTCGATTGGGTGGTGGGGTTCTGGGCAGCCGCAGTCCTGGACGCAGTCGTGGTTCCCCTCAACGCCTGGTGGACCGCGGGGGAGCTGGCATTCGTCCTCGAGGACGCCGGAATATCGATCGTCCTCGCCGATGCCACTCGCGCTGGAACGGCCGTCGAGGCCGGGCACCCGGCGGAACGGACCGTCGCCTGGGGCCATCCGCTGCGTCACGGCGTGGTGCAGATCGCCGACGCACTGGCCGAGTCACCCGACCCGCTTCCCGGTGCCGACCGCCGGGGCGAGGACGACCCCGCAGTGTTGTTCTACACGTCGGGAACCACCGGCCGTCCGAAGGGCGCCCCGCTGACTCACCGCAACATCGGGTCGGGTTTTCTCAACTCGGTCGCGATGACGGCTGCCGCCCGAATCGCGAGTGGGGAAGGGGTGGGGTTGGGGCGCCAGGTGGATCTCACGGTCATCCCGTTGTTCCACGCGACGGCGACCCTGGCATTAATGGTGCCGTTCGTGGCCGGGGGTCACTCGATGGTGTTCCTTCCGCCGGGCCCGTTCGATCCGGAGATCGCCGGTCTGGTGATCGAACGAGAGGGAGTCACCAGGTTTGGGGGAGTGCCCACCATCGTCACTCGAATTTTGGACAGCGAGGTGTGGAAGCGGCGCGACTTCTCACGGGTCAGCCGGATCTCATTCGGTGGGGCGCCGGCCGCCCCGGAGTTGGTCGATCGGATCGCTGCGGCCTTTCCGAATCTGAAGGAGCGGCTGATCCAGGGCTATGGGCTCACCGAGACCACGGCGATCTCCACCCTCAACATCGGCCCCGACTACCTGAACCACCCCGACTCGGTGGGGATCGCTGCCCCGACGGCCGAGATCAAGATCATGGACGGGTTCGGCGGATTCGTGCCGGTGGGGGAGACCGGCGAGATCGCGATCCGGGGGGCGAACGTCATGCCTCGCTACTGGAATCGCCCGGATGCCGATGCTGCTGCGTTCCAAGATGGGTTTTTCCGCACCGGTGACATCGGGCGCGTCGATGAGGACGGCTTCCTCTACGTCACCGATCGGTTGAAGGATGTCGTGATCCGCGGCGGCGAGAACGTCTACTCGGTGGAAGTGGAACGGGCGCTCGAGACCCATCCGGCGGTGGTCGAGGCCGCGGTGATCGGTGTGCCCGATGCCGACCTCGGTGAGCGGGTCAAGGCGATCGTGGTGGTGCGCGACGACGTGACGGGCGACGAGTTGGCCCGGCATCTCATTGGCCAGATTGCTTCATTCAAGGTGCCCGAAGCCTGGGAACTCAGGCGTACCCCGCTTCCTCGCAACCCGTCCGGCAAGGTGCTCAAGTGGTCGCTGCGGACCGGTGGCCCTTCACCCGCTTCCGAAGACTCGACGTGGTGACACGCCATTGGGATTTGGAGTGGTCGCCAGGGCGCACCGTTCCTCTCGTCACCGAGGGTGCCGGTTCGACCGCGGTGGTGCTCGCCCATGGCGCAGGCGCCGGCCAGGCGCACGCCTTCATGGTGGGAATGAGGCAGCGTCTTGCCGCGGGACTGTCCGTGACGACCTTCGACTACCCGTACAAAGCGGCGGGACGGCGCGCTCCCGATCGGATGGAGATCCTCCTCGAGTGTCATCAGGCCGTCGCCTCCGCGGTCGCCGCCGGGGCGGACCGCCTCGTGCTCGGCGGCAAGTCGATGGGTGGTCGGATGGCGTCGCACCTCGCGGAACCAGCAGCAGCCGCCCGTTTCTTCCTCGGCTACCCGCTGATGCCTATCGGTAAGACCGAGCCCCGGGACACCTCTCACCTCGACCAGGTCACCACGCCGATGTTGTTCGTCCAAGGCGAGCGGGACCGGCTCGGCCCGCCGGTGATGCTGGCCCCGATCATCGCCCGCCTTGGAACCGCCTCGATGGTCGTGGTTCCCGACGCGGACCACTCGTACACCGTTCCGAAGAAGTCGGGGGTATCAGCCGACCGGATGCTCGATCGAGTCGCTGGAATCGTCGTCGCTTGGCTGGCCAAAGTGTTGGTTCAGCGCTCTGGCGCCTCGTAGCTCGCCGAGACGATCCGACCGCCGTCACGTTCGAGGCGGAGTATCGCCCCCTTCTCGAACGGCATCCACGGGCCCAGCGGCGCCCCCCCGGCGGCGAAAAGGCCCCCCAGGGCGTGCAGGACGTCGCCGTGGCTGCAGATCACGGTGCCTTCCACAGCGTCGAGGACCAACCGTGCGGCTCCGCTTCCCCCCGCTCCTTCGGCGAGTTCAGGCAACTCGTCTACCTCGATGTCGAGCATCGCTGCCAGCGGACTCACCGTCTGTACACACCGCAGGTACGGGCTCGAGAAGACCGTGGTGGCGCCGTCTGCGAAGAGGGCTTCCCCGATCCTCTTCGCCTGAAGGTGGCCCCGCTCGCTGAGCGGGCGCTCGTCGCCCGGTCCCTTCCAGTTGGCGGAGCTTCCCGCGTGCGCGTGGCGGACGACAAAGATCATCGCGGCATGTCGATCGACGCACGCAACACCGCTCGGTCGCGCTCGTAGGTGAGCAGGTCGACCGCGTCGTCGAGGGTTTGCCACGCGACCTTGTCGACTTCGTCATTGGGGGCGAATGCCCCGCCTTCGATCGACATTGCCCAGTAATGGACGATCTTGGGTCTCCCGGAACGGTCGGGGTACTCGACGGCTCCCACATACGATCCCAATGCGGCGTTATACCCGGTTTCTTCAAGGACCTCGCGGAGTGCGGCCTCGGCGGCCGTCTCTCCGTCGTCGACCTTGCCCTTGGGGAAGGACCAATCCCCGTACCGGGGGCGGTGGACGAGGAGAACCTGCTGCTCGCCGTCAGACGATTGGGTGACGATGCCGCCCGCTGCCGGCACCATCTCCGGGATGTCGAGTGCCCGCGCGGGATCGGGAAGCGCGCCCTGCGACCGCGCTAGAGCCAGCGCCTGGAACCGCCGGTGCGCCTCGAGCCCGAGGACGGTCGGCACCTTGGTCCACTTCGAGTCGACCAACTCCCACGCCAGACGATCGTCGGCGAGGCATACCCGCAGCAGCTCTTCGAGGCGTTTTCGCAGCCGGGGGTGGTAGATCGGGGTGATCGCCTCGACGCGGCCATCCAGGTTGCGGGTCATCAGGTCGGCCGACCCGATCAAGTACTCGGCGTCGTCGCCTTTCCCGAAGCGGAATACCCGGCTGTGCTCCAGGTACCGGCCGAGGATCGACCTCACCTTGATCGTCTCCGAGAGGCCGGGAACGCCGGGGCGCAGGCAGCACATGCCCCTCACCACCAGCTCGATCGGCGTGCCGGCCTCCGAAGCGGCGTAGAGCTCGTCGATCATCGTCGGGTCCACCAGGTGGTTCAGCTTCATCACGATGCTCCCCTTGGCCCCGCGGGCAGCCTGGGCGCGGATCCGGGCCGTGATCGCCTCACGCAATCCGGTGGGAGCAACGATGATCCGGCGGTAGTCGTGCTTCTGGCCGTACCCGGTGAGCACGTTGAAAAGCTCCGAGAGGTCGGCACCGATCTCGTCGTCCGCGGTCAGTAGCCCGAGGTCCTCGTAGAGGCGGGCCGTGTTCGGGTTGTAGTTGCCCGTCCCGATGTGTGAGTAGCGCTTGAGGCTGTCGCCCTCGCGCCGCACTACGAGGGCGATCTTGGCGTGGGTCTTGAGGCCGGCGACGCCATACACGACGTGAACCCCGGACTCCTCGAGAATCCGGGCCCAGGAGATGTTGGCTTCCTCGTCGAAGCGAGCCTTCAGCTCGACCAGCACCACGACCTGCTTGCCACGACGGGCAGCCGCGATCAGCGACTTCACGATCGACTGCTCGCCACCGAGGGCGGGGTCCTCCGGGTCAGATGTGCGGTAGAGCGTCTGCTTGATGGCGACCACATTGGGATCTCGGGAGGCGGCGGCGATGAAGGCTCCGACCGACGTTCCGAAGGACTCATAGGGAAGGTGGACGAGGACGTCTCGTTCGGCGAGCCGATCCAGCACGCTCCCGTCGGACTCGAGCTTGGACAGAATGGGCTGCGTCGTCGGCATCCACACATCCGGCTTGAGGTCGGGGCGGTCGAGGGCGCTCACCGTCGAAAGGCCCGCCAGGGCGAGCAGCCCGTCGTTGACATACACCTCGGACGGCTCGAGCCTCATCTCGCCCATCAGCAGGTCGAGCATGCCGTCGGGCATCGTCGAGTCGACCACCAGGCGGACTAGGCGGCTGAATCGATGGCGCGTTTGGAGCAATTCCTCCATTGCCTCGAGCAAATCCTCTGCTTCACCCTCTTCGATCGCCTGGTCGGCGCTGCGTGTTACCCGGAAGGGGTGGCTGCTGATGACTTCCTTGCCGGGAAACAGAGTGTCGAGCTGCGAGGCGAGCAACTGCTCGACGGGTACGAGGATCATCCCGTCCTGCACTCCGATCAACCGCGGCAGCAGGGGCGGCACCTTCACCCGGGCGAAGTGGTCTTGCCCGGTTGCTGGATCGCGCACCGCGACGGCGAGGTTCAACGACAGGTTGGAGATGTACGGGAAGGGGTGTTGCGGGTCGACGGCCAGCGGCGTCAGAATCGGATAGATCTCGCGCTCGTACATCGCGACGAGCTCCTTGCGGTGCTTCTTCTTGAGATCGTCCCAGTCCACGATCAGCACGCCGTGGTCGGCGAGTCCGGGGATCAGCTCATTGGCGAGGAGCCGCTCGGACCGGTCGTCGAGGGAGACGACCCGGGGACGAATCAGGTCGAGCTGTTCCCCCGGTCCCTGGGCATCCGGGCTTCCGCCGTCGACCCCGGCCGACACCTGCTCGCGCAACCCGGCAACGCGCACCTGGAAGAACTCGTCGAGATTCCCGGCGACGATCGAAACGAATCGAACCCGCTCGAGAATCGGGAGGTTCGGATCCTCGGCCAGCGCCAGCACCCGATCCTGAAAGTCGAGCAGGCTGAGTTCGCGGTTGTGATAGCGGGGAGCGGTCACAGCGGGAGAGTATCAAGGGAGCCAAGAGCCAACGGCCAACAGCCAACAGCCAACGGCCAACAGCCAACGGCCAAGATTCAAGATTCAAGATTCAAGACGGAACCTGGAGTTCCTGGCCTAGCGGTCCGCGGGGCCGCTTTCCTCGGGTGAGCGAGGGGAATCGAAGTCTTGGCTCTTGATTCTTGGCTCTTCACTCTTGGCTCTTGACTCTTGACTCTCGAGCTCGGTGATCTTTCCGACCCTTCTTACGTGGCGCTCGGCGCCGCTGAAGCGGGATTCGAGGAAAGCCCGTACGAGCTCCTCGGCGAGGCTCTCGCCGACGACCCGGCTGCCGAGGGCGAGCACGTTCACGTCGTCGTGCTCGACGCTCTGATGAGCGGTGTAGGTGTCATGGGCGACGGCGGCCCGAATGCCGCGGATCTTGTTCGCGGCGATGGCTGCCCCCGCACCCGATCCGCACACCAAGATGCCGCGGTCCACCCGACCCGACACCACGGCCCGGCCGACGGCGGCGGCGTAGTCGGGGTAGTCGACGGGGTCTGGCGAGTGGGTGCCGAGATCGGTGACTGCGTGGCCCGAGTCGGCGACCAGTCGCGCCAGGTGCTCTTTCAGTTCGAACCCGGCGTGGTCGGCGGCGATGGCGATGCGCATGGCGGCAGGCTAGTGAACGGGCGTCTGCCGACGCCCAACTTCGCTCCCTCCGTACAATCGCCGCCGTGGATCAACTCGTCGTCACCGGGGGCGCTCGCCTCGAGGGTTCGGTGGAGGTGCTCGGCGCCAAGAACGCTGTTCTCAAGCACCTGGTCGCCACCCTGCTGGCACCCGGCGGCCACCGCATCGACAATGTCCCCGCCATCCTCGATGTTCGGCTGATGTGCGACGTCGTCCAGCACATCGGGGCATCCACCCGGTTCGACGGTTCGACGGTGTTCGTCGACGTTCCCGAACTGCTGAACCCCGAGGCGCCGATCGACCTGGTGCGGCGGATGCGGGCATCGATTCTGGTGCTCGGGGCGCTCCTAGCCAGATGCGGAGAGGCCCGGGTAGCCCTGCCCGGCGGTGACGACTTCGGCTCGCGACCCATCGACATGCATCTCGATGGACTCGAGGCGATGGGCGCATCCTTCGAGCTGGTGCATGGGGTCCTGAACGCGACCGCACCGGATGGTCTTCACGGCGCGGAGGTTTACCTCGAGTTCCCGAGCGTGGGAGCCACCGAGAACGTCTTGCTGGCGGGCGTGATGGCCCGGGGCACGACGACGATCGGCAATGCCGCCCGTGAGCCCGAGATCCAGGATCTCGCCGAGTTTCTGACGAAGATGGGTGCCCGCATCCGGGGGGCAGGCACCTCGACCATCGAGATCGAGGGCGTCGGTTCGCTCGACCCGGCCGAGCACCGTGCCGTGCCTGACCGGCTCGAGGCCGGCACCTACCTGATCGCCGGTGCGATCACGGGTGGGGAGGTCACGGTGACGGGTTGTGTGCCCGATCATCTGAGAATGGAGTTGCGCAAGTTGGGCGCCGCCGGCTGTGAGTACGACCTCGGCAAAGACTTCGTCACCCTACGCGGGCCTGAGCGGCCGCAACCGGTCGATTTCGTCACCCTGCCGTACCCCGGCTTTCACACCGACATGCATCCCCAAATGGTCGCGCTGCTGTCGGTGGCTGGCGGCACTTCGGTGATCACCGAGAACATCTACGCGGCGCGGTTCCGGTACGTCGGTGAGCTCAACCGGATGGGAGCGGACATCCAACTCGAGGGTCAGCACGTGATCGCCCGTGGGGTTGCCGCGCTGTCGGGATGCCCGGTGGACGCGTGCGACATTCGGGCGGGCGCCGCGCTGGTGCTCGCCGGTCTCCGCGCCGAGGGCTACACGACGGTCACCGATGCTCAACACATCGACCGTGGATACTCCGACTTCGCCGGGAACCTGCGAAGCCTGGGCGCGGAGATAGTCAGAGAGGTTGGCTGAGAGGCGTAGCCGATAGCCAGATCGCGATCGGACTACGGGCTACAGCTACGGCTCCAGCCAGAGCGCGGCCGAACCCTCCTGCTGGGCTGGGGCTGGGGCAGCGGCGGGCGAAGCCCGACGCTAAATCGCGACGACTTCCATCACTCCGGGGACTCGGTCGCGGAGGATCCGCTCGATGCCGGCGGTGAGGGTCATCGTGGACATCGGGCAACCGCCACAGGCGCCGACCATCTGAAGGTTGACGGTGCCGCCGTCCACACCGAGGAGGATCAGGTCACCGCCGTCCGCCTGGAGGGCAGGACGGATGTATTCGAGCGTCTCTTGGAGCGCGTTGAGATCGACCTTCCCTGAGGTCTCTTCGACTACTGCGGTGGTGTCTTCGGTCATGCCTTCACTTCAACGGAAAGGGGGAATGAACATTCCCTCGGAAAGCGAGGGTAATGCGTCAAACCAACAGTCCATAGCCCACAGTCCGCGACGAAAGGCCTGGCTTCTTTCTTGCGGAGGGCGGAAGGCGAAAGGCTGAAGGCCGCCTCGTCTGGCAGGGGCTGGAGCTGTAGCCGGGGCTGTACTCTCGCCTTATGCCCGCTCTCCCGACTCCGGCCGCGCTCGTTTCCGCCGTCTCGGCTGGTGATCGTCGGGCGTTGGCCCGCCTGATCTCGATTCTGGAGGATCGGCGGGATGGCTACGACACGATTCTCCCGATCGCGTTCGCGGCGGCAAGACCGTCGCATCGGATCGGGATCACCGGGGCCCCGGGGTCGGGGAAAAGCACCCTCACGGATGGTCTGATCGGCTTGGCCCGGGCGGGAGGAGACGAGATCGCGGTATTGGCGGTCGACCCCACCAGTCCTTTCTCGGGTGGCGCAGTTCTCGGCGATCGAGTTCGGATGCAGGACCACATCCTCGATCAGGGGGTCTACATCCGATCGATGGCCACGCGAGGGCACCTCGGCGGCTTGTCGGCTGCCGCCCCCAAAGCACTGCTCGCATTGGAGGTCGCGCAGTTTCCCTGGGTGGTCGTCGAGACCGTCGGCGTCGGTCAGGACGAGGTCGAGATCGCCGCCGCGGCAGACACCGTGATCGTGGTGGTCACCTCGGGATGGGGTGACGGCATCCAGGCGGCCAAGGCAGGGATCCTCGAGATCGGTGACGTGTTCGTCGTGAACAAGGCCGATCGGCCCGGGGCGCAGGACACGGCCGCCGAGTTGCGGGCGATGCTGGCGCTCGGCGAGGCGGCAGGGTGGGAGCCACCGATCATCCAGACGGTGGGAACGACCGGCGTGGGCGTCGACCAAGTGTGGTCGGCCGTCGCCGCCCACCGCGAGCATCTCGGGTCGGAGGGCCTCGTGGCCGACCGGGGACGCCGCCGTCGCGCCGAACTCGAGACGGCTCTGGTGGAGTTCCTCAGGGACCGGGCTCTCGATCTGGCGGCGAAGGGCGGCGAGGTCACGAGTGCCGTGGTGGCGGGTGATCTCGATCCGTGGACCGCCGCCCGGAGACTGGCGGATGGTGCCTGAGCATCGGCCCGGGACCGCAGACATCTGACATCTGGCCGTGCAGCGGTCAGAATCACCGCACCCGATCCGGAGAAGCAGATGTCATTGGTTCGCTACCAGGCCGACGGCGCAGTCGCCATCATCACCCTCGACCGTCCTCCGGTGAATGCTCTGTCGGCGCAATTGGTCGCCGATCTGGAGGAGGCGATCGATCGATCAGCCGAGGGGGCCGTGCGGGCCGTGGTTGTCACGGGTTCCCCCCACTTCGCCGCCGGGGCCGACATCTCCGAGTTCAAGGCGGCGATGGACTCAGGCGGTAGTGGAGCAGGCCTCGGTGTCGAACTGGGGCAGGCCCTCAACACCCTCGCCGCGCTTCCCAAGCCAGTGATCGCTGCGGTCCGCGGATTCGCCCTCGGCGGCGGTCTCGAGTTGGCGATGGCGTGTGACCTTCGCGTGCTGTCCGAGGGCGCCAGAGTCGGACAGCCCGAGATCAAGCTCGGGGTGATCCCCGGCGCCGGCGGCACTCAGCGGCTCACCCGCCTGGTGGGGGTCGGCCGGGCCAAGGACCTGGTATTGACCGGGCGGATGATCGATGCCCCCACCGCCCTGGCGTGGGGTCTGGCCGATCGAGTGGTGCCGGAGGAGGAACTCGACGCGGCGGCGCGGGCGCTGGCCGACGAGCTGGCGGCAGGGGCAACGGTGGCGATGGCGATAGGGAAGGACGTGATCGACGACGGGTTCTCGATGCGCCTCGGCGACGCTCTGGCGATCGAGGCAGCCGGCTTCCGCAAGGCGTTCGAGACCGAGGATGCACGGGAGGGGGTGGCAGCCTTTCTCGAAAAGCGGCCACCGAGTTTCAGGGGTCGGTGAGCCGGGACTGCAGCCTGCGGAGATTGCCTCTCCATACCCGGGTCAGGATGGGACGGGCGGCCCATGCTCCGATTGGCCCACCGAGGAACCAGGGAAACCGGACGGTCTCGGTCCAGGTGAATCGGGTGCCCCGGCCAGTGGGCTCGAGGCTGAACCGGCCGGTCCCCTTGAAGAGACCCTGGTGAGTGACGCCCATCGCCGCCGGGCTGTCCCACTCGGTGAACTCCATCACATCGGTGGTGCGCAGCGGTCCGATCCTGGTGGCCACCCGAATGCGGGTCCCGACGCCGCGACGGCGCTCGTCCTCGAACTCGACGGCGATTGCATCGGCCATCCACCGAGGATGGTCTTCGAGGCGCTCCAGTTCGGCCCAAACCGTCTCCGGCGGGAGGGGTACCTCCACGGCCACCCGGATCGGTCTCATGGCGCGTCGTCGGCGCCGGTCGCCTGTGACACTTGCTCGAGGAATCGACTCAGCGTGCCTTCATAAGCCACTGGGTCCACATTCCACGCCTCACCGTGGCCGGCACCGGGCACCTCGACCAGGCGGGCCAGGTCCCCCAGGACCTCGGCGAACTGCCGGCTCGCTTCGATGGGCGCTTCCTCATCGTCCACGCCATGGAACACGAGCACCGGGACTGTGATGTCCTGAGCGAACTCGAGGTGGTCGAGGGCACCCCACTCGATGCCGAACCGGAACGTGGCGACCGCGCGCGCCCAGCCGACGAGGAGACGCGGCGCCCGGTCGTCCGCCGCGAGGCGGTCGACGACCATCGCGACATCGAGCACCGGAGCGTCGAGCACCAGACCGGAGATCGCAGTCGCCAGCGATGACTCGCGCATGAACACCGAGATGATCGAGCCCCCTGACCCGTACCCCACGAGCACGACTCGCCCGGCTCCCTTCTCGCGGGCAAACTCGACGGCGGCGTGGAGGTCGGACCATTCGTTGCGGCCGTAGCCGTGGCGGCCACTGCTGCTGGGCGGCGCAGCGGCATCGTTGCGATAAGTGATTGTGAGCGTCGGCAATCCCAGGGCGGTCGCGGTCGGAAGCGCCCGCAACGCCTCACGGCGATCGGCGCCTCTGCCGTGGACGAACACCACCCAGGTACCAGAGTCGCCGGCCGTCGCCCATGCAGCCAGCGGCCCGAGCGGGCCTTCGATCATCACCGGTGAGTACTCGACCCCGCGCGCCTCCGGCGTCGAGAACGCCATGCGATCGGCGATCCCGGCATCCGGCTCGGACTGGTCGAGGGCGAAAACCTGACGGGCGATCTCGCCCGAGTAGTACCAGCTGGCGGCGAACAAGCCGATCACGATGACCACCAGGGCGATCGTCGCCCCCCGGGTCAACCACATCCGGCCCCGCTTGGTGACCATGGAGAGGAGGGTAGGAGGCCGTGCTTCG
>JBBEAX010000047.1:87398-109990 GCA_040882645.1 Acidimicrobiia bacterium
ATAGGGCCGGGCTACGCCCGGCCCGCGATAGGCGATACGCCAGAACCCGTGGCGTCCCCTCACACGTCCTGCGGAAGGCGGAAGGCCAGGTTGTTCTGGCTGGAGCCGGAGCCGGAGCCGGAGCTGGAGCCCTCCTCCTCCTGGCGACTGGAGACTGGAGACTGGAGACTGGAGACTTCCTACTCTTCCCCTCCTCATGCTCTACCTCGATCACGCCGCCACTACTCCGGTGCGTCCTGAGGCCCGCGAGGCCATGGCGCCACTGCTCGACCGCGAGTTCGGCAATCCGTCGGGCATCCACGCGGTGAGCCGGCGAGCCAAGGATTTGCTCGAGGACGCCCGCGAGCGGATTGCCGGACTTCTCGGCGCGGCCCACCCGCTCGACGTGGTGTTCACCGGCGGGGGAACCGAGTCGGACAACCTCGGCCTGGCCGGGCCAGCCCTCGCCGGGGGCGCGCGGGGCGGCATCGTCACGACGGCCGTCGAACACGCGGCCGTGCTCGAGACCGCCCGCTTTCTCGGGCGGCTCGGGTGCCCGGTCGCCTTCGTCGGCGTAGATCGGGCAGGCCGGGTGTCGCCCGAAGACGTCGTCGCGGCGATCGATGGCGCAACCCGGGTGGTCTCGGTCATGGCGGCCAACAACGAAACCGGCGTCGTGCAGCCGGTAGCCGAGGTGGCCGCGGCGGCACGGCGGGCTTCACCGGGGGTGCTGGTTCACACCGATGCCGTCCAGGCGTTCGTGTCCCGTGACGTGGATCTCGCGGGTTTGGGGGCCGACATGCTCACGGTGTCGTCGCACAAAGTTGGTGGCCCCAAGGGGGTGGGAGCGCTGGTTCTTCGCCCGGGCATCGACCTCGAGCCCGTCATTCACGGCGGCGGCCATGAGCTCGGTCGGCGATCGGGCACTCACGATGTGGCCGGCATCGTGGGGATGGCGGCCGCCCTCGAGGCGGCGTCCAAAGATCGCGACCGCTTCTCGCAGGATGTCGACGAGGCGCGGCGCCGTTTCGAGCGTCGGGTCATTGCAGAGGTCCCCGGAGCGGTCATCACTGCGGCGGGCGTCGATCGGTTGGTGCAGCACAGCCACTTTCGTATCGAAGGGTTCGACGCGGAGACGCTGCTCATCCGCCTCGACTCGGCGGGCGTGGCGGCCGCGGCGGGATCGGCGTGTCACAGCGGCGCAATCGAGGTGTCACACGTGCTTGCGGCGATGGGCATGAACGAGTCAGAGGCGAGGTCGTCGGTTCGGTTCACCTTCGGCTGGACGACCCGGCCGGAAGACGGTGACGCCGCCGCAGACGCCGTGATCGCGGCCGTCGAGGGTCTCCGATGAGGGCGCTAGTGGCGATGTCGGGTGGGGTCGACAGCAGTGTTGCCGCCGCCGTCATGGTCGAGCAGGGCCATGAGGTGGTGGGCGTCACTCTGAAGCAGTGGGAGGGCCCCGACGGCCGCCTTCCGACCGCAGGATGCTGCACGGTGGCCGATGCCGAGGACGCCAGGAGGGTTGCCGCCCGCCTGGGGGTGCCGTATTACGTGCTCGACTACACCGACCAATTCGCTCGTGAGGTCGTGGCTCGCTTCGGGGAGGGATATCTGGCAGGGCGAACTCCGAATCCGTGCATCGAATGCAACCGGAGGGTGCGCTTCGGGGCTTTGCTCGATCGGGTCGAGGCCCTCGGCTGCGACGTGCTCGTGACCGGGCACCACGCCCGCGTCGACCACGTCGACGGCCGCTTCCGGCTGCTCGCCGGTCGGGATTCCGCCAAAGACCAGTCGTACGTGCTCCACATGCTCGGCCAGGCGGAACTCGCCCGGATCGTGCTCCCGATCGGGGAGATGACCAAGGAGCAGGTCCGCGCCGAGGCCAAGCGCCTCGGACTGCGCACGGCCACCAAGCCCGACAGCCAGGATCTGTGCTTCGTGCAGGGTGACTATCGGGACTTCCTGCGGGAGCACTTCCCCGACAGTGCGCGGCCAGGGTCGATCGTCGACTCCGATGGAGTAGTGGTGGGGTCACACGACGGGGTGTCGGGCTTCACAGTGGGTCAGCGTCGCGGGCTGGGCGTGTCCGTGGGTGAGCCGCGCTATGTGCTCAGGGTCGATGCCGCCACTGCCACCGTCACGCTGGGGCCCCGGTCGGCGCTCGAGGTCGAAGGGTGTGCTCTTGACGAGGTCAGCTTTGTGGCTGGTGCCGCGGTCTCCGACGGCCTCGAAGTCGGCGTCAAGGTGCGGTATCGGTCCCGCCCGGTGCCAGCCGTACTCCGTCGATCAGCGGCGGGTTGGCAGATTCGATTCGACCGGCCGGCGGAAGGGGTGGCACCGGGGCAGGCGGCGGTGTTCTACCTCGACGACGAGGTGCTTGGAGGCGGCACCATCGTCGCGGCCGCATGAAGGGCCCCGCGGACCGGGCTGCCGAGCTGCGGGAGTCTCTCCGGTACCACTCGTACCGGTATTACGTCCTCGATGACCCGGAGGTGTCCGACGCCGAGTTCGACGCGCTGTTGAGCGAACTGCTCTCGATCGAGGAGCAGAATCCCGACCTGATCACCCCCGATTCACCCACGCAGCGGATCGGGACGACCGCCTCCGATGCCTTCGCCCCGGTGACCCATCTGAGCCGGCTCTTTTCGCTCGACAACGGCGAGTCGTCGGGGGACCTCGACGCCTGGGAAGCCCGCATGGTTCGCCAGCTGGGTCGAGCGCCGTCGGGCTATGCGTGCGAGTTGAAGATCGACGGACTCGCCGTGTCCCTCACCTATCGGGACGGTCGCTACGAACGGGGGGCCACCAGGGGGGATGGCGTCACCGGCGAGGACGTCACCGCCAATCTCCGAACCATCCCGCAGATACCGCTCCAACTTCTCGTCGACGACCCGCCGGCGGTGCTCGAGGTCCGGGGCGAGGTCTACATGCCGGAGGCGGCGTTCGAGGAACTGAACCGGACACAGGCCGAGGCGGCCTCGCGGCTCTTTGTGAACCCACGCAACGCTGCCGCCGGGGCGGTGCGACAGAAGGATCCGGCGGTCACGGCGTCGCGCAAGATCGCCATCTGGGTGTACCAAGTGGGGACCGTCGACGGGGTTCGGTTCTCGACGCACACCGAAAGCCTGGAATGGCTTGCCCAAGCAGGGTTCCCGGTGAATCCGCGGTCGCACCACAGCGTGGACCTGGACGCGGTGAAGGCATACATCGCCGAGGCGGAGAAGAGTCGGCACGCGCTCGGATATCAGACGGACGGCGTGGTGGTGAAGGTCGACTCGCTCGCCGAACAGAACGAACTCGGGTTCACCGCCAAGAGCCCCCGCTGGGCGATTGCGTACAAGTTTCCGCCCGAGGAACAGACGACTCGCCTGCTGGAGATCCGCATCAACATCGGGCGCACCGGGGCGGCCACTCCCTATGCGGTCCTGGAACCGGTCTTCGTCGGCGGGGCGACCATCACCAACGCCACCCTCCACAACCAGGACGAGGTGGCCCGCAAGGACATCCGGGTGGGCGACACCGTCGTGATCAGGCGGGCGGGAGATGTCATTCCCGAGGTGGTGGGCCCGGTGGTGTCGCTTCGCACTGGCGGCGAGAAGGTGTGGAAGATGCCAAAGAAGTGCCCCTTCTGCGGAAACCCGATCGTGCGGAATGCGGGTGAAGCGGTTGCCCGATGCACCGGAGGCTTCGAGTGCCCCAGCCGCCTCGTCGAGTACCTCTACCACTTCGCCTCGCGCGGGGGCATGGACATCGAGCACCTCGGCGGTAAGACGATTCAGATGCTTATGGACGAGGGGGCGATCTCCGATCCCGCCGACATCTTCACGCTCGACCCCGGTCTCCTTCTCGAGCGGGAAGGCTGGGGAGAAACCTCGGTCTCGAATCTCATGGCGGCGATCGACGCCGCCCGCGATCGGCCCCTGGGGCGTCTCATCACCGCCCTGGGCATCCCGCTGGTCGGCGGTACCGTCGCCCGTTTGCTCGCACGGAGGTTTCGTAGCCTCGATGCGCTGATGGGGGCCGCGGAAGAGGACCTCTCGGCCATCGAGGGGGTCGGCCCTGAGATCGCCCGTTCGGTTCGGGAATGGTCCGCCGATCCGGCCAATCGCGCGTTGGTCGCCAAGTTGCAGGCTGCCGGCGTGCGGACCGCGGATGCCGAGCCGGAAGGTGTCGACTCGGGTCTCCTGACGGGCGTAACCCTGGTGGTGACCGGCACGCTCGCCGGGTTCTCGCGCGAAGGGGCCAAGGTCGCGGTCGAAGACCGGGGTGGGAAGGTCGCATCATCGGTGTCGTCGAAGACCGACGCGGTGGTGGCGGGGGAGTCGCCGGGCGGAGCAAAGCTCCAGAAGGCAAACGATTTGGGGGTCCCGGTCGTCGATGAGCCGACATTTGTGGCGCTCCTCGAGCGAGGTCGAAAGGCGCTCGAGTGAGATCCCGGGGATTTTTCATGCGCACCGTGTACCGTCGCGCCCGGGTTTCGGCCCCGTGACCGTCGGGTGGCAGGTCGCTCGTAGGGGGAGAGAAGTGCGTCGGATGGCCCAGGCCGCAGTGCGATGAACGGTGGACTCTGGTCGGTGGTTTGGACCCGCGGGGCGGGTTGCGCCGAACTCGCGGAACTACTCGCCAAAGGCGAGCCGCATTCGGTGGAAGGCGACCTCAAGCAGACCTGCATCGCCACCCGGGCCGACTTGCTCGTGGCCCGCAAGCTCAGCTCGTTCGATCTGGTCGGCACCGTGGTGCCCCACGAGTTTCGTCCGGGGTCGGTGCGATCGGTGACGGCGGCGATCGGCGCGGGCCCCCACTCGACTCTTGCTGCCTTCGTCGCCGCGCGACTTTCCGGAGTCCTCGGGGTCGAGGGATCACTGCTGTCGGCCTCGCCCGACCCCGCGAACGACGACTCGGTGGATGCGGTATTGGCCGAGATCGCGGTGCTCGTGCCCGACCTGCCGTCGAAGGTGGTCCGGGCCGACAGTGCCCGAGCCCTCGTGGGAACCTTCGAGGAAGGAACGCTCCTGGTGGTGGGGGCGGCCGGCGGCTCCTGGCTGCAGCGGCAATTCTTCGGGGCGGGCCGGAAGTTGGTCGTGGGATCGCCCGGCGGCGCAGTGGTGGTTCGCAGTGCCCCGCGACGGGTGTTCCACCAGATGGTCGAACCCGACACCTTTGGCTCCTTGATGCTCGTGTCGGACGCGCTCCGGTTGCTGACCCACGATTCGGCTCCGGTGGCGGTCGATGGTGTTTTGGTTGGTGTGGTGAGTCGCGGCGACCTCGAATCGGCCGACCCGAAGGCCACCGTTGGGTCCGTGACGCGAGAGTCGCGGTTCGTGGCCCCGGACGACCCGGTCGACCTCCTCGACCGCGTCGATGCAACTGTGTGGCCGATGCCGGTCGTCGACGACTCCGGCCGGTTGGTGGGGGTCGTCGAACGTTGAGCGGTTCTCCGGTCGGCGATGAGGTCCCGACAACCGAACCCGTTGGCGAGCCCCCGCCGGTGATCGAAGGCGGCGGGGTCACCTTGCGCCCGCCCGACCGCGGCGATGCCCGCCGGTTGTTTCCCGCCACCCATGGCGCTCAAGCAGCCGTGTGGACCTACATGGCATACGGCCCGTGGACCGACGAGCGAGCGATGAGCGAGTGGATCGCCTCCACGGTCGAATCCGAGGACCCGCGGTGGTGGGCGGCCGAAGTCGAGGGGGGCCCGGTGGGCATGGCCGCGCTGATGAACCGCGATCGTGCCAACCGTCGGGTCGAGATCGGCCACATCTGGTACTCCCCAACGGCACAGCGGACCACCGTCAACACCGAGGTCGCCTACCTGTTGTTGCGCGAGTCGTTCGACCACCTGGCTTGCCGCCGGGTGGAGTGGAAATGCGATGCGCTCAACGAGCCCTCGAGGAAGGCGGCCCTGCGGCTCGGCTTCGCCTTCGAAGGGGTGTTCCGCAACCACATGATCGTCAAGGGGCGTAACCGAGACACCGCCTGGTACGCCATGATCGACGACGAATGGCCGGGAGCGCGGGCGCGGCTCGAGGAGTGGCTCTATCGGACGCCCCGCGAAGCCGGTCGGCCGGTCAGGGGCCTGTCCTCTAGCGGTGGGTGAATGAACTGAGCCCGGCTCAGAAGACCCTGAAGGTCCAGGTGAACTCGCCCGGGTCGGGCCGGCCGCCGGAGACGCGGTCCCATCGGATGGTGACCGTGTGATCGCCTGGCTCCCAGAACGGCAGGACGCTCTCGGTGCTGGGCTGCCACCGATACTCGCCGGTGGCCTCGGTGAGGCCGATCTCATGGGGAGGGATCCAGATGCCATCGACCTCGATCTCAACGGCGTAACCGATGGGGAGGTCGATCTGAATCGCCGTCTGGCGGACCACGGCGTCCCCGGGCAAGGGGAACACCGCCTCGAGGGCGCCGGGTAGATCCGGCTCCTCGCCGTCGGGGGCGAGGATGAACGCGAGTCCGACAACTCCGGCCAGCGCTAGGGCGAGGACCAGCATCATGGTGCGAAAGTGGCGGTGGTTCACGGGTAGGGATGGTAAATCTCCGGTGGCGCATCCCGGCACTACCGTTCGGGGCGATGCGAACCAACCCGGTGCTCGCCGAATTGGGCGCGTATCCCATCGCCGAGATCCAGGAGACGGCGCGGCGGATGCGAGATGCCGGCGAGCGGCTCATCGACTTCTCGCTTGGCGATCCCCGCGAGCCAACCCCCGAGTTCATTCGAGAGGCCGCCGCCGCGGCCATCCCCGAGGTGTCCCAGTACCCCACCGTGTCGGGATTGCGGTCGCTGCGCGAATCGATCGCCGGGTGGGTGGGGAGGCGGTTTGGGGTCGAAGTCGACCCGGATACTCAGATCATCCCGACTTCTGGAGCGAAGGAGGCGATCTTCACCACACCATTCGCCTTTGTCGATCGCGCCGCCGGCGACGCCGGGGTGTTCTGTACGCCGGGGTACCCGATTCACGAGCGGGGACTGCGGTTCGCCGGCGCCGAGGCGATCGGGGTGCGGCTGTCGGGTGACTTCGTGCTCCGCGCCGCCGATGTGCCTGCAGCCGCGTGGGGTCGCATTCGGATGGTGTGGTCCTGCAGCCCCCACAACCCCACCGGCGCGGTCACCCCCCGTGCCGACCTGGAGGAACTACTGGAGGCGTGCCGCGACCACGATGCGCTCCTGTGCAGTGACGAGGCCTACGCCGACCTCTGGGAGGACGAGCCGCCGACCTCTGCGCTCGAGGTAGCGGGATCCGGAAGCCGTGGGGTACTGGCCTTCTTCTCGACGAGCAAGCGGTCCGGGATGACGGGATACCGGAGCGGAGCGATCGTGGGCGATCCCGAGGCGATCGCGGCGATCAAGTCGCTGCGGTCGTCGGTGGGGGTGGGCTCACCAGAGTTCATCCAGGCCGCCGCCGCGGCCGCGTGGTCCGACGATGCCCATGCCGAGGACCGTCGCCAGATCTTCAACGCCAAACGGGCGATCCTGCGGCGGCGCTTCGAGGAGGACGGCATCGCGGTGGTCGCCTCCACCGCCGGCCTCTACCTCTGGGTCGCCGTCGACGACGACATCGATGCGACCAAGCGACTGCTGGCCGAAGGCGTCGTGGTGTCCCCGGGATCGGCGTTCGGGCCTGGCGGCGAGGGGCATCTGCGGCTGGCGCTGGTACCGACCGTGGGGGAATGTGGCGAAGCGGCGGAGGTGGTGGCGGCGTGCCTGCGTCCCGCGAACTGATCGAGGCCGCCTCCGCCGACCTGGACCGCCTCGACGAGGCGCGTCCCGCGGTGGAGGAAACGATCGCCGCACTCGATCGGGGCGAACTGCGAGTTGCCGAGAAGGTCGACGGCGAATGGGTGGTCCACGAGTGGGTGAAGCGGGCGATCCTTCTCTACTTCCGCATCGCCGGGCTGCGTACCTGGGAAGTTGGACCGTTCGAGTTCCACGACAAGATCCCACTGAAGCGCGGTTTGGCGGCCGCCGGGGTGCGGGTGGTGCCTCCGGGGGCGGTCCGGTACGGGGCGTTCTGTGAACCGGGGGTGGTCGTGATGCCCGGGTACGTCAACATCGGCGCTCGGGTCGGGGCAGGCACTCTGGTCGACACCTGGGCGACGGTGGGCTCCTGTGCCCAGATCGGTCGGGATGTCCACCTTTCGGGCGGCGTCGGCATCGGTGGCGTGCTCGAGCCGGCCTCTGCCCGGCCGGTCATCGTCGAGGACGGCGTTTTCGTCGGCAGCCGTTCGATCCTCGTCGAGGGGGTGGTCGTCGAGGAGGGAGCAGTGCTGGGCGCCAACACCACGATCACTTCGTCGACGCCCATCATCGACGTCACCGGTCCTGAACCAATCGAGCATCGGGGAAGGGTTCCCGCCCGTTCCGTGGTGGTTCCCGGCACCCGCCCCAAGGACTTTCCTGCGGGAACCTACGACCTGCAGTGTGCCTTGATCATCGGGCAGCGCTCGGAATCGACCGACCGCAAGACCTCCCTCGAGGACGCCCTGCGGGTGTTCGGGGTGCAGGCGTGACCCTGGTCGACGACCTCGTCCGGCTGATCGACATTCCTTCGCCGACGGGAGCCGAGGACGCGCTGCGCGATGCCGTTGCCGAACGACTCTCGGGTCTCGCCCCGCAGATCATCGGAAGATCGGTGGTGGTCGGGCACCACACCGGGCGACCACTGATCTCGCTGTACGGGCATCTCGACACCGTCCCCGAGCAGGGCAACCTCCCGGCACGGGTCGCCGCGGGGCGGGTTCATGGCCTGGGGGCATCCGACATGAAGGGCGGCCTGGCGGTGATGGTCGCCCTGCTGGAGGACGACGCGGTTCGCGATGGGCCCTTCGATGTTCTCGGCGTCTTCTATGACGCCGAAGAGGGTCCAGCCGCGGGCAACGGGCTCGAGCGGGTGCTCGACGAGGCACCCGGCCTGCTCGAGAGCGAATTCGCGGTGGTGATGGAACCGACCGACGGCGAGCTCCAATTGGGGTGTCAGGGCACGATCAACGCCCGGGTCGAGTTCCACGGCGTGTCGGCGCACAGCGCCCGGCCGTGGCTGGGGGAGAACGCCATCACCAAGGCGGGCTTGTGGCTGGTGGAGATGCACGAGCGGGGATGGCGGGATGTCGAGGTCGCCGGCCTCACCTTCAAGGAAACGTTCGCGGTGACCCTCGCCGAGGGCGGGGTGGCAGCCAACATGATCCCCCCACGGTTCGTGCTCAATCTCAACCACCGGTATCCGCCCGATCGCTCGGTCGAGGAGGCCGAGGCAATGGTCAGGGAGGCATGCGCCGCTGCCGACTCGGTGGAGATCGTCGATCGGGCGATCGCGGCGCCAATTCCCGACGACAACCCTCACCTCGGCCGACTGCGGGGAATGGTTTCGACCGTATCGGCCAAGACCGCGTGGACCGATGTCGCCAGGCTCGCCGCCCGCGGTGTGCCGGCCGTCAACTACGGGCCAGGCGAGGTCGCCCAGGCCCACAAGCAGGACGAGAGCGCACCGGTTGCGACACTCGAGCAGTGCTTCGAGGTGATGCGGCGCTTCCTCAGCGGGTAGTCGCACAGGATGCGGGCAGTAGGCCCGCCGGTACCATCGCCCGATGCCCATCGAGATCGACATCGCCAAGGTGGCGCGCTTGGCCCGTATCGGGCTGACGGCCGAGGAGCTCGTCCACTACGAGCAGCAGCTTCAGGTGATCCTCGAACACGCCGCCCGGGTGCAGGCACTTCCTACCGACGGGGTCGCACCCACCGCCCACCCCCTCCCGATGGTCAACGCCTTCCGCCCCGACGAGGTGGAGCCCACGCTCGACCGTGAGGAGGTGCTCTCCCAGGCCCCCGATCGTGAGGGCCCGTACTTCCGCGTCCCGCCATTCCTGGACGAGTGATGGACGCCGCCGACCTCACCATCGCCGAGGCAGGGGCGCGCCTTCGATCGGGTGATCTCACCGCGGTCGATCTGCTGGTTGCCGTCCGCCGCCGGATCTCGATGACAGAGGCCATCCTCCACGCCTACCTCACCATCGATGCCGACGGTGCCACCGCCGCCGCGGTGGAGGCCGATGCTGCTCTCGCCCGAGGTGAGGACCGCGGTCCGCTCCACGGGATTCCGATCGCCCTCAAAGACAACATGGTCACTCGGGGGATCGAGACCACCTGCTCGTCGCGAATCCTCGCCGGCTACATCCCGCCTTACGACGCCACGGTCGTCGAGCGGCTCAAGGCGGGGGGGGCGGTGATTCTCGGCAAGACCAACCTCGACGAGTTCGCGATGGGGTCGTCTACCGAGAACTCGGCCTACGGCACCACCCGCAACCCGTGGAACCCCGATCGGGTCCCCGGGGGCAGCAGCGGCGGCTCGGCGGCGGTGGTGGCAGTGGGTTCCGCCCTCGGAGCTTTCGGGTCCGACACCGGCGGATCGATCCGCCAGCCTGCCGCGCTGTGCGGTGTCGTGGGGATGAAGCCCACCTACGGGCTCGTCAGCCGTTACGGGCTGATCGCCTTCGCTTCGTCGCTCGATCAGATCGGCCCCATCGGCCGAACCGTCGCCGACGCGGTCACGCTGTTCGAAGCGGTGGCGGGACACGACCCCTCTGATGCCACCTCGTTTCGCGGCGGCTACCCCGATCCACGGGTGGATCTCGACAAGGGGGTCAAGGGGCTTCGAATCGGGATCGTGCGGGAGTTGTCGGGCGACGGCATCCAGCCCGGTGTCGCCGCCGCCTTCCAGGCGACCGTCGATCGACTCGCCGCCGCCGGTGCCGCGGTGAAGGAGGTTTCGCTGCCTTCCACCGAGTTCGCCCTCAGCGCCTACTACCTGATCGCCCCGGCCGAATGCTCGGCCAACCTCGCCCGGTTCGATGGAGTCCGTTACGGGCCGCGGGTCGACGGTGACAGTGTCGAGGCGATGATGTCGGCGACCCGCCGCGACGGGTTTGGCCCGGAAGTCACCCGGCGCATCCTCCTCGGCACCTACGCCCTGTCGGCCGGCTACTACGACGCGTTCTACGGCCAGGCGCAGAAGGTCCGCACCTTGGTGATGGAGGACTTCAAGAAGGCTTATGCGGGGGTCGACGTCCTGGTGACGCCCACCAGTCCCACCACTGCATTCGAGGTGGGGGAGCGGGCCGATGACCCGCTGGCGATGTACCTGAGCGACATCTGCACGATCCCCTCCAACCTCAGCGGCGATCCTGCCGTCTCGGTGCCGGTGGGGCTGGACGAGGCCGGCTTGCCGGTCGGGTTCCAGGTGCTCGCCCCCGCGCTCGGCGAGGCCGTGATGTTCCGGGTGGCGGCGGAGGTCGAGCGGCTTTCGGGTTTCGACATTCGCCCGGAGCTGGCGTCATCGGAGGGGGCCCGGTGAGATACGAAACTGTGATCGGCATCGAGACCCACGTCGAGCTGTCGACCGCATCAAAGATGTTTTGCGGATGCCCCGCCGGGTTCGGCGGGGATCCGAACACCAGTGTCTGCCCGGTCTGTCTGGGGTTGCCGGGGGCGCTTCCGGTGCCCAACGAGCGCGCTATCCAGTGGACGGTGGCGCTGGGCATCGCCCTCGGTTGCGAGATAACCCAGCACTCGGTGTTCCACCGCAAGAACTACTTCTACGCCGACCTCCCCAAGAACTATCAGATCTCCCAGTTCGATCTCCCGCTCTGCGTCGGCGGCCATCTCGAGGTCGACCCCGGGTCGGGAGCGCGACGGATCGGGATCACCCGGGTTCACCTCGAGGAGGACACCGGCAAGAGCACCCACCTCGGCGGCGGGGGCCGGATCCACGACGCCGAGGGGGCGCTCATCGACTTCAACCGGTCGGGCATCCCGCTGATGGAGGTCGTTTCGGAGCCCGACATCAGAACACCCGAGGAGGCCCGCGCGTATGCCCAGGAGTTGCGGGCGATCGTGCTCGCCCTCGGCATCTCCGACGCCCGGCTCGAGGAGGGAAGCTTCCGATTCGACGCGAACGTCTCGCTCAGGCCCGAGGGTGACGAGGTGTTAGGGGTGAAGGTCGAGGTCAAGAACATGAACTCGATGCGGTCCCTGCAGCGTGCCCTCGCCTTCGAGATCGATCGACAGACGGCGCTCCTCGACGACGGTGAATTGATCGCCCAGGAGACCCGCCATTGGGACGAGGAGGCGGGCCGTACCCAGCCGGGGCGCAGCAAAGAGGAGTCGAGTGACTACCGCTACTTCGCCGAGCCCGACCTCGTCCCGCTCCAGACCAATCCCGAGGTCGTCGAGCGCATTCGAGCCGGGCTACCTGAGCTTCCGGCCCTGCGGAGGGCGCGCTACGTCACGATGGGGATCGAACCGACTGCGGCGGCGACGCTCGTCGCCGGCGACCTCGCCAACCTGTTCGACGCCACGGTCGCCGCGGGCGGCGACCCGCGGGCAGCCGCCAACTGGCTCACCGGAGAAGTCGCCGCTCACCTGAATCGCACCGGGGCCGCGCCGGCTGACATCTTGCTCGACGGGGCGAGCCTCGCCGAATTGATCGGAATGGTCGGCGGTGGCGATCTCTCGGCGACTGCCGCGAAGGAGGTCCTGATCGGGGTGCTGGCGGGAGAAGGCTCACCTCGGAAGATCGCCACGACCCGCGATCTGCTCCAGGTCTCGGACGAGTCGGCGCTGGGGCCTGAGGTCGACTCCGTGCTCACGGCGCACCCGGACGAGGTGGGCAGGATCCGGGGGGGAGAGGAGCGCCTCGTGGGATTCCTCGTCGGCCAGGTGATGAAGGCCACCGGGGGCAAGGCCGATCCTCGCCTCGTCGACCGGCTGATTCGGGAGCGGGTCGGGCTTTGAACCGCCCGGCGGCGGTGATCTTCGACTGCGACGGGGTGCTCGTCGACTCCGAGCCTCATTCGGTGGCTGCCTGGATCGACGTGCTTGCCACCCTCGACCACCCGGCGGGCGTTCCCGAGATCGAGGCCTGCACCGGGTTCGGGTTCTCGCCGACCCACGACTACCTCACCGCGATCGCCCCTTTGCCACCCAAGCCGGATGTGTGGCCGCTGCTATTGACGGCGCTGGGCAGGTCGTTCGATGGCGGTCTGAGCGTGTTCCCCGACGGGATCGCCACATTGGAGGCGTGCGAGGCGGCGGGGCTTCCGGTCGCGGTGGCGTCGGCCAGCCCCCGCGGCCGGCTCGCTCTCACCCTCCGCGCGGCCGGGCTCGAAGGACGCTTCGCCGTCTCGGTGTCCGGCGACGACGTGGCCCGCGGAAAGCCGGCGCCGGATTGCTACCTCACCGCCGCCCGCGGCCTCGGAGTGGAGCCCACCGATTGTGTGGCGATCGAAGACAGCGGCCCCGGCGCGGAGGCAGCGGTCGCCGCCGGCATGCGCACGATCGCCATCGTCAGACCAATGTCAGATCGGGAGGCCTTGGTCGCCTCGGGAGCGGAAGTAGTGGACGCGCTCGATCCGGCGCTGCTGGGCCTCGGTTAGGCCTCCCGCCTCCGGGCGGCCGGGCGGCCTACGGCCGCCTTGAGCCGCCTTGGGCCGGCCTTCGGCCGGCCACGCCCTCAGCGCGTCGCGCATTGCGCATTGCGCATCACGTCTTTTCCTACCCTCTCCTCATGCACTACCTCCTCACCGATGCCTCCGGGTTCCTTGGCGCATACATCGCCGGATATCTGCTCTCCGGCGGTCATCAGGTGACGACGCTGGTACGCAGCCGGGAGGAGGGCGTCGAGATGGTGGCGGCCGGAGTCCGGCCTTTCCTCGGGTCGGTGGTCGACAAGGAAGGTTTGCGTCCGGCCGTTCGGGGCGTCGACGGCGTCTTCCACGTGGCCGGGCACCGGGTCGCCATCGGCGATCGCCGCCTGGCCGAGGCCGTCAACGTCCAGGGCACTCGCAACGTATTCGAACTGGTCAAGGAGTTGAGGGTGCCCCGGGTGGTTCATACCAGCACCCTGGCGGTGTTCTCGGACACCCACGGCGAGTTGCCCGACGAGTCATACCGATTCACCGGCAAGCACCTCACCCGCTACGACGCGCTTCGGTGGCGGGCTCACTATGAAGTCGCCGCCCCGATGATGGCCGCCGGTCTTCCGGGCGTCATCGTCATGCCAGGGGCCACTTATGGGGCGGGCGACGCCAGCGGGATGGCCGGTCTCCTCGCTAGGTACCTGCGAGGCCGGGTTCGATTCGTGTCAGACACCACGGCGTACTGCTGGGCACACGTCGAAGACGTTGCCCAAGCCCACGTCCTCGCCATGGAGTTCGGGCGCATCGGTGAGACCTACATCGTTGGGGGACAGCCCCACAGCGTGCGCTCGGTGCTCGCTGCGGCGGGAGAGTTGGCGGGAAAGGCCTATCCGCCCCTGCCGTTGCCCCGGTGGGCGGTCCACCCACCGGCGGTGGTGCTGGGTGGTCTGGCGACGGTGCTGCGATCACTGCGCCCCACCGTGGAGCGGCTGCGGGTGTCCGCCGGCGTCACCTACCTCGGCACCGACGCCAAGGCCCGCGCCGAACTCGGATTCGATCCCCGTACTCTCGAAGAAGGCCTCCCCGAGACCGTCGAGTGGATCCTGCGCGATTCATTCGAGAGGGTTTAAGAAGGCCGTCTGCCATCCGCCATCCGCCATCGGCAGGAACGCGTTCCGAGTGCCCGCGCTGTCTCCGACCCTCTTGCGGAAGGCTGAAGGCGGAAGGCGGAAGGCGTCGTCCCCAGATCGACTAGAAACTGATCGGAAGGGAGATTGAGAATGACCGAACAGCGGGATCGTCTGACTCTCGACGAGGCGGTGACGCGCTCCGAGCGGGTCTCGGATGTTGCCTATGTGCTCGACCTCGACCTCGAGGCGGGCGCCAAGACCTTCCGGGGGGATGTCACGATTTCGTTCAAACACCGGGGTGGCGACACCTTCCTCGAGTGGCTGGGGGGAACGATCCAGCGATTCGAGATCAACGGCGCCGAGGTCGACCCCAACTGGGACGGCTTCCGTATCGACCTGCCTGCTGCGGCCCTCAAGGAAAAGAACGAGGTGCGGGTGGCCTACGAGCGGGCGTACGACCACACCGGCGAGGGGTTCCACCAGTTCGTCGACCCGGAAGACGGCTCGGAGTACCTCTACACCCAGTTCGAGCCGTACTCGGCCCATCGACTCATGCCCTGCTTCGACCAGCCTGACATCAAGGCGACCTACTCGTTGACCGTCGACGCGCCCCGCGAGTGGGCGGTGGTCACCGCCGGCCGGGAGGTCTCGCGTGAGGACACCGCCGACGGGCGGTCTCGCCGGGTGTTCGACACCACCGTGCCGTTCTCCACGTACCTTCTCTCGGTGGTCGCCGGGGCTTACGCCTCGGTTCACGACGAGCACAACGGCATCGCCCTCGGCCTCTACGCCCGCGAGTCGCTGATGCCTCATCTCGACTCGGGTCCGCTGTTCGAGCTGACCAAGCGGAGCATTGACTACTTCGGGGAGCTCTTCTCGGAGCCGTATCCCTTCGGGAAGTACGACCAGGTATTCGTGCCGGAGTTCAACTGGGGCGGGATGGAGAACGTCGCCAACGTCACCTACACCGACACGGTCATCTTCCGTGATCCCCCGACCGAGGATCAACTGTTGCGTCGGGCCGAGTACTTCACTCACGAGCTCGCCCACATGTGGTTCGGCGATCTGGTGACCATGAAGTGGTGGAACGACCTGTGGTTGAACGAGTCGTTCGCCTCGTATGCCGGATATCTCGCCTTGTCCGCCATGGGCGATTGGCCGGGGATCTGGCAGGACTTCAACTTCCGGATGAAGCTCTGGGCGTACCGGGAGGATCAGCAGCCCACCACCCATCCGATCGCCGACGAGGTTCCCTCGACCGACGAGGTGTTCCTCAACTTCGACGGCATCTCTTACGGCAAGGGTGCTTCGGTGCTCAAGCAGCTGGTGCACGCGATCGGAGAGGATGCATTCCGCGACGGCCTTCGCACCTATTTCCGGCGCCACCGGTTCGGAAATGCGAACCTCGCCGATTTCCTGGCCGCTCTCCAGGAGGGAAGCGGCACCGACCTCGTCTCCTGGTCCGCCCGGTGGCTGCGCACTGCCTCGCTGAACACGATCGCCGCCTCCTACAAGACGGCCGAAGGCAAGGTGACCGACCTGGAGCTCCGCCAAACCGCTCTCGAGGACCATCCGGTACTGCGACCCCACCACGTCGAGGTAGCCCTCATCGACCCATCCGGGAAGTTGTCGGTGGTGCCGGGCGTGATCGACGACCTATCCGCTCCGGTGGCCGGGGCCGAGGGGTTGCCCGCTCCCGCCTTCGTGTTCCCCAATCACGGTGACCACGGGTACGCCAAAGTAGCTCTCGACGAGGCCTCCATCGCTTATGCCCACGAGAACCTCGGTGGCCTCGGCGACCCGCTGCTCCGCCAGCTGGTGTGGGAGGCGTTGTGGGAGATGGTGCGCGATCGAACCCTCAAATCGACCACCTACCTCGACCTGGTGGCCCGGCATCTGCTCAGCGAACAGTCGCTGCCGATCATCCACATGGTTACTGCCACGGTGGGGGCGACGGTTACCAGGTACATCCCCGAGGACCGGATCGACGCCGAGGCGACCCGGTTCGTCGACGGCGCACTCGCCGCGATCAGCAAGGCTCCCCCCGGCGACCACCGGGTTCTCTGGGCGCGAGCCCTCATCGGCCTGGCCTTGTCGCCGGCGGACGCCAAGAAGGCCGCCGCCTTGGTGGACGATCCCCCGCCGGGGCTGACCGTCGACCAGGACATGCGGTGGAGCGTGGCAATCCGCTGGGCCGCGCTCGGTATCGAAGGGGCGGACGAGCGGCTGGCGACGGAGCGCGAACGCGACAAGTCGGACCGCGGCGACCGTGCCATGACGACTGCGACGGTGGCCCGCCCCGACCCGATGGCCAAGAAGGAGGCCTGGGAGCGCCTCCACGCCGATGGGTATCCCTCGCTGCGAATCGCCATCGCTGCCGCCGGAGGCTTCTGGCAGCGCAGCCAGGCCGACTTGCTCGAGCCCTTCCTCGCCCCATTCTTTGAGGGGCTGACCGGGGTGTTCGAGGAGCGCGAAGCCGAAGCCGCCAAGGCCTACTTCCAATCCCTCTTTCCCCGTCATGTGGTCGATGAGACGATCAGGGCGCGGGTAGCGGGGGTCCTCGAGGGTGGCGAGATACGCCCGATGCTGCAGCGCCTGCTGATCGAGGCCGACGACGACGTCCGCCGGGCCATCGAGTGTCGGGAGTTGGCGTCGACCTGAGATCCGTCGCTCCGGCTGTACAGTCGGGCGCCGAATGATCCCGGACTCGGTTCGCAGCGATCTGAAGCGATACGCCACCGACGGAACCCCGTACATCCTCGCGGGCACGGTCGTGGCCTCGCTCGGCGCGTACGTGTTTCAGGTGGTGGGGGGACGGGCGCTCGGCGCCGCCGATTTCGACCCGATCACCGCTTTGCTCACGGTGCACTTCCTGGTGTTTACCGTGCTGCTCCTTCCTATCGAACAGTTCGAAATCAGGCGGGTGACCCTCGACAGGTCGGGTGGCGCTCGCGCCGTCGCATGGGTCGTCGCTGCGGGGGCGATCGGGGCCACGGCATTCACTTACTTCGCCCGCGATCAGTTCTTTGACGGCGAGGTCACCTATGCATTGATCGGTCTGGTGACCGTGGGAGGCAACGCGCTGATGGCCCTGGGCCGCGGGCACCTCGCCGGCATGCGGCGGTTCCGCGGGTACGGCCTCGTCAGCGGGGTGGTGGCCCTTTTCCGTGTGGTGCTCGCCCTCATCTTCCTGCGGATCGCCTCGAACGGTTTGAGCATCGGATGGGCGCTGGCACTGGCGCCGCTGATCGTCGTCCTGTGGCGGCCATTCCGCAGCGATCGCCCCAAGGATCGGGTGCGCGACCCGGAAGCCGGCGGTCGCTTCCTCACCGGATTCGTACTGGCCAGCGCGGCCTCGCAAGTGCTGCTGCTGCTCGCCCCGATGGCGGTCGGCATCCTCACCGACGAGCCCGGGGTGATGAGCGTGGTCTTTGTGACCTTCCAACTGTTCCGCGCGCCGATCGTGATGACCCAGAACATGCTGGCCCGGTTGCTCCCTCCGCTCACCGGGCTGGCGCGGGTGGGCCGCGACGACGACCTGAGAAAGTGGGCGCTGCGTTTCGGGCTCGCCGGACTCGCCCTGGCGCCGATCGCAGCCGTTGGTGGCGGACTCCTCGGGCCGGCTGTGGTGAGGGCTCTGTTCGGCGCCGAGTTCGAGCCCGCCTGGGAAGTGGCGGCCCTCGCCGCGGCCGGCATGATCATTGCCGCCGCCTCGCTGTTCGCCGGCCAGGTGCTGGTCGCCCGGGGACGGACCATGCTTCTCGCCGTCGCCTGGGTCCTTGGGTTCGCCGTCGCGATCGCTGCGCTGATTCCGTCGATCGGAGACCCGGGGCTGCGGGTGTCGGTGGCCTTCGTCGCCGGCGAGACCGGCGCCCTGATCGCGATCTGCGCCGCTGCGGCCGGCCGCCGCCAAGCCGCCGTGGGCAATAGTTAGGGTTCGATCATGCGAACGATCCTGGTGACGGGTGGCGCGGGGTTCATCGGGTCCCACCTCGCCGAGGCGGTGGTGGCGGCCGGCGACCGGGTGGTGGCGGTGGACGATCTCTCCACCGGTTCCTTCCGCAATGTCGCCCATCTCTCCGCGGGCCCGGCGTTCGAGCTGGTGGTGGCCGGCGTCGAGGACGACCAGACCCTCGAGGGGCTCGTACGCCAGGCCGACGTCGTCTACCACCTGGCAGCAGCCGTTGGGGTGAAGCTCATCGTCGACGACCCCGTCCACACCATCGAGACCAACATTCGGGGAACCGAGGTGGTCCTGCGGCTGGCCAACAAGTGGCGGCGACCGGTGGTCATTGCATCGACGTCCGAGGTGTACGGCAAGTCCGAGCGGGTGCCATATGCCGAGGAGCACGACATGGTGCTCGGACCCACCACCAACTCGCGTTGGGCCTATGCCGCTTCGAAGGCGATCGATGAGTTCCTCGCGGTGGCCTATCACCGGCGTGACGGCCTTCCCGTCGTGATCGCCCGCTTGTTCAACACCGTGGGTCCGCGCCAGACGGGTCGCTACGGAATGGTGATCCCGACGTTCGTGCGCCAGGCCCTGCGGGGTGAGGCGATCACGGTCTACGGGGACGGGACCCAGAGCCGGGCATTCACCTATGTCGGAGACGCGGTGAGGGCGCTCCTCGATCTGCCGACCCGGCCCGAAGCATTCGGCGAGGTCTTCAACATCGGCGGGGGCCGCGAGATCACGATCATGGACCTGGCGAAGCTGGTGCGGGAGCGGACCGGTTCGGCCTCGGAGATAGTCACCATCCCTTACGACGAGGCTTACGCCCCCGGCTTCGAGGACATGCAACGCCGGGTGCCCGACATCTCGAAGCTCCGCCGGGTCACCGGTTTCGAGCCGCAGGTGGACCTCGAGGAGATCATCGACCGGGTCGCCGAGCACGGTCGCCAGAACCCCGAATTCATCTAGGCGATGGCTGCCGCACTCGTCGCGTTCGCGGTCTCATTCGCCGTTTGTGCCGCCTTCGTACGACTCCCTGCGCTGAGCGCCGCCGTCACCCGCGGTTCGGCGCTGCCTCGCTGGCGGATGGAAGCGGTCCCACTGGCAGGGGGGATCGCAATGGGCGCCGGGTTCGGCATCGCCCTGCTGATCTGGGGAGGCGACATCCCCGGCGCCGGAGCGGTGGCGGCTGCGGCGTTCGTCGGGCTCGCCTTCGGATTGTGGGACGACCTCAGGCCGCTTGCCCCGATCGCCAAGCTGGCGGGTCAGGCGGTGGCAGGCATCGCCCTCGTCGGTTTCGGGTTGACGCTCGATCTCCCCGGGGGCGATCTGGTTTCCGGTGCCGCCACGGTGCTGTGGGTCGTGGTCGCCATGAACGCGGTCAACCTCGTCGACAATATGGATTCCGCCGCCGGCGGGATGGCTCTCGTCGCCGTGGGAGCTCTGTGGATCTGGTGGGCGGTCGGTTCCGGCCCGGTGGTTCTCGCCGCGGTGCTGGGAGGGGCGATCGCCGGGTTCCTCGCCCTGAACCTGCCCCCGGCCCGGGTGTTCATGGGCGATGCGGGGTCGCACTTTCTCGGGGCGGCGATCGCGGGCCTGGCGGTCCTCGACGCGGGACGAGCCGGCGCCGACGGGCCGGCGGGCCTGCTCGCGGTGATCGCGGTGCCGGTCGCCCTGCTGGCGGTACCGCTCTTCGATACGGCCTTCGTCACCGTCGATCGCCTGCGCCACGGCAGGCCGGTCTCCGTAGGGGGCTCCGACCACACCGCCCACCGCCTCGTCCGAAGCGGATTCGGAGTGCGGATGGCGGTCGCCATCCTCTGGTCGGCCAGCGTGCTCGCCGCCGCGGTAGGTTCGCTCGCCGCCATCGAAGGCCCCTGGCTAATCGCAGGACTCGTCGCTCTAGCCGCGATGGCACTGATCGCCTGGTGGCGCCTGTCAAGGATCGAGACTTAGGCGGATCTGTCTGGCTGGAGCCGGAGCCGGAGCCGGCTATCCACATACGTCCTCGAGGGGCTGCAGGTTGAGCACTTCGATCGCCTCGAGTGGGGGCAGGGAGAGGGCGGTCGCCACCGTCTCGGCGATGAAGTCGCGGTCGGGGATCGGGAACCCGTCGTCGGTGAAGTCGGCGATGTAAGAGGTGGGTGTCCCATCGAACTCCGGCGCATTGGGCATGAAGCGGATCGACACGATCTCCTCGGTGTTCACCTTGGAGAGCAGGTCGAGGAAATCGGGGATCGATGAGACGGCGATGTCGGTGCGCACGCTCGCCTCGATGGCGGGGACGATGTCGGGCAGTCCCCGCAGGAGCTCTACGGGGTCGGCCCCTGCGGCCATCGCCTCGAGGACGCACCGCTGGCGGTTCATCCGGTTGAAGTCATCGGACTGCTGCCGGGAACGGGCGTAGAACAACGCGTCGTGACCGTTGAGGTGGTGGTCTCCCGCCGCCAGCGTTCTCTCTTCGGTGGTCCCGTCCTCGTTCGGGTACGCCGGGTCGAACAGGGCGGTGGGCACCGTGATGTCGATACCCCCGATCGCATCGACGATTTCGACGAACCCGTTGAGATCGACGATGGCGAAGTAGTGGATGTCGATCCCGAGCAGGTGACCGAGGAGGGTCTTGGCCGAGGTGCCGCCCGAGTTGGGCCCGGTGAACAGTTCGGGATGCTCCAGGCCGAATGCGTAGATATCCCAGGCGAGCGCCGGGAAGCACCCCGGGCAGTTGCTCCACGGAACGGTCGATCCCGTCGTCGATGATGAGCCGGTCCCCGCCCCGCCGGTGTAGGAGGCGATTGGATGATCCTCAGGCACCGGGATCCGCCGCAGATTCCGCGGGATGCCGAACATGGCGGTCCAGCCGGTGTCCGGGTCGATCGACACGATGATCATCGTGTCGGTGCGGATGCCCGTGCGGCCCACTCCGGCGTCGCCTCCCATCAGCAGGAGATTCACCCGGCCCTCCGACGGGAAGGCGGTCGATGGGGCACTGGTGGTCGTCGCCGGCACAGTGCTCCCGGAGCCGTCGGGGGCTGCCGTCGTGGTCGTCACCTGACCGGGGTCGGAGACGAAGTCGTGGGTCATCACGTCGTAGAGCAGCAGGTTGCGCTGCCCGACCCAACCGTGGGGCACGGCGGTGATCACCAGGATGGCGAGGAGCCCCAACACCACCGCCGCGGCCGTTCCCTGCTCGCGGCCCATGGAAGCGTCGGGGTCGCGGGCAACGAGGAACGCGTCCACCACGGCCACCGCCCGGAACACGAGAAGCAGCGCGTTGACGAAGAGCAGGACTCCGAGCAGGTCGGGGTTGCTGAAGAAGGGCCGCGAGAGCGTCACCGCCAGGCCGATGCCGCTGACATAGAAGATCATCACGAACAGGAACACGGCGGGGATCACGAAGACGGCGGTGATCGCGAGGAACAACTTGCCCCGTCGTGCCCGCCCGGCGTAGATCTGGCCCACTCCCGGGATCAGCGCCGACAGAAGAGCGGCGACGAAGGGCTTCGGTTGGCGGGCGCGGGAGGAAGGCCGCGGAGGAGGCATGGGAGCAGAGGATACGACGACTCCGGAAACAGTTTCTCCCCCCGCAGGGGGGAGTACGGGGACCCTCCGGGTTCCTTGGGGAGGGGGCTGTGCGGCGGCCCGACGCGTCTCTCCCCCCGCAGGGGGGAGTACCGAGGGAGCGGAGCGACCAAGGGGAGGGGGCCGTGCGGCGGCCGGGCGCGGGCGGCGCGTGAGACCGCCGCACGGCCCCTCCGTCTCGCTTCGCTCGCCACCTCCCCCTGCGGGGGAGGAAACGGGAACCGAGGGGAGGGGGTTGTGCGGCGGCCGGGCGCGGTTCTATTTCTCCCCCCGCAGGTGTTGGTTTGCGCGAGGATGCTGGGCAATAACCTGTTCCATACGCACAGCGGCGCTCCCTTCGGGCCTAGTAACACCCGAAAGGATGCGCCGCTGGCGCGTCACCACCAAACCGTCGGCCAACAACCGCGAGAGATCACCCGGAGGGGGGAGTACCGAGGGAGCGGAGCGACCAAGGGGAGGGGGCCGTGCGGCGGCCGGGCGCGGGCGGCGCGTGAGACCGCCGCACGGCCCCTCCGTCTCGCTTCGCTCGCCACCTCCCCCTG
>JBBEAX010000048.1:0-3863 GCA_040882645.1 Acidimicrobiia bacterium
TCGCCTTTCGCCTTACTGCTTTTCGCCCCCCTCTTACCATTGGTCCATGTCGTCCGTGTCGTCCAACCTCTGGTCTCCGCTCGAGGCGCTTCCGCCGGTGGTCACCGGGGAGGCGATCAGGGCGGCTGTTCTCATTCCGTTCTATGAGCAGCACGGGGTGCTGCGGTTGATCATGACCCGGCGTCCCGACACGATGCGGAGCCATCCGGGTGATGTGGTCTTTCCCGGGGGGATGATCGAACCGACCGACGACGGGCCGGTGCACACCGCATTGCGGGAGGCATGGGAGGAGGTTGGCCTTCCCCCGGAGGGAGTGGAGGTACTCGGCGGGCTCGAACCGGTGCACACCCGGTCGGTGACGATGCAGATCTCCCCGGTGGTCGCCCGGGTGCAGCGTCCCAAGATTCTGGTACCCCAGCCGGAAGAGGTGGCCGCCATCATCGAGCCCTCCATCGATCAGTTGCTCGCCGACGGCGACTGGCGGCGGAGCGTCTGGGGCGGCCGCAACATGTGGTTCTACGAGTTCCCCGAAGGCACCCTCTGGGGGGCGACCGCGTTCATCGTGAGGGGACTGCTGGAGCGGTTCAGGTAGGCCTCGCTTCGCTCGGCCCGCAATTGGCCAGCCGAAGGCTGGCTAAGGCGGCCAGGGGCCGCCCCGCAATCCTCGCAATTCGCAATTCGACAGAACGCGGCAGGCGCTCGTTGCTGCGCTGACCTTTCCTGCCAATCGCCAATCGCAGAGGCCGCCTCGAGCGGCTGACTTCCTTCTAATCGCGAATTGCGTATTGCGAATTGCGGGAGGCCACCGAAGGTGGCCGACCCATTGCGAATTGCGGAGGCCCCCGTCGGCGGCCGACCTATTCTCCCCGCCGTGGTTGACCACCTACTTATTGCCTCCACGGGCCTCGGCATCGGCCTGTTGCTGAGCGCGTTGCTGCTCGGTATGCGCCACGGCGTCGACTGGGATCACATCGCCGCCATCACCGACCTGGCGGCGACCCAGGACACCCCGCGGCGAGGCCTGATGCTGGGCACCATCTACGCGCTTGGCCACGGGATCGTCGTGCTCGTCATCGGGGCGGTTGCGATCGTGGTTGGGCGGAGCCTCCCCGAGTCCATCGACGCTCTGTTCGGCAGAATCGTCGGCTGGACCCTCATCGTCCTCGGGGGATACGTTGCGTACTCCCTGATCGTGCACCGTGAAGGGTTTCGGATGCAGAGCCGCTGGATGCTGATCATCCGCGGCGTCCGTCGACTGGTCGCTCGCTTCCCGTCTCGCCGGCCGGTCGAGCACGAGCACCCGCATGCCGCCCTCGATGTGCACCACCAGGCCGCCGACACGGGCGGCGCAGTCGAGGATGCCCTCGTGCACAGTCACGCTCATGTGCATCCCCCTGACGAGCTCGCCGACGAGTACGGCGGTCGCGTGTCGTTCGGGATCGGCATGCTTCACGGGGTCGGGGCGGAGACCCCCACGCAAGTCGTGATCTTCCTGGCAGCGGCTCAGGCCGGTGGCAGCGGCGCCGGACTCGCGGTGCTAGTGGCCTTCCTGGTCGGCCTCTTCATCACCAACACGCTCATCGCGGTGGCGTCGTCGTACGGCTTTCGGTCGCCGGAGCAGCGGCGGCGCTTCCAGATCGGGCTCGGCTCGATCACCGCGGTCGTATCGATCGTGGTCGGCGCTCTCTTCGCCCTTGGCCGCGAAGCGGTGTTGCCCGGTTTCTTCGGCGGATAGGCGGGCGGCCTTCGGCCGCCTTGGGCCAGCGGGCGGCCTTTGGCCGCCTTGGGCTGGCCGGGCGGGCGATCGGCCTTGGGCTGACCCGATCGCCGGGCGGCTGCTCGCCGCCTTGGGTCAGCCGGGCGGCGGCTGGCTGTCTCGGTCTGGCTGGGGCTGGGGCTGTCTCAACCCCACCACTTCACAAACAGCGGAGCCAGCACAATGGCTGGCAGCATGTTCGCCACTCGCACCTGGCGGAGATCCAGCAGGCGCAGCGCGATCCCGAGGAGGAGCACCCCGCCGGCGGCTCCGAGGGCATCGAGCATCGGGTCGGTGAACAGGCTCTCGAGCGAGCCCGAGGCCAGTGCGATCCCACCCTGAATCACCACCACGGTGACCGCCGAGAGGATCACCCCCCACCCGTACACGGCAGCGAAGGCGATAGCGGCGAACCCGTCGAGCCCCGCCTTGACAATCAGCAGTTCGTGGTCGCCCAGACCGTCCTGGATCGATCCGACGATGGTCAGTGGCCCTACGCAGAACACGAGCGAGGCGATCACGAAGCCCTCGCTGAACCGAGCCCGGTGCGGGGCAGGCACCGTGGTTTCGGGCACGGCGATCTCGAGCGGCAGGTCGCCACCACCGAAGCGCCGCTGCAGCGCATCACCGAGGAAGTGGAGGCCCGCCTCGATCCGGAGAAACTCGCCGATGACGGCACCGAGCAGCACCGCTCCGAGCACGAGTGGGAACTCCTCCGTGGGCAGCAACTCGCGGACCCCAATCGCCGCGGTCAGCAGGCCGAGGGTGATCAACACGGTTTCCCGCATGCGGACCGGGATACGGGTACCCGCCATCGCGCCGATGACCGTCCCGACGACTACCGTCAACACGTTTAGCGCGGTCCCGAACGGGAAGCTCACGTACGGCTCCCCTGGAGAGTCGCCGCTGCCTCGAATCGAACGCGGAAGTCCTCGTCGACGGCCGCCAGCACCAGACCCTCGACGCTCGGGTCGACACCAATCACCCCGATCGCCCGCACCGCCCGCCATCTGATCCATGGGTCGGAGTCGAATAGTGCCTCCTCGAAGAGTGCTCGGAAGGCCTCGTCCTCGAGGTCGGCCGCGGCATCGACCGCCGCGCGCCGGACCATCAGCGACCGGTCGGCGAAGCCGGTGACCACTGCCGCCTGGGCCACTGGCTGCTCTCCAGACAATGCCAGGGTCACCACTGCTGCCCGCCGGGTCCGGGGATCGGTGGATCCCAGCGCCTCGATCAGGGTTTTGCGCTGCTCCGGCGAATCGGGGTCCATCAGGTGCAGATGCTCCGGTCGGCTCGATTTGAGCTGTCCCGCCTCGTCCAACAACTCGTCCCGGGTGCGCGCCGGGGGGGTAGTGGACTGTCCCGCCCAGAACAGGTCGGTCACCGTGGCCAGGAGGTCCTCGAGGCGGTCCTCCCACGAGGCTCCGGCCGACAGGCCAATGGTGACGAAGTCGCCGGCCACCATCACGTCGGTCACTTCGGGGTCCTCCAAGAGCGCGGCTGCCCGGGGGTCATCGACTTCCTCCCCCCGGCGGTGCCATACGCCCGGGGCGGGATCCCCGCCGACATGGAACATCACCTTGCGCGGGTGAGGGGTCTGCTCTGGTATCACCGGCCCGGCGAATGCTCGGTCGAAGATCGAGGTAGAGGTGCCGGTGGCGCCGGTCACCTCGACCAGGTAGCGGCCTTCCCGAATCCCGTGACGCAGGGTGAGCTCCTCACCGAGTTCGTGCTCCCACCATCCCGGGTCGAGATGGGGCATGACCAGCTCGGATAGACCCGTGGCGTCCTCATCGGTCCAAGGTGCATTCGAGAAGAATCGCTTCAACGCGGTCTTGAAGGCACCCAGCGATTCGAACGGCAGATGGATCGCCACTTCTCCGGTGAGGTGCTCGGATGCAACACCCACCAACCCCCGCTCGGAGACAGCCGCCCGCGAATAATCGAACTCACTCACCCCCAGATGATCGCACCCCGTGCGGCGGTGGGCCCCGTTTCCTCCCCCGCAGGGGGAGGTGGCGAGCGAAGCGAGTCGGAGGGGCCGTGTGGCGGTCTCGCGCGCCGACGGTCGCCGGGCCGCCGCACGGCCCCCTCCCCCGGGGGGGGG
>JBBEAX010000049.1:0-24820 GCA_040882645.1 Acidimicrobiia bacterium
CCCTGCCGAGCTCGACGAACAATCCGTAGGTGGTGTTCCGAAGGGAGCGGTCATCTTCGTTCATCTCACGATGTTGGCACAGCCGGAAGGCACGTGTAATGCCGCCGACCAATCGCCGGACCGCCTTGGTGTTCACGGTCGCCGCCGCCGCCGCCTCCTGGTACCTCGTCGAAGAACCGGTCCGGCGCTGGCGCGGACGCCTCGAGAAGCGAAGCCGGAAGCTGGAGCCCGCCCGCCTCGTCTGGGTAGAGCCACGTGTTCCTGCGACACACTCCTCCTACCTCCGAGACGCCGCCTGAATCGTTGTGGGCGTTGCGACGGAGCTGGCCCTCCAGCCTGTGAGATCGAGCCCCTTCGGAGTTATGAGTCCAGGCTCCCAGGCGGTGCAACCCACTCGACTAACTGGTGGGTGACCGCTGCGATGCGGTCGTAATCGCTGTCGTAATGAAGCACGGTGAGGCCGGCCGCTTCGGCCGCGGCGGCGATCACCAGATCGACGGGCTTTGCCCCGCGGTGCCGGCCTGACCGGGCAAGAAGCCCTGCGACCGTGATGGCCCGGTCCATTACCGATTGATCGATTTGCGCCACCGGCAGTGCGGCGCGTTCTTCGATGGTGCTCCCCACAGCGCGCGCTCTCGACCCGTAGACGACCTCGAGATCGACCATCCCGCAGGTCCACATGGCGCCGTTGCGGGCCAGTTCTTCGAGCCGATCCCCGACCCGTTCTTGGTGGGCACGGCCCAGAACCGAGGTGTCCACCAGGTAGCGAGCGTCAGCCATTGGAACCGGTTCGGGGGCGGCGAGCCTCATCGAGGTGCGTCAGGTCGAGGGCGCCCTTCGTTCGCAGGCGGGCTACGTGGCGTAGCGCCGTGTCGTGGTCTGCCAGACGTCGCAGCGCGGTCTCGACCGTCGCCTTGATGGTGTCCGTTCCGGCGGCCGCCCGGGCCCGGTCGAGGAGTTCGTCATCGATTTCGACGAGTCGCTTGGTCATGTCGGCAATATATCTGATTCACGGCAGAAGATATACCCCCTTGCTGCGGTCCGGTTGACCTCAATTCGGGAATGGCACCACCTGGCGCTCCGTAACCAGGGGCTCGGCGTACGCTCCTCTGGTGGCTCGACGCCGCGTCAGAGGGGGCAGGTTGCGAGACGGCCCGGATTCCGGGGCCTGGGTTCCGGGCGCGCCGCCGGTTCCTTCTCCCCGCATCCGCACCTTGCTGGCTGTGGCAATCCCGATTTTCGGAGCCGCGGCGCTGATCGTGCTGTGGCGCGCGCCGGCGATGCAGGGTCCCGAGGCGGCGTCGAGCTCCACGACGGGCCCCCTCACGACCGTGACCGCGGCGCCGACCACCACCGCGCCACCCCCCGGTCCTCCGTTCTACCGGGCTGGTGTGCTGCCGGATGGCACGGAGTTCCATCTGAACTCGGATTCCGAACCGATCGGACCCATCGAAGGCGCCTCGGCCACGATCATGATCGACCTGGAGGAACCCCCACCCGGCGCCGAGTCGACCGTGGTGTTCGGGGTCGTCGAGTACCTATATCTTCCCACCGAGTTCAGGGACTACGGCCGGGGTTTCGTGCTCCTGCCTGCCGGTGACTGGACGGTGCGGGTCGACATTCTCGACTCAGCGATGACCCTGGTCGGCGACGAGGCGTCGGCGATGCTTCTGGCCGGCATAGAGGTTTCGCCGACACCCCGCGTCTCGCGCGAAGTCCCGGGCACTCGGCGGGTCGATGTGCCGGTGCTCACCCTCGCCCCGCCGTTTCGCTGGGCAAGCGACACCGAAGGTCTGGTACCGATGGAAGTCTCGACCGGTGAGTTCGTCGTCAGGCGCGGCTGCGGCCCTTCGGCCTTGAACTGCGGACCCACTCGCGGCATCCAGGTGATGGCTCGCCGGGCAACCCAAGCGATGCCCGGCGAGGGCCACGTCGTGTCGATCGAGACCTGGGATGTTTCTCGGCCCGCGGCGGACGGGTTCTACCTGGACCCTGGTCCTCTCGGGTTTCGGTCCGAGCCTCATGTCATCTGGACGGGTCGGGAGATGATCGTATGGGGGGGTCGAAGTAGCGCCAGTTACCAAGAAACGCCCCTGACGGGAGGGGCGGCTTTCGATCCGGTGACGTCCGAATGGAGGGTGCTCCCGGCACCTCCACTCCAGGGACCAGACCTGACGGCCGTCGTGTGGGCGGACGATTGCATGATCTTGATCTCTCGCCAGGCCACGCTCGCTTACGACCCCGACTCGGATGAGTGGACGCGTCTCGGCGATGGCCCGCAGTACGGACCGAAGTCGCCAGGCCTAACCGTCTGGACCGGAGAGGTCGTGGCCACCTGGGCGCCCCTGGGGATACGGGTCTTCGATCCGGCGATCGGCACGTGGACCACCCTTCCCGATCCCGGTTTCGGAGGCCCCGACCGATGGCAGGGTGCCCTGCGGGCGATCGACGGCCGGCTTTTTGCAGTCGGCTCTGGACTGCTCGTTGTGGCCGAATGGACCGGGTCGGAGTGGCGGCTGCTGCCGGATCCGCCGGGAGTCTCCTACGGCACGATGGAGCCCGGATCAAGCACCGCGCGGAGCGGTGTGGCCGGCGGTCGCCTGATCGTCTGGGGAGGCGAAGCCGCCTTTGCTTATGATCCGGCGACCGACGATTGGTCGCAGATCGCGGCTCCCCCTTTTTCCTCACACCTGATCTGGGATATCGGGCTATTGGAGATGGGTGAGCGGTTGTTGTTACCCCTCGGCGACGATTCCGTCGTCTACGACTATGCAACCGACCAAATGGTGCGCGTCGTCTCCGTCATCTATGACGGTGCCACTGATCGTTGGGAGTCCGTGGCGTTACCAGGCGACGGGAACGAGACCCAGATGGTCTGGACCGGCGAAGAGGTGCTCTCGTGGGGCGGCTGCTGCTGGGGGTCCGTGGTGGACGCCTGGCGATGGCGGCCCCCCGAGGGGTGAGACAACGACGCGTCACCCCGCGGCCAGCACCCAGTGTTCCTCGGGAACCACGCTGGGCAGCGTGAATCGGTTCTGGGGATCTGTGCGGCTGATCAACTCGATGTCCCGATTATCGATGAGCACAATCCACTGGCCGTCGCGCGACCAGGTCGCCAGCGGCGGGGGGCCTTCGTAGTGATCGATGGTTGTCGTCACGTTCGTTTCGAGATCGACGACAAACAGGGTCGACTTCGCCGGTGTGCCATTCACATCGGGCGCCTCGATGAGCGCCACCAGCAGCATCGATCCATCGGGCGAGACCGTCTGAAGCGGCATGGCGTCGCTCGGGATGCCGGGTCCGCCCACCGCGTCCCACGCTCCTGGGCCGGGCTTCGGAATGTCGTGGCTGCCGCCTCCATCGGCGCTGCCGATGACGAGCCTCTCACCGTTGAGGATCGCGACCGCCGACGGCGTGACCGCGATGGCGTGGCCTTGAAAGAGGTTCACCAACGTGCCGTCCAGAAGGAGGTGAAGTATCTGCTCGGATGCGGGCTCGGAGATCCAACCATCCCCGGTGTCGATCAGGGTCTCTGTGTTGAGGACGAGGCCCGACGCGGTAGCACCGATCGGGAAGGCGTTCGGGTCGACCTCATACGACGCGAGATGCTCACCAGACGGCAAGGCGACCAACTCGACGAGGGTTGGGCGGTCGGGTCGAGGCGAGTCGAGGGAGGGGAGTCCGGGCTGGACGAGCCATGCCACCTCACCGTCGGGGCTGGGAACGACGCGGAGGGCCGACGCGATTCCGCTGATCTCCCGAAGGTCGACGGGTCCCAGCACGGTCTCGATGCTTGCCAAGGTGTCGGTGAACAAGCGTGCCACACCTTGGGTCCAGATGATCAGGTCTCCGTTGGGGGCTGCCACCGCGCCGTCGACGGCGTCGAGGGGTAGGGCATGGGCGCCCGGGGGATAGCGGGTCATCGTGCCCACCTCGAAGTCGAGTACCGCCAGGCTCGGGTTGTTCGGCCGTACCGCCAGGACCCGGATCGGAACGGCCGGTGTCACCGGCAAGGCCGTGACGACGCTCGGCGTACGTGAGGGTCCTGTCGGTGGCTCGGTGGTGGTGGTGGCGAGCCCGGTTCCTGTCGAGCAGCCCTCGGTGTTGGTCCGGACCTCCCACAGCAGCCACTGCCCCTCGTTCTGGCGAAACAACATCGATCCGGTCGGCTCGGCACCGTGAGTGCCGGTGAGCATGTAGCAGAGCTGTGGCTGCAGGTCGGTGCCGAACACGCGCCGTTCGATCGACACCGTTTCGATCGCCAGGCCGACCACGATCTGGCGAAGACCCACGTAGTTGAAGTCACCGTCGGGATGGGCGACGAGCCTTGCTCGCTCGAGGTCATCGGCGATGACGGCCCGCCACCACTCTTCCCCGGCTTCGGCGGCAGCCGTGGCGTCGAACGCCTCGGACCCCGGGCCGGAAGGTGTCGGGCCACCACGGTCGACCAACATCATCAATGCCACGAAAATCGCCACCGCCGCCGCGGCGCCCATCGGCGCGATCCAACGACCGACCCGAGTTCCTCTCTTCGCCCTCGGGGACGAGAGCTCCTCCCATTCCGGGCCTTCGGGGACTCCGTCGAGCAGCGGAGCCAGTCCGCGGCGAAACACGGTGCGGGCGCGGTCGTCAGTCATCGAGCAATCTCCCCAGACGCTTGCGAGCAAGGTGCAGGTAGCGGCGGATGGTGCCCGGGCGCAGCCCGAGCAGTCGGGCGGCTTCCGACGGCTCCATGTCCTCCCAATACACGAGGAAGATCGCGGCACGTTGCTGCGGGGGTAGCCCCGCTACCAATTGGGTGACATCCGAGATCACCTCGGCGTGATCGGGAACCGATGGCGTGCGGTGCCGGGCCAGTGCCCGGCGCTCGCGCTCTAACTGCCGGCCGCGGGATCGGGCGCGATTCACGACGGCTTGCATCAGGTATGCCCGGGGGTTGTCGAGCGATGACAGCGTGCGTCGTTGCAGAGTGGCCACCACCGCTTCGGACACGAGGTCGGCCGCGTGGTTCGGCCCCACGAGGGACGCCGCGAACCGCATGAGAGAACCTCGGAACTGCTCATATATCTCTTGGTCAGTCACACCGCCTCACAGGTGAGACGCCACGGTCCATCCCAGCGTTGCACGCGAGTAGTGGTGAGGGAGGTCAGGAACCAGATCGCCAGATCGCCGGGCGCCCTTCGGGCGCCTTGGGCCAGCCTCCGGCTGGCCAGGGCGGTCGGGTGCGCCAATTGCCAGATCGCCGGGCGCCCTGCGGGCGCCTTGGGCCAGCCTCCGGCTGGCCAGGTCGCCCGGCCGAGCGCAGCGAGGACTTCTTACGTCTTTCCGTAGACCGGGACCATCGCTCCGTTGATCACTCCGGAGGTGGGCGATACCAGGAACTCGATGACGGCGGCGATCTCCTCGGGGGTGGGCCAGTCGACGTAGCTGGCGAACGGCACCACCTCGCGAAAGGCGGGCGTGTCGATGAGGGAGGGGAGCACCACGTTGGCGGTCACTTCCGAGTCGCTCACCTCCTCGGCGATGGTGCGCACCAAGGCGATGACCCCGGCCTTGGCCACGTTGTACATGGCCTGACCGGCGGGTGGATCTACTGCCGATCGGCTTCCGATCATCAGGATTCGCCCCCAGTCGGCATCGCGCAAGTACGGGAGGGTGGCGCGCACTGCGTTGAACGAGGTGCGGAGGTTCAGGTCGATCATGCGATCGAAGCGGACGTCGTCGGTCTCCTCCACGTCGCGGCCTCCGGCCCACCCGCCGACGAGACAGGCGAGCACGTTGATCCGGCCGAAGGTCGACGCCACCTCTTTGATGAAGCTGTTGACGCTCTCCGAGTCGGTGCAGTCGACTCGCTTCAGCAGCAGCCGGTCCTCCGGCATCCGCAGGAAATCCTCGACCGCATTGGCTTCCTCCGGGACGAGATAGGTGATCGCCAGCCGGTGGCCCGAGGCGGCGAGCCGGTGTGCCACCTGCCGTCCGAGCCCGCCGGTTCCGCCGGTGAGCACCGCAACTGCATCGTGGGTCGAGTGGGGAGCCTTCACGGGCACCATGGTAAAGCAAGTCGCTACCGGGCGGCCACGCTGGCCGCTACTCACCTCTTGCGGAAGGCGGGAGGCGGGAGGCGGGAGGCGGGAGGCGGGAGGCGGGAGGGCGTCAGGTCAAAGAGTCGACCTGCACTCCCACCGCCTCCAGTTCCCGGATCATCAGGTCGGCGGGTACCGCCCCGTCCATGGTGACCGCGCCGCGGGTGTCGACCTCGCCGGTAAGGAGCAGGTGAGCGAGGGCAGTGGCGGGGAACGCGGTGGTGCGGGCCAGCGCGGAGAAGGTCCCGTCGTGGCGGTCGTCGACCTGGTACCCCACGGTGCGGCGTTCGCCATTCCGGGTGGCGGTGGCCCACACCCGCACCAGGACCACATCGTCGGCGCCGCTGGGGAGGTGTCGACGGAGCGCCTCGAGCAGCACGGTGCGCGGGGCGATCCCGGAGTCCGGCTGGGGTTCCTCGGAGAACAGACCGATCTCACGCATCGCCCGTAGCGGGTGGGCGTGGCCGGGGAAGCGGAGCGTCTTGTAGTCGAGTTCGGTCACCCGTCCTTCCCACATGCGGGGCAGAGACGACGAACCACCAGCGGTGTGAAACGCCTCGAGCGGCCCCCAGCCCGGCCAGGCAACATCCTCGGTCTCGGTGAGGGGTTCGACGGTGGCGTACTTGCCGCCGGCGAGGATCTCGCAGGGCTCGTCGTACTCGTTGACCAGACCGGCAGGATTGAATGCCAGCTGGTAGCCGAGGGCGCCGGTGGGGACCGCGGGGAGCGCCCCCACCCGAAGCCGGACCTCGTCGATCGGGCCGTCGCCGAGCGCCTCGACCGCGCCCACCGCGAGCACGTTGGCCATTCCAGGGGCAAGGCCGCAGTCGGGGACCACGGCGACCCCGGCCCGGCGGGCGGCGGCATCGAGCGTCAGCTGGCGGCCGACGATGGTCGGGTTCCCTCCGAAGTCGAGGTAGTGCGTTCCCGAATCGACCGCGATTCGGGCGACTTCGAAGCCGAGGGCATACGGCACCGCGGACACGACCAGCTCGACCCCTTCGAGGAAGGCCTTCAGTGCCGTCGGATCGGTCACATCGAGGTTGGATCCGGTGGCTCCGGACACGGTGGCGGCTTGATCGACGGCGGTTCGGTCGACGTCGGCGATCACAACCGAGTGGCCGCGACGGACCATGTCCCACGCCGCGGCTCGCCCGACGATTCCTGCACCCAAGACTGCGATCTGGCTCATCCGCTCAGGATAGGAAGCGGCGCAGCCATTCCCCGGAGGGGAGCCGCGCAATCGAGTGGAGGTCCGACAGGGTGTCGATCTCGAGGGCGGTGCCGGGGCGGATCACCACCTTGACCTCGCGGCCGGCCGCCACCGCCAGGTGTCGGTGGAATGATGCCGGCCCGTACCGGAAGTCGAAGTGGCCGTTGGCCCCCAACAAGTTGGTGCCACCATCCCGGGACGGGGCAAGGACGACTCCGCCCTGCGCCAGTAGGTGACCGACGTGGGCGATGTCCTCTGCCGAGAGAAGTGGAAGGTCGCCGTGAACGACGAGCCACGGGCCGCCTCCGGCCTGGGCGGCTCCGTAGGCGGCCGCAGCATCGAGACCCTTACCCGGCGTCTCGACCAGCACTTCCGCCCCGAACGCAGCCGCCCAGACGCGCATGCCCTCCGAACCTGTGACGACGAGGGGAGTCAGCCCTCCGTCCCGACACGCCGTGATCACGTGCTCGGCAACTGCCTGGGTGAGCGACGACCGATTCTCCGGTGAAAGGTCGAGCCGCCCTTTGGCCAGATCGAAACCCTTGAGCGGAATGATCGCCAGGGGACGGTGGGGCATGGCGGGGAGGGTAGATATCGGACGAGGCGTTACCACCAGCCCGGATCCCGAAGGCGTGGCCGGCCGGGCGGCCCGCCCGGAGGCGGGAGGCGGAGTGCTGGCGGCCTAGATTGGTCCGATGGCCCGCAAGACCAAGATCATCGCCACGTTGGGGCCGGCCAGTTCGTCGCCCGAGGTGATCTCGCGCATGGTGGCGGCGGGCATGGATGTCGCTCGTCTCAACTTCTCCCACGGCACCCACGAAACGCACGCGTCGCTGTTCGCGGCGGTGCGGGCGGCCGCCAAGGAGCACGGTCGCACGGTGGCGGTGCTGCAGGACATCCAGGGTCCCCGGGTGCGGGTGGGCACCTTTCCCGGGGGCTCGATCGAGTTGCGCGCGGGGGACCGGGTTCGGCTCGAAGACGGCGGCGGCGAGTGCACCGAGGGGACGATCCTGGTGCAGCATCTCGCAGCCGTTGCCCCCCAGGAGGGCCAGCGGGTGTTGCTCGCCGACGGCATGGTCGTGCTCAACGTGCGCGATGTCGACAAAACCGGGGTCGTCGCCGAGGTGATCGAAGGCGGCACGCTCTCGGACCACAAAGGGGTGGCGTTCCCCGGGGCGGGGGCGGGCCTGCCGGTGATCACAGAAAAGGACGAGGTGGACCTGGCGTTCGGCCGTGAACTGGGGGTCGACCTCCTCGCCGCCTCGTTCGTGACGTCGGGTGCCGATATCCGGCAGGTGAAGGCCCTCGCTGGCGATACGCCGGTCATCGCCAAGATCGAGAGGGCGGCGGCCTATGCCAACCTCGACGAGATCGTGGTCGCGTCCGACGGAGCGATGGTGGCCCGCGGCGACCTCGGGGTGGAGATCGGCTTCGAACCGTTGCCGCGCATCCAGAAGGAGATCATTGCCCGGACCAATGCCGTGGGGGGTGTTTCGATCACCGCCACCGAGATGCTCGAGTCGATGACGTCGTCTCCGCGCCCCACCCGCGCCGAGGTCACCGATGTCGCCAACGCGGTACTCGACGGCACCGACGCGGTGATGCTTTCCGCCGAGACCGCCATCGGCAAGTACCCCGTGCGGACGATCGAGGTGATGTCGGCGATCTGTCGCGAGGCTGAGGCGAGCCCGGGCTATCCGGCAGCGCCGGCCTTTGAACTCGTCGGTGACAACCCGGTGCCGGCGGCGATCGCCGGGGCGGTCGCCGACACTGCGGCCAGCCTCCACCTCGACACCGTGGTGGCATTCACCGAAAGCGGGGACACTGCCCGGCTGGTCGCCCGCTACCGGCCGAACGCTCGGATCGTCGCCTTCACTTCGATTCCCAAAGTGTGCAACCGGCTGGCGATCGTCTGGGGGGTGACCCCGCTGCTGTTCGGGCGGTTCGACACCACCGACGAGATGATCGCCGAGGCGGAGCGGATCCTTCTCGAGAAGGGCCTCGCCGTCGCGGGTGACCGCATTGCGATGGCGGCGGGCATTCCTCCCAACCAGCAGGCGTCCACGAACCTGCTCAAGTTGCACGTGATCGGCAGTGAGTCATCGGGCGTGCCGAGCGGGTCCCGGCCCACCTGACCGGGGAGCGCCGGGAACGCTTACGATCGATCAGCAATACGAAGGGAAGTCAAATGGGCCAGACCATCAAGGTGCTCGGTACGACGGTCCTCGACGGCGTCGCCATCGTCGATACCGACCGGAGCATCACGGGCCAGGATGGGTCCAGTTACGCCTCTGCCGCTGACACCTCCGACGACTTCCCCGGACAACTTGCCGCCCGCCTCTTTGAGGGGATCGAGGGCGTGAACCATGTCTTCATTGCCTCGAACCAGGTGGTGGTGGGTCGCCACGGTGGGTGGGATGACGGCACCCTGTCGGCGGCGAGCGAAGTGGTGACCGAGTTCTTTGTGTTTTACGACGAGGAGACAGCAGACCCCGTCTCCTGAAGCGCCGGTTTCCGATCCGTCACGGATCGGGGGGTGCCTCGTAGGCGCGGAGCGTGACCACCACCTCGCTGCCCGGGTCGAGCCAGGTCCCCGCCGGCACGCTTTGGCTCTGCACCGTGTTGTCGCGGTCGGGGTCGTCGGTCGGCACCGTGTTGTTCGCCACCCGCATCACGAGGCCCACGTCCTGCAACGCGTTGTCGGCCTGGTCGCGGGTGAGATTTCGTAGGTCAGGCACCTGCTCGGGGCACTCGACCGATGCGTCGTACTGGATGTGATCGGGCGGCAACTCGCACGGGTGGACGGCGATGATGATCGGGAAGGGGCGGTAGGTCCAGGTCCACCGTTGCACCTTGGGTTCGCGGCCGTCGGGGTAGGTGATGGTGCGGGTCACGGTCGCGGTGAATCCGGGGCTGCCGTCGTCGCGTTCTTCCTGCGTGCCCGGAGGCACCGAAGCATCGGGCTCGTAGTACTCCACGGGATCGGTGAAATTGGATCGCTCGGACACTTCCTCGGTGACCGTGATGCCCCCGTTGTCGCCGAAGAACTTCACGGTGACGCTCGAGCCGGTGTGTTCGGTCTTGATGTAGACCGCGGCTTCGGTGTTGTTGCGGAACTTCACGTCGGGGGTGGGGTAGCCGAGCGTCGCCTCCCGCACCATCGGGTACCGGGTGATATAGAGGGTGTGAGGCGTGTGCTCGACGTCCTCGAGACCCGACCAGAACACCGCGTTGTAGATCGTGGTGGCGAACTGGCTGACGCCTCCGCCGACGTTGGCGGGGTGGTCGCAGCAGTACACGATGGGGCCGATGATCGCCCCGGCCACCCGGTATCCGTCGTCGAGGGTGCGCTGGCCAACGTGCTCGTTGAGCGAGAACACTTCTCCCGGCATCACGATCGCACCGTTCACTTCGTCGGCAATCCGATGGATGTTGATGATGCGGTTCTGGTTCTTGAAGTCGCCGCCAGCGGTGAAGAAGGTGGTGGCAGTGTAGAGCAGGTTGCGGATGCCGAGGGCTTCGGCATCCGCGGTCGTGAAGGACGGGGGAGTGCCTTCCCTGACCGGCAGGGGAGCCGTCCTGGTCACCGACGTGGCGGCGCGCATGATCGCCTCGGGGAGGGCGGGGTCGTCGACTTCCACCGCATTGCTGCCCGGGAGAATGATCGGTATGTCGTCGGGGCGAATCACCACCTGGGCGTCGACCGGATCGGTCTCGACCTGGCTTCGGATGGGATTGAGGTACTGCACCAGCGGCCCGATCTGGAAGAAGAGCTCGATCTCCGGGTCGTCTGCCGTGCCAACCTGGCGCGTCGCGATGGACGACGCGAGGACCTCGCGGGGGAAGGTCAGCGAGGTTTCCGGCAGGATCTTGGCGAGGGTGACGGGCTGCGAGATCATGAGTTCGGCTCGTGACACGAGCAGGTCGATCTCGTCGTTGGTGAGCACCGGGACGCGAAACTCGGTTTGCGCCACCACCGGGTTGCGGCCGCCGAAGATCTCCGCCTCGATGAGGTCGGCGGTCGCTTCGAAGTTCATCCCGGTGCCCGACTTCGGGTACACGGCGCTCACCTGGCCTGCCTCGAGCACGATCCCACCCTCGGTGGACGGGTCGGCGATCGCCTGCGCTTCCCAGGAGCGAAGGACGGCCATCAGGGCATCGCGGTTGTAGGTGGCAGGCACGTCGACGGGGTTGGCGGAGGAGCCGACGAAGTTGCCGAGCCACCATTGCATCTGGCTGAAGAGGCCACCGCCCCTTCCCACCCTCATCGCCTCCTCGATCACGGCCCCCTCATCGATGTCGTAGCCGACGTCTGCGGGAAGCAGGGTGAAAGTGGTGTTCTGCACCCGCACCACGATCGGCTCGGCACCAAGCGCGGCCTCGACACCGAGGATCGCCTGGCGGGCTTCCGGCTCGGTGAGCCCGCCGACGGCGACGTCGCCGATGGTCACCTGGCCGAGAATCTCGCCCCCATCGCTGACCCGGTCCATAGCAAAGACCACACCGAGCCACATCCAGAGGATGACGGGCACGGCGGCAATGATCAGCGGTATGCGTAGGGGTCGTCGCATGGTTCCGAGCCGCGGGGGAATGGCGATTGTACCCGGGGTCGAAAACAGTCGACCCGAATCCGTTGCGTGACCGGCCCCACCCGAGAGAATCAGTTCGAGGTGGATACCATCCGCAGCAGTGGCTCTCGACCCTCCCATTCGTTTCCCGGAGGTGCCTCCCGGCGAGGACCTCGTCATCTCGGCGACGGCATACGTGAGCTTCGAACGCTGTCCCGAGCAGGCCGCCGGGAGGATGCGAGGGGTGTACGGACCGGAGTCGCGGGTGTCCTTCGTCGGCGGGCTGGCCCACCGCATTTTCGCCCGGCATCTGAGCGGCGGCCCGATCGCGGCGGATGCATTCGAGACTGCCTGCCGTGAGGAGATCGGCGGCGGGATGAACCCCAAGCTGAGTGCGCTCGGGTTGAAGCCGAGTGCCCTCGCCGGGGTGATCGAAGAGGTCGGTCAGCTCTACGACCGCTTCAAGGCGATGGGTACCGAGGGCTTCGAAGGGGCGGAAGTGGACCTCGAAGCCACGCCCGCCGCGGGGGTCCTCCTGCGGGGGAGGATCGATGCGGTGTTCGATGAAGGTGTCGCCGGTGTTCGTCTGGTGGACTGGAAGACCGGCGGACTCGGTGACCCTGGCGTTCAGCTGGCGTTCTACGCCCTCCTGTGGGCGCTGGACCGGGGAGAGATCCCGGGCAAGGTCGAGGCGATCTCGGTCGGGAGCGGCGAGCGGGTCGACGAGGTGCCCACCCGGGCTGGGGTCGAAGAGACGGCAGCAAAGGCGGCGAACATGGTCGCGGTCCTACGGGAGGCGTTCACCGACGGGCGGAGCCTCGATCGCGTGGCAGGCCCGTGGTGCCGCTGGTGTCCCCTGCTCGACGAATGCGCCGAGGGCCAGGCGACCACGAAGCTGCTCGACTGAGAATCAAGAATCAAGAATCGTGCTGAGTTCCGGCTCGTGACTCTTGCTACTTGATTCTTGAATCTTGTCGAAGGGGTCGGCAGGCAGGGGGGCAGTCGCTCCGGGAAGGGTGATCGTCGCCCCATCGAGCCTCGCTTCCAGCAGCTGCGACAAGCCGCGGGCGGCGTCGGGATCGAACTGGCTTCCGGCGCAGCGAGTGATCTCTTCTACCGCCAACGACGCGGGCAGCGCTGGCGCGTAGGGGCGATCGGAGGTGATCGCGTCGTAGGCATCGGCTACCTGCACGATGCGCACCGGCATCGGTATCGAGGTCAGGTCGACCCGATGCGGGTAACCCTCGCCGTCAAACCGCTCGTGGTGATACAGCACCGCCGCCGCCACATCCCGATGGGTGAGGTCGACGACTAGGCGGTGGCCTTCCTGCGGGTGATTGCGCACCACCTTCCATTCCGTGGTGTCGAGACCGGCCGGCTTCCACAGAATGGCCTCGGGGATACCGAGTTTGCCGACGTCGTGGAGGAGGCCGCCGAGATAGGCACGGTCCACCTCGTCGGCGGTACCGCCCAATTCGGCGGCGATGGCCGCCGCCATGTGGCCTGCGCGCAGTCCGTGGTCGGCGAGGGCGCGATCGCGCAACCGCATCACCTCCAACAGCTTCTGGGTCGCTGCCGATTCGGCGGTGTTGATGGTCGTCCCGGGAATCACAAACGGCGATCTCCTGAGGGCCTGGGACCCTGCAAAGTGGGCGATGGATTGCGACAGATGGCGCCCCGTTGGTCGGCGGCGTCAGGTTACGACCACGAGTGCCCGGAACCGTGGCTTTCCCGAACCGGCCGGGTCATGCGACCCGGCTCGCGTCGAACACCGGGATCCGCTCGGGGTGGGGGAGTGCGACGATCGGCTCGGGCGACTTCACCGCCTGGCGTCCGAGGTGGTCGGCCATGCGGTTGATTGCCGGAAGAACCCGTGTTGCTGCATTCCCGACCGCCTGGTTGTACGCCTCCACCGCCCCACCGAGGGCTCGCCCCAGCTTGGCGAGGTGCTCGGCATGCTTGTCGAGGCGTCCGAGCAATTCCCGGGTGTCTTCGAGGACCTCTCGCGTCGCCGCCTCCTGATTCACCGTGAGCGCGTGGTGCTTGAGGAGTTCGAGAACCAGCCCAAGGGTTCTGGGTGATGCCGGGTGAACGCCCAGGGCGAGTGCCTCTGAGCCGAGGTCGGGTACGGCGTCGATTGCGGCCTCCCACGCGCCTTCGACCGGCAGGTACATGACGACCGGAGCGAAGGTGGTGCGGAGGCATGACGGATAGTCGCGGCCCGACAGTTCCCTCACATGGCGGCGAACGGCGGCGGCATGGGCCTTCAGATGGCCGCCGCGAGTGTCATCGTCGTCGCAATCGGCGGCGCGTCGCAGGTCGTCGAGCGGGGCCTTGGCGTCGATGACGATGGACCCGCCGTCACCGAGATGGATGAGCGCATCGGGTCGGCCCCCGGGGAGCACCACCTGCGTGTCGAAGTCGAGGCCGTGCGCCAGGCCCGCCTTCTCGAGCAGTCGGCGGAGGGTGACCTCGCCCCAGGTGCCGCGCCTGCCCGAGTCGTGAGTGAGCAGGTCGATGGCCGACCGGACCGTGGACGAGTCGCGGGCGCTGTTATCGAACCCCATCTCCACCCGGCCGATCAGGCGACCGATGTCCGAATGGAGCGCCCGGATCTCCTCAGGGCTCACGGTCTCGGGCATCGGGGCGCGTCGCACCACGATGGCGAGGGCCAGCAAGATTCCGACGACCGCCAAAGCGGCCACAACAGTCAGCGCCACGGTCACTCGATTCCTCCTGTTTGGGGCATGAGGAGAAGGTACGGCGGGGGTGTGACAGAAACGCGATACGCAATACGCGATACGCAATACGAAGGAGAAGAGGAAAGGCGAAAGGCGAAAGGCGATGGGCGAGACCCGCCATCGCGCATCTCGCCGATTGGCGGGTCGCGGGCAGCGATTCGCGTTGACGAGGTGCCCAGGGGTTTTGGATGCGGCGGCATGGGGGAACAACCTCTGGACGCGACCGGAATCTACGAGAGGGCTGTGTGACCATGGCGAACGATCGAGACGGCAACAACATCACGTACCGGGGTACCGGCTTCTACGCCAGCTTGGTCGTCGCGCTCATCCTCGCCGCGGCCCTGCTCATCTTCGCCGTTCAGAACACGGGGACCGTGACGGTTGAGTGGCTTTCGTTCGAACTCACCGGCCCGCTGTTCGCGTGGGTGATCGGCGCTGCACTCCTCGCGATCGTCCTCGACGAGCTCGTTGGGCTCGTGTGGCGGGCGCGAGAGCGGAACCGCCTCACCCGCCTCGAACGCCACCGGCGCATCTCTGCGGACGCCGAAGATGTTGAAGGCGGTCTGGAGAAGACGACACAGGCGGAGATCGAGGCCGAGACCCCTTCTTCGACGAGCGATCTTGCCCAGGAGACTCATAGGTACGACGAGTCCCGTAGGTGATAGAAGCGCGATACGCGATTCGCAATACGCAATACGACGGATAAGCGCAATACGCAATTCGCGATGGCGAGGTTTCGCCCTTCGCCCATCGCTCTTGGCTCCATCGCGCTTCGTCCGCATGGCCATTCAGCCATCGCCCCCTTTCCATGCCACAATCGCCCGCATGCCCGACCACGCTCTGTCACCGGACCGGCTCGATGGGATCGGCGAAGCCCTCGGCCAGGCCGACCTCTCCATTCTCGGTGAGCGGGCCGAGCGGCTGCGCCTCGACACCGGCCGGATGGTCACCGAATACCTCGTCCCCCGCCTGCGAGATCCCGACGGTGCCGTGGTGGTGGCCGTGGTGGGGGTGTCGGGCAGTGGCAAGTCGACCATCGTCAACTCGATCGCCCGCCGCCGTATCAGCGCGGAGGGCACTCGTCGCCCCACGACCACCGAGCCGGTGGCGTGGACCGGGTCGCGCCTGCCGCCCACGCTCGACGCGCTGCGGCGGCGACTGCCCGGCCGCCTCGTCGACACGCTGCGACCGCCCCCCGAAGGCATCGTGCTGGTCGACACCCCGCCCCCGGGCGTCCTCGACGACGAGGGCGATTCGATCGCCGGGCAGATCCTCTCCGTCGCCGACGCCTGTCTGCTGGTGGCTGGTTCGAGCCGATATGCCGACGCAGCGGGGATCGAGCTCGCCGACCGTGCCCGCGACCGGGGCATCCCCACCGTCTTCGTGCTGAACCGGGTGCCGGCCGGCACCGAACTGAGCGCGGTTCTGGTGGCCGACTATGCCGACAAGCTCGCCGGGCGTGGCCTGCTCGAACGTCCGGACGCCGAACTCATCGTCACGATCGCCGAAGGCCCGGTGTCGCCGGATAGCGGAGGACTTCCCGGTGATTGGATAGTCGGGATCCGCAAGGAGTTGGAGGCATTGGTCGACCCATCGGCGCGATCAGCCCTGGTTCGGCAAGGTCTGGCGTCGGCCGAGAGTCGACTGACCGTCTCGTTGTCACGACTGCGCGAGATGCTGATCTCCGCCGAAACCCGGCGCATCTCACTGGTCGACCCCGCGCGGATCGCCTATGGCCGCGCCGCCGCCGAGATGGTGCGCGACCTGCGGAGCGGCGCCTTCGCCGAGACGGGCTCCGACCGCGAGGCGTTCGTGGCCGCGCTCTCGGCCGGGGCGGCCCGCCGCGCCGGCCGCGCAGCACGGACCGTGGCCGAGCGGTGGGAAGCTCTCGCATCTGATCGGCTAGACGCGGAGATGTTCGGGCACGGCCCGGAGATTCCCGCCGCGGCCCGGGACCGGCTCGAATGGTGGACGGCCGACCTGCCGAGCCTTGCCGAGGAGGTTTCGGGGCGGTCGGTGCGCCGCCGGAAGCGGGACCGATTGGTGAACACCATCCGTCGCGCCGCGGTCGATCCGCGCTTCAGGCCCGACCGCAAGGCGACCCGCGTCCTCGATCGTCACCCGGGCATCGTCGGCGCCGCCCGCCGGCGTCTCGAAGAGGAGTTGAAGGGCATCATTCACGCCGACTCGATGCGGTTTCTCGAACGCGCCGGGGCGGGATCGCCCGATGGGCTGCTCGCCAAGATGACCGTCGCCGGGGGAGGCGAATGACCGACGTCGTGTCGATCGTCGACGGGCTCGACCTGGTAGTCGGCATGGCCCGGGATCACCTCCACCCCGACGACCTGCGGGCGGCGCGGACCTCGGCCCTATCGGCCCGGAGCCGGGTGGGTCACCTGGGATCGAGCTTGGTCCTTGCGCTGCTCGGGGGGACCGGGGCCGGCAAGTCGAGCTTGTTGAATGCTCTTGCCGGTCGGCAGGTGGCATCGACGAGCGCGGTGCGCCCGCACACCACCGAGCCGCTGGCGTGGATTCCCCGTGACGCCGAGCCATCGCTGCGCCTGCTACTCGACCGCCTCGAAATCGACAACCGGGTCGCTCAGGATCGCTTTGCGGATCTCGCGGTCCTCGACATGATCGACGTCGACTCGATGATTCTCGCCCACCGTCGCAGGGTCGAAGAACTGCTCCCCGCGGTCGACGTGGGCGTCTGGGTCTTCGATCCGATCAAGTACGCCGACGCCGTGGTGCACAAGGACTTCATCGCTCCCAACGTCCGCGCCGCCGACCGGTTGATCTTCGTGCTCAATCAGATCGACACGGTGGCCGCCGACGAGCGCGAGATGGTGCGGGCCCACCTGATCGAACTGCTGATCAACGACGGGATTTCTCATCCGATCGTGTTCGAAGTCGCCGCCGCGCCGCCATCGGGCGAGCCGATGGGCATCGATGCGCTGGTCGAGCACCTCGGTCATCGCCTCGACGAGAAACAAGTTCATCTGGGACGAATCGTCGAGGACATTCGCCGAGCCACCCGGGCGTTGGCGGGGGCAACCGGCGTCACCAAGGGGGGTTCCCTCGACTTCGAGAAGCGCTGGGAGGACTTTCGCGCCACGGCAGTCACCCAACTCGCCCTCCACGGCCCGACGGTGGCGGTCTACGAGGAGGCGCGACGGTCGCTCGATCAGCTGATCCTCCGTCTCTCGGCAGATGCCGCCGGTCCGTTCGGTACGCGGATCAGGCAGAGCTTCGGCCCTGCCCGGCTCGATGCCGAGCTCCGGGGCGCGATCGAGACGATGGAGCAAGTCGTGCCCCGAAAGCCCGGAGCAGCGGTGGTACCGGAGCGGCAGGCGGCGGCGGCCGACATCCTCGACGTCGAACTCCAGGCGCGGATCGGGGCGCCGCTACGAGAGATCATCTGGGAACGTGCCTCACTGTCAGCGGTGTTGGCCGGTCTCACGGTCGACGCATCCATGGCCGAGTCCGAGATCCTGGCGGTGGCGCCCGAATGACCGACTGGCTCGATTGGCCCTCCTACCGGCGACTCGGGTCGCTGTTGCGGGCGCCGGAGGGGGGAGCGGCCGAGATCGGATCGCACGCCGCCACCAATCTCGCCGACTTCGTCGAGGCCCTCAACCGGTACGCCCCGGAGTGCTACCCGGCGGCCATCGAGGCGATTGCCGACGAGATCGTCGAACGGCAATCGGCACTGGCGCCCCTCGTGGCACTGGCGAACGCGGTCCTCCTGGCCATCGAAGATGGCCCGGCGGTGGTCGCCGCCGAGGCGCGTGGCTTCCAGAAGCGTCTGGCGGCATCGCTAGAAATCCTGTCGACCGTCGGGGCGGCGCTGATGCCCGAAGGGGGGTCGGTACTCACGTACGGAGGCTCCTCCTCGGTTCGGGCCGCGCTTGGCGTCGCTCGGGACAAGGGGATCAGGGTGGTCTGCTCAGCTTCCCCCGGCAGCGGTGAGGGCCACCTCATGGCCGCCGACCTGAACAGCACCGGTCTCGCGGTCGAGGTCGTCGACGACTCGGATGTTCTCGAAGCCCTCTATGCCGTCGACCTGGTGATCGTCGGTGCCAATGCTCTTGGCCCCGACGCGGCGGTGACGGTGGCCGGAACGGGCGCGCTGGCCAAGGAGGCATCGAACCTCGGGGTGAATGTGATCGTTCTCGCCAGCGCGGACAAGGCGCTGCCGACTCCGTTGTTCGACCGAGCCTCCGCCGCCGCCCTCGTCTCCCCAATGCTCGAAGTGGTTCGGCTCGTGTCGTTCGATTCGATCGTGACGGAACTAGGCGTGCTCGACGCGGATGGGGTCAGGCGGCTGGCCGACGCCAAGGTGGTTGCCGCCCGACTGGCGTGACCCGATCAGGCGACGACGAGCAGGCGCGCCGGTTCCGGCGTCACTTCGAGCCGGGCGACCTTCCCGATCAGTTCCCCGTCGGCCTCCATCCATTCGGCCGGTTCGGCGTCGACGGTCATGTTGGCGAAGTTGGTCCACACCCGGACCCCGCGGACCCTGTCGATGGGTCGACGGCGGGCCGCCCGAACCACCAGGCTGAGCAGCCGACTGGCGGTCACCCGTCGGATGCTCACGGCCACCGGCGGGGGTTCGCCCAGGCTGAGATCGGTTCGACCCAGGTAGGTGAAGTCATCGTGTACCTGAACGATCGCTGACACCGCGTCCGTCGAACGCCCATCGACCATCACCCGCAGCGTCGGGAGGCGGCGCCGGTAACCACCGAGCACCGTGCGCACGGTGCTTCTCATGTAGTGGATGGTGCCGGTACCCACCTTCTTGATCGGCTGCCGCTCGGATTCGCGGATCACCGCGGCGTCGAAACCGATGCCGGCGGCGAAGGTGGCGAAGCGGGTCGCCGGTCCGTCAGGCCCGGTCGTGTCGAGCCGGACCGTCGGCAGGTGGCGGGATCCTGTCGATCGAGCGATGGCCTCTGCCGCCAGCCGCGGTTTCGCCGGCAGCCCGAGGATTCGTCGAAGAACATTGGTGGTTCCGGCCGGCACCACCCCCAGCGCGGTGTTCGAGTCGATGAGCCCGTTGGCGACCTGGTGGGCGACACCGTCGCCACCCATGGCGACGACCACGTCGTAACCCTCCGCCGCAGCCTCGGCGGCGGCTGAGCGCGCCTCGTCGGCCCCGTCGGGCCAGACGGTGGTCACGATGAAGCCGCCCTGAAGGATCAACACCACCTCCCGATGGAGTGAGGCGGTGAATCCCGAGGCGGCGGGGTTGGCGACCAGGACGAGGCGTCGCATCCGGCGAGCGTACCTCCTGGCCGGGTGTCTACAGGAGGCCGGTACGCTCGGTCGGGTGAAGCGATACCGCAATCGCATCGAGGCCGGACTCATCCTCGCCGAGTTGTTGTCCCATCACGCAGGTGAAAGGCCGCTGGTGCTGGGTGTTCCCCGCGGGGGTTTGCCGGTGGCCCGTCCCATCGCCGAGGCGCTCGGCGGCGAGTTGGGGGTGGTGGTGGCCGGCAAGGTGGGCGCTCCCGGCAACCCGGAGTTCGCCATCGGGGCAGTGGCTCCCGATGGGGTGACCCTCATCGACGAGATCACCGTGAAACGCTTGGGCATCTCCGCGGCCCAGCTGACCGCCGCAGTCGAAAAGGCCATGGCGAAGCTCCGGCAGCGAGAGGAGGCTTTCGGGGCCACCGACCTCGCGGTCGAGGGCCGCACCGTGATCGTGGTCGACGACGGAGTGGCCACCGGCGCCACCCTCCAGGCTGCTCTCCGCTATCTGCGCCGCCTCCGCCCTTCGGTTCTGGTGTGCGCCATCCCGGTGGGCCCCCCTTCCACGATCGCCCGGCTCGGCGCCGAAGTCGACGAGATCGTCTGCCCTCGCCAGCCCGAGCGATTCATGGCAGTGGGCGAGTGGTACGAGGAGTTCGCCCAGGTGACCGACGACGAGGTAGAGGCGATTCTGGCGGGGTGAGCAGTCTCCAGTCTCCAGTCTCCAGTCTCCAGCAGAGGGCCGAAGAACGGGGCATTTCGCCGGCGGGTTGCGCGGTTCAAACGGTCTCCACGGGGTGGCAAGAACCGGCAGGGTGTGGCAATTGGGGCCCACAACACAAACACCCGCCGAGGCGGGTGTTTGCTGTCTGGCGGACGAAACCGCCAGCTACTTGTGTTCCACCAGTATCGGCACGAGGCGACAACAAGTCAAGGCCACTCGGACGGCTTCCGGATGGTGCCGGATCGTGACGGCGCGGGGTCCGGGAGTTGCGCCAGCAACACATCCTCGATCGGCAGTTGCACCAATTCCAAGCCCGAACGCACGAACGCTCCTGCTGGGGATGCAGCGGGATAGACGATCAGAATGGTGGTTCCCAGCTCCGCCACCCCCCTTATTGCGGGTGCAAGGTCGGAGTCATTGGTCACAACGATCGCTCGATCGAACCCCCCGCCGTGGGCGTCAGTCAACAGCTGCACAGCGAGCGCGACATCGGAACCCTTCTCGCTCGGATTCAGAACACGCGGGAACTTGCGTTCCCAAGGAAGCGGCTTCGCGAGGTACCGCCGCACCTTGTCAATCGTCATCACGCCGTAGGTCACTTTGACGCGGGCCATGTTTTCGACAACTCGGAGATAGGTCTGCTGCCGGTTCGCGGGTCCCGCATTCCCGCGGATCGTCTTCACCCGAGACGTGAAGTAGTGGACTCGCGAAACCGATGCACCCGCTAGCCCATCACCAAAGGCCTCCAGATCAAGCCATTTGCCGCGTCCGTCCATCCGGCGCACAACGTCGTGATACAGGTTCAGCCCGTCGATGTACACGTTGACCCTGGACACGGCCAGAACCTACCAAGCCATGGTGGTGCCGAGAAGTACCCCACGCTGCGATTTGTGACTCGCCGAGCAAAGCGAGGTTTCGAGAGCGCGAAAATCGGGGAACCCATTCCTGTCACACCCTCGTCATACGGTTAGAGACATGAAGAATCAGACCAGGCTTCCACTCAGCGAACAGACACCGGTCGAGGCGTGGCTGGCACGGCTCGGCTTGAGGGCCACCGAGGTGGGCGCGTGCCCCGTCGCCGACTGCCCCGCCTGCCAGGCCGACCCCGTCACGGAGACCCGGGCGGCCTGACCTTTCTCGTCGGTGGCCGGCTCCTCGTCGGTGTACCCGCGTCGGCGATGGACGCTCCCCCGCGAGCGACGCCGCTCTCCTTCCGTAGGGAGCTGTTTGCCCAAGCCTGAGCAGCCGCAGTAAACAGATCTTCCTCGTCCTGCGACATACTCGATGAGATGGTGCTTTTTCGGGGAGACCGCACGTTGGCTTCGGAGATCCCATTGGTCGAGGGCCGTGAATCCTTCGAGGGGTTCTATGGCCGGGAGTACCGACGGGTGCTGGCGCTGACAAATGTCCTGACCGGCAATGGCTCGCTAGCCGAGGAGCTCACCCAGGAAGCGTTCCTTGCCGCGTACCGGCAATGGCGGCGGATCGATCGGCCGGAGGTGTGGGTCCGAGCCGTCGTCGCCAACCACGCCCGATCCTGGATGCGTCGTCGCTATGCAGAGGCTCGGGCGCTGAGCCGACTGGGACGAGACCCGAAGGTGGTCACCCTCGAGATGCCAGCGGACACCGAGCACTTCTGGGATGAGGTTCGAGCGCTGCCGCGGCGGCAGGCTCAGACCATCGCGCTCGTCTACCTCGAGGATCTTTCCATCCGGGACGTCGCCCGCATCCTGGGATGCAGCGAGCCGACGGCCCGAGTTCATCTCGCCAGGGGTCGACACCGCCTGGCCACCGTCTTCGGAGCACAGGAGGAGTGATGAAGCTCGACGAACTGATTCGACACCACGCCGATGTGGCCCGGCAGACGGTTGCGGGTCTGGAGCCTCCGGCGGTCGCGGCGATCACACGCACGACGGGGCGAGTGTGGAGGTTGACCCTGGCGGTCGCCGGGTTGACGGTCGGAGGCGCCGCCATTGTCCTCCTCGCTTTGCTGATCTTTGCTGGCGCCGACGATGTGCCGATCACTGTTCCGTTCCAGGGCCCGCCGACCACGGTCGATCAAGGCGGCGCCACTGTCACTACGACGATGCCGATCCCCGACGAGCTCGTACTCCATGGGGTCGAGCTGCAAGATGAGATCCTCGCCGATGGTGCGGTGACATGGCAGGAATTAAGCCGAGCCATCGAGGCGGAGGCGCAGTGCAAGATTGACAACGGCATGACGGGCGTGACCTGGTACGTCGATCCGAGTGGCCACTCGTGGGGAGGTGGGCACACGGAGGAGAATCCGCTCGTAGAGAGCCTGTGCTTCTACAGCTACGTCGACCGGGTGATCAGTGGTGGCCCGCGCTGGGACACCGCTACCGGGACGGCGATCGCAGAAGGCGAGATGCGCCTCGCCGTCAGCGCTGACTGGGTCTTCGTGGGGTTCGTGAACCAGGAAGGCATGGCGTGCTACCGGGTGGCGCCGATCGTCGACTCGTGGTGTTCCACCGAACAAGAGTGGGCCGCGGCGGGCGCCTTCATTTGGGGGAGCACCTGGGGCTCGGATCCTGAGGCGTGGGTCTACGGACTGATCGACGAACGGGTCGCACGGGTGGCGCTCGAGTTCCATTCAGGAGCCACGGCCGACGCGATCCTGATTCCGGCATCACCCTTTCTGGGCTTCGGTGGCTTCATCTACGGATTCGACGCCGATTCTTGGGGACTCTTCACTGTCATCACCGCGTACGACACTAGCGGTGAGGCGGTCGGCCGCTACGACCTGCGAGACGACTGCGGCAATCACATACGGCCCGGCTTTGATGCCCGGGTAGAGGAGATCTGTGCGCCCTGAGCGGATCATGTTGGTGCCGCGCTTGCTGCGCTGAAGTCCCGGCTTCTACCGTCGCCGGGTGCAACCCGCCTGGCGACCCGGACGACTGAGCGTCGTCTCGTGGACTATCTACGACCTGGCGAACACCATCTTCGCCCTCGGGGTGGGCTCGCTGTTCTTCGCCGAGTGGCTCACCGAGAACCAGGGTCGTCTCCCGCCGTTCCCCAGCTGGCTGAGCCGGGGGGATCCCGCCGACCTGGCCCTCACCCTGGCCGTCGACGCGGCGATGGTCGTGGTGATCATCCTCGGTCCGTGGATCGGTGCTCGAAGCGACCACCGGGGCAACCGGATCCGGTACCTGATCCCGATGACCGTACTCGCGGTGATCCCCACCTTCTTTCTCGCCTCGGGCGACGTCGTCGGATCGCTGATCCTGTTCTCGATCGCCCTCGTCGGGGTGAACCTGGGGTCGGTGGTCTACGACGCCCTGCTGCCCGATGTCTCCACCCCCGAGAACGTCGGCAGGGTTTCCGGGATGGGCATTGCCGTCGGCTACCTGGGCTCGTTCATCGCGGTCGGGGTGGGCGCCCTCCTGCTCGAATCGGAGGGCCATGCGGCGGTGTTCAAGGTCATCGCCGTGCTCTTCGCCCTCTTCGCCATCCCCACCTTCCTATGGGTGCGCGAGCGGCCCCGACCCCGCCGGGCAGGGGCGCCCCCTTCTCTCCGCTCGAGTGCCCGGCGGTTGGTTGCCTCGTGGCGACTCTCCCGCAACTACGAGGGGGTCACCCGGTTCCTGGTCGGCAGGTTCCTCTACACAGATGCGATCAACACGCTGATCGGTGGCTACCTGACGATCTACGCGAGAGAGGAACTGGATTTCACCTCCGGTGAACTGCAGGCACTGCTCACGGTGGCGATCACTATGGCGATCGTCGGAGGGTACGGCGGAGGCCGCCTGGTGGACCGGCTGGGGCCCCGGCGGATGCTGCACGGTGTGCTCTACGCGTGGATGGTCGCCATGGTCATCGGGGTGGTGGCGGGCGCCGCCGGGAGCAAGGCACTCGCCTGGCCCCTCGGCGCTTTGGGGGGGCTCGCCCTCGGCGCCACCTGGGCGGCCGACCGGGTGTACATGCAGCGGATTTCGCCGCCGAGCCACCTGGGGGAGTTCTATGGCCTGTACGCCACCGTCGGCCGATTCGCCACCCTCCTCGGCCCGCTCACCTGGGGCATCATCGTCACCGTGGCCGGTCTGCCGAGAGAAGTCGCCCTCGCCACCCTCATCCTCTTCCTGGTCGCCGGCCGATTAGTCCTCCAAGGAGTAGACGACCGAATCCGGGATTGGAGCAACCAGCCGTAGGCCGTGGGCCGTAGGGGAGAACCATCAGAACATCGTTGACACTTTGTAGACGGTCTATGTCCATCAGGA
>JBBEAX010000050.1:0-3781 GCA_040882645.1 Acidimicrobiia bacterium
ACGGCCCCTCCGTCTCGCTTCGCTCGCCACCTCCCCCTGCGGGGGAGGAAACGCGCGATTGCCCTCTGCTCCTTCGAATTGCGTATCGCGTATTGCGAATCGCGGGCCGAGCGCCCGGGCACTACTCAATGGAATCGATCGTGATCACGAAGGTGAGGGCTTGGCCGGCGAGCTGGTGGTTGGCGTCGACCTTGATCGTCTCTTCGCCGATTTCGAGGATGGTCACCCGGCGGCCACCGGTGATCGTTACGACGTCGCCGACGGCGAGCCCTTCCGGGGCGCCTTCGGCGTCCATGTCGATGATGAGTGATGCGTCGCGTTCTCCGTAGGCCTCGGCAGGCTCGAGGCGAACCGTGACGGTCTCGCCCACTGCCATGCCTCGCACCGCGTTCTCGAAGCCGTCGATGAGGCTGCCTTCACCGAGGACGAACACCAGCGGCTGTCCGCCGATATTGGAGTCGAATTCGGTGCCGTCGTCGAGCGTGCCGCGATAGAACACGCCGACCGTGTCACCGTCGGACGCAGTTGTGGCGGTGGAGTCTCCTCCACCGCCACATGCTGCTGCGACCAGCGCAAGGGCGGCGACCAGGCCGCCCCGCGAAGTCATCGACGGGGCCGGGCTTCGTTGACGTTGAGCTTGCGTCCGCCGTGGTCGGCGCCGTTGAGCGCCTCGATGGCCTTGCGGCCATCATCGTCAGGCATCTCCACGAAGCCGAAGCCCCGGGAGCGACCGGTGTCGCGGTCCATGATCACGGCGGCCGAGTCGACCTGGCCGTGCTCGGCAAACACCTGCTCGAGTTCATCAGAGGTCATGGAGTAGGAAAGGTTTCCTACGTAGATGTTCATCGGGTCCCTTTCTCGAGTCCCAAACACCCGCCTCCGTGGCGGGCATCTGCCGGTGGGTTCCCGAGAAACAAACGCTCGACTCACCTCAACCAGGCAACCCCCACGATAGCGAAACCGGGAAAGTTGCCCCCCAATCCGCCCTCGCTGCGCAGCCGCCCGCCCGACACGGGCGAGGAAGGACTCGGCCGGCTCAAGGCGGCCGAAGGGCGCCCGTCTAGTGTCTGGCCGCAAGCGCTTGGAAGGGGACCAGCCGATGTGCTTCGACCACGATTCGACACCGCCCATTCAGCCGGTGGCTGGTGCTGCGATCGACACCCGCCATCTCACCCTGGCCACCTCGGACGGCCATGAGCTGACCGCGTTCGAGGCTCTCGGTGCTGGCGCCGGCGCGTCGGTGCTCGTGCTCCCCGATGTTCGGGGCCTCTACCGCTTCTATGAGGAGTTGGCCGTTCGCTTCGCCGAATTGGGGCACAACTCGGTGGCGATCGACTACTTCTGCCGCACCGCCGGCCAGGGCACGCGCGGCGACGATTTCGATTACATGCCACACGTACGGCAGACGACCTTCGAGTCGGTGAAGGCGGACGCCGCCGCCGGGGTGGCGCATCTCCGCAGCCTCGACCCGGACCGGCCGGTGTTCACCCTCGGGTTCTGCTTTGGCGGTTCGAACTCGTGGCACCAGGCGGCCAACGGTCTCGGGTTGGCGGGAGCGATCGGGTTCTACGGGCACCCCAACCGCGAATTCCCCCCAGGGGCCACCCCACTGGTCGAGCGCGTGGATCAGATCGATTGCCCGATCCTCGGCCTGATGGCGGGCGACGATCAGGGCATTCCACTCGAGGAGGTCGATCGCTGGCGCGACGCCCTGAACGCTGCCGGCGTGACCAACGAGATCGTCGTCTACGAGGGCGCACCCCATTCGTTCTTCGACCGCAAGTTCGAGGAGTACGCGGCGGAGTCCGCCGACGCCTGGGACCGCGTTCTGCAGTTCATCGCCGAGAAGAGTCAAGTAGCAAGGAGCTAGTTCTCGGCGGGACCGAGCGAAGCGAGGTCCCCTCTCCTACGAATTGCGAATTGCGAATCGCGGCCCGAGCGAAGCGAGGGCCTCTTATCATCCCCCCTCGGCATGCACCGCGACCCCGCATGAGAGAGACCTTCCGGCGAACCTTCCGTTCCCTCCGGATACGCAACTTCAAGATCTTCTTCGTCGGCCAGTTCATCTCCGCCGTCGGCCTGTGGATGCAGCAGGTCGCCGAGCTGTGGCTGATCCTCGAACTCACCGACAGCGCGGCAGCGCTGGGGGCGATCACCGCCACCCACTTCGGGCCGATCCTCGTGTTCGGGCTGTGGGGTGGGGTCATCGCCGACCGGGTGGACAAGCGGCGGCTGATGATGGTCACCCAGACCCTCCTCGGCCTGCTCGCCGCTGGCCTGGCGATCACCAGCGCCCAGGGCACCCTCGGTGTCGCCACCCTGTTCGGGTTCTCCTTCGCGGTGGGCATGGTCACCGCTCTCGACAATCCCACCCGGCGGTCCTTTGTCCGGGAGATGGTGCCGCTGATCGACGTGCCGAACGCAGTGAGCCTCAACTCGACCCTGATGACGTCGGCGCGGGCGATCGGTCCGGCCATCTCGGGAATCCTGCTGGCGACCCACGGGGCGACCCTGGTGTTCACCGTGAACGCGGTGTCCTACGGAGCCGTGATCGTGGCCCTCTGGATGATGCGACCCGGCGAGCTGTATCGCTCTGCGCCGGTGCCACGTCGCCCCGGCCAGCTAGTGGAAGGTCTTCGCTACTCGTGGGACAACCTCGCGGTCCGGCTGCCGATCGTAATGGTCGCCTGGATCGGCACTCTCTCGTTCAACTTCTCGCTGCTGATCACCCTGTTCGCCGACCAAGTGTTCGATGTGGGTTCGAAGGGCTTCGGCGTGCTCATCTCGATGACGGCGATCGGATCGCTGGTCGGCGCCCTGTTCACCGCCTCGCGTCGTCGGGTGACCGAGCGCTACATCGCCTGGGCGGCGATCGGCTTCGGGGTGGTGACACTGATTACCACGGTGGCCCCCACCTACTTGTTGATGGCCATCGTCCTGGTGCCGGTCGGCCTGTTTGCGATCGCGTTCCTCGCGGGCGCCCAGGGCCTCGCCCAGGAGAGCACCGAGTTGCACCTTCAAGGCCGGGTGATGGCGCTGTTCGCCGTGGTGTTCCTTGGAAGCACCCCGGTCGGTGGTCTCATCGCCGGTGGGGTGGCCGAGTGGCTCGGTCCGCGGTTTGCGTTCGGGATTGGCGGGGTGACGGCGGTAATCGTCGGGGTCTGGGCGCATCGGGTGGTGACGCGCGCCCAGCGGGCGGCCAGTAGCGATGCTTGCCGCCGGCTCGGACTGTCTCACCCCTGAGGGGTTCGCCGGGTTCTTCGGCACCGGGTGACCGTCGAGGGTCTTGAGTTTGTCGACGAATTGCTGCAGGTTGGGCCCATCGCCCGACCACACCACTCGGACTTTGCCCGCCGCCGTTCGCGCGAACTACGCGGCGCCCTCACCATTTCAGAGGCGCGCCTGTGGAGCGTCATTCGACGAGGGGCGACGGGTGCGAGATTCCGGCGTCAGGTTCCGATCGGCAGATGGATAGCCGACTTCGCTTCCCTCGATCCCCGGATCGTGGTCGAAGTCGATGGCGCGTCGCACGAGTGGGGCGACGAGACGGAGCGAACCTCCTACCTCGAGTCGCAGGGATTCACTGTCCTCCGCTTCGACAACGAACTGATCGCCGACGAAGTCGACCTCGCCTTCCGCGTGATCAAGGAATCGGTGCGCATGCTGCGCGCCCAGCGGGAAGATTGATGGCGGTGCGACGCGTCTCTCCCCCCGGAGGGGGGAGTACCCCGGAGGGGGGAGGGGGGCGCTCAGACCAAGCCGACAACTAGGAGCCTGGACC
>JBBEAX010000051.1:0-21501 GCA_040882645.1 Acidimicrobiia bacterium
CCGCTCGACGGGCCGATGGTGAGGCCCGGGGGCAGCCCGATGGCCGACCAGGTGATTCCGTCTGCGTCGGGATCGGTGGCCGCGAGCGTCACCGAAACCTCGTCGCCTTCCGCGCCGGACTGATCCGAAGTCGGCTCAACCTGGGGCGGGCGGTTGGTGTCGTCGACCGTCCAGGTGAAAGACACCTCGCTGAATGTCGGGGGGAAGCCGTCGTCGGTGGCCCGCACCGCGACCGGGTAGATCCCCGCCGCGTCGAAGGTGGGTGCACCCGAGATGAGTCCGGTGTTCGGATCGATGGACAGGCCGAGTGGCAGCCCGGCCGCGGTCCATGTCAGGTCGTCGCCATCGGGATCGGTGCCGTCGATCTGCAACGCCACCGGGTCGCCCTCGGCGACCGTTTGATCTCCGGGGTCGACCAGCTGGGGAGGGCGATTGTTCTCGTTCACGGTCCAGTTGAACGCCACCTCGGTGAATTCGGCCGGCGAGCCATCGTCGGTCGCGCGCACCGTCGTCGAGTACGGCGACCCGGCACCAGCGAAGAAGGTGATCGTTCCCGCGATGATCCCGGTGCCGGGGTCGATCGCCAGGCCGTCGGGGAGCGCGGTGGCGGTCCAGGTGAGATCGTCGCCGTCGGGATCTGATCCGGACATCGCGAAGGTGACCGGGTCGCCCTCGTCGTTGTTGCGATCACCCGGGTTGCCCACCGTGGGAGGCCGATTGTCGTCGGCGACGGACCAACTGAAGGCCACCTCGGTGAACTTGGTCGGATCGCCGGCGTCGGTGGCCCGCACCGTCGCTCCGTATGGCGATCCATTACTCGAGTCGTAGTCGAGCGTGCCCGAGATCTCGCCGGAACCGGGATCGATCGAGAGTCCAGGGGGCAGGCCGGCGGCGGTCCAGGCGAGGTCATCGCCGTCGGGATCCGAGCCGGCGACCAGCAGGGACACGACCTCACCTTCGGCCGACGCCTGGTCGCTCGGCGAGGTGACCAGCGGCGGACGGTTCACCCCGGTAACCGTCCACCCGAAAGCCACCTCGTCGAACAGACTCGGCGACCCGTTGTCGGTCGCCCGCACGGTCACCGCGTAGGGAGAACCTGCGTCGGCATCGAATGCCACCGTCCCCTCGATCACGCCCGTGTTCGGGTCGATCGAGAGGCCGAGGGGCAGGCCGGTCGCGGTCCATGCGAGGTCATCGCTATCGGGATCGGAGCCCGTGATCGGCAGGCTGATCGGGTCGCCTTCCGCCGAAGCCTGGTCGCCGGGATTGCCCACCACCGGCTCGCGATTCACGTCCGTCACCGTCCACATGAAGGTGTCCTGATCGGTCTGATTGGCCGAATCGGTGACGGTCAGCGTCACCGAATACGGCGAGCCCGATCCGGCGGTGGGGTCGATCGTTCCCGACACCAGGCCAGTGTCAGGGTCGACTGCGACCCCCGCAGGCAGCCCGGACGCCAAATAGGTCAGATCGTCACCGAGCGGATCGGTGGCGGACGCGCTGAAGGAGACGGTCGCCCCCTCGGCATCGGTGCGGTTGCCGAGATCCTGATCGAACGTCGGCGGATCGTCGGGCACCGCCTCCACCTGGAAGTTGTCGATATAGATCTCGTTGTCTGTGTCTGCCCCGTTCGAGATGATGCGGATGGTGGTGTTCGCCGAGATATGGCCCGAGATGTCGAACGAGGCGGACTGCGGCGTCGCATGCGAAGTATTGATCACGTAGGTGACGAGGCGGGTCCACGGCGCCGATCCGGTCGATGAGACTTCGACGTAGAACTCGGTCGCGGTCGAGGCAATGTCCTGTTCGAAGCGGTAGTCATAGGTGAGCATCGCCAGTCCGGCGCCGGAGAGGTCGACGCGGCGGCGAATCCCGATCACGCCGCCGGGATTGTCGTCGTCGAACCAGAGGCAGGACCCCGCGGTGCATCGCAGTGTCTCAAACGCCACGAATCCGGCGCCGGGCCCGTCCGACTCGCCGATCTCGACCCACGGATCGGAGGTCCACGAGATGGTCCCGTTGCTGTTCGAGTACGACGTGGAGTTGAGTTCGTCGCGATACGTCCCATCACCCGCCGCTTCTGCGTCGGAACCGCCGGTGAAGGCGACCACCGTGGTGATGAGCACGGCAGCCGTCGCGCCCATCACCCGCAGAATGCGAGCCGGACGCGTTCGACGGCGCGAGGCGCGAACCGCGCTCTCATAGGAGCGTGCTCGCCGCAATTTCATAGGGTTTTCTTCGGCGGAAAAGGCGGAACACCGAAGGTCCATGCGAGGCGACGACGAACTGACTAGTTAGTCGGAAATCGCTTCCCGCTGCCCGCTTCCCGCCGCCCGCAAGAGGGGAAGCAAGAGCCAACAGCCAACAGCCAACGTAACTAGCCCGCTCGCGCCTCGGGCTTTGGCTCTGGCGGCCGGGGTCGAAGGGTCATAGTTTTCCCTTGTCTTCTTCAGGCAACGAGTGGGAAGTTTCGGGGGCGGTGGCAGCCGCCCCCGAAACGCGTTCTTGATTCTTGATTCTTGATCGTCGACTCTCGACTCTTGCCTCTTGACTCTTGCGGGCAGCGGGCAGCGGGCAGCGGGCAGCGGGCAGCGGGCAGCGGGAAGCGGGAAGCGGGCAGCCCCTCTTTCACCTTCTGGCAAGCGCTCCCGGGTCGACGGTCTCGCGGTATTGCGTGGGTGCGTCTGCTTTGGCCAAGGGGATCCTGATGACGAACGAGGTCCATCCTTCGCGGCGCTCGTACCAGACCGCACCACCCATCCCTTCGGCGAGCGCCCGCACGATCGAAAGCCCGAGCCCCACGGAGCCGAGCACCAGGGGCATGTCACCCTGGTGGAGGAACCGCTGGAACAGCCGGTCTCGCAGCTCGTCAGGAATCCCTTCCCCGTCGTCTTCTACCCGGATCTCGTACCAGCCGGCCACCACCTGGCCGTAGACCCGCATCTGGGAACCGCCATACTTTCGAGCGTTGGAGAGCAGATTGCGCACCACCTGGCGGAGCCGCAGCCGGTCGGAGCGGACCAGTGCGGGGGCGCACGCGACGCCGATCTCCACTCCCGCCTTACGGATCGGGCCGACGACCTCGTTGACTTCGTCGAGCACGTTGAGATTCTCGAACTGGTAGTGGAGCGCGCCGGCGTCGAGGCGGGCTGTAGTGAGAAGGTCGTCGACCATCCGGGCGAGGTCGTTGGCCTCGCTGATGATCATCCCGGTCATCTCGATGGCGGTGCCCGACTGGACCACGAGAGGGTCCTCTTCGAGCAGGTGCGCCAGGCCGAGGATCGATGTCAGCGGCGTCCTGAGCTCGTGGGAGGCGTTGGCCACGAATTCGTCCCGGGCCTTGCCCAACTCCTTCTCGGTTTCGAGGCGGATTTCGAGGTCGCTCTGGCGCTGCTGGCGCCGGGCGAGCTCGCGGTAGATCACGATCGCCGAGGTCGGCACGAAGAATGCGACCAGAAACCTGGCGACATCGCCGATTCGGCCCATCAGCGCATTGGAGGCCGCCACCTGCTCGGCGCGGAAGTCGCGCTCCACCACCACCGTGCCCACGAGGGACCGGAAGTCCCGGTCCAACGCCGTCACCGCCATCTCCTGGGCCGCGGCGTTGTCGTCCCGGTCCAACGCCTCGATGATGGTGAGCACCGTCACCCGGAAGGTCGCCGCCGAGGACTCGATCGAAGCATCCACCCGCCCGGTTGCCTCCACCATGCCCTCAAGCGATCTCTGCAAGTCATCAAGCGCCAGTCGAACGTCCTCGACGGCGAGGTCGATGGCATCCTCGGCGTCGAACTGAAAATCTCGCTCGAGCAGGGTGAGGTGGGTGGCCATGCCCGCCTGGGATCGTGCCACCGTGGCGGCGCGCAGCGCCTCGCCGGCGTTGTGCAATGCAGTGGCGTGTCCCGCCACGGCGCGGCTGCCGAATGAGATCGAGAACACCAGAGCGAACACGACGACGATGGCCACGCCCGCCCCCAAGGTGAGGGCAGCGAGCCTTCCCCGCGTCTGGTTCACGCCACGCTCATCGCGCCGAGCCCGAATAGCCATTCCCGCTGTATCGGACGGTGTCGCGCCCCGGTTTACATAAGAGTGGCCATTTGCCACCCGCCTCCCGCAAGAAGTGCCAAGAGCAAAGAGTCAAGAACCAAGAGTCAAGAGGCCGAGCGAAACCATCCGCGACCCGCCACCCGTAAGAAAAGCCAGGAACCAAGTGAACCAAGTGCAGCGTGGCCATCTCCTTCGTATTGCGTATTGCGTATTGCCAATTGCGGGCCGAGCAAAGCGAGGCCCAATCGCGCAGCGAGGCCTCGCGCGTGGCATCCTTGGCGGCACAAGGAGGCACACAACGTGATCGTCGGGGTCCCGCGGGAGATCAAGACGGAGGAGTACCGCGTGGCGATGACCCCGGTGGGCGTGAGGGAACTCGCCGCCCACGGTCACCGCATCCTGGTGGAGACCGGTGCGGGTTCGGGGTCCTACATCGACGACGACGCCTACCTGGCGGTGGGTGCCGAGATCGTGCCGGACGCGGCGGCGGTGTTCGAGGGCGCCGACATGATCGTGAAGGTCAAGGAGCCCCAGCCGTCGGAGATCGCAATGCTCCGGCCGCGGCATGTGCTGTTCACCTACCTCCATCTGGCGGCGTATCCCGAGGAGGCCAGGGGCCTGATCGCATCGGGTTGCACCGCCATCGCCTACGAGACGGTCCAGCTTCTCTCGGGTTCGCTTCCGCTGTTGGCCCCGATGAGTGAGATCGCCGGCCGGATGGCGGTGCAGGCCGGAGCCCACCACCTCGAGCGCCCCAAGGGGGGCCGCGGGGTGCTCCTCGGCGGCGTTCCCGGGGTGCCGCCGGCGAAGGTGACGGTGCTCGGAGCAGGGATGGCCGGGCGGAACTCGGCGATGATCGCGGCCGGCATGGGCGCCGAGGTCGCGGTGCTCGACATCAATGTCGCCCCGCTGCGCCACCTCGATGAGCTCAACTGGGGTCGGGTCACCACGGTGACCTCGTCGGTGCTCGCCATCGAGGACCATGTCGCCGCCTCCGACCTGGTGATCGGGGCGGTGCTGATCCCCGGCGCCCGAGCCCCGATCGTCGTCACCGCGGACATGGTCGCCCAGATGCGCCGCGGCAGCGTGGTCGTCGACATCTCGATCGACCAGGGCGGCTGCATCGCCACCGCCCGGGAGACCACCCACTCGAACCCGGTCTACGACGTGGGCGGAGTGGTCCACTACGCGGTGGGCAACATCCCCGGCGCCGTGCCCCATACGGCCACCTACGCCCTCACCAACGCCACCCTCCCCTATGTGGTGGCCCTTGCCGGCGGCCTACCGGCTGCAATCCAGCGGTATCCCGAATTGGTCGGCGGCATCAACGTGGCCGGAGGGTCGGTGACGAATTTCGCGGTGGCCGACTACCTCGGCATCGAGCAGGTCGATGCCAGGGCGGCAGTGGGGGCCTAGGGGGTGAGCGCCTCGACGAGCGACTCCTGGAGATACCCCAGGTAGTGGAGCATCGCCACTTCGGGATCCTCCACCGAGGCGGATTCCTCCCACCCGTCGGCTTCGATGCCGAGGCGCATCGCCAGCACGATCCTTCCCTCGCCGATGACCCTCATCAGCCCCTCCGCCTGCTCGATGTCCAACGACCGGGCGTTGATGGCCGCCGCGAATGCTTCACGGTCGGTGGCGCGCAGGTTCCCCAGGTGATCTCCGACCAGCTCCTGATAGCGCCGGTCGGCGGCAGGATCTTCGGGGTGCACCTGGTATTCGAACCGGCCGCCCGCTCCCCCGGCCTCCTCGATCACCGCGGGAAGACCCGAGATCGCCGCCCGCTCCGGTTCCGAGAGCCGCACCTTGATCGATTCGCCGTGCCGTTCGAAAGGCACGCTCACGTCTTCTCCAGGGTGGCCCACAGCCCGTGGTGATGGAGCCGCTGGCAGTCGAGTTCGACCTTCTCGAGTGGTCCACTGGAGACGATGGCACGCCCCTCGTGATGAACCTGCAGCATCAACCGCGTCGCTTTCTCCAGCGGGTATCCGAAGAGTTTGCGGAACACCCACACCACATAGGACATCAGGTTGACCGGGTCGTTCCACACCACCACATGCCAGGGGTGGTCAGGCTGATCGAGGTCGTCGAATACCGGATCGTCGACCGGCGTGGTGGTGGGGGCCGTCACGAAGTCTTCTTGCTGTCGAGCATCGAAGAGAGCCGCTGGATGTTCAGCCACTCTTCGAAGTCGACACGCGAGATCCGCCACTCCCGACCCATCTTCACGGCCGGGAGTTCACCGGATCGCAGCACCCGGGTGACGACGAAGGTCGACACCCCCATGTATTCGCAGATGTCGGCCACCGACAGCCAGTCCTTGTCGATTTCGACTTTGATCCGCTCCACCGGGTCAGGGTACCGGCGGCCGGGAGCACCGGGAAGGGTGACGATGAGGAGTTGGCAATTGGCAAGAGTCGGGGCCCGCGCTCGGGGGCGACGGGCGAACGGGGAGTGGCCTTTGACTTCTCAATCGGCGGTGATGAGGTCGACGCGTGCGTCCAGGTCGAGCTGGCGACCTTCATCCCGCGCCCTTGCGGCGACATCCGTGTCGAGCCCGTCGCCGATCTCCGCCGCCACCCGGTCGCGCAGGCCGGAGAGGACCCACCAGGGGCTGTTGCCTTCCTCCTCCTCGGCCTCGATGGCGCCCAAGAGGCGGGCGGCACCCTCGAGATCGCCGCGCCGAGCATCCACGACGGCGCGGAGCACGACGTTGATCGCCCGTACGGCCCCGAAGACGCGCACATGGGGGTTCGCGAACGAACGCTGGACGTGCTCGACGTACCGGTCGAGCCCGGTGTCGTCGCCGGCCTCCGCTTCACAGAAGGCCAGGTAGGCCCTGGATAGGGGTAGGTAGTCATCGAGACCGCCGTTTTCGACCTGGACGAGAGACTGCTGGAAGGCCTCCCGGGCACGCCCGGGCTCCCCTGCGGAGAGCTCGAAGAACCCCACCTGCCAGTACTGCTCGCAGAGCCGCTGAGCCGACTCCAAAGCCCGCGACGCGGCGATGGCGTTCCTGAAGCGCTCCCGCGCCCCTTCGACGTCGCCGGTGCGACCGGCGGACTCGGCGAGGTTGCCCAGGGACACGGCGAGACCCGCCGGATCACCGATGCGGCGCGAAACTTCGAGAGCCTGCTCGTTCAGCTCTGCTGCCCGGTCGAATTCGTTGAGACCCTCCATCTCCACCCCGAGGTTGATCAACGCCGCCGAATAGCCGTGCATGAGCAGCGCCGTGTCGGCGCCCTCCTCGTCGAGGCGGCGGTACAGCTCCCCCGCCTCTTCGAGCATGGGCACCGACTCGAGATGCCGTTCGGTGCTGATGAGCAAGGTCCCCAGGCCGAGCAGGCCCTGGGCGCGAACGAGCGCCGGAGCGTCCTCGCCGGCTGCCCCGACGGCGCGCTCCAGCCAAGAAACCCCCTCCGACCACCTGGCCTTGAACCACCAGAAACGCCAGAAGCCCCCGGCGATCTCCAGCGCCAGGGCCGGCTCCCCACCCTCGATCGCCCAGGTCATCGCCTGGCGGAGGTTGTCCAGCTCGGTGTCGATCCGCTGCCACCACTCCTGTTCCTGGGGGCCACGGATGTTCTTTCCGGCCTCGACCGAGAGGTCACGGAACCAGCGGGCGTGACGGAGGCGGAACGCGTCGGCGGCGCCCGACTCGTCGAGCCGGTCGCGGGCGAACTGCCGCAGGGTCTCCAGGAGGCGGTAGCGGGAGTCTTCGCCCTCCGAGTCGACGGCCACCAGTGACTTGTCCACCAGCGATGGGAGCAGCTCGAGCACGGACAGCACATCGAGCTCGTCGTCGGTGCATATGTCCTCGACCGCCTCCAGAGTGAACCCGCCCTGGAAGACCGAAAGACGCTCGAAGAGGCGGCGCTCCGGCTCCTCCAGTAACCGGTAGGACCAGTCGATCGCCGCCGACAGGGTCTGCTGACGGGGCAGCGCGGTACGGCTCCCTCCGGTGAGGAGGCGAAACCTCTGGTCGAGGTTCTCGGCGATCTGCTTGGGGCTGAAGGTGCGCAGCCGCGCCGCCGCTAGTTCCAGGGCGAGAGGCATGCCGTCGAGCCGCCGGCAGATCTCGGCGACGGAGGGCGCCATCGCCTCGGTGATGTGGAAGTTGGGCTGGCCCGCCTGGGCGCGCTCGAGGAAGAGGCGCACCGCGTCATACCGGATCAACTCGGCAAGGTCCGGGGTCTCCCCGCGCCGGGGCATGGCGAGCGACGGCATGCCGTATGCGACCTCGCCGCTCACGCCGAGCAGCTCGCGGCTGGTGGCGACCACCTTGGTCTCTGGGGCACCGGCCACAAGGTCGGCGACGAACTCGGCCGCTCCGGAGATCATGTGCTCGCAGTTGTCGACGATCAGCAGCGCCTGCCGGCCAGCGAGGTGCTCGACGATCGATTCGCGCACGCTTCGCCCTGGGGGCTGGGCCACGCCGAGGGCGTCGGCCGCGGTGGCGTCGATGTAGTCCGGGTCGGTGATAGCCCCCAGCTCGATGAGCCAGGTCCCCCCGGGGAACTCGTCTACCAGCTCCACCGCCGCCTGGATAGCGAGCCGGGTCTTCCCGGCGCCGCCAACACCGGTGAGGGTGAGCACCCGGGCACCGCGGATGAGTTTCTCGACCTCCGCCAGCTCCTGGTCGCGCCCCACGAACGAGGTGGCCAGCGTGGGGAGGTTGTTGGGGACCATGTCGGGGGTGCGCAGCGGCGGGAAGTCGGTGGGGACGCCCGCGACGTCCATCTGGAAGATCCGCTCCGATCGGGCAAGATCGCGGAGGCGGTGCTCGCCCAGGTCGCGGAAGGAGATCCCCTCCCCAACCACACCTCCGGCCATCCGCTCGGTGATGAGGCTCACCAGGACCTGGCCGCCATTTGCCACCGAGAGCAGACGCGAGGTGCGGTTCAGAGCCGGCCCGAAGTAGTCGTCGTCGCGCTCCTCCGCATCGCCGGTGTGGACCGCAATGCGGACCTTGAGGGCGCCGACGTCGGGATGCACCTGATCGGCGAGGCGGCGGGCGAGATCGGCGGCGGAAACGAGGCCGTCGGCGGCGGCACCGAACACGGCGAGCGCCCCGTCGCCGGTGTGCTTGAACACCTTCCCGCCGTGAGCGTCGACGATCTTGCGGATCACCTCGTCGTGATCGCTCAGCGCCTTCTTCATCGCCTGCGGGTGCAGGTCCCAGAGGCGCGTCGAGCCCTCGATGTCGGTGAACAGAAAAGTGAGGGCGGCCATTGGGGGTGAACGGTACCGGAAGCGCGCAATCGGGACTGGTCGGAGTAGAGAGTCAAGAGTCAAGAATCAAGACTCAAGAATCAAGATTCAAGATTCAAGAATCGCACTGACCGCAATTGTCTTGACTCCTGACTCTTGGCTCCTGAATCCCCGTGGCTGGAGAACCCTCCTGAGGACGCGAAAACCTTCCCTCAACCCGATCGTGACTAGTGCCGACTGACTAGTCATGAGTCAGTCGCCCATTTCGCCCCCGGAGGACCACAGCCTGGTCCGCTTTGCCATCGTGCGCCGTTTCCCCAACGCCGCCCCCCTGTTGATCGGAGTGGTGCTGGTCGCGCTAATCGCCGTCGCCGACTGGGCGACCGGCCCTGAACTGTCGTTCTCGGTGCTGTACCTGGGGGCGGTGGTCGCCGTCACCTGGTTGGGCACCCGCCGCCACGGGATGCTGGTCGCCGTCTTGGCCTCCGCCGAGAGCCTGCTGGCCTCCGTCATCGTCGACGGCACCATCGCCGTCGCCACGCTGTGGAACGCTTCGACCCAACTGCTGGTGCTGCTGCTCGCCGCCACCGCGATCGGCTCGCTGCGTCATGCCGTCGTCGAGCAGCGGCGGATGGCGATGGTCGACCCCCTGACCGGGTCGATGAACCGGCGGGCCTTCCAGTTGGTCGCCGAGCGGGAACGCCTCCGCGCCGGGCGGGACGGTTCGCCGCTGACGCTCGCCTACTTCGACCTCGACCACTTCAAGCAGCTCAACGACCGGCTCGGCCATGCCGCCGGCGACCGGATCCTCGAGAAGTTCACCGCGGCCGCCGAGGACACGATTCGAGGCACCGACCTCCTCGCCCGTATCGGCGGCGACGAGTTCGTGTTACTCCTCCCCGACACCGACGCCCGCGAGGCGATGGTGGTCGTCGACCGGGTGCGCAAGATCCTGAAGGACGAGGAAACCCTCGGCCACCCGATGACCAGTTCGGTGGGCATCGCCTCGTACCGCTTCCCACCGAGCTCGGTGGATGCCATGCTCGCCGGCGCCGATGAACTCCTGTATCAGGCCAAGGACCGGGGCGGCGACACCGTCGTCGGCATGGTCATCGTCGGCCCCTGGACCCGCTGGTCCGACTCGTTCCACCTCCCAGAACCAGCCGAGAAGTTCCAGGTCATCTGAGTCTCCGGGCGGCCTCCGGCCGGCCAGTCTCCAGTAACCGGCGTCCTCCCCTGGCTTCCGGGGGAGGTGGCTGTCGGCCGGAGAGGCCGGCAGACGGAGGGGGCAGCGGACCCAGCGAGCACCCCGACGACCGAGCCTCTGAAGATCGGCGGCCGGGCGAAGCCCGGCAGCCGAAACACTTACTCGCCCGACTCGTCCCTCTCCGATTGCGGTAGCGAGCACGCCGGGGTGCCTCCCGGGAACCGATGACGATGGCGGGCGATCAGGCGGTATACCGGCCAGGCGAGCCACGACACCGGCGTAAGCGAGCCGAGCCAGCCCAGCGGCCTCCAATACCACTGGGCGCGACGGAGCAGCACCGCGATGGCGTCCGGCCCGGCCACCACCAGACCGGGCTCAACCCACAGGACCACCTCCTCCACCTCCCGCTGCTCGACCCCGAGTGCGGAAAGGTCGGCCCATTGCCAGGGAGTGATCTCCGCCTCGGTCCGCACATGCCGCTCGATAAACCGCGCGCAGCTCGTGCAGAAGGCGCAGTCACCGTCGTAGAGGAAGATCGGTCTGGTCATCGGGTGCCTCATTGCCGAACCCGCCACACGCTGGCGGCAGCCACTCAGGGTAAGCCTCCACATGGGAACACCTCGCGGAACGGAGTGGCCCCGGAAGGGTGCCTCGCGAAAACCTCACTTCGCGTACCCCTTGAGTCGCGCCTCCCTGGCTGATAGTTCTTCGCCACCGTCACTCGCCGAACGGCGCTGACTTCCCCAGACGGCACCGGAAGGGGACGCGCGTGGAGACGAATGGGCACCCAGATCTGGTCGGGATTGGCCGGGTTCTGAGGGAGCGCATGGACCGCACTCTCGAGGCCGAAATGGAAGCGGCCCGAGCCGCCGCGCGGCGGATGCGAGCACTGCGGGACGTCCTCATCGCCGCCGAGGACCGCGGGTCGAGCGTGCTCCTCGGTGCCACCGATGGTTCGGTGCACACCGGGACCATCACCGCGGTGGGTGCCGACCATGTCGAGATCTCGAACCACTCCGGATGCCGGATCCTGGCCCTCACTCATCTCGTATCGCTGGAGGAACGATGAGCCGGGTTCGCCTCGACCTCCGCTTGGTCGCAGCCGGCGCCCTAGCCCTTATTGCCGGCCTCACCGTCCTGTCGCTGACACGACCGGCCGCACGCGTGGAAGTACTGGTGGCGGCGGAGGCGCTGCCGGCAGGCGTACCTCTCGACACTTTCGCGTTCACCAAGACCAGCGTTGAACCGATCGCCGGGCTCGTTCTGGCCGACCAGGCCCCTGAACTTGTCGGATGGACACTTGCGGTCGACCTGTCTGAGGGTGCCCCCCTGACCGACTCGATCCTGGAGCCGCCGCCCGGCGCCGAACCTCACCTGATCGCCGTCACTCTCGAGATGGGACACGCCGTGCAAGGCCAACTGATCGCCGGCGATCTGGTCGACATATACGTGACGGATGACCTCGAGACCAGGCTCCTCGCCGCCTCGGTGAAGGTGATCTCGGCCGAAGTCGACACCGTAGGACTAGTGGGAAGCGACGTGGCACTGTTGCTGGCAGTCGACGACGCCCTCGCGCCTCGGCTCGTAGCGGCGATGCAGACGGCGGCGATCGACCTCGTGCGGGTGACGGAATGACTCTGCGGGTCGCCACGGTGCTTTCGGCCCGTGAGTGGGAGTCACGCCTCGTCGCTGCCGCTCGCTCCTCGGCAACCGTGCGACTCGTGTTGCGGGCGTTCCTGCCAGGGGAGGTCTCCGAACAGACCGAGACACTCGACGTAGTGGTAGTGGGGTCTGAGACGCCTTGGGCGACCACTGCCCGGCTGATGGCATGGCGACGTGACGGGCTGCGCGTCGTGGGAGTTCACCCGGTGGGTGATCGCCCGGCTGCGGACCGGCTCAGGGCGGCAGAAGTCGACCTGGTCCTGCCCGACGACCTCGGCGCTGAGGGCATGCTTCGGGAGATCCGCCTCATCGAGCCGGCAGCTCACCGAGCCGAGGGAACCGCGCCCCTCGTCGTCGTCACCGGCCCCCGTGGTGCTCCGGGTCGAACCGAGATCGCCCTGGCACTCGCCTGGAACTCAAGTGGACGTGTGCCCACCACCCTGATCGACGCCGACCTCGACGCGCCGGCCCTCGCAGTTCGGTTGGGCATTCCGCCCCGACCGGACCTCGCAGACGCGGTCGACTCGGTTCATGGCAGCGGAACACTTCCCTTGGCGGTGCTCCATGACATCGGCCGCCTCGCGGTGTTGCCGGGATCTCATCGACCGGGTGAGCCGCCGTTGCGCCCTGAACCCATCTTCGATGTGGTCGACGCCGCGCGCTACTCACGGAAGGTCGTAGTGGACGCTGGTCCGTGGCCGGCGAATCTGGAGGTCACCAAGGCGGCGACCGAGGCGGTGATCGTGGCCGAGGGCTCGCCGCTGGGGATCGTCAGAGCTGCTGCCGTCACCGCTGAGTGGACCGGTCCGCCACCACGACTCGTCCTGAACCGGGTGCGGCCAGCCGATCGATCAGAGGTGGTGGCGGCTATCCGCCGCTGGACGGGCCTCGAGCCTGCCGCCGTGATCCCTCCGATCTCCAGGATCGCCGGGAGCGTACGCGGCGCCGGAGCCCCCATCCGCAAGCTGCGGGCCCTCGTGGCTCCACTGGGGGTCGAACCATGAACGGCGATGGGTTCCTCGGCTCCGTCCTGTCCGATCCCCAGGTCGAGGAGGTCATCGTGCTTGGAGGCGAGCGCACTTTCGTCGTCCGCAACGGCGTCAAGACGCTCCTGCCCGAGGTCATCGACACCGACACCCTGCGCCACTTCGTCGACCGCATCCTCAGCGGAACCGGACGCCGACTCGACCTCGCCAGCCCCATCGTGTCCGCCCAGCTCGAAGACGGCAGCCGGGTCCATGTCACCGGACCCCCGGTGACACATCCCGCTCGTCTCAACGTACAGATTCGGCGCTTCGTCCTCGCCTCGAGCGGGCTCGACCGCCTCGTGGAGCTCGGAACGCTTCCAGAGACGCTGGCGGACCTGTTGGCGGACGCGATCAGATCGGACAAGACAATCCTCGTCTCCGGCGCGCCGGGGGCGGGCAAGACAACGATGATCAACTGCCTGCTCACCGCCGTCCCGCCAGATCGACGAGTCGTCACTTGTGAAGAAGTCTTCGAGATCTCGGCCGACATCCCAGACATCACCCAGATGCAAACCCGCGAGGCCGGGCTCGACGGCGGAGGGCAGATAACCCTTCGTGACCTCGTGCGTTCGTCGCTGCGGCAGAGACCCGACCGGATCGTCGTGGGCGAAGTTCGGGGCCCCGAGGCATTGGATCTTCTGCTTGCTCTGAACGCAGGCTGCTCCGGGCTTGCCACCCTTCACGCCAACTCAGCCGTCGACGCGCTCGACAAGGTCGTCGGTTACTGCGTGCTCGCGGGCCAGAACGTGGTCGTCGACTACGTGGCGGCATCCCTGGCGTCAGTGGTCGATCTCGTCGTATTCCTCCGGCGAAGGCCCGCCCATCGGGTCGTCGAGGAAGTGGTGGGCGTCCAGGGACGCAAGGACGGGCAATTTCAGGTCGACCGTATCTATCAGCGGGCGGATTCCGAATGAGAGCGATAGCCGTGAGCTCCGCAATGCTCTGCGCCGTCAGTCTCGGAATCCCTCGGGTGTACCGATCGTTCTCGCTGCGTCCCCGCCTTGCCGTCGACCTCGGCGCCAGCGCGGTGGTCGGTGTATTGAGCGCAGCATTCGCTTCGTCGGCTGGCCTGCCCGACGTGGTGGCAATCGCCGCAGGGGTCCTCGTCGCTCCACTGCCGGTGTCGGCACGACGCTCGGTTCGCCGGAGGGAGACGATGCGTGAAGCCTCGCGGTGGCCCGACTTCCTGGCCGCGGTGAGGGCTCGCATCTCCACCGGTGCCTCGCTCCCCGAGGCGACCCGTGCCGCCGCCCGCCACCTGGGTGGCCGCTTTGCCGAGATCGACCGCGGGCGCGGCGAGCACTTCGCAGCAGGGCTCGAACGCGTTCGCTCGGAGTGGGCAGACCCCCTCGCCGATCGTGTCCTCACCACGCTGTCGATCGCTGCCGGCGTCGGCGGCCGACATGTGGATTCAGTCCTCGCCGCGCTCGCCGTTTCGATCGGTGACGAACTGCGGCTCCGCCGTGCACACGACGCCGCCCTCACCCAACAGCGACTCACGGCGGGTATCGCCCTGGTTGCCCCGTGGGCGATGCTCGGTCTGAGCATCGCCACCAATCCGACTGCCACCCAGTCGTATTCGACACCCACCGGAACTCGAATCGTGATCGGAGGCCTGGCCGCGACCGTGACGGGGTTCCTCCTCGCGCGCCGATCGGCGCGCCTGTCAGAACCGCCGAGGCTCTTCTCGTGACTGCCGTATTCATTTCGACGGGGGTGTTCCTTCTCATCGCTTCATTGCATTCCCGGGTCGTGTCCATCGGTGACTACCTGGGCTCGCCGCAACCGGAGCACGTGCGGCGCTTTCGCCTTCCTCCGGCTGGTCCGGCGGTGGCGGGCGCCGCGTTCGGAGTCGTTGCAGCGATGGCTCTCGATCCAACGAACACTGCATCGCTCGCGGTGATCGGGATCCTCGGAGGCACCATCGTCGGCCGGGCAGCAAGAACGACGGCGCGCGAGCGTCGATCGGCGCGGCTCGCCCAGGAGCTGCCCACGGTTGCCGACACCATCGCCCTTCACGTGCTGGCCGGAGAGTCCGTGGCGACTGCCGTCTCCCGCTTTGTCGCCGCGAGCCGCGGAGTTGCCGCCGATGAATTCAAGGCCGTCCTCGACTCGGAGTCGGGGCTCGAAGATGCGCTTCGGCAGGCCGCGCGGCACACCGTTTATCCCGAAGCCGCCCGCTTGTACGACCTTCTCGGTCACGCTCACCGCACGGGCGGGGGCCTGTCTGATGCCCTCACGGCACTCGCCGCCGACTACCGGGCGCAGCTGACCCGCGAGCTCACCGCCGAAGGGGGCCGCCGTGCTCTCACGACGTACGGCCCCATCCTCGCGCTCATGATCCCGGTGACCCTGCTGTTCCTGATGTACCCGACGCTCGCGGGGTTGAACGCCCTGTCACGACCATGAAAGGAAAGCACCATGCTCCGACTCCATCGCCTCAACCAGGACCAGCGAGGCGTCACAACCGTGGAATGGCTGGGAATGGCCGCAATCGCCGTCCTGGTGATCGCGGTCCTTCTCCCACAGGTTCGCTCCGCCGCGAGCGATCTCTGGAACTCGATTGCGGGCCAGATGAGCGGCTTCTTCTCGTAGACGAGTCGGGAACCGCGATCGTGGAGGAGGTGGCCGCGATGGCGGCCACCTTCATCCTTCTTCTGCTCCTCGTCCAGGTTGCGATGGCCATGACTGCCCGGTCGGCCGCGGACGCGGTCGTGGCATCGGCGGCGCGGCGAGCGGCGCTACCCGGGGTCGATCTCGCCGCAGAAACGGTGCGTCTCGAGGAGGCGCTCGCAGGCGTTGTCCCCGGTGCGGACGCCGTGCTCGCCGAAGTCAGGCTCACCGGGTCGGCGGCCGTCGCCACTGCGAGTTTCAGATGGACCCCGCCGGGCCCGGTCTTGACCAGCCTGACCATCGTGCTGCGAGCGGAGATACCGCGTGTCATCGAACCGTGACGGCGGATCTGCGATCGTCGCCGATCTGGTGATCGGCGCCTCGATCGTTCTCGTGCTTGCGGCAGCAGCAGCAGCCACCGGGCTGATCATCGACGCAGGCCAGGCTTCACGGGAGGCGGCCCGGGCGGCCGCGGTCGAGCTGGCACGGGGTGTGAGAACCGATGCCGCGGTACGCCGGGCGGAAAGGCTCGCCCCACCGAACGCCAGTGTGGACCATGAGGTCGCCGCTGGCATGGTGAGGGTCGTAGTGCGAGCTGAGGTGCGTCTCCCGCATCCTGTCCTTATGTCCAAGCGCCTGACCATCGTCTCCCACGCGGTTGTTCCGATCGCGCCATACCGGTCCGGTCGATGAACGACGACGGGGCTGCCCACCTCACAATCGTCGCGTTGCTCTTCGGCGGAATGTTGATGCTTGGTGTCGCCGTGGACATCTCCCGGTTCGGTGCGTCATGGCGTGAGGCCTCGCACCTCGCCGCTACCGCCGCCGAAGCCGGGGCGGGGTGGATCGACGAGGAGGCCGCATATGGCGGCGAAATTCTCATCGACCGTAGCCGAGCCCGATCTGCCGCTCGAGCCGTGGCAACTGGGCCTGGACACCAGGTTGCCACCGACATCACCGAGTCGAGGGTGTGCGTCTCCGTGTCGATTCAGGTGAGGCCGACGTTGCTCTCGATCGTGGGCGCCTCGAGCAAGTGGGCGACGGCCCGCTCGTGTGCAGAACCCCGCCGGGTCCCCTAGAACCCCACTGCCTGCTCGGCGAGCGCTGAGGGTTCGATGACGCATTCTCCGCCTCCGGTCACCGGCAGGGTCAACTCGAATGCGGCGCCCTTGCCGGTGCCGACCAGCCGCAGGTCGCCGCCCATCAGGCGGGCGAGTTCGCGAGACAGCCACAGCCCGATGCCGGTGGAGGTGGGCAGGCCCTCAGGGTTGGGGCCTGATCGGTAACGGTCGAACAGCTTGGGCACCTCGGCTACCCCAACGCCCGGGCCGGAATCCTGGACCCTCACCCGCACTTGCACGCCGTCCGCCTCGATCGTCACCTCGATCGGAGGCAGGCCGTGCCGTACCGAGTTGTCGAACAGGTTGCGGAGTATCTGGCGGAGGCGGGCCGGGTCGGCGAACGCCGAGGCGTTGCCGCTCACCGTGGTGGGGCTCGAGCGAACGATCGCCGCCTGGTCCGCAATCTTCTTCACCTCGGCGGCGAGGTTGTCGATTGCCCGGCACGTGATCGGCACCACTCCGTGCTGCTGGAGACGGGCGACAACGAGCAGGTCCTGGACGATCCCCTCCATCGCGTCGGCCTCGTCGGCGATGAAGTCGATCATCTCCACCTGGTCGGCCCGACTCAGCTCGCCGCTCCCCTCCCGCAGGGCGTCGGCAAACCCGACGATCGAGGTGAGCGGGGTCCGTAGCTCATGGCTCACGGTGGCGAGGAAGTCGTCCTTCTGGCGGTTGAGTGAACGCATCTTGTCTACCTCGCTCTGCTGGCGGAGGCGGGCGCTAACCGCCAACACCGCCGCGGCGAGCGCGGCGCCCATGGCAATGCCCACGCTGATGATCAGCATCACGGTCCACAGATTGGGCGACCCTCCGGTGGACACAACGTCGATCCGCCAGGTGCGATTGGCGGCGCGGACCGACTCCGACCAAGCACCTTCGGGGGTACGCGGAGCCCCACCGGTGAGGTCGTGGATCCTCAGTTCGAGTTCATCCTCCACCCCGGGTAACAATGCGGCGGCGAGCACCGCGTCGATGTCCATAGCCGTGGCGACCACTCCCCTCACCGTGCCGTCCGCACGAAAGACTGGCTGAGAGATCACCCACCCCTCTTTGGCCGACACCGGAAACACGAGGAAGCCCGAGGCAGACAGTCGGCCCGTCTTCAAGGTTCGCTCGATCGCCGCGGCGAACTCCGGGTCGCTGCCCGCATCAAAGCCCCAAGCAGGCAGGTCGTCCACGGACCACCAGAACTGGATGGGGTGGTACGTGTCCCGCAAACCGACTGCGACCGGCTCTCCTTCGTCGACCTCGAACACGAAGGCCCCCGGATGGTTCCTGGCCAGCTCCAACTCGAAGCCGGCGATTTCGGGCTGGTCGACGGCGGCGACGAATCCCATACCAAACATGCCCTCGGTCAGCCCGATGTCCTCGACGAAGCTGCTGAATTCCTGCTCTGTCACGTGAACGCTGGCGTGGAACAGGGCGGTGACCGCACTGGCGTGGGCTCCGGCGTCGTGGATCATCACAGCAAGGTTGGCGCTCATCGCCTCGGCGCGGGTGGCCAGCAGCTCCTCGTCTCGATGGGCCTGCGAAACGGCGTAACTCAGTGCGGCGATGATGGAGCCGACGACGCAAAGGACGAAAAGGGCCACCGCCCACCGCATTGCAGCATGGCGTCCGCTCGCGGCTTTACCGCGCCTGAGATGGATCACCTCGCCTTATCGGCGGGTTCGACGGTTCAGTTGAGAGAACCCGCCAGCAGCGGGAACGACCCACGGCGTCAGAAACGACGGCTCACAACCAGAGCCGCCCTCGTGGACGGCGCAACGTAACGAGCAGACACCGGTAGCGTCGCCGACGATGCTCAACCGTGAACTCCCCGAGGGTGGACGGCTGCCAGAGCGGCTGCGCGGGTGGGCCGAGCGAGTGGCGGACGAATCGCCCATTTACGCCACTTTGTCGGCAGCAACCGCCGACGACGAGGTCGCATTGGCGATCATCGGTGAGTCCCCCAGCAGCCAGCCGCAGCCCCACCTGCTGTTCGCCGCGGTCCAGTACCTGCTGCTCGACGGCAAAGGGCAGGGCCTAGCCACCCACTATCCCGCGGTGGCCGGTGCGGGGGCCAGGCCGCACGGCGACCTCGTCGGATTGTTCCGCGATTTCGTCAGGGACCATCGAGTGCGCCTCACCGAACTCGTGGCGACCCGCCGGGTGCAGACCAACGAGGTCCGCCGGTGCACCACCTTGCTCCCCGCCTTCACCGCGGCCAGACCGGACGACCGGCCACTGGCTCTCATCGAGGTCGGCGCCAGCGCCGGCCTCAACCTGCTCTTCGATCGCTACCGCTACGACTACGGGACGGTGCGCACCGGACCTGAGGACTCACCGCTCACACTTGATTGCCAGGTGCGGTCCGGCGTGCCCCCGGTGCCCGACCGGATGCCTCAGGTGGCCTGGAGGCTCGGCCTCGACTTGCACCCGATCGATGTCCACGACCACGACGCGGTGCGGTGGGGACGGGCGCTGATCTGGCCCGAGCAGTTGGACCGGGTGGCCCGCTTCGAGACAGCGGTGGAGATCGCCCGTGGTGACCCTCCCCCAATGGTGAAAGGAGATGCCCTCGAACTGCTCCCCGCCGCCATCGCCGCGACCCCCTCCGACGCAGCGGTACTCGTCTATCACTCGTACGTTCTCAACCAGTGGGCACCCGAAGACCGGAGCCGCCTCGAGGAGCTGCTGGTGACCCAATCCCGCACCCGACCGATCGACCGGATCTCGGTGGAGATGGAGACGCGCGGCGTTGCCTACCCGGCCATCATCCACACGCGGTACTCCAGCGGAGAAGCCATCCCCCGCCGCCTCGGCACCGCCCACTACCACGGGGTGTGGCTGCGGTGGGAGGCGTAGCCGACTTCGGGGCGGCGTAGCCTCGGCCGATGACGACCGACTTCGAGGCTGCCCTCACCACCTTCTCCGATAGCTTCGCTGCCGGCGACGCCGACCGATTTCTGGAGCTCTTCGCCGATGACGCTCGGGTCCTTCTCCACGAGCAACCGGCACTCTTGGGGCTGCCAGCGATATCGGAGTCCTTCGTCGAGCTGTTCGCCGGTGTCGACACGTCCGCCTTCGCCATCGAACTCGACGTCGTAGACGTCTCGGGCGACCGCGCATAGGTGCTCGCCTCGTTCACCGAGACGCTCGTCATACGGGATGGCCCGACTGTCGACGTGGACGGACGGATCGTCATCTACTGGCGGCGTGACCTCGAGGGGTGGCGAGTGATCCGGGTGCTCACGTCCAGGGCGGCTTCAGACCGAATCCGTTAGATTCGCCGCGCCGCTTCGACCCTCGCCCTAGCGATCTCGATGTAGTCGGGTTGGTTGTCGTAGCCGATGAAGTGGCGGCCGGTCTCCACCGCGGCCACCGCGGTGGAGCCCGATCCCATGAAGGGGTCGAGCACCAGGTCGCCCTCAAAGGTGTACAGCTCGATAAGGCGGCGGGGCAGCTCGACCGGGAACGGGGCGGGATGGCCCAGGCGGCGGGCCGAGGCGGGCTTGATGTTCCACACCGAGGTGGTGGCGGCGAGGAACTCGTCCTTGGTGATCGAGTCGGGGCCGACCCGAGCGCGGCTGTAGGACCCCTTCGACGCCACCAACACATACTCGTGGACATCACGCAGGGTGGGATTCTTGGCCGACCGCCACGAGCCCCAGGCGCATGAGCCGCCGGCGCCGGCGGCCTTCACCCAGACGATCTCCCCTCGCATCAGAAAGCCGATGTCGTGCATCAACCCGGCGACGTGGTGGTTGAGCGGCAGGTAGGGCTTCCGCCCCAGGTTGGCGACGTTCACCGACGCCCGGCCACCCGGCTCGAGCACCCGGAAGGTCTCCTTCAGCACCCGGTGAAGCAGGTCGAGGTAGTCGGCCAGAGAGAGGTCCTCGTCGTATTCCTTGCCCACGTTGTAGGGCGGCGAGGTGATCATCAGGGCGACGCAGTCATCGGGGACGATCTCCATCACCTCGGACGAACCGCAGATCAACCGGTCGAGGATATCCACAGGCACCGGCTGGGGCTCTCCGAGGACGGTCTCCGGGGCATGGTCGAGCAGACGGCGGCGATAGAACGCCGAGGCGTCGTGGCTCTCCCTCTTTCCTGCGCCGAAACTGGCGGTCTCCGTCGCCACCGCGCGTGACCTCCCGATGCGAAGAGTCACCCTATCAAGTTGTCCACAGGGAGTTGGGGATTGGAAGAGGGGGCGTCGCTCTGCGCCACCCCCGCAATTCGCGATTTGCAATTCGACAGAACGCGTGAGAAGTCCCGAAGGATCAGTCGGCGTTCTTGAGTCTTGCTACTTGATTCTTGCTACTTCATCAGGCGGATTGGCTGAGTTCGGTGGCTACCGGGGTCTCTACCCGGGCGTCCTGGATCAAGGCGATGATCTCCTGCCAATCTGCGTTGATGGCGCAATTGCCACAGAAGAAGGCCTCGCCACGCTTGACGACCGCATCGCCGCCGCACTGGGTGCATTCCATAACAGCGTTTCGGCCGAACCGGCGCGCCTCATAAGGAGAATCGGGGGATGAATCGCTGACAGTCGCTGACAGTCGCTACCAATCGCTACCCGCTCAGAATCGCCCACCGCGGCCAGACACCGACCTCCTGGCAGCGACTG
>JBBEAX010000051.1:21601-24156 GCA_040882645.1 Acidimicrobiia bacterium
CTACCCGCTCAGAATCGCCCACCGCGGCCAGACACCGACCTCCTGGCAGCGACTGGTCAGCGATCAGTAGCGATTGGTAGCGATTTCCCCACCTGCTCCTCCAGCAAGGTCGCAAGGTCCTTCACCTGGACCCGATCTTCCGCGCCCAGTTCCTTCACGCCGTCGTCGAGCATCACGAAGCAGAAGGGGCAGCCGGTGGCGATCACGTCCGCCCCCGTCGCCAGGGCCTCCTCGGTGCGCTCGAGGTTGACCCGCTTGCCTATCGACTCCTCCATCCACATCCGGGAACCACCGGCGCCGCAGCAGAACGAGTCGGTGCCGTTGCGAGGCATCTCCACCAGGTCCCCCGACCGCTTCACCACTTCCCGCGGGGCGATGAACACGTCGTTGTGGCGGCCCAGGTAGCAGGGGTCGTGGAAGGTGATCGTCTGCCCGGTCTTCGCCTTCGGCTTGAGCCGGCCATCCTTCACCAGTCCCATGAGCACCTGGCTGTGGTGCATCACCTCGTACTCGCCGCCGAACTGCGAGTACTCGTTGGAGATGGTGTTGAAGCAATGCGGGCACTGGGTGATCACCTTGCTCACCCCGAGGTCGTTGAGCGTCTTGATGTTCTGCAGCGCCAACTGTTGGAACACGTATTCGTTGCCGGCGCGCCGGGCCGGGTCGCCCGTGCACAGCTCCATGGGCCCGAGGATGGCAAAGTCGACCCCGGCCTCGTGGAGCAGTCGGGCCGTCGACACGGTGGTCTTACGATTCCGATCGTCGAACGACCCGGCGCATCCCACCCAGTAGAGATATTCGGCGGTGACGCCAGGGTCGCCGAGACGCTTCACCTCGAAGTCGAGTTCCTTCGTCCAGTCGCCGCGCCCCTGCTGGCTGGAGCCGTAGGGATTCGACGAGTTTTCCAGACTGATGAACGTCTGGCCCAACTCCTGGGGGAACGCGCCTTCCATCAGCGTCAGGTACCGGCGCATGTCGAGGATCTTGTCGAGGATTTCGATATCCACCGGGCACACCTCGTCGCACGCCCGGCACGAGGTGCAGGCCCAGACCTCCTCGGCGGTGATTCGCTCGAACACCGAGTCGGCGGTGACCGTGATCCCCCGGTCCACCCCCACCGGCGGGCTCACCGGCGGATTACCGGTACGGGCCGCCACCTCCCCCAGCTTGAGAACGATCTCGCGCGGGTCGAGCGGCTTGCCGGTCTGGTTGGCAGGACACACCGAGGTGCACCGGCCACAAATCGTGCAGGCGTCGGTGTCGAGCAGCTGCTTCCAGGTGAAGTCGGAGACCTTCGACGCCCCGATCGTCTCGATGTCGGCGGCTTCGACCAGATTCGGCATCTCCCGCATCGCCCCCTTGTGGCGGTCGCGGGGCGACAGCGCCATGTTGAGCGGGGAGGTGATCATGTGGCGCAGCTTCGTGGTTGGAATCGCCACCAACAGGGCCAGGAACGCCACGACATGGGCGACCCACAGGCCCTGGTGGAGGCCCGATGCCGCCGACTCGGGAACCAATGCGCTCAGCGGGTAGGCGACGAACGACCAGGTCTCGAAGTCGGGCCGGCCGTCCACGGTGATCCGGGCAGCCTCGACGGCGAAACCGGTAAGGCCGATCAAGAAGAGCAGAGCCAGGTTGAAAGCGTCCTCCGGCCGGGTCTTGGTGCGCAGCTTGCGGGGGCGCAGCCCGTACCGCCGGCCGGCCGCCATCAACAGACCGCCGAGGAAGACCAGCCCGAACGCGTCGAGGATGGCCGAGTACCACTGATACACCGCCCCCTCGAGGAACTTCAGGTTGGCAGGGGCGAGGTGGTCGATCTCGAGGGTGACCGTGCCGAGGAACAGCACGATGAACCCCGAATAGATGGCGAGGTGCATGAGGCCGGCGGCGCGGTCCTCGAACACCGACCGCTGCGAGAGTCCCCGCTCCAGCGCCCGGATCCGCTGCCACCACCGGTCGACCCGCTTCTCATCGGCACCGCGCATCCAGTTCTTCGCCCGGACCGCAAAGAAGTAGGCGAACAGCGCCACGAAGATCGTCGACGCCACATAGAAGAGCACGATCACCGGGCCGGGGATGTTCCCGAACACCACCCGCCCCACCTCAGGCTCGTGATGATCCGGAATCGACCCGCCCCACCACAGCAAGAGCACGCTCGCCGGGAGCAGCACGACCAAGCCCCAGACGATGCGAATGCTCCACCGCTTCATCGGACTCCCCCGGTCGGCGTCGGAGAGTGTAAGAGGCCTCGCTTCGCTCGGCCGCTTCAAATCGTCTCCTCCCGGCTTCCGGGGGGAGTACCCCGAAGGGGGGAGGGGGGCAGCTGACCCTGCGAGCAGGACTGGACCCGAGTATTGAAGAAGTCGCTGGAATGGTCGCAGGGTCAGCGGCCCCCTCTCTATGAAGGGGGTGGTCTTGTCAAGTGGGGTTGGGGGGTGGGTCTCATCTCTCTATTGCCCGGTGTTGGGATTAGGTGTTGGGAGTGCTCCTGGGCTCATTTTGAAGCACCCCGGGTTTGGTAGCGGCTCTGATTCCACGGGAGGATGGAGTCATGC
>JBBEAX010000052.1:0-59739 GCA_040882645.1 Acidimicrobiia bacterium
GCGCCCGGCCGGGCGCCCGCGAGGGCGCCCACTCTGCGTTCGACCAACAGCCCCGCTACATCATGTAGGGCATGTCGTCCGTGAGGTCGGTATCGCCAGTGATGATCACCTTGTAGAGCACCCAGCCGACCAGGGCACCCACGGCCGGACCCGCCAGGTACACCCAGATGTCGCCGAACTCGCCCCCGACCAGCGCCGGAGCGAACGACCGGGCGGGATTCACCGACGCCCCGGTGAACGGGGCCGCGGCCAAGTGCACCGCGGTCAGGGTGAGGCCGATTCCGAGGAAGGCCGTGGTCCACCGGCTCCTCGCCAGCACCAGGATGGCCATCACGAACACCGCAGTGAACACCGTCTCGCCGACAAAGGCCCCCAACGCGTCCACCGGTTCGGAGAACTGGGTGATCGTCATCGCGACGAGCTCCTTGCTGAGCACGAAGGCCAGCAGCATGCTCGCCAGGATGGCGCCTACCGCCTGCGACACCCAATAGAAGAGCATGTCGGTCATCGAAAGTCGCTTGTCCAAATACATGCCGAGCGACACCGCTGGATTGAAATGCCCGCCGGAGACACGTCCCACCGTGAACAGCGCCGCAATGAGTGCGAGGCCGAACGCAAATGAGAGTGCCACCAGGTCGCCGCCCGAAGCGAGGATCGCTCCGGTTCCGATGCCCACGAGCACGAACGTCCCGTAGGCCTCGGCGGCGTACTTCTGCCAGTCTTTCATGCAGGAACTCCCTTCAGTCTTCCGTCTTGCCCCCAATGGCGGGTGTCGCGCGAGACTACGCGAACATGGAGGGGTCTTCCCCCCGGCAAGAGAGGTTCCGTGACCGACTTCTACTACTTCTGCGGACACGAGCAGTGGCAGCCCGAGGACCTGGTCCGCCACGCCGCTCTCGCCGAGGCCGTGGGCTTCGACGGCCTGATGGTGTCCGAGCACTTCCATCCTTGGGTCGACGACCATTCGGCGTCGGGTTTCGCCTTCTCGACCATCGGGGCGATGGCGCAGGTGACCGAGCGAGTACGGATCACCACCGGCGTCACCACTCCTCTGTTCCGGTACCACCCCGCGGTGGTTGCCCAGGCCGCGGCGACCCTCGACCGGCTCAGCGGCGGGCGCTTCGACCTCGGAGTGGGCACCGGCGAGAACATCAACGAGGGACCCCTCGGGTACGAGTTCCCGGGGTACCCGGAGCGCGCCGCCCGCATGCGCGAGGCCCTCGTGATCATGCGCCGGCTCCTCGACGGCGAGAAGCTCACCTTCGAGGGTGAGTACTACCGCACCGACCGGGCCCGGCTGTACAGCCCCCCCATCGGGCGGGTACGGCTGTGGATGGCCGCCGGCGCCCCCAAGTCGTCGGCGCTGGCGGCGGAGCTCGCCGACGGCATCATCACCAGCGTCAAAGTCCCCGCCGACACCATCGAGCAGGTGGTCGAACCGGCAGGCCGCGCCGCCGCCGCCGCAGGTCGTGAGCCCCCGACGATTCTCGCCACCCGGTGGTCGATCCACGCTGCCAGCGACGACGAGGCGTGGCAGGCACTGCGGTCCTGGCGCGGCCTGCGGGCTCCGGGCCGGCTCGAGGCGGTCGACCCGCAGGACCTGCGGGAACGAGCCGACGAGATGCCCCGCGAGGAGGTTCTCGGCCGTTACGCGATCGTCCCGGATGTCGACGCCATCGTCGAGACCTATCGGCCGCTGTGTGAGGACGTCGGGGCCTCGGCCGTCACCTTCCAGATCGCCTCGCTGGATCAGGAGGCAACGATCAGGTTGCTCGGCGAGGAAGTGCTGCCGCGCCTCAGGAAGTAGCGCTACCCGGTCGGGGCTAGGTGCTTCAGACCGGCGTAGACGGTGGCGGCATCGCCGATGATGTTGAGCGCGCCGACATCGACCCCGACCTCGGCATACTCCTCCAGTCGCCGCTGGATGGTGTCGGGCGAGCCCACCAGCCCCACTCCATCGACGATCGGATCGGTGAATGCGGCTGCCACGCCGGCACGGTCCCCTCGGGCGAACGCTTCGGCGATCCCCCGGGCGGCGTCGTCGTGGCCCAGCCAGGCGAGGAACCGGTTGTAGACCGGCTGGGCGAAGTACGGCCCGAACCCGGCTCGGATCATCCCTCGCCCCGCGTCGACGTCGTCGGTGATCACCACATGGAACCGGGCCATCACCCGAAAGTGGTCGGGCAGGTCGCGGCCGGCCTCGTCGGCACCCCGGCGGATCTCGGCGATCTGGCGGGGCACTGTTTCCGGCGGCATCAGGTTGAGACACACCCCGTCGCCCACCGCACCGGCGAGCCGCAACATCCGCGGGCCTAGGGCGCCAACGAATAGCCGCACCGGCCCTGCTGGTGGAGCATCGAGGCGGAAGCGTCGGGTCGTCAGGTACTCGCCCAGGTACTCACGTTCACCATCGAGCAGGGCCCGGGTTGCCTCGACCGACTCGCCGACCCTTCCCAACGGCGGGACGAACTCGGCTCCGTGCCACTGCTCCACGATCACGTTGGACGAGGAGCCGATGCCGAGTGAGAACTCGCGCCCACGGAGGAGCTGGCTTACGGTCGCCGCGCCCATCGCCAACAGCGCCGGCGACCTGGTCATCGCCGGGACCACTGCCACCCCAAGGTGCATCCGCTCGGTTCGGGTGGCCAGCGCCCCCAGCAGGGTGAACGCTTCCGGCCCCGCCACCTCGGCGACCCATGCCTCCTCGTAACCGAGCCGTTCCGCCTCGACCGCCAGATCGACCAGGTCGGGGGCGGCGAATCCGGGCGTCGAGGGACTCAATCCGAGGCGCATCCGAGGAAGGTATGGCATCGCGGGCTGAGACGCAAAGAGGGACGACCAGCGAGCGGCCTACCATCGCCGCCGAAATGCGCCGCACCCTCGAAGCGACCGCCCTCGGCCTTGCCGCCGGGTTTGCCGGTGGGCTGTTCGGGATCGGAGGCGGCCTGGTGATGGTCCCGGTGCTCGTCCTCTGGTTCGCCATCGGTCAACACCGGGCTCACGGCACCTCGGCTGCGGTGATCGTGGCGGCGGCAAGCGCAGGGTTGATTCCCTTTGCCATGGACGGCGAGGTCGACTGGACCACCGCCGGGTGGATCCTGTGCGGTTCGCTGATCGGCGCCTTTGCCGGGGCGACCCTGGTATCTCGAGTCAGCCCCCTCTGGCTGGCCCGTGCCTTCTTCACCCTCACAGTCGTGGCCGCCATCAGGATGGCCGTGTGATCACCATCATCGCTCTCATCGTGGTGGGGCTCCTCGCCGGAGTGATGTCGGCCGCCCTCGGCGTCGGAGGTGGAATCGTCTACGTTCCCGCCCTGGTTGCCCTGTTTGGTTTCGCCCAGCACGAGGCGCAGGGGACTTCCCTCGCGGTGATCGTGCCCACGATGATCGTGGCCGGAGTTGTGCACGGTCGGGCGAAAAGAGTGGATTGGAACCTCGTCGTGCCGCTCGCCCTCGCCTCCCTGGTGGGGGGCTTCTTCGGGGCGCGGACCGCGCTCGCCCTCGACGCCGTGTTGCTGCGCAGGATGTTCGCCGTTTTGCTGATCCTGGCCTCGCTCCGGATGTTGGCGAAGACCCGGCGGGCCAGCTACGAACCGCCGCTCACCCCCTGAGAGGCACCTTCCCGTCTCGCAGGAACTGGCGCATCGCCCCTGGCTCACTGAGATGGCTGCGCCACAAGTAGATCAAATACGCCGCACCGGCCACTTCCCCGAGCCAGACCAGCGGATTGCTGATCATGTTGCCCACGAGCGTGCCGAAATCGGAGCCGGCGATTCGCGGGAAGTCGAATCCGAACAGCGGCCACAGGAACGCCTCCGGGCTCGCCCAGACCCCATCGAGGATCAGGTGGAGGAACCACCCCAGCACCACCACGATCGCCGCCTTGCGGGCGACCGACCGTCGCCTGGTCACGATCATGATCCCTGCGAGGGCGAGCACCGGAAGCAACAAGGAGTGGGCATACACCCGATGGTTGTGGAACACGTCGTTCCAGAAGATCGCGCCGATTGGCTTGTCGATGATGTCCGGGAGGAGCGCCCCGAGCGCCAACCACCGCAGGTCCATGTTGGGATCACGAAATACGTAGCGCGCAGCGAGTGTCGTCATACCGAGATGCCACAGCAGCACCGTTAGCCCTCCTCGTCGTAGGCGGCGTTCGCCAGTGCATCGGCCCGGCTGTTCAGGTGCCGACGGACATGAGCCACCTCGACCCGGGCGAACTCTCGCAGCAGGCCCACCGCCCGGCGGTGGAGCGGTTTGAGACCCTCGGCCTTCACGCGAAACTCGCCGTTCACCTGGCGCACGAGCAGCAGACTGTCCAGTCGCACCGCGAGGTCGTCCACCCCTTGGGTGCGGGCCGCCTCGAGGCCGGCAATCAACGCCTGGTATTCCGCCACATTGTTGGTGGCGATGCCGATCATCGACCCCTCCTCGACCACCGTGCCGCCGGCGGGATCGAGGAGGACGAAGCCGATCGCGGCAGGACCGGGATTGCCGCGTGACGCGCCATCGCAGTAGAGGACATGGCTCACCGTGGCGACAGTATCCGGCGGCAGTGGACACAGCGCGGCGGGTTGCCCTTGAGCGCCTGGGATCGTTCAGCGGCCGACAGGCGCAGGTGGCAAGCCCCACATACTCCATCGACCAGAGCAGCCGCCGCCACCCCCTCCTTGGATGGCCGGATCTCCTCGTATAGATCGACCAGCTCGGGGTCGATCATGGGAACGATTCCGCTCCGCTTCTCACGAAGGCGGCTCACGTTCTCGTCGATCCGAGCCCATTCCCGCTGGATCTCTCCCTCGAGCCGGGTCTCGGTCTCGACGACACCACGGCGGCGCTCCTCGAGCCCGTCGATTTCGGCCTGCAGCGCCTCCCGTTGATCGATCAGGGCCAGAGCCTCATCCTCCCGCGTCGAGATCCGGGTGCGCAGCATCGTGACTTCGTCTCGCAAGTGACCGGCGTCCCGAGCGCTCAACCCCCCGGCGTAGAGCCGCCGTTCCTCCCGCTCGAGCTTCTCTTCGTCGATCCGCATCTCCCCTTCGATCTTGTCCTCGGCGAGGTCGACCTCGCGCAAGTGGGAGGACCGCCCGGCGATGTCGGCGGCGAGGCGCTTCGAGAGCGTGTTGGCGGTGCGGTATTCGCCGAGGAGGGAAAGGCTCCCCCGCTGTTCGACCAGGCGGTCGATCTCCGAGTCGACCGCCTGGAGATCGAGGAGATCCTCGAGGCTGCGAATGTCCTCCATGGTGCCTGTCGTGTAGTGGGTGGGGAGAGGGTAGTGGGGGGCTAGAGCGAGCCTTGCGGGCGAGACCCCGCGATACGCAATACGCGATACGCGATTCGAAAATCCGCGATACGCGATACGCAATTCGAAGATCCGCGATACGACGGACCCGTATTGAGGCGTCAGGGCCTGGTCCGGTTCCTTCGTATCGCGTATCGCGTATTGCGTATCGCGTGCTCGCATCGCGTATCGCGCTTGTTGCTCAAGCCCCTGCCCCAACAGGCCGAATCGTCACCTAACAAGAGGTGGGGCCGTGACTACTCAGAGTATTGATTTTGGGGGCAGGATGTCGTATCTTGCTACTCAGCGTAGCGCGCTGACTACTCCGGCTCGGGAGCGGAGTTTGGCCCCATGACCGCCCAAGGAGGCATCTGTTGACCCGGCTTCGTCGGCCATTGGCCGGCCTCGTCTTGCTCTTCACCGCGGCAATCGCGGTCGACCGCGCCGGACTCAGCCGCGGCTCGGACGCCATCGCGTCGCATGTCTATGCCCTGGCTGCGCTGGCGGTCACCGCGCCCCTCGTATTCGCCGGACTCCGGCGCGCCCGACCCTGGCTGGTTCCCGCCGTCGCCGTGGCGATCCACCTTCTCTTTGGCGGGGCGATCGCCCGGCTTCGATCCGTCGACGGCGATGTCTATGTAGTGGTCACCGAAGTTGCATTCCTCGCCCTGGCCTCGTGGCTGGGCCAGCGTGTCGGGACGATTCTCGGTGAGCTGGACGAGACCCTCGGAGCGGTCGCCTTCGGAGAGTCGCCGGCGATCGACATCGAGTCGCCGAAGGCCGCGGCGGAAATCCACGCCGAGCTGGCTCGAAGCCGCCGACACGGCCGGTCGATGACGCTCACCGTGCTCGTGGCCGAAGAAAGGTCCCTCGCCCGTGCGATCGACCAGGCATCCGGCGACATGGACCGAGCAGTCCGCAACCGCTTCGTCCTCGGCCGCCTGGCGCGTGCGGTCGGCGATCAACTGCGCCGCTCTGATCTGCTCTTCGAGCATCGTGCTTCGGGGCAGCTGTTCATCCTGAGCCCCGAGACGGACCAGGCCGGGGCAGAGCTCCTCGTGCGCCGGGTGGTCGACGCGGCCGCCCGGGTGGGCGTACCCGCCCACGCCGGCACCGCGGCCTTCCCCGACGATGCGATCGCGTTCGAGGGCCTCGTCGAGCACGCCGAGCGAGTGCTCGCTGCCAGCCACACGCACCAGCCGCTGTTGCGCGCCGTCAATGAAATGGCGAGCGGATGACCGCCATCCCCACTCCGCGGCCGGCGCTCTGGTCCGGTTATGAATGGATCGACCAGATGCGACCAGAGCACCGGATGCTCACCGGGGACGCCTATGCCATCGCCAAGCGATTGCTCGACATCGTTCTCGTGCTTCTTGCGCTGCCGCTGTGGGTGGTGGCGTGGGGGATGTGCGCGCTCGCCATCAAGATCGACGATCCCAGCGCACCGGTGTTGTTCACCCAGCCACGCACCGGAATTGGCGGCAAGACCATCGTCATGCACAAGTTCCGGACGATGGTCCCCGACGCCGAAGCGATGAAGTGGGAGCTTCGCCACCTCAATGAGCTCGAATGGCCCGACTTCAAGATCACCAATGATCCGCGTATCACCCGGCCGGGCGGCTTCCTCCGCAAGACCAGCCTCGACGAGCTCCCCCAGTTGTGGGACGTGCTCATGGGGCGTCTCAGCCTCGTCGGACCACGCCCCACCGACTTCATGGCCGACACCTACCGCCTCTGGCAGACGGAGCGGCTCGACGTCAAGCCCGGCATCACCGGCCTGTGGCAGATCTACGGGCGGGGACTCTCCGAATTCGACGACCGCACCAGGCTCGACATCGCGTACGTGCAGCGGCGGAGTATCTGGTTCGACTTGCAGATCCTGTTCCGCACCATTCCGGCCGTGCTCACCCGGCGAGGCGCCAAGTAAATGGACTTCAGAAGCGCCCTCCGCTCGATCGCCCTCGGCTGGTACTACCCCGCCCTGGGTCTACTGGTCGCGCTGGGGGCGGCCGCCTTCATCTACACCAATTCGTCTCCGGTCTACGAAGCTCGGGCGACCTATGTGGTCTTCCCGTACAGCGCTCCGGATGACGTCGACGTGGCCGAGAGCGTCAAGACTCTCGACTCGACCCGCAGCCGGTCGATTATGACCACCCTCGTCGAGATCGTCCAGAGTGACTCCGTTCGCGCCGAGGCTGCGGCCGCCGCCGGCCTCGACCTGGCCTCTCTGGAGGGCTACGAAATCGGCGGCGTGGTGCTCCCCGAAGCCAACCTGATCGCCACCACCGTCCGCGGCCCGGACCCGGTGGTTACGGTCCAACTGTCCGGCGCGGTCGGCGATGCCGCCGTCGCCCGGTTCGTGGCGTTCTACCGAATCTACGACGCCGACGTGCTCGATCCGGCCGTACTGCCCACCTCCCCCTCCAACCGCGGGCTGATCGAACTCGGCGGCATGGCGGCCATTCTCGGCCTCATCGTCGGATCGGCGATCGCCCTCCTCCGCGATCCCGAGCCCGGCCGGCGCAGCTCGACCATGCACGGCCGGCTCGGCGCCTATGGGAATGTCACACCGATCAGAGAGCACGACCGGTACCAGAGGGTCGGATGACCCTCGCCGCCCCTCGGGGCCGGAGGGCGAGCCGCGGCGGTATCTGGGGGTTCGCCGGTCTGGTGATCCTCATCGTTGCCGCCGGGGTCGCCGCCATGGGCGTGCTGCCCCCGATTCTGGTTCTCGCCGGGCTGCTCGCCATCGCCGGTGCGGCTGCAATCGTCCTCGATCCCCAATGGGGCCTCATCGCGGTGGCGGCCTTTGCAGTGCTGCGCCTTGCCGATGTCGCCACCAACTTCCACGGAGCTCCACCCACCTTTGCCCCACTTGTGGCAATCGTGCTCCTCGGACTGGCACTGCGGGGCCGGGCAACCGGTGAGTGGCCGGTGGGCGGCGGGCGGGCGTTGCTGCTCGTCGCGGCCTATGGGACGATCGCCATCGGCTCCCTGCTCATTTCCGGTGACTCCGGCGACGGGACCGGAGCCGTCCGCACGCTATTCGAAGACGGCGCGGTGGCAGTGTTCGCCGGCATGCTGCTGCGCGGGGCGACCGACCTTCATCGCCTGGTGTGGGCGCTCGTAGGGGGCGGCGCGCTGCTGGCCACCCTGTCGATCTTCCAGTTCGTCACCGGATCCTTCGGATCCACCTTTGGCGGCTTCGCCCAGTCGGCCGTGCAAAACATCTTCGAGGGCACCGATGACGTCCGCATCTCCGGGCCGGTGGGCGACCCCAACTTCTATGCCCAACTGCTGGTGATGATCATCCCGCTCGCCTTCGACCGGATGCGCGACGAAGCATCGGGACTTTCCCGCTCCATCGCCGGCTACGCCGTGGTCGCGATGTCGGCGACCGTAGTGCTCACGTTCTCGCGAGGGGGGCTGCTCGCACTGGCCATCGTGATGGCCTTCATGGTCGTGCGGCATCCGCCGCGCCCTCGAACGGTGGCAGCAGCCGGGCTGCTGCTGGTCGCGGCGTTGCCGTTCATGCCTTCGGGCTACGCCGAACGGCTCACCTCGCTCACTGAGGTCGGCGCGGTCGAGGCCGGGATCGACCCGTCGCTCCGAGGGCGCACCGCCGAGATGGGGGCCGCGATGGCCATGTTCTGGGACCGTCCCCTCACCGGGGTGGGCTTCGGCAACTTTGCGGCCGAGTACCCCGACTACTCCGACGACCTCGGCATCGACGTGCGCGACACACCCCGTGAAGCTCACAACCTGTATCTGGAGACTGCGGCCGAGACCGGCCTCGTCGGCATCGCCGCGCTCACCGCACTCGTCGTCGCATCATTCGCTGCCCTCGCCGCGGGGCGACGCCGCTTCAGACGGATGGCCGACCTGCGCTCCGACGCAATCGGATTTGCCGTCGCGGTGTCGCTGGTCGGGTACCTCGTCACCTCGGTGTTCCTGCACATGGCGTTTGCGCGCCTTGCGTGGCTCGTTTTCGGCATTGCCCTGGCGTTCCCTTCGGTGGCGAGAGCCGAGGACGAAGCCCGCGATGCTGCAGTCCAGGAGGCGGCATGGCGCTGACCGAAGACCGCACCGCCGACGAAGCCGTCCTGGGAACGGTGGCGGCTCGCGCCGTCATCTGGAACTACGTCTCCTTCGCCGCCGGGAAGATGCTCGTGCTCGTCACGATGGCGATCCTCGCCCGGCTCTTGACGCCGGAGGACTTTGGCGTGGTGGGCTTCGCCACCGTGGCCGTGGCATACCTGGCCGTGCTGAAGGACCTCGGTCTCGGCGGCGCACTGATCCAGCGCAAGGACGACATCGACGAATCCGCCGAGACGGTTTTTGCCTTCAACCTGATCACTGGGGCATTGCTCACCGTCCTCTGTTTCATCGGAGCCCCCCTGGTGGCCAACTTCTTTCGCGAGCCGCTCGTCGTGCCACTGCTGCGCGTGCTGTCCCTCACCTTCGTGCTCGAGGCGCTCGGCTCGGTGCAGCTGGTCCTCCTTCGCAAGAACATGGACTTCAAGCGGAAGCTGATCCCGGACGTAGGCCGGTCCATCGTCAAGGGTGCCGTCGCCATCGCCGCCGCCGCTACCGGCTTTGGCGTCTGGGCGCTGGTCTGGGGCCAGCTCGCCGGCGTCGTCACATCCGTGGTCCTCGCCTGGACGGTGTTCCCGTGGAGGCCGCGAGTGCGGATCCACCGCCGCCTGGTGCGTCCCCTGGCGCGTTTCGGCGGTCCCCTCATCGTCACCGACATCCAGTTCGCCATCTGGTCGAACCTGGACTACCTCGTCGTGGGTCGCCTGCTCGGCGATGTCGCCCTCGGCGTCTACACCCTCGCCTACCGGCTGCCCGAGCTCCTCATCCAGTCGGTGTGGCGCGTGCTGGGAGGGGCGATCTTCCCGCTGTTCTCGAAGCTGCAGGACCAGCCGGCACTGCTCCGGCGGGGGTTCCTCGCCACCATCAAGTACACCCAGGTGCTGGTGGTGCCGATGTGCGTCGGCCTGTTCATCACCGCCGAACCCGCCGTGAGGGCGCTGTTTGGTGAGCAGTGGAACCAGGCCATCCCGGTGCTCCAGGTGATGTGCGTGTTCTCTCTCCTCGGGTCGATCGGGGTGAACGCCGGCGACGTGTACAAGGCCCTGGGGAGGCCCGGCATCCTCGCCAAACTGGCCGGCTTCGAACTGGTGGTGCTCATCCCTGCCCTGATGTTCGGGGCTCGATATGGCATCGTCGGGGTCGCCTGGGCGCACGCCGGGGTGGCGGCATTGGACACGATCGTTCGGCTCGCGGTCGCCAACCGCATGGTGGGTACCACCTTCGGCGACATTTGGCGGCAGATGGCACCTTCGGTCGGTGCCGGCATCTGGCTGGCAGTCGCCGCTCTTCCCGCGATGTGGCTCACCGCCGGAGCCGGAAACCTGGCCTCGCTCGCCGCGGCGGCAGTGGCCGGATCGACCGCATATGTCGTGGCGCTGTGGCGCTATGACCCTGCCACCGTCCGGCGTATTGCCGGCTGGGCGGGGCTGGGGCGCCTGGCGGGGGACCGCCCATGAGCTCACCGCGCCTCCGCGCCACCCCGCCGCTCCCAGTTCCCGAGTCGCCGCTCTCGGTGCTCTACCTGATCGACTCGCTAGGCCCCGGAGGCGCTGAACGGCTGCTCGTCGACTACCTGCCACGCCTCGCGCGGCTCGGAGTCGAGCCGACCGTGGTGGCGATTCAAGACCGTGAAGGCAACCCGATCGCGGCGGAGATCGAAGCCGCCGGAGTCCCCGTGACCAACCTGGGCATCCGCCGGTTGCGCGAGCCGGGAGCGCTGGGCCGGGTGACCGACGTGATCGAGCGGACCGCTCCCGACCTGGTCCACACCCAGCTCGAATTCTCCAACATTCTCGGCACCCTCGCCGCCCACCGCCTCGGGGTTCCGACCGTCGCCACGATCCACACCATCGACCGGCCCCGGCGATGGAGCCGGGACGCGGTTCGCTACCGGCTGATGGCCTGGATCCTCAAGTCGAGGGGCGCCCGGGTGATCTCGGTGTCCCGAAGTGCCCGGGATCACTTCATCGGACGATCCAACGCGAGGCGAGACCAGGTGGTGACCCTCCACAACGGAATCGAGCTCGCCAGGTTCTCCCGCGGCGGTGCCGCCAACCGGTCGGCGGCTCGCGCCGAGTTGGGGATTGGCGCCGATGCATCGGTGGCGATGACGGTGGCGGTGCTGCGACCCGAGAAGGGAATCGCCGACATGGTCGAGGCCCTGCCGGCAGTGGTCCACTCCCATCCCTCCACTCGCTACGTGGTCGTGGGTCATGGCAGCCAGCGACCCACCCTCCAACGGATCGTCGCTGGCCTCGGCCTCGAGGATCGGGTCCTGTTCACCGGTGCCCGTTCCGACATCCCGCGGCTCCTCGCCGCCGCCGACGTGTTCGTTTTGCCATCCCACACCGAGGCACTCCCCACGGTCCTGATCGAGGCGATGGCGGCGGGGCTGCCCGTGGTGGCGACTGAGGTGGGCGGGATCCCCGAGATGGTCGACCGGGGCATTTCGGCTCTCCTGGTACCTCCGCATTCCCCGGCGATGCTGGCGGATGCCGTCTGCCGGCTGTTCTCCTCTCCGATCCAATCGGCCGCGATGGGGCGGGCGGGCCGCCGCATCGCCTCCGAGCGCTTCAACCTCGACCGCCAGGCGACGCGCCTGGTCGACGAATACCGACTGGCGCTCACCGCGGGGGGTTTCCGATGAGGATGGTCGTCGTCGAGCCGGACGGATCCGGCGGGATGATCCACTACGCGTTCCAGATGTGCTCGGCGCTCGCCGAAGCCGGGGCAGACGTCACCCTGGTCACCTCCCGCCACTACGAGCTTGCGGGGATGGGGGCGCCGTTTCGGGTGGCGCCGATCATGCGGCTGTGGCCGGCAATCGAGCCGACCGCTCGCCACCGCGGGCTCGCCCGGCTGTTCGTGTGGGCCGCCCACAAACTGCGTCGGGCGGAGCGGGGGATCCGCTACGCCCGCGAGTGGGCCCGGGCAACCAGGTTCATTCTGCGGGAGAAGCCTGATGTCGCCCAGTTCGCCATCATCCGTTTTCCCTTCCTTGTCTGGTTCCTGCGGCGAATCGTTCGGGCCGGGATCCCCATCAGTCAGGTCTGCCACGAATTCGAGCCGCGGGAGTCGCGCAGCCCCTTCCGGGCCCTGCACCGCTCCATGACACGTGCCGCCTACGGGTACTTCTCGGTGATCTTCCTGCACGGCGAAGCCAACCGTGCTCGCTTTCTGGAGCTCTATCCGGCCGAGGCGGCTCGCACCGTCGTGATCCCTCATGGCGACGAGAGCCTGTTCCTCCGGTCGGACGATCCCGGAGGCGATCTGCGGGGGCGTTACGGAATAGCGTCCGGCAAGCCGACCGCCCTCTTCTTCGGGGGCCTGCGGCCCAGCAAAGGCCTCGACGAACTGATCGATGCATTCGCCCTCGCGTCCCGAGAGATCGATGCCCATCTGGTCGTGGCCGGGCCTCCGGCGGGAGTCGACCCCGCCCACCTCGAACACCGGGTCGTCAGGCGTGCCATCTCCGACCGCGTGACCATCGACTCTCGCTATCTCCCCTTCGAGGAGGTCGGCCCGCTGATGCGCACCGCCGACGTCGTGGTGCTCCCGTACAGGTCGGCCACCGCGTCGGGGGTCCTCCAGGTGGCCTATGCATACGGCCGCCCGGTGATCGCCTCCGAACTGGGATCCCTCGCCGAGGACGTCATCCACGGGGAGACGGGGCTGCTGGTCGCCGCCGGCGACGTACCGGGCCTCGCCAGTGCGCTGGTCAAGCTCCTCGGCGATCCGGCCGAATCCACCCGCATGGGAGCCTGCGCCGCCCGAGCGGCCAATCGATACGCCTGGCCGCCAATCGCCAGGACGATGCTGGGCTTGTACGCCGGAGTGTCGAAATGATCGGGCTCGCCTTCTGGGCAGGCTTCGGTCTGGTGGTCTACACCTATCTCGGATACCCGCTGCTCGTCACCCTGCTGTCCGCGGCGTTCGGGCGAGATCGGCAGTACCCGCCCCATTCCCCCAAGGTCACCCTCATCGTTGCCGCATACAACGAGGAAGCCGTCATCGACCGCAAGTTGCGGGACACCGCCGGGTTGGCGTACCCCACCGAACTGCTGCAGGTGATCGTTGCTGCCGACGGATCGGATGACGCCACGGCCGGGATCGCGCGCACACATGGAGTCGAGGTGGTCCACCGCCCCGAACGGCGAGGAAAGATGGCCGCCATCACCCGTGCCCTGGAGTGGGCGACCGGCGATGTGGTCGTCTTCACCGACGCCAACAACACCCTGCGCCCCGACGCCATCGAGCAGATCGTCGTGCCGTTCGCCGACCCGACCGTGGGGGCGGTCACCGGGCGCAAGGTCACCGGGGGCGACTCCGATCTCGGATTCTCCGAGGGTGCCTATTGGCGCTACGAAGCACATCTGCGCCAGATGGAAAGCCGTCTCGGCTGCACGGTCGGGGTGAACGGGGAGATCTTCGCGATCCGTCGCGACCTGTTGGAGGCTGCCCCCGACACCGTGGTCAACGACGACCAGTGGATGGCCCATCGGATGATCAAACGCGGCTACCGCGTCCTCTTCCAGCCCGAAGCCGTGTCCGAGGAAATCGTCTCCTCCGATGCCGGGGCCGAGCGGGAGCGGCGCTCGCGTATGGTCGCGGGCCAGTGGCAGGTGTTTGGCCGGCTGCACCGGGAGATCCCCTGGAGAAGGCCCCTGGTGGCGTGGATGCTCGTGTCGCACAAGATCTCCCGCTCCCTGGTGCCATTCGGGATGGTCGCCGCGCTCGGCGCGTCCATCGCGGCCACCGCGGTGGCGCCATCCGGAGGGTCACTGGCATTGGCGCCACCGTGGGGAGCAATCACCCTCATCGCCCAGGCGGGGTTCTATGCCGTCGCCGCGGCTCCCGCGCTTCTGCGCCCGCTCGGCAAGGCGGCCTACGTTCCCCGGTTCCTGGTGAACTCGAACTACGCCGCGGTTCGCGGACTGTGGCGCCACCTGCGTGGCGGCCAAACGGCCGCCTGGAAGCGCGCGGATAGGAGCCAGCCGTGACAACCGGCAACCGCACTCTCCCCGTCGTCACCCGTGTCCAGCGCTCTGAGTTGATGCGGATGGGACCCGAATGGGAGTCACTCGTCGCTGGATCCCAGGTGCGGTCGGCGTTCATGACCTGGCCCTGGGTGAGCGCATGGCTGGACACCTTGGGCCGCGATGCCGATCTGGAAGTCTTCGCGGCTCGGCACCCGGCCGATGGACGGTTGCTCGGCGTGGCCCCGTTCTATGTCGCGCCCGAACGCAAGTTCGGAATTCCATTCCGATCCCTGCGGCTCATCGGCAGCGGCCCAGCCGCACCTGACCACCTGGACATGCCGATCGCCACCGGAGAGGACCCGGCGGTGGTCGCCCATCTGTGGGAGGCCGTGGACCTTCGCCGCCGGTGGGACCTCATCGACTTCGACGGCATGGCCATCGATGGTGTGCTCCCCGGGCTGCTGCTGCGGCGACGCGGCGACGGGGCCGAGGAGACGCCATGTCCTCACTTGCCTCTCGATGGCGGCTGGGACCTGGTGAAACAGCGCTTTGGCCGCAGCCACCGGCAGAACATCGATCGCTACCGCCGCAAGCTCGACCGGGAGGCCGGGGCTCCGGTCGTCACCCGCATGGTGGCGACGACGTCCGACCTCGAGGAGACGATGGACCACCTGGCGGTGATGCACCAGACCGTGCGCACCGCCCGCGGCGACCTGGGGGCTTTCGCCACCGATGAGTTGGTGGCGTTCCATCGCGAGACGGCACGCAGGATGCTGGCAGCCGGCCGACTGCGCCTCTGGCGGCTGGATGTCGGCGAGAGCCCTATTGCGATCATCGAATGCTTCCGAGTGGGCGAAGTGGTCTCCTTCTACACGACCGGGTTCGATCCGGCGTGGGCGAGGTTCGGGCCGGGAAGGGCGATCATGGCCCGGGCGATCCATGGGGCGATCGACGAGGGTGCCCGGGAATTCGACTTTCTCCGGGGTGATGAGGGGTACAAGCAGTCCTGGGGCACCGACACCCGCATGGACCTTCGTCTCAGGCGACCGCTCCGCCCCCGCGGCCGGGCGATCTGGGCGGGCCGCAACGCGCTCGAGAGACTCAAATCTGTCGGAGGAGCGCTCCGACCTCGGACTTGAGCAGCCGACGCGCCGGCAGGAGGGCCAGCCGGGCGATCCCCTTGGTCCGCTCCTCCACTTCGACCCAGCGCTTCACCGCGGCCACCGCTCGCTCGAACGCCAAAGCGCCGCCGTCGATCTCGGGATAGCCATCGATGATCGCCGCAGCCCACTGCTCGACCCTCGATCTCGCGCGGAACGCGCCCGAAGTGATCAACTGGCGCCTCCCCAGACGAACCTCGGTGAGCAGGTGGGAGGCATCGCCGGCGATTCGACCCCGGTAGCGATTGGGGTCGATCACCGCCACGCGGTCGTCGATGGTCACCAGGACGTTGCGGAGCGAAAAGTCGCCGTGGAGCACCCCCACCGAAACAGGCCGCCCGGACCGGACCCGGGCCGCCGCGGCGACGGCGGCGATCGCGTCACCGAGCGCCCCCCGGCGGCCCGCATCCGCCAGCTGTTCGAATTCCTCGGCCTCGAATGGGATCAGTTGCGGATCCGACGTGGCGTGAAAGACCCGCAGCCAGCGTCCCACGCGCCGAAACAGCGCCGCGGCGTCGGCAGCCCGCGTACGGCGCAGCCGTTCATGCAGCGGAACCGCTCGCAGCCTCTCGGTGACAACCGCATTCACCTCGCGCACGTAGGCGACCGGGACGACCGCCGTGAGCCCGGGGTCCCCCGCCGCCGCCACCGCCGCCGCGATCGACTCGAGAGCCCGGTATTCCTCCTCCGTGTCCTGCTGGGGGCCGGCGTTCAACGCAGCACCCAGGTCGGGCGCCTCCTCCCATCGGGGGACCTTCACCACGAAGGTGGCCGGGGCCGCGCCGCCGGTCTCTGCCTCGAACATCCACGACCAGTCACCCTGGCGCGGTCGTGACCAGCGAGTGATCGCGCCGTAGCCGGGAGGTAGCGAGGCGGCCACGGCCGTCCGGATGCGGTCCTGCGCGGGCTTCATGCCAGGGCTCCAGTCAGTCGCGGCACTCCGGCCATCTTGGCGGCGAACCGGCTGAGTCCGTCGCCGTGGTGCACGTACACCCGGCGAATCCGTAGCGGGTCTGCCACGACCTCTCTGAGCCGTGCAGGACCGGGGACCAGGGTGAACGCCATCCGATAGCCGGCGTCCGCGACGGCCGCCACTACTGCGTCGTCGAAGTCTGCAGTCCCGCCGTTGGGGTACGCAAAGCCGATTACCGGCGCGCCGATCTCCCGCTCGACGTCTGCTTTCGATCGGGAGATCTCCTCGCGGGCTGTTTCGAGTGGTACCCGGGTGAGGATCGGATGGGTCCGGGTGTGGCCACCGATGGCGACACCGTGAGCGGCCATCTCTCGTGCCCCGTCCCAGTTCATCACCAGGCCCTGGGGGTCCTCATCGGACCCGACGGCGGCCGTCACGGCGGCCACGGCGGCACGCCTCTCGTCGTCCGGGAGCAGCTTGGCTCGGGCGATCCAGCGGGCGGCAATCGATTGGGCACCATCGCTGTCCCACGTGGTGTGCCCCAGGATCGGCAGGTCTATTTCGGCCCCGGCGTGCCACCGAAAGAACTCAGCCGCACGGTCCCACCAGAAGGGCTGGCCGCTGCCGACATGGTCTGTGGCCAGAAACAGGACCGCCGGGAGGCCGAGGCGACGAAGGACGGGAAGGGCGTTGTCGAGGTTGTCCTGATACCCGTCGTCGAACGTCACGAGCACCGCCCGGTCGGGCAGATCCGCTCCGAGGGCGGCAGCGGCCACGTCCTCGAGAGAGACCGGTGTGTGCTTCCGGGCAACCCACTCCATCTGATCGGAGAACTCGGCCGGGGACGCACTGACGCTCCCTACAAACCCGGCAAAGCCCGGCCGGGTGTGATCGGTGACCCGGTGATACGCCAGAACCGTCAGCCGATCGGCGCCGAACACTCGACCCACCAACCCGAAAGCGCCGACGCGGCGCGCTCCATCCAGAATCGTCCGCTTCCAGGCCATGGCTCGATGGTATCGACGAGGGGCCTCGGCTCTCCGGCAATCTCGCGGGCACTACCGTGGGCTTCCGACAAGGTCAGGGTCTGGTGCCGAACGAACTCCCCTTCACCGAGGATGCCGAGGCCAATCGGCTGCTTGCCGCCAATCCACTCGCCCTCCTGATCGGAATGCTGCTCGACCAGCAGTTCCCGATGGAGCGCGCCTTCCTCTCCCCCTACCTTCTCACCCAGAGGATCGATGGTTCCCTCGACGCGGCGACGATCGCCGCGATCGACCGCGACGAGCTGGTGGCCGCCTTTCGGGGTCCCCCGGCACTCCACCGCTTCCCTGGATCGATGGCAGAGCGGTGTCAGTCACTGTGCGTCATGATCGTCGATGAGTACGCCGGCGATGCCGGACGTATCTGGCTCGAGGCCGCCGACGGCAAAGACCTTCTCCAGCGGCTCGAAGCCCTTCCCGGGTACGGCAAGACCAAGGCGCGGATCTTCGTGGGAATCGTCGGGAAGCGCCTCGGACAAGGGCCTCCGGGGTGGGAGAAGGCCGCTGCCGATTGGCCGTCGATTGCAGACATCGACTCATTCGACAAGATCTACGAGTTGCGCGAGCAGAAGCGGGCGATAAAGGCCGCAGGAAAGAAGCCGAAGTGATGCTGCGACGGGTTCCGTCGTGATCCTGCGCGCCATGCTCCGGTTCATCGGCGAGGTCGCAGTGTGGACGGGCCTTGTCCTGCTGATCGCCCTCGGCGTGGCGCTGCTGGCCCGCTATGCCTTCCGTCGCCGCGCCGAGGTTGCATGGGTCCCCCTGGGATGGCTTGCCGTCGGTGGCTCGCTCGTGATGGCAGGGCTCTCCGATCGCCTCGGCCTGCCCCAGCCGGTCGTCGTCGATATCGGGCGACGGGCGGTACCGGTCGTATGGGCGATCGCGGGGGCGATGCTCGGTACCGCCTGGGCATGGCGGGCGCACCGCGAGCCATGACTGCCCCGCTCGTCTCGGTGATCGTGCCCACCTACAACCGTGGTGCCCGGGTCGCCCGTGCCGTCGACTCTGCTCTCGCCCAGACCCACGGCTCGATCGAGGTTCTGGTGGTCGACGACGGATCGACCGATGACACCGTCGATCAGATGACCCGGCGTTATGCGGGCGAAGCCCGGGTCAGAATCTTGGAGCGGCCGAACGGGGGGCCGGCGGCCGCCCGCAACACCGGTCTCGCCGCGGCTCAGGGTGACTACATCGCCTTCCTCGACAGTGATGACGAGTGGCTGCCGTGGAAGCTCGAGTTCCAGCTCGGGTGCATGCAACGAACCCCGGCGGCCGGGATGATCTGGACCGACATGGCCGCGGTCGACCCTGATGGCTCGCCCCTTGCCGCCCGCTATCTCCGGAAGATGTACCGCCGATACCGCGAGATCCGGCTGGAGAAGGTATTCGCCCGTTCCGTGCTGGTGCCTGCCGGCCTCGCCCCGGGCTCACCGTCTGCCCGGGTGTGGCAGGGCAGCATCTTCAGGACGATGCTCGGCGGAAACCTCGTCCACACTTCCACCGTCCTGGTGACGTCCGAGCGCGCCCGCGCGGTGGGGCAGTTCGACGAGACCCTGCGGATGACCGGTGAGGACTACGACTACCACCTGCGAACTACTGCCGAGGGAACGGTTGCCTTCGCCGACGTGGCGACCACGGTCTATCGCGTCGGGGCCCCCGACCAGTTGACACTCCCCCGGCACATGGCACAGATGGCTCGCAATTACCTCCGCACCCTGGACAACGCCATCGCCCGCGGCGGCGTGGGCGAGCGGGAGGGTCGACGGGCCGTCGCCGGAGCGCGCGGTTGGCTGGGTGAAGAGTTACTGGAAGCGGGCGAACGGTCGGAAGCGCGCACCCATCTAGCCGCGGCATTGCGCGGCCCCCGGCCATTCCGCGCGCTGGGCCTGCTGTTGGTCGCCCTGGCGCCGCTGTTCATCGCCCGCCCCCTGCGGACGATTCTCGCCCGCATCAGCCATCCATTCGGCCGGCGCGCGGCAGAATGAGCGAATAGCCGAGCGTCGGGTGGTCCACGACCTCTATCGGGACCTCATAGACCTCGGCAACGGCGTCGGCGGTGAGCACTTCCGTGGGGGTCCCCTCGGCGAACACACGCCCGCGGTGCATCAAGACGACCCGATCTGCGAACCGCGACGCAAGGTTGAGGTCATGGAGCACCGCGACCACCGTCGCCCCGGCTCGGGACAACCCCCGCAGGGTTCCCATCACCAGTTCCTGGTGTGACAGGTCGAGGCTGGCGGTGGGCTCGTCCAGGAACAGCACCGGGGTCTCCTGCGCCAACACCCGCGCCAGTGACACCCTGGTCTGCTCGCCGCCGCTGAGGGTGGGATAGGCGCGGGACGAGAACTGCAGCGTGTCGGTCGTCTCCATCGCCGCCATCGCCTTGGATTCCGCGTCGGCGTCGCCGTGGGGATGGCGCCCCATCATGACCACGTCGAGGCATCTGAAGGCGAACAGCAGGATCGTCTGTTGGGGAAGGACCGCGCGGAGGCGGGCGAGGGCGAGCGGCGAGACGTCCCCGGGCGGGTTGCCCTGAACCCGGACCGTGCCCACGGTGGGGCGCAGTTCGCCTGCGAGTACCCGCACCAGAGTGGTCTTGCCGGCTCCGTTCGGGCCGACGACGGCCGTAAAGGTTCCCGCGTCCACCGCCAGGCTCACATCCTCCAGCAGCGGCACTCCGTCGACCGTATACCCGATGGCGTCTGCGACGACCGGCTTCATCCCCATCCTCCGTGCTCCCGTCGAGTGCGCCTGATCAGCCAGAGGAACACCGGCCCCCCCACGATCGCGGTGAGTAGGCCAACCGGCACCTCGAGCGGCAGGGCCACCGTGCGGGCGACCACATCGGCCACGACCACCAACAGAGCACCACCCAGGGCGCTCGCCGGGAGCAGCAGTCGATGACCCGGCCCGGCGACGAGACGAATGGCATGGGGCACCAGCAGCCCGACGAACCCGATGACGCCGGCGGCCGCAACGGTCGCACCCACGGCCAGCGTGCAGAGGATGAGCACCTCGATCCGGAGACGCTCGACATCCACCCCCAGGTGTCCGGCCTCGCGCTCACCGAGCAGCACCAGGTCGAGACGTCGCGCAGTGAAGGGAAGCCACACGACTGCCACCGCCACGAGAGGCGCGGTGACCCAGAACAGCCTCCAGGTGGCCACCCCGAGACTGCCCAGGGAGTAGAACAGCGGGGAGCCGAGCCGGGGATCGTCGGCCACGACGCTGAGAAAGGCCGCTCCCGCCCCGGTGACGGCGGCGACCGCGATCCCGGCGAGGATCAGCGTCACCACCTCCGTCCGTCCCTGGTTCCGGGCTATGGAGTAGACGGCCGCCCCGGCGAGGATTCCGCCGGCAAAGGCTCCGAAAGGCGCGGCGAATGCGCCAATCGACGCTTCGAGGGCGAGCACGGCGATCGCCGACCCCAAGGCGGCTCCACTCGACAGCCCGATCAGCTGGGGGTCGGCGAGCGGGTTGCGAAAGATCCCCTGCAGGGCCGCACCCGCGATTCCGAGACCTGCGCCCACGACCACACCGAGCAGCACCCGAGGAAGCCGGATCGACCAGAGGACCGCGTCCTGCTGCGAGGTAAAGGTCGTTCCCGCGTCGAATCCGGCATGGTCGAGCAGGATGCCGACCACCGACCTCGGAGAGATGGAGACCGCCCCCGAGCCGAGCGAGACGACGACGGCCGCTATCAAGCCCACTCCCAGCGCCGCTAGCACGGTGCGGCCGCTGAGGCGTCGCGACTCAGTCACCGGAGTGGAGGTCCCGAACCAATTCGGCGAATAGCGTCCCGGTGCGAGGGCCCAACCCGAGCAGATAGAGGTCCTCGTACACCAGGACCCGCCGGTTCTGGCCGGCAGGGGTCTGGGCGATCCCCGGTAGCGTCAGGAACCCGTCCAACCCGCCGAGGCCATTGAATCCCCGTTCCGCGGTGATGATCACCTCCGGCGCGGCCGCCACCATCGCCTCGGCGGTGAGGGGCACGAACCCATCGACGCCGGCGGCCGGCCCGACATCATCTACTCCGAGTGCCTCGAGAATCCCGTCGAACACCGTGTTGGATCCCAGCATCAGGATGGTGTCCTCGGTCGCCACGTAAACCACTGCCACCCGCGGCCGCTCCCCGGTTGGGGAGACGAGGGCGAGCGCAGCATCTATTTCGCCCTGCACCCGGGTCGCCAGTGCCTCGCCCGCTGCACCCACGCCCAGAACCTCCGCAACCGCCCGGATCTTCGCCGCGGGCGCATCGATCCCGGCGAAACGAGGCAGGATCACCACCGGCACACCGGCAGACCTCACTTGCTCGATCACCTCCGGCGGCGATGCGTCGATGTCGCCGATGACCACGGACGGCTCGAGTACGAGGACGGGCTCGGCGAGGATCCGGAACTCGACGCCGATCTTCGGCTTCAGCCGCATCTCCTCGCGCGGGTACACCGAGCTCAGATCGACCCCGACCAGGTTGTCCCCCAAGCCGAGTTCCCACACGATCTCCGAGAACTCGCCGCTGAGGGTCACGATTCGGGAAACATCGGTGATGTTGCTGGTGGCGCCATCTGCTCCGACGATCGCCACCGGCAGCCCCGGAGTGGGGATGGCCGTCGTGCCCCCGGTGGCGTCGTCGGCGGCTGTTCCGCCTCCGCATGACGCCACCAGCACCGCGAGGGCGATTGGAGCAAGCAAGGATCGACGCATCGGGCGGTACGGTAGGGATCGTTCGCGCCGACGCGGAGTCGGTACGGGAATGCCCATCACCCACCGGAGGTTGCCCGAACCATGAGCCTGGCCGACCTGCTCGAGAGTGCCGACACCACCATCGCCGTGGTCGGCGCCACCACCAATCCCTCGAAGTACGGGAACATCATCTACCACGACCTGAAGTCGAAGGGCTTCAAGGTGTTCGCGGTAAACCCCTATCGCGACGAGGTCGACGGGGACCCCTGCTGGCGTTCGCTGGCCGACCTGCCGGAGGTCCCCACCATCGTCGACATCGTGGTGCCGCCGGCGCGGACACTCACCGTCCTTCAGGAGTGCCTCGACCTGGGCCTGATGAACGTGTGGGTCCAGCCGGGAGCCGGCGATCAGGCGGTGCGGGAGTTCGTCGAAGCGAATGGCTTCAATGGGTTGGTTGGACCCTGCATCATGGTGGAAGCCAGAACACGCGCCACGTGAGACCAGCTCCAGCTCCAGCCCCGGCCCCAGCCAGCCCCTTTCCCCTCCACTTGAATATGTGACGATGTCATCGGTGCAGTTCGACGCGTACGACCCGGCATTCGTGGCCGATCCCTACCCGACCTACGCCAGGTTGCGCAAAGCGGGGCCGTTCTTCGACGATCGCTGGCGGGTGACGTTCTTCGCAAACCATGCCGACGTGACGGCGATGCTTCGCGACAAGCGCTTCGGTCGCGACATTCGGCACGTACTCGCCCCTGAAGAGGTCGACCATCGGTCGTACCCGGTCCACCTCACCAACTGGTATCGCTTCATCCGCGGGTCATTCATCGACCTCGAGCCCCCTGAGCACACCCGCATCCGGGGGGCGGTCAAGCAGCCGTTCGCCCGCAGCAGGGCAGAGGCGCGCCGCGGCGAGATCGAACAGCTGGCCAACCGGCTCCTCGACGAGGTGATCGACGAGGGGCAGATGGAGGTCATCGCCGACTTTGCCACCCCCATCCCGATCGCGGTCGTCGCCCAACTGATGGGAATACCCGATAGCGACCATCGCCTGCTACTCGACTGGTCCCACGCCATCGTCAGAGTCTTCGACATCAACGTGACCCCGGCTGAGGAGCAGGCTGCGGAGAACGCAGTGACCGAGTTCGCCGACTACACCCGGGCGATCGTCGGCGAACGGCGGCGCAACCCCGGTGAAGACCTCATCTCGGAGCTGGCCGCGGCAGACGATCCACTCTCGGACGACGACCTGGTCGCCACCTGCATCCTGGTGCTGAATGCCGGGCACGAAGCGACCGTTCACGGGATCGGCAACGGGGTTCTGGCGCTCGCCCGCAACCCCGAACAGTTCGCAATGCTCCGCGCCGGAGCCCCGGCCGACGCGGCCACCGAGGAACTCCTGCGCTACGACACGCCGCTGCAGATGTTCGAACGATGGGTGCTGGAGGATCTCGACTGGGCCGGCGTGCGCCTCACCCCCGGGGACAAGGTCGGTCTGCTCTACGGATCCGCCAACCACGACCCCGGGGTGTTCGAGAGCCCCGAGCGGTTGACGCTCGACCGGACGGAGAATCCGCATGTCTCCTTCGGGTTGGGTACCCACTTCTGTCTCGGCGCCCCCCTGGCCCGGGTCGAGTTGCAGACGGCTTTCGCCGCCTTGGCGAAGAGGTTCCGCAACCTGCGGCTTGCGGTGCCGGAGCCCCCTCGCCATGCCAGCCTGGTGTTCCGCGGGGTGACCGAGCTCGAGGTCGAGTTCGACCCGGCCTAGCTCGACCCGCAGAACCAGTAGCCTCAATGTCCCTACCACTCACATGGAGGAATCGATGGCTGTGGAGGTCCTCAATCCCCGGGTCATAGCCCGCAGTCAGTTCGACCGGGCGATGCCATTTGTCGATGACCCCGCCGGGTGGAACGGATTCGCCGAGTGGATCTATGAGCCGGAAAAGGTGATCACGGTGACCATCCCGGTGGTCATGGATGACGGAGTGGTCGAGACGTTCCGCGGATACCGGGTGCTTCACAACACGGTTCGCGGCCCCGGCAAGGGCGGGATCCGGTTCCACCCGTCGGTCGCCGAAGACGAGGTGCAGGCGCTGGCCACCTGGATGACCTGGAAGGCGGCGCTAGCCGGCATCCCGTTCGGAGGGGCCAAGGGCGGGGTGACCTGCGATCCCCAGACCCTGTCACTGGACGAGCGCCGCAGGATCACCCGCCGATTCGTGGCGGCCCTGGGTGACAACATCGGGCCCCACACCGACATCCCCGCCCCCGATCTCTACACGGATGCCCAGACCATGGCCTGGGTCTACGACACCTACGCCATGATGCATCCCGGGAAGAACAACCTTCCGGTGGTCACCGGCAAGCCGCTCGACCTCGGTGGCGTCGTGGGGCGGTCGACCGCGACTGCGCGGGGCGTCTACTTCTGCACCGAGCGGTTTCTCGAGCTCGGTGGAGTCCCCGGCCTCAGTAGCATCGACGGGGCCACGGTGGCGATCCAGGGCTACGGCAACGCCGGCCGGTTCGCGGCGGACATCTTCCACGAGGCGGGCGCTCGGATCGTGGCCGTCAGCGACACCAAGGGTGGGATCCACGACCCGAAGGGGCTCGACATTGCCCGTGTCTCGGCTCACAAGGACACCGTCGGCACCGTGGTGGGTGCCATCGACGGGGGCCACCTCGCCCCGCTGGAAGTCCTCGAAGTCGAGTGCGACATCCTGATTCCCGCAGCCATGGAGAACCAGATAACCGGGGTCAACGCCGACCGGGTCAAGGCCCGGGTGGTCGTCGAGGCCGCCAACGGGCCCACCACACCTGCAGCCGATGCGATCCTCGCGGGCAAAGGCATCGAGCTACTCCCCGACATCCTCGCCAACGCCGGCGGGGTGATCGTGTCCTACTTCGAGTGGGTGCAGAACCTGCAGAACGAGGAGTGGGACGGTGTCCGGGTCGACGAGGGTTTGCGCAAACGCATCTACCGATCCACCGATGCGGTAGTCGCCCAGCGGGCTTCGTTGATCGAAGACCTCGACGGCTACCGCTCTCGCTGGGCCCGGTTGCATCCAGAGGCCGAGCAGCTGCCCACGCCCGACCTGCGCACGGCCGCCACCCTGGTGGCCGTGGCCCGTACCAAGGCCACCGCCGAGGCCCGCGGGGTATGGCCGTAGGAGCCGAAAGCCGACAGCCAACAGCCGACAGCCCATGGCCGCCGGTCACCTACTACTCCCGCAGCATCCGCTCCAGGTACTCCCGATACGGCCCGGCCAGGTCGGGCCGGGCGAGCGCCACCGAGGTGGTGGCTTCGGCGAGGCCCAATGGCACCCCGATGTCGAGCAGCGAGTCGTCGACGATCCTGCCCCGGGCACCGCCCTCCATCGCCATGTGATGAATCGCATCGGTGAGCTGCAGCTCACCGCCGTGGCCGGGGTCGAGGACGGCGAGCACTTCGAACACCGAAGCCGGGAAGAGATAGCGTCCGACGATGCCGAGGGACGAAGGGGCGCGATCGGCTCCCGGCTTCTCGATCGCCCCGATGACCTCCACGACCCCGTCCACCACCGGGCCGGAGATCGCCACCACTCCGTACCGATCGAGGAGCTCGCCTCCTACCTCCCGGACCGCCACCACCGGGCGGCCATCGAATGCCTCTATGAGCGACCCGGTGTAGGCGTCCGCGGGCTCGGCGAACATGTTGTCGGATAGCAGGCAGATGAATGGGTGCTCGCCGACGACGGCCGCGGTGCGGAGGACGGCGTCGCCCAACCCCCGGGGAACGTCCTGGCTCACGGTCGTGAACGTGACGCCTTCGAGACCAGGGATCGGTTCGCCCTCAGTGAAGTGGCTCATCACCGGGTTGCCGGCGCGGTCATCGACCACGAAGACGATCTGCGACGCCCCGCAGGCGGCCGCCTCCTCGACGACGTATTGGATGACGGGCCGGTCGACCACCGGAATCATGGCTTTGGGGATCACCCGGGTGGCGGGTCGCATCCGGGTACCGCTACCGGCGCACGGGATCACCGCAATATCGACGGTCATGTGCCCTATGGTCCCAGAACAGGCCCCGATTGACGAGCATGTCCGCCTCGCATAACCGTGGCATCCAGGTAAACCGGCGTGATGGGCCGACTCTCCCGGCCGCCCGTCTCCTCAAGACCGCGTCGGCGCGGAGCCGATAAGCCCGGAATGATCACTCGCTTGCTTCCTGCCCTGCTCGTCGTCGCCTCCCTCGCCGCCCCGCTCAACGCCGGGGCAGCGTCGTCCACCTACTGGGTGGCCCCGGGCGGGTCCGACGCTTCGACGGGGACCGAGGCGGCGCCATGGCAGACGCTGCAGCACGCGGTCGACCAGGTCGATCCCGGGGACACCATCGTGGTGCGCCCCGGCACCTACGCCGGAATGAGGATTGAGCGGTCGGGCTCCCCTGGAGCGTGGATCACGCTTTCCGCAAGGCCCGGGGCGGTCGTCGACCGGCCTGGACCCGACAACCGGCACGACAGCAACATCGAGTTGGAAACGTGGTCGGCGCCGGGAACGGTGTCGTACTGGGTGATCGAAGGCCTCGAGGTCGAGAACGCCCCCAACTGGGGGATCGATGTCCGGGGGTCGGAAGAGTCCCACTCGCATCACATCACCATCCGCGGGAACCATGTCCACCACAACGGGATCGACTCGACCAAAACCGGGATCTTCTTCGCCTTCACCGACGACGTGGTGGTCGTCGGCAACGACAGCCACCACAACGGCGAGCACGGGATCTACCTGTCGAATTCGGGCGACCGCTTCCGAGTCGATCGCAATCACCTCCACGACAACGAGCGATGCGGGCTCCACATGAATGGTGACCTCTCGTTGGGCGGTGACGGCACCATCTCGAACGGCCGGATCGTCGGGAACCTCATCGACAGCAACGGGGCCGAGGGGTGCGCCGCCATCAATCTCGACGGCGTCACCAACGCCTTCATCGCCGAGAACGTGATCGTCGAGAACCATGCAACTGGTATCGCCGTCTTTCGCCAGGACGGCGCGGTCTGTAGCCGCAACGTGACGATCGTGAACAACACCATCGTGCAGGCCGCCGATGGCCGCTGGGGTGTGGTGATGGGCGGTCCGGGCTGTCGCGACGTGACGCTGTTGAACAACGTGATTCTGACCAGGCACCAGTGGCGCGGGGCGATCGAGATGCCCACCGAGGGGATGCCCGGGTTCGTGAGCAATCACAACATCTTCACCGGGCGGTTCACGATGGATGCCGGTTTGTCGGTGAAGAATCTCGCCGAATGGCGTGCCGCCACCGGCCAGGACATGGCGAGTTCGACGGCTTCGATCACCGCAGTCTTCCTCCCCGGCACCTATCGCCATGAGCCCGGCGGTCCCGCCCAGGACGCAGGAACGGCGACCGCCAGCCGACGCGATCACGACCGCGTAAAGCGGCCGACGAATGGCGCGTGGGACGTGGGTGCATTCGAGACCCCCATGTGTCGCGGCCACCTCGCCACGATCATCGGAACGAGCAGCAACGACGACCTCGAGGGAACCGCCGGGGCCGACGTGGTCGTCGCGCTGGCTGGCGCCGACGACGTCCATCTCGGCGATGGCGACGACATCGCGTGCGGCAGTAGGGGCAACGATCACATCTTCGGTGGTGCCGGCGACGACGCGATCCACGGGCAGCGGGGTCGGGATGTGATCGACGGGGGCAACGGGTTTGATGTCGCCAACGGCGGACGAGGAGACGACGACTGCACCGCCGCGGAGAAGATGCACAGCTGCGAGCTCTGACGATGTCGGGGAACCACCGACCACCCCGGACGCGACGAAGGACGGGTTGCCCCGCCCTCCGTCCCGATTCGAAGTCGAGCTAGCGCTTCTTGGCGGCCGTCTTCTTGGCAGCGGGCTTCTTCGCAGCCGTCTTCTTCGCGGCCGGCTTCTTCGCAGCAGCCTTCTTGGGAGCCGCCTTCTTCTTTGCGGCCGGCTTCTTGGCAGTCGCCATTTGTTGTTCCTCTCTTATCGCCCCACCCTCTGGTGGAGCGCGCCGACCTGAAAGGTTCGGCTGTTATGAAATGTGTACCCTCACACCGGTTGCCCGTCTGCGCCATGGCATGGCAGGTTCATGACAAATATCCGGCGCTATCAGGCGGGCACTCTGAGCGAAACCACACAGGTGTAATCGCAGTCCAACTACCCCTCGGCGCGGGCCGCGCCATAGGCATGATGCCGCCGTCGGGTGGCAGGACCATGCCGTCGGAGGACTACCCTTCCGAGGACGATGAGCAACGCGCCAACCATCGCGGTAGTCGAGCTCGCCGCGTCGTTTCGGCGAGGTATCGATGCCGCTTTGGAGCGCTCTGGTTTCGTTCCGGTAGAGATTGAGGACTCGCCAACGGCCGCCCTCGTGACACTGCGATTCCCCGATGGGTGCGACAGCGTGGACGATCTCGCCGAGGCCGGAGTGGTGGTGGTGGCGCTCCTCCCCGAGCCCACACCCGAGGCGCACGCTCACGCGTATTCGCACGGAGCAGCCGGTACCGTCGACTGGAATGCCGATCCCGGCGAGATCGTGGCCGCGTTGCAAGCCGCCCTCGATGGTCGCACCCGCCTGCCATCCGAGATCACCCGGATGCTCGCGTCCCAATGGCCGGACCTCCACGCTCCCCGACCCGAGATCGACGAGGACGAAGCCGACTGGTTGATCGCACTTGCCGGCGGCTCGACGGTGGCCCGGCTGGCCGACGACACCGGATATTCGGAGCGGGCCATGTTTCGCAAGCTCCACGACTTGTACGAGCGGCTCGGAGTCGCCACCCGCGCCGAGGCGATCGTGGTGGCCGAGCGGATCGGCCTTCTCGAGGAGGCATGAGTCGGAAGACCCCAACGCAATAGCGACGACCATCCCGCGATTGCCCGTAATCTGACGGGCGAATGACCACTCGCCCCGGGCCCGGCGGGCGTCCTCTCCCCTCACCCAGGGGGCACCGCCCCAAACCCCTCGTCGCCGCACTGCTATCCGCCGTCGTGCCCGGCCTCGGTCACCTCTACGCCGGGGACCGCAAACGAGGCTGGTGGTGTATCGGCATTACCGCGGTGTTCGTCGTTCCTGCGGCGGTGCTGTTCGCGCTGGTGTTCTACGTCACCGGGGTGGACCTGGCGCTCGACCTGGCCCGGCCCTTCTTCGAGAGCCCCAGTCTGCTGCTCGCACTGCTGGCGGTGAACTTCATCCTGGTGGCGTTTCGGGCGGCGGCGGTGGTCGACTCGTTCATGTACGCCCGCAACCTGGCGCCGGACGACCGACCGATCACCCTGTTCGGCCTCTCCTTCGGCGTCGCCGTGATCCTCATCGTCACCGCCATCCCCCACGGCTGGGTCGGTGAACGGAACCTGGCGTTGCACGACCTGCTCACCCACGACTTCACCACCGACCCCAATCAGGTGACCACCACCGCCGTCGTCCCGACCACCACCATCCCCGCCACCACGATTCCCGGGGCGACGACCACCAGCACGACCACTCCCCCCACGACGACCACCACCACTCGACCAGATCCGTTCGACGGCGAGGACCGGGTCAACGTGCTTCTCCTAGGCAGCGACGCCGGCCCCGGACGCACCGGAGTGCGGACCGACACGATGATCGTGGTGAGCATCGATCCTGAGACCGGGTGGACCGCGATGTTCTCGATCCCCCGCAACTTCGTGCGGACACCGATTCCGGCCGACCACCCGGCGTACTCCGAGTGGCCCGATGGGCTGTGGGGAGACCCGAGCAATCTGGTCTGGGGCATCTACGCCTACGGCCTCCAGAACCCTGCATTGTTCGACGGCGCCAATACCGGGGGGGACGCCGCCAAGACGATCTTCGGCCATCTCGTGGGGCTGGAGATCGACTACTTCGCCATGGTGAACCTCCACGGCTTCGTGGACATGATCGACGCCCTCGGTGGGGTGGAGATCCACGTGACCCGCCGGATCTACGACGCGGAGTATCCGCATGAAGACGGATACCTGATCGAGATCGAGTTCCTGCCGGGGACCTACCGGATGAACGGCCACGACGCGCTGGCATTCGCCCGCACCCGCCACGATGCCGACGACTTCGACCGGATGGGGCGCCAGCGGTGCGTGCTCGAAGCGCTCGCCCGGGAGGCGGATCCGGTGTCGCTGCTCCGTGAGCTGCCGAGCCTGGTCCCCGCCATTGAGAGCAGCGTCATCACCGACATCCCGGTCGCCCGCTTCCCCGACTTCCTGAGCCTGTTGGCCAAGGTCGACACCGAGCAGATCGTGTCGATGCGCTTCATCCCCAATGCCCCCGAGTTCGCCGGAACCACGACCTCATACGTCGCCTACCAGGTGGAGGGCTACAACGTCCCCAACGTCGACCTGATCCGCGATCGGGTGCAGATCGCCACCACTCTCCCGCCCCTGGAGGCAGCGGAGGCGCTCAACCTCCAACCGCTCGACGAAGTCTGCGGAGTGCCGGACGGCGACTGAGTCCGTAGCATTGCCGGGAGGCGCGAGGAGGGGCCAATGAGACGATCGATCGCCGGACTGCTGGTCTTGTCGACCGTGGGTTTCGGGTGCGGGGGCGGATCGGGGGCCACCACCACGACGGGCCAAGCCACGACCACCACTAGCGCGGTCGCAGCCACGACCACCTCGACGGAAGCCACCACGACCACGCCTGCTCCGCCGGTCGTCTTCACCGAGGAGGACCTCCCCGCGGCGGTGCTCGCCGACGGCGACCCATGGGTGGTGCCGATCGTCGGCGCGCAGCAATTCCCCCTGACCCTCGACGACATCTGGCCGGTCGAGCGCTTCCCCGATGAGCGCCCGATCTACGAAGCTGCCGGGTTTGAGGGAGGGTCGTTCTCGGCCTTCATCGAAGGGGCGGCCCTGGTGATCACCGGAGCCCACCTGTTCGCCGATGCCGCCGGCGCCGCCATCGCCCTCGACTTGATCGAGTCGTCGTTCATGGACACGGAGCTGATCGCCGCGATCACCGACCTTGAACCGGGATCCCTGACCGCGGTCGAGTCACTCGAGTCGGCGGTGGGTGACCGTTCGGCGGCGGTGCTCGCCACCGGACCGGACGTCCAGGTGGTCGGCGTGGTCTGGATCCAGGGCAACCTGCTCCAGTTCGTCCGCATCGGCATGGTGGCCGGCGACGACGCCCGCCAGGCCGCCACCTTCGAGCTGGCAGAAGCGCTGGCGGAGCGGGTGGCCGGGGGCTGAGACGCCCCCTTCCTCGCCTTCAGTGGAGGAGTGGCGGGCTACTCGAAATGCTTGATGTCGGGTGGACCCGACAGGTGGGGATTCAGCGCCCCGAGGAACTCACTTACGTGAGACTCCTGCCACCTTTCATGATCACCCACCGAATCCCATTTGGCGATCACCAGGAACCGATCCGTGTCTTCGATCCCCCGGAACAGATCCATACCGTGGAACCCGGCGACATCCTCGAACAGATGCGCGGTAGTACCCAGCGCGGCGCCGAGCCCATCAGGGTCAGAGGTGTCAAGGTAGATCACAGCGGTGATCATGGTGCTCCTTCGCCTTGGCGGACCTTCGACCCTAGCGGCATCGCTAGCGCGAGCACCCTCGGCAGATTGCACCCGCCCGAAAGGGCGTTCCCTGGAGTTCGGCGAAGCGAACTCCCAAGCTGCCCGAAGGGCAGCCAGCCTCCGTGGCGATTGAACGGCCCCCAGAGGGAAGGTACTGCGCGCTGGGCGCCCACAAACAACTCGCCTAAAGGGCGAGTTGTTTGTGGGCGCTGAGGGATTCGAACCCCCGACTTCTTCCTTGTAAGGGAAGCGCTCTAGCCAACTGAGCTAAGCGCCCGAGCGGCGAAGGCTAACGCCCGCCACCGGCTTCTATCCTTGCCCTCCCACGACTGAGGAGCGGGATGACGATCGAGTACATGTCCGGATTCGGCAACGAGCACGCCTCGGAAGCCGTGGCCGGCGCACTGCCGGTGGGGCAGAACAACCCGCAGAAGCCTCCCCGGGGTCTGTACACCGAGCAGTTGAGCGGCACCGCCTTCACCGCCCCCAAGGCGGAGAACCGCCGCACGTGGTTCTACCGGATGAGGCCGTCGGTGCTGCACGTCCACGATCTGCGTCCGGTGGAGCATCCGCATCTCCGCACCGCCCCGAACCGGGAGACCGAGCCGCCGATCGGCCAGCTCCGGTGGGATCCGATTCCGATGGAGTCAGGGCCGCTCACCTGGCTCGACGGCCTGCGCACCATCGCCACCAACGGCGACGTCCACGGCCAGTACGGGATGGCGGCTCACATCTACCTGGCGACCAAGTCGATGGACCGCACCTACTTCTACAACGCCGACGGCGAGCTGCTGATCGTGCCCCAGGAGGGCGGGCTGCGGATCGCCACGGAGTGCGGCGTCATCGAAGCCGTCCCCGGTGAAGTGTGCCTGATCCCCCGGGCGATGAAGTTCAAGGTCGACCTGATGGGCGATCATGCCCGGGGATATGTGTGCGAGAACTACGGCACGTACCTGGATCTTCCAGAGCGGGGGCCGATCGGCGCCAACGGGCTGGCCAACGCCCGCGACTTCCTCGCCCCGACCGCGGCGTACGAGGAGACCGAAGGCGCCGCCACCGTGTTCGTGAAGTTCGACGGGCGCCTTTTTGCCTCGGACATCGAACACTCGCCGCTAGATGTGGTGGCATGGCACGGAAACCACGTCCCCTACAAGTACGACCTCGCCCACTTCAACACTATGGGGTCGATCTCCTTCGACCACCCCGACCCGTCGATCTTCACCGTGCTCACCTCGCAGTCGGATCGACCGGGGACCGCCAACCTCGACTTCGTGATCTTCCCCGACCGGTGGCTGGTCGCCGAGCACACCTTCCGGCCGCCCTACTACCACAGCAACATCATGAGCGAGTTCATGGGGCTGATCCACGGCGTCTACGACGCCAAGCTTGAAGGGTTCAACCCGGGCGGCTTCAGCCTCCACAACCAGTACTGGCCACACGGGCCGGACAACGAGGCCTTCGAGGGCGCCACCAATGCCACCCTCGAGCCGCAGAAGCTCGAGGGCACCCTGGCCTTCATGTTCGAGACCCGGTATCCGTTGATCCCAACGGCCTATGCCTCGACCCTCCCTGCACTGCAGGAGGACTACCAGGAGGTCTGGGCGAGCCTGCGGCGGCGTTTCGGGCGGTAGCGGTCCGACTTAGCGAGGAGGGCGGATGCTGCCCGGCACCGGCAACAGCGCCCCCTGAGGGATCTGACGCTCCACCGAGGTTGTCTGGACCAGGCCGAGTTCGTCGACGATCACACTGGTGTTGTCGCAGCCGCCGTCGGCCCGCGACTGGTAGTTGACCCGCACCCGCTGCGGCCGCACATCTTCTCCCGATGCCGCCACCGCCCGCAGGTCCGACCACCGGGCGGACACCGACGGCTGCTCGCACCGGGCGAACACCTCGCCCCACACCATCGGCGCGGTCAGATACGCACCATCCGTGTAGAGATCACGGACCACCACCTCGACTCCGGTCTCGAGGTCGGCGATGGTCCCCCGCCACGCATGAACATCCGGGGGCCCGTCGGGCGACGGCGCGACTCGCAGCCGGTAGCGCCGACCCGCTTTCCAGGCGAAGTCCCGGGTGTTGATGTCGTTGCGGCTGCTCTTCAACGGCGACCGCGAGCCTTCCAGCAGCCGCGAGGCTCCGTCGGCAGGCCCGTATCCCCCCCAATTCGCCGCAGTCGAGTCGGGGAAGGCGGGGTTCCACTGGAGACCGAGGTGGGCACCGCCGCGCAGCCGCCGATCCGAAGCGAAGCTCACCTGAAGTGCGAAGAAGTACAGGCGGCGCACCGACGGCGGTTGCAGCACTTCCAGCACTGCCGACACCTCGATCAGCGGGGTCTGCGGAACCTCCCAGACGAGATGGAAGGACGACGCCCCGTTGGCGGAACGCGGCTCACCCCAGGTCCGCTGCCGCACCTTGGCCGCCGAACGGAACCGTTGCCAGAAGCTCGTCACGGGTGCTGCTGCTGCTGGGCCCAGGGGTGGATCCAGGCACCCTCGTACACCCCCCGGTGGGCTCCACACGACCAATGGCCCCAGGGACCGGGGCCGAGGCCCCATACGCTGTACCCGCGCCCCACTTCGTCGTACCGATCGAAGTTGAACTCGGGCCACACCGCCGGGCTCCACCCACCGCCGCTGCGATTGCCGAGAAGGGTCTCTCGCGACTCCCACACGAGAAGGGCGGCCACGGTGGCGTTGTAGTCGGGGTTGAAGATCGAAGCGTCCGCAGGCAGGCCACCCGACTTGTCGGGATGGAGCGAGCGAACCCGGTCCACCCGGTACTGCCAGTAAGAGGCGAGGTGCTGAAAGAGCCCGGAGGCGCCGGATGAGGGGTTGCGCGCCATCGGATTCCCCCCGCTCTCGCACTGCATCACACTGAGAGCGTTGTCGACCTGCGAGCCTACGCAGAATTCGACGCCGTCACGAGTGGCGCACTTGGTCTGGTCGAGGCCCCAGCGCCCGAACACCTCGCCCACCAGAGACCGCCACTGCTCGACGCCTTCACTCGGCACATAGGGGTAGATGACGGTGGTGGTGGTCGAGTTCGGGCGGGTGGTGGGGGTGCCGGCGGTGGACGTGGTCTGATTGGCGAGCTCCTCCTCCTGACGGCGGATCTCGGCTTCCAGTGCCTCCTGCCGGGCGGCCTCCTCGCGCTGCCACTGTTCCCGAAGGCTCTCGAACCGTGTTCTCACCTCGGCATGCACCGAGCGGCGCTCTGCGACGACGACGGCACGACTGGCGATCTCGCCCTCCCAATGGCCGATGGCCTCCTGCACCTCGGCTCGCAGATCGACGATATCGGCGCCAGTGAATGCCAGATCGATCACCTCCGATCGGTCGCGCTCCGCGATCGCCCCCAGGTAGGCCAGACGGGATGAGAAGGAGGCGACATCGGTGACGACCAGCTGGGACGAGCCCGACTGGGCGACCATGTACATCCGGGCGATACGAGCGCGTACCGACTGGGCGTGGAACGAGGCCTCATTCTCGAGGTCCGATTCACGCTCCGCCAGACGGGCGAGCATCGAGTCGAGTCGGGACCGCTCGATTTCGGCCTCCGCTAGTTCGGCCTCGGACGCGGCGAGCGCTGCCGTCGCCTCGTCGAGCTCCTGCTCGGCCGCTTCGACTTCGGAGAGGCTGACCGCGGCACCAGCTGGCAGCGCCACCACCACCGTCGCGCCGGTGATCGCGACCGCGATGGTGAGGATGGCGAGGCGGCGCCTCGTGCCCAGGTCTGGAGTCATGGCACCGGATGATATGGGCATACCCGAGGGTGCGCTCCGCTCAGACTCCGTCGAAGGAGGGGTGCACCCAGGATGGATACCACAGGTCGTGGTGGAGCCCGCACGACCAGTGCCCCCACGGCTCGGGCCCTTTCGCCCAGTTGCTGAGGTATGGGGGGCCTGACTCGTACCCGGAGTAGGCGAACCTGCCCAACTGGACCTCACGCGATCGCCACACCAGGTATGCCGAAACCATGGCGTTCAACTCCGGATCGAAGATGCTCGGATGGTCCGGCCAGTCGTAGACCACCCATCCCTCGGCCATGGCATTGGCGAGCCGACCCGAGAAGTACTCGGGGCGGTGTTGGAACAGTCCAGAGACGCCGGTGCTGCCGGCGTAGGCGAAGGGGAAGCCCCAGCTCTCACAGACCAGCACGTCGAGCGCCTGCTCGATCTGGGGGCCCACACACCGCTCCTCACCATTGACGACCGCGCAGTCCTCCTCGTCGAGGCCCCATCGGCCGAAGGTGTCGGTGATCATCTCCCGCCACTCCTCGCGGGCTGCCGAGAACGAAGACGCCTGGTAGTGGAGGCGCTCACAGCCATGCTGCTCGGCCCCGTTGGCGCAGTAGTCGTAGTCCTGACCGCCGCGGAGGATGCTGTCGTCGTCGCCGTCGAAGTGGCTCCAGTCCGACCACAGCCGATCAAACCCCCTGCCCCCGCGGATGTCGTCGGCGCCGCTGTCGGCGGTGGAGGAGTCACCACCGTTGAGCCGGTCGTCACCGCGACCACCCTTGATGAGATCGTCCCCAGTACCACCATCGATGTGGTCGTTCTCCCGACCGCCCCTCAGGTCGTCGTCGCCGGGACCACCGATGATCCGGTCGTTGCCCTTGCCACCTCGCAGCTCGTCAGGCCCGTCGCCCCCGATCAGCACATCGGCTCCCGACCCCCCCGAAGCCAGATCGGAACCACCGTCACCTTCGAAGCGGTCGGCTCCGCCGCCGAGGCACGCGGTGTCGTCCAGGTCCGTGCCGAACACCACGTCGTCACCGCCGAAGGTGGCCACCACGAACGGGCCGGGGCCGTGAGCACCGTCGTTCAGGTCGATCATGTCGGGGCCGCCGGTACCCAGGACGTTCGCCGGAAGCCCAAAGCAGAAGACCAATTCAGGTCCCGCCGCCGAGGGATCGGCGACGCCGACCACAGGTAGCAGTGCCAGCAGGGCCACCGGGATGGCGATCCGTCGCGTGTTGCGCATGCTCTCCTGGCGGTCGTCGACATCCGAGTATGCCAGTGGTCGTCGGCTATGCCACCCCGGAGTAGCGTCGCAGTCGATGTGCGTGTTCTGTGAGATCGTCGCTGGGCTGAGGCAGGCCGATATGGTCCTCGAGGAGCCCGACTTCGTGGGATTTCTCGACATTCGGCCGCTCTTCCCCGGCCACGCCCTGCTGGCGCCACGAAGGCATGTGGCAACGCTGGAGGATCTTCCCGACGACCTTGCGGCCGACTTCACGATCACCGCCAGGCGTCTCACCACTGCGGTCCGGTCGGCGATGGCAGCCGAGGGCACCTTCGTGGCAATGAACAACACGGTCAGTCAGAGCGTTCCCCATCTACACCTCCATGTCGTACCGCGCACCAAGGGAGACGGCCTGCGCGGTTTCTTCTGGCCCCGCACCGTGTACCGCGACGACGCCCACCGTGAGGAGGTCCGAACGCGCATCGCCGCGGCTCTACCCCCGGCGTAGCGCATCGTTGAGGCACACCCGTTATCGGACGGCTAGTGCGCCCGTCCGGCTTCTGGCACCGAGACGACTCGGGGTCGCCGTTGGGCGAGGCCGACCAGGGCCACCCCCAGCAGGATGATCGGCAGACCGACGAGGGCCCATGCCCCGATCACCTCATCGCCGAGAGTCACCCCGAGCGCCACTGCCACCGCCGGGTTCACATACGCGTATGAGGTCGCCACCGCCGGTCTGGTGTGTGAGAGCAGATAGGCGTACGCGGTGTAGGCGAACAGCGAGCCGAAGATCGTCAGGTACGCGAGGGCCAACCATGGGCCGAGCCCCGGCATCTCCTCGATCCGTTCCCCGCGGGCCAGCCCGGCAACGATGAGCACCACACCCCCGGTCAGCATCTGGGCAGCAGACGCCATCAGCCCCTGAGGCATCCGCAACCGCGAGGACACCACCGACCCGAACGCCCAGAGAAACGGGGAGAGGACCATGAGGAGCGTCCCCAGCCCGCTGCTTTGGAAGTCTCCCTCCCGGCTCAGTAGCACCACTCCGGTGAAGCCGACGACGAGGCCGGCCCACTCGAGCCGATTCGGCCACCGACCAAAGAGCCCGCTCCACAAGGCGGCCCAGAGCGGCATCACCGCCACCGCCGACGCCGCCAGTCCCGACCCGACTCCGTTGTCCTCGGCCACGGTCACCAACCCCAGCCCGCCGATGAAGAGCACCGCCCCCACGAAGGCGGCGTTGCGCCACTCGACAGCCGTCGGGTGTGCCCTCCCCCGCCGCCTCGCGATCGGGTAGAGCAGCCCTCCGGCGACCACGAGGCGAATGCCATTCATCACGAACGCTGGGAATCCCTCGAGGCCCCACCGCAGCACCAGATAGGTGGAGCCCCAGACCACATATACGAGGGCGAGCGACAGGGGCACCAGCAGTCGCTCGCCGCGGATGGCGGGGGTCATGACGGACAACAACCCCCGCGGCGACCGATTTGTTGCAGGGTGACGACAAGGTGGTGGGGCCTCCGGAGATCGGCGCTGAATTGGTCATCGCCACACGAGCATGACGCGACCGGGCCGCCGCCTTGCGGCGACGGCCCCAGTCGCGTATGAATCGACCTCCACCCCGGCGGGCTAGTCACCGCAGACGGACCCTGACCACCTTTTGTTCAAGGTCACCGGGAACCTCTCCGATGAGTAGTCATAATGACTACTTTCCGTGGCAGCCTGCTGCTCCTCGTAACAGCCCTGGCGGTGGTCGCCGCCGCGGCCTTCCGCACTCCCGAGGCCGACGCGGCGATCGATCCCGTAGTCGAGGCACAACTCGTCATCTATGAGATAAACCGGGCCCGCTGGGATCCCGCTGCCTTCGCTGCGGAGACGAACTCGTCGGTACCGTCCGACGTGCTCCCCCGCCCACCGGTGGCCCTCAACCAGGCCCTGGCGGAGTCGGCGACTTTCAAGGCCAACGAGATGGCGCGATTCGGCTACTTCGCCCACCAGAGCAAGGCCACCGGCACCTGGCCCAACGAACTGGCGCGCGACGCGGGGTATCCGCTGCCGTCATGGTGGTCCGACAATGCGAACTACATCGAGTCGCTGAACTCGGGCAGCAGCGTGCCGATTCTGGTGGTAGGCAGCTTCGCCAACTCGCCATCCCACCGGCGCCACATCTTCGGAGAAGGCACTTTTGCCGACTACGTCGAGATTGGTGTGGGTCGAAGCGACTCGTCGAACTACTGGGCGGTCCACACCGGAATGAGGGACGACCCGCTGCTCTTCGTCACCGGGGTCGTCTACTCGGACGACAACCGCAACGGGCGAATGGACCTCGGCGAGGGTCTCCCCGGCGTGACAGTGACCGCCGGAGGCCGGCGTGGAAAGACCAACGCCGGCGGCGGATACTCGGTCGAGGTGGCCAACGGCAAGCGGATCATCACGGCCTCGGGTGGCTCACTCGCCGGATCCCTAAACGAGGTACCCGTGAAGGTCGACGGATTCAACGTTGGCGTCGACTTCGTCTCCGGTGAACGAGCCGTGGTGCGCGCGTACGCACTCTGCAATGGACTCCATCCGACCATCCTCGGTACGAATGGGCCAGACATGTTGAAGGGGACCAACGGGCGCGACGTGATCGTCGGCCTCGGCGGGGCCGACACGATCTACGGCCTCGGCGGCAACGATGTCATCTGTGGTGGCGGCGGCGGTGACATCATCGATGGCGGTGACGGCGACGACCGAATCCGCGGGGGCTCAGGCACCGACCTGATCGAAGGAGGGGCCGGCCGCAATCGCCTCTCCGGCGGCCGCGGGAACGACCTGATCGTGGCGTCCGCCGCTGACAGGGTGCGCGGCGGCGCCGGGGTCAACGAAGTCCGCTCGGGCTAGGAGCACCGGGTCGCGCTACCAGTTGGCGCCGATGTACTTCGTCTCGAGGAATTCCTGCATCCCGTGGTGTGAGCCCTCACGCCCCAGCCCCGACTCCTTGACGCCCCCGAACGGCGTCGCCGGGTCGGAGATCAGCCCTCGATTGAGGGCGACCATCCCTGCTTCCAATCTCTCGGCGATCGACAGCCCCACCCTCTCGTCGCCGGTGAAGACGTACGAGATCAGCCCCAGCTCGGTGCCATTGGCCTGCTCGACCGCGTCGTCGATGTCGTCGAAGCGCACGATCGGGGCAACCGGGCCGAAGATCTCGGTGGCGAGGATGCCCGCACTACGGGCGACATCCTTGATGACGGTGGGCAGATAGAAGTAGCCCTTGCGATCGGGCGCCTTTCCCCCCGTGAGGACAGAGCCCTCCATGGCCGCTTCGTCGACCAACTCGGCGACTTTGTCGCGAGCCGAGGCATTGATCAGCGGACCCACCTCGGTGCCACGCTCCATGCCTCCCCCAACCTGCATCGACTCCATGGCTGCCGACAACCGAGCGGCAAACTCGTCCGCCACCGTGGAGTGCACGTAGAAGCGATTCGCCGCGGTGCATGCCTCACCGGCGTTGCGCATCTTCGCCTGCACCGCTCCGGTGACGGCGGCGTCGAGGTCGGCGTCTGCAAGCACCAGGAAGGGGGCGTTCCCCCCGAGCTCCATCGACACGCTGAGCACCCTCTTGGCCGCTTCCCCCAGTAGCACCCTTCCCACCTCGGTCGACCCGGTGAACGACAGCTTGCGGACCCGGCTGTCGGCCATCGCGGTGTTGACCACCGCAGAGGAGGACGAGGACGGGATCACGTTCACGACCCCGGGCGGGCACCCGGCTTCCGCCAGGAGGTCGGCCAGGGCCAGGGCGGTGAGCGGGGTGTCCGAGGCCGGCTTGAGGACCACCGGGCAACCCGCCGCCAGGGCAGGTCCGATCTTGCGAGTGCCCATTGCCATTGGGAAGTTCCAAGGCGTCACCAGGAGCGACACCCCGATCGGCTGGTACACCACGAAAACCCGCTTGTCGCCGGCAGGCGCCCGATACATCTCGCCCCGATTGCGCACCGCTTCCTCCGAGAACCACCGGAAGAACTCGGCCCCGTACCGAACCTCGCCAATCGCATCGGGGAACGCCTTGCCGTTCTCGGTGACGATCAGCTCGGCAAACTCCTTCTCGCGATCGAGGAGGAGTTCGAAGGCCTTGCGGAGGATCTCCCCCCGGTCCCGAGGAGCACGGTCGGCCCAATCTTCAAAGGCGTCATGAGCGGCGCCAACTGCGGCGAGCGCATCCTCGGAACTGGCCGAGGCAACCGACGCCACGATCTCCTCGGAGGCAGGATCGCGCACGTCGATCGTCCCGCCGGTCGAACCCTGGCGCCATTCCCCGCCGATGTAGAGGCCGGTCTTGCCGTCGGCCACGAGCCGTCCTACGAGATTCATCTGCTGCTCACCATTCGAGGAGGATACGACACCAGTCTCCGGCCGGCCTCCGGCCGCCTTGGACCGGCTCCGCCGGCCACGTCTCCGGTCTCCGCCTTCCGCCTTCCGCCAGAAAGGCAGCGGTCTCCCGCGAGCGCGCCGCCGGGTCGGCCGCGTTGCGCATTGCGCTTCTGACTCACCGTCGTGCAGCGTCCAGCGCCCGCTTGAACGCCTCATCTCCCACGTTCCCGCCGCTGACGACCACGGCCGTCGGACCAGCGGTCGCCACCTTGCCGGCCAAGACCGCGGCAACCCCCACTGCTCCCCCACCCTCTACCCGCCAACCGTGCTCGTCGTAAAGGAACTTCATCGCGGTGGCGATCTCGGACTCGGACACGAGCATCGTGTCGTCCACCAGTGTCTGACACATCTCGAACGTGTGGTGGTTCTCCTCTCCCAACCCTCCGGCGAGGGCATCGGCCAGGGTGTCCTCCTCGACCACGCCGACGAGCCGCCCGGCGGCAAGGCTCCGGTGCATCGCCGGGCCGCGCTCCTGGCTCACCCCGATCACAGTGACTCGAGGCGAGATGGTTTTGGCGGCCACCGCGATCCCTGAAATCAAGCCACCACCCGACAGCGGCACCACGATCGCTTCGCACTCGGGGAATGCATCCAGGATCTCGATGCCGATGGTCCCCTGCCCGGCGATGACGGCGGGATCGTCGAAGGGATGAATGAAGGCGAGGCCCTCGTCGGCCACAAGTCGACGTGCGGCCGCCTCGGCGTCGTCCTGATCAGGCCCCCCAACCACCACCCGAGCACCGAGACCCTCAATCGCCTCGACCTTGTTCGCCGGGACCCTCGCCGAGACGCATACGGTGGCGGGGATGCCGAGGAGCCGGGCGACATGGGCCACGGCCCGGCCGTGGTTGCCACTCGAGACGGCCACCACCCCGGCGGCGACCATTTCGGGGTCCCCAGACAGCAGGGCGTTGGCCGCGCCGCGCACCTTGAAAGACCCAGTTTCCTGCAGGCACTCGGCCTTGAGGCGGACCGGCCCGCCCTGTCTCGACAGCGATGGCGCGAGAACCAGCGGTGTGGCCCGCGCAATCCCGGCGATTCGCGCCGCGGCAGCCGTCACCTCGGCGATGGTGGGGTGGTTCACCCGGTCACGGTGAACGGGCCTGGAATCGTGGTGCCGTCGCTGAACTCGAGATTCGACACGATGGCCACGAAGCCCTCGCCGTCGGCCTGCACGATGGTCACATCACCTGTGGCCATGAAGTCGGCTCCCAGGTTGCCCAACGGGCCGGGACCATCCGGGTCAAAGTGCACACAGATTCCTGAGCCCGCAGGGAAGCAACCGACCTCGAAGTCCCCGAGCTCTCCACTCCACGCCGCGCCGTACACCGTGTATGCCTCGATCGAGAAGAAGAAGCCATCGGTCGCCGGGTCATTGTGGACACTGAAGTAGGGGTCGGCTGCTCCTGCCACGGGGGCAGCGAAGGACACGCCGCCCACGAGCCCGTCCCAGTCGATTGCGTAGGAGCCGTCGGCGTTGAGCGTCAGTGCTCCGCCGGCTGCCTCCGTCGAGGTGGTGGCCGCCGCCGTCGACGTGGTGGCGGCGGCCGAGGTGGTGGTCGCCGCGCTGGTGGTGGTCGTAGCGCTGGTAGTGGTCGCCGCCGTGCTCGAGGAGCTCGAACCGGTCCCGCCCCCGCAGGCGCTGGCCACCAGGGCAACCACCGCTGCCTGAATCCAATGCCTTCTCATAGTTCCTCCGGTTCGTGGACGCGACACGCCCTGATTGTGCAACTCTAGGTTGGCCCGACCTTCGGCCATGGGGAATAAGGAGGGAATCCTTTACGCTTCTGCCGCCGTGTCCACTACGCGCCCATCCACCGAACACTCCTCGAGGCGACTGCCATGAAATCGTTCCGTGTCCTGTTTCTCGCCGACAGCCAGCTTGGTCTGTACGCGTCGTTCAGCGGCATGTCGGAAGAAGCGGCGGCCCAGTACGCGGCCCAGGGGATGCACGTGGAAGCGGTGCCATCGACCCAGGGACACGAATGGGACGCGGCGATGTACCGGAAGGCGGTCGAGGCTGCCAACCATCTACGGCCCGACCTGGTGCTGTTCGGGGGCGACATGATCGACGATCCCAACAGCGAGGATCAGCTGAACAGCTTCCTATCGATCTCGTCGCGCCTCGACCGCGACATCCCCATGCGATTCGCCCCCGGGAATCACGACATCGCGGCGGATACGGTCGTGCCCACGCCCGAGAGCATCGCCGCCTATCGGGCGGTCTACGGGGACGACCACTACACGTTTCGGGCAGGCCCGGTGTCGTTCGTCGTCCTCAACACGGTGGTCATCGACCACCCCGAATTGGTGCCGGCGGAGTGGGCTGCGCAGCGGGAGTTCATTGCCGAAGCGCTCGACACCGACGAGCCGCCGATCGTCGTCGGCCACCACCCTTTCTTCCTCGAGAGCCTCCACGAGGAGGACAACTACTGGAACCTCCCGACGGAGAGGCGAATCCCCCTCGTCGAGCAGATGCGCCGCGCCGGGGTTCGCCTGTCGATCGCCGGGCACTGGCACCGCAACAACATCGCCAGCTACGGCGACCTCGAAGTGGTCACCTCAGGCCCGGTCGGCTATCCCCTCGGTAGCGACCCGTCGGGTTTCCGGCTGATCGAAATCACCGAAGAGGGGCGCATCGCCCACCGCTACTTGCCACTCGACGCGGACTAGGGCCGCTCGAAGTGGGATCATCCAACCCGACCACCTGAGGCGACCATGGCCAAACCATTCATTGTCACCGTCGACGACGACCCCCAGGTGCTGGCGGCGGTGGAACGAGACCTGCGCTCGAAGTACGCCGCCGACTACCGGATCCTCCGTGCCAGTTCAGGCGCTCAGGCCCTGGAGGCGATCGATGGGCTCAAGGGTCGGGGCGACCAACTGGCGCTGATCGTGGCCGACCAGCGCATGCCCCAGATGACGGGCACCGATTTCCTCGAGAAGGCGGCCCGCATCTACCCCCAGGCCCGCACCGTCCTGCTCACCGCCTACGCCGACACCGAGGCCGCCATCCAGGCGATCAACCAGGTGGGTCTCGACCACTACCTGATGAAGCCCTGGGATCCACCCGAGGACCACCTGTATCCCGTGCTCGACGACCTCCTGGACGAGTGGAACCAAACGGTGGAACTGCCTTACGAAGGCATCCGGGTGATTGGCACCACCTGGTCTCCGTTGACCCATGAAGTAAAGGACTTTCTCGCCCGCAACCAGATCTCGTATCGCTTCGCCGACGTCGAGCGGGACGAGGAGGCCGCAGCCATCGCCTCCGCCGCCGAGAACCACATCCCGGTGGTCCTCATGCCAGATGGGACCAGGCTGGTCGAGCCCGACCGGCGGACCCTGGCGGCACAGGTGGGAATGCGGGTGGAAGCCGAGAAGCCCTTCTACGACCTGGTGGTGATCGGGGCCGGCCCCCCCGGGCTGGCCGCCGGGGTCTACGGCGCGTCCGAGGGGCTCAGCGTCACGATCCTCGAGCGTGACTCGACCGGCGGGCAGGCCGGGACCAGCTCGCGCATCGAGAACTACCTGGGGTTCCCCAAGGGCATCAGCGGTACCGATCTTGCCCGGCGGGCCGCCACGCAGGCACTGCGGCTCGGAGCCGAGATCGTCACCGCCGGAGAAGTCCAATCGGCCCGGGTGGAAGGCGCAACAAAGATCGCCACCCTCTCGGACGGTACGGAGATCGCGTCGAAGGCCATCGTGGTCGCCACGGGAATGACCATGCGCACGTTGGAGGTGCCCGGCTACGAGAAGTTCACCGGCGCCGGCCTGTTCTACGGCGCCGCCATTTCTGAGGCGTCCACCTACCGGGATCGACCGGTGTTCGTGATCGGCGGGGCGAACTCGGCGGGACAGGCGGCGATGATGTTCAGCCGGTACTCGAGCACCGTCACGATCGTGGTTCGCGGCAAAGACATCGAGTCGAAGATGTCGCAGTACCTGGTCGATCAGATCCGGGCCACGAAGAACATAGAAGTCCTGCTCAACACCCAGGTCGTCGAGATGCTCGGCGCGACCCGCCTCGACCGGGTGGTGCTCAAGCAAGGTGACGACCAGGTGGAACGAGAGTGCGCCGCTGTCTTCGTGTTCGTCGGTGCGCGTCCCCACTCCGACTTCATCAAGGATCTGGTGGCAGTCAACGACCAGGGGTTCATCCTCACGGGTACCGACCTCGACATGAAGAAGTGGCCCCTCGAGCGCGACCCGTACCTGATGGAGACCAGCGTTCCCGGAGTGTTCGCCGCAGGCGACGTTCGCCATGGGGTGGTGCGACGGGTGGCGTCGGCGGTCGGCCAGGGCTCGGTGTGCATCAGCTTCGTCCATCAGTACCTCGGGACGGTCTGAGTGCTGGAACTGCTCCGGGCCGTGTCGCTCTTCTCCGACCTCGACGATGCCGACCTGGAGGCGCTCGCAGAGGACTCGCGAGAGGTCGCGGTCGCCGCCGACACCGAGCTGTTCGAAGAGGGTGACTTTGGCGACGATGCCTACGTCGTGATCGACGGGACCCTCGAGATCACCAAGCAATCGGCGAATCGCGAAGTGCTCGTGGCAGTGCGAACCCGGGGCGACGTGATCGGGGAGATGGCGCCGCTCGAAGCGGCGATCATCGGCCCGGCGCCGCGATCCGCCACCGTGCGCGCCCGTACCGACTCGCGGTTGCTCGAGATCCAGAAGGCCAGCCTCGACCGGGTGCTCGAGACCAGCCCCAAAGGTGCCCGAGCGATGTTCGGAGTCCTGCTCCGGCGGTGGCGCGAAACGGAGTCGTTGGTCCGCCACAGCGAGAAGATGGCGCAACTGGGCACCCTCAGCGCCGGCTTAGCCCACGAGATAAACAACCCGGCCTCGGCGGTCAAGCGTGCAGCCGAGGAGCTCGGCGAGGCAGTCGACCGCTACGTGGAGGCACGAGCAGCCTTCGGCGCGGAGGGCGTACCCCCCAGCGTGACCGGCCTCCTCGAGCGCCTGGCTGCCGGGAACCGTCCGGCACCCACCCCGACCGACCCCCTCGCCCGCAGCGACGTGGAGTCGACGGTGGAGGCTTGGCTCGAGGATCAAGGCGTCGAAGAGGCGTGGTCGCATGCGTCGGCCTTGGTCGAGATCGGCGTCGACCCTCAGGCACTGGAATCGTTGGGGCTGACCGGGCAAGTGTTGTCACGGGCAGTCAGCCTGATCACCGCCGGAGCAACCGCCCACGACCTGATCCACGTGACCAAGGAGGGCGCCACCCGGGTATTCACTCTGGTCAAGTCGATGAAGGACTACTCCTATCTCGACCAGGCACCCATCCAGGATGTCGTGGTACCCACCGGCATCAACGACACCCTCTTGATCCTGCGGTCCAAGCTGAAGGACATCGAAGTCGTGACGGAGTTCGAGGATCTTCCGGCGATCCCGGCTTACGGGAGCGAACTCAACCAGGTGTGGACCAACCTCCTCGACAACGCCGCGGACGCCATCCACGAGCACGGCGGCTCGAAGATTGCGGTTCGGGCATTCCGCGAGGGCGACCAGGTGGTCGTTGAGATCTCCGACGACGGGCCGGGCATACCCCCGGAGGTCCAGCCGCGCATCTTCGACGCCTTCTTCACCACCAAGGAGCCAGGCAAAGGGACCGGGCAGGGCCTCGGAATCGCATTCTCCATCGTCGTCCAGCGCCACGGCGGCAACGTGCTGGTGAAGGAAACCGGACCGGACGGCACTACCTTCCGAGTGGAACTCCCCGTCGAAGGACCCCCCGCATGAGGCTCAGGCGCCGCAAGGAGAAGCCCTCTAAGCCGCCCAAGTGCGAGCACCTGCTGGCGATGCCAATCGACCCCCGCCCCGAAGGGGGCTGTGAGCAGTGCCTTGCCCTCGGCGACACCTGGGTGCACCTCCGGTTCTGCGTCGAGTGCCGCGCCATCGGCTGCTGCGAGGCTTCGAAGAACCAGCACGCCCGCAAGCATGTCGAAGCGTCGGGGCACCCCGTGGTACGGACGCTCGAGTCTGGTGAGGATTGGGCGTGGTGCTATCCACACGAAATGGGGCGGAACCTCTCACCACCGGCCGTCGAGACCCTCTCCTAGCGGTGGATGAGACCACTGTCATTCTGCGTTTCCTGCTGGCAGCGGCCCTCGGTGCGCTGATCGGGCTCGAACGCCAGGTGGCTCGCGGCAGCGAGAGCATGGCGTTCTCCGGGATGCGGACGTTCGCCCTCTACGCGGTGTGGGGGGCCGGGGCGGCGTTCATGGGCGCAGAGATCGGTCAGGCGGCCTTCGCCGTTGCCGCCGCCGGATTCGTCGCCCTGCTCGTGGTCGAGTACTACTCGAAGGCCCGCGGCGGCGGAACCGGGACGACGACCGAGGCGGCTTCCTTCGCAGCCTTCCTCATCGGCGTCCTGGTGTGGTCCGAACACGAAGTACCCGCGCTGGCACTGGCGGTCGGCGTCGCCGCCCTCCTCCAGTCCAAGGTCTGGATTCACGGGGTCGTGGGCCGATTCACCGACGAGGACCTGCGGGCGCTGCTGCGTTTTGGCGTCCTCACTGCCGTGATCCTGCCCCTCGTGCCGAATCGCAACCTCGGGCCCTTCGAGGCGATCAACCCCTTCGAGATTTGGTTGATGGTCGTCTTCGTCGCCGGGATCGGGCTGGCAGGTTATGTGGCGCTCCGCGCCCTCGGCCCGCGGGGTCTGGCCCCCACCGGGCTCCTCGGCGGTTTGGTCTCATCGACCGCGGTGACCCTCGGCTTCGCCCGGATGAGCCGGCGGTCGCCTGAGGTGACCGGTTCGCTCTCCGCCGGGATCCTGGCCGCGTCGGGCGTCATGTACGCGCGCGTGCTGATCGAAGCCTTCGTGGTGGAGCCGCAGCTCGGCCGCCGTCTGATCATCCCCCTCTCGGCCCTGTTCGTGGCGGTCATTGGGTCGGCAGCCGTCACCTGGCGACGATCGGCGCGCCACGACGCGGCCGACTCCGACCTGAAGCTCCGCAATCCAGTGACGATCGCCAGCGCCCTTCAGTTCGGGGCGTTGTATGGCACGGTGGTGTTCGTCGCCAAGGCCCTCATCGACAACGTGTCGCAGGCATCGCTGAGTGCCGTCGGCGCGGTTTCTGGCATCAACGATGTCGACGCAATCACCTTGGCGACCGCCAACTTCGTGCGAAGCGGGACGGTGCCGGTCGACACAGGAGCCAAAGCGGTGATGGCGGCGGTGGCCGTCAACACCATCGTCAAGGCCGGGCTGTCGATGGTGCTCGGCTCCAAATCCTTGGGCATTCGGGTTGCCGCCATCCTGGTTCCAGCAGCCGTGGGAGCGGGGGCTGCCTGGTTCCTGGTGTGAACCCGGCATAACTGGCGACTCGCTGCGCACCACACCATCCGGGTCGATCGGCTCTGGTGACGACGCGGTGCCCCGGAGAGGCTGAAGCCAGGCAGGAGGGCTCGATGAAGCAGAGCGACGGCTGGCTGCAGGGCTCGCACGGCACGGTCTACTACCGGCGGTGGGTCGAGGCGGCACCGATCCGCCGTATCGTCCTTGTCATCCACGGGTATGCCGAGCACGGCGGGCGCTACGCCCATGTCGCGGAGGCCCTGACTGCCGTTGGTGCCGCGGTCTACGCCGGGGACCATGCCGGCCACGGACGCTCGGACGGGGAACGAGCCCTCATCACCGACTTCGAGCGCGCCGTCGACGACCTCCGCCGCCTGGCCGGTATCGCCCGTGCCGAGCATCCCGGGGTCCCCCTGGTGCTGGTGGGGCATTCGATGGGCGGACTACTCGCCGGGCGATTCGCCCAGCGATGGCCCGAAGAGGTCGCGGGAGTGGCGTTCTGCGGCGCAGTCATCGGTGACTGGGCGTGGGCCCGCCGGGTGCTCGCGCAGCCGGAATTGCCCTACATAGAGTTCGACCCGGCCGCCCTCTCCCGCGATCCGGCGGTGGGCGTCGCTTACGCCTCCGACCCCCTCGTCTATCACGGCCAATACAAGCGCGGCCTCCTCGAAGCAGAAGTGGCCGCCCTGGATCGTTTCCAGGCCGATATCGGCCGCCTCGACATGCCCGTTCTGTTCCTCCACGGGAGCGAGGACCCCTTTGTCCCCCATGAGCGGTCGCTGCAGGCGGTCCGGGACATGGCCACCGACGACGTCACCATTCGCACCTACCAGGGTGCCCGTCACGAGGTGCTCAACGAGTCGAACCGAGCCGAGGTGATCGCGGATCTCACGGCGTGGATTGGGCGCTTCAGCCCTCCCGGGGCGGCCGAACACGGGGCCTCGCCGCCGGAGGAGCACGTGGGCGTCCTGTTCCCGAGCCGGGAGTCTGCCCGGGCGGCAGTGGAGCAGCTCCACCGCGCCGGTGTCGTCGATGAGGCATTCGAGGCAGCCGTCGGTGGCGGCGGCTCCCACCTGTTCGAGGAGGACATCTCCTCAGAGGTGGCTCACGCCGTCACTCGGGGAATAGCCGTCGGGATCCCGATCGGGGCAGCAGTCGGTGCGATGTTCATCCCGGTGATCGCAGCAGTTGCGGGCACGACCGTCGGCATTGCGGGCGGAGTCGCCGGCGCGATGGCCGGCGCCTTCGTAGGTGCCTACTTCGGAGCCTTTTTCGGGTTCGCCGCCCGGAGTCCCGCCATGGCCGAGGAGCTCGCTTGGGAGCTCACCCGGGTCGCCCGGGGCGAGGTCCTGGTCATCGTCGAGGATCGCGGACGCAGGCACCAGGTCGAGGAGATACTCACCACAAACGATGGTCGGCTGATCCATCCGACCCGCCACGCCGCCTGAGCGCGGTCCCCAGTCAGTCGGCTGGCCGGCGCACCACCGTCTCGGACTCCCGGGAGTCCACGGGTTCGAACCCTCGGGCGTCGTACATCTGGCGCGGCCCCCGGAAGTGCCCCGGGTCACCTTCTTCGGGCGATAGGAGGGGATACCCCTCGACCCAGGCTCCTCCCCTGGCACCGGTGTCGGCGATCACCCAGTCGAGCAATGCCCCGGCCACCCCGTGCTTCCGGTAGGGCGGCGAAATCACGAAGCACGAGACGCCGATCACCGAAGTCGGGTCGGGACCATCGGGCTCGGGCGTGTGGTGCTTTCCGTAGGTGTCCCGGGTGGAGGCATTTACCCAGCCGGCCACCTTGCCATCGACATAGGCGAGATATCCGAAGGTGCTGCCGTTGCGCAGCCGCTCGATCATCGCCGCCCGATTGTCGCTCCACAGGCGTTCCGGGTCGTCGGCGGCGGGGGGCTCATGCGGCTCCCGGCAGTAACACGAAGCCCAATCCGGGTTACCGGCAAAGCCCTCGCGATCGAACAAACGCAGCCAGTCGTCGATCCGGTCGGCGGTGACCGGATGCACCGTGACCTCACCGATCTCGCTCAGCCGCTCGGTGGGGCCATCGACCCGCTCGACGGCCGCCGCGTAGTTGATGGCGTAGTTGCGAAGGGAATGCTCGGGATAGGACCAGTCATGGTCCTTGGCGGCGTGCTCGACGAACCGATCGGCAACCGCCTCCGCATCGTCGCCTTCGACCACGACCTCGCACGCAAAGCACCCAGACCTCAAGACGCCGCCTCCTGTGATCGGACCAAGCTAACGGGTGTCAGTCGCTGCCCGCTGCCCGCTACCCGCAAGCGGCGCGCTGACGCGGTTTCGCCCATCGCCGGCCAGGCGAAGCCAGGCCGAATCGCCCATCGCGGCCGAGCGCAGCGAGGCCTACCCAATCGGCAAGCGTTCGAGAATGGCGTGGCGGATCCGGGGGCGGCGGCCGGTCTGCTCGGCCCGGTCGATCGACTCGGTGAGGATCCGGCCCAGGTTCACCCCGGTCCACCTGAGCGGCTCGGGCTCCCACTTGCGCGACCGGTGACCCACCCAGGGCAGATCGGCCAGATCGGATCGCCGGTCGAGGATGAGATCGCGCAGGGTGCGGCCGGCCAGGTTCGCCGCGGCGACCCCTTGACCCACATAGCCACCGGCGGCTGCCTCCCCGCTCGCACGATCGAAGCGGATCGATGGCTGCCAGTCACGCGGTATCGCCAGGGGGCCGCCCCAGGCCGCCTCGATCTCGGTGCGGGCGAGCGCGGGGAACATGGCACGCAGCGTGCGCCCCAGGTAGTCGAACACGTCGGGCTCGTGGTCGAAGCCGGGCCGGATCCGTGACCCGTAGTGATACGGCGCACCCCGGCCCCCGAAGGCAATCCGCCCGTCGGCGGTGCGCTGCCCGTAGACGATGAGGTGGCGGCCGTCGGAGAAGGTCTCCCGCTCCCCCAGCCCGATCTCGCTCCAGGTGCCTGCGTCCAACGGCTCGGTGACGATCATCAGCGAGTAGACCGGGATCACCGCCCGGGTGTGCTGCCGATAGGCCTCCGTGGCCCGGACGACGATCGGCGCCCGGACCAACCCGCCCGCGGTCCTGACCCCGCCCGGGACGATCGTCCCCGGGCTGAGCTCGTAGACCTGCACCCCCCGGCGCTCGCACGCCTCGGCGAGACCCAGCACCAACCGGGCGGGTTCGAGCGCGGCGCAGTGCGGGGTGTAGGTGGCACCCTTGACCACCGCCGGCCGGATCCGCTCGTGGGTCTCAACCGCATCCAGCCACCGCAAATCCTCGCGGCCGAAACCCGCTTCATGCTTGATCGCCACCGCCCGGCGCAGGTTGTGCACCTGGGCGTCGCAGGTGGCCACGACCACGGTGCCTCCCCGATGGAAGTCGCAGTCGATGCTCTCGGCGTCGAGGACCCGTTCCATCTCGCCGAGCGTCTCGTACATCGCGACTTGGAGGCGGCGGGCGGCGTCGCGGCGCTTCGGATCTGCCAAAGCCTTGTCGAGCCCGGCCAGTTTGCCCGACGCCCAACCGCCATTGCGCCCGGATGCCCCGAACCCCACGCGCTCGGCTTCCAGCACCGCGATGCGCAGGGAGGGGTCGGCCTCCGCCAGGTAGTAGGCGGTCCACAGCCCGGTGTATCCCGCCCCCACGATGCACACGTCGACATCGAGGTCTCGCTCGAGCCGGGATCGCACCGGTCGCTCGGCACGCGACATCCAGAACGAGACCGGTTCGGCACGCATGAACAGAGAGTAAGCCGTCTGCCTTTCGCAAGAAGGGCTACCCGCCGCCCGCTGCCAGCCTCCCGCAAGAACGATCGGGCGCCAGCGCCCCTCCACCGACCGGCTGCTACCGGCAGCGGCTGCGGATCGCAGTTTCTTGCCGGTAGCGGGTGGCGGGCAGCGATCAGGCTTCGAAAACCACCTCTCCCCCGATCACCGTCATGCCCACACCGATCGAGGCGATGTCGGCGGAGGTGAACGGGTTGCCGTCGAGAACGGCCAGGTCGGCGATGGCCCCGGGGCGGATCGTGCCCCGGTCGCCATCGAGATGGTTCACGAATGCCGACCCGGCAGTGAACGCCGCCAGGGCGTCGGCCACCGAGATTCGCTCATCGGGCAGGAATGGGGGACGCGAGTCGTCACCGATGACCTTGCGATTCACCGCGGCATCGACCTGCTGCATGACGTCTGGCGTGGTCACCGACCAGTCGCTCCCCATCGCCAGCATGCCTCCGGCATCGAGGATGCTGCGGAACGGGTATTGGTGACCCCGACATTGTGGATCGAGAAACGGCATCGTCATCACGTCCATGGCGTCGTCGTGGCAGGCCCACAGCGCCTGGGCATTGGCCACCGCGCCCACCTCCCGAAAACGAGGGATGTCGTCGGGATCGACCACCTGGATGTGGGCGAGGTGGGGACGGAGGTCGGTGGGGTGGCCGATCCGGGCATTCGCCGCGGCGACGGCGTCGAGCGCCCCGCGCACCGCCGCGTCGCCCAGGGCATGGAAGTGCGGTTGGAATCCGCGCCGCATCACCGCCTCCACGATGTCGGGGAGGGCTGCTGGGTCGATGTGATCCGAACCCGTGTTGGTGGTGGATCGGCCCTGATCGTCTAGGTACGGCAACAGCATTCGCGCGGTGAAGTTCTCGCAGACGCCGTCGAGCATCAGCTTCACTGAGCCGGCGTCGTACCGGTCCACGGAGCCGCGCCGACGATCCTCGAAGTCCTCCAATTGATCCATGCCGTCATCCGGCTCCCACCAATGGGCTCCCCGCACCGAGACCCGCAGCCTGCCATCGGCGGCGAGCCGGGCGTAGGACTCGTGGAGTCGGCGGCCCACCGCAGCGTCCTGCCAGGCGGTGATGCCGAGTGAGATCAGGTGCTCCTGGGCGGCAAGCAGGGCGCGTTCGATGTCCTCGTCGGTTTCGGGAGGCAGGGCACGCTCGATCAAGTCCATGGCGCCCTCCTGGAGGGTCCCCTGCGGCGTCCCATCCGGCAGCCGTTCGATCCGGCCGAAGGCCGGATCCGGGGTGGTCAGATCGATACCGGCCGCAGCGAAGGCCCTGGTGTTGGCCCATCCCGCATGTCCATCGGCGACTCGCAGATAGGCGGGTCGATCAGGCACCAGGGCGTCGAGGAGATCGCGGGTTGGCATCCCCCGCTCGAACCAGTCGAACCGCCACCCGCCGCCAGTCACCCAGGATCGGTCGGGATTCTCGACGGCGTAGCGGCTGATCAGGGCCTCGGCGTCGCCGCGGACGGCGGTGCCGGACAGATCACAACCAAGCATGTTCCGCCCCGCCGTAGCGGGGTGCACGTGGGCATCCTGAAAGCCGGGCAACAGCACGCGCCCGTCGAGGTCGATCACCCGGGTGTTCGGCCCGATCGATCGGTCGACCTCCGATCCGCCCACCGATGAGATCCGTGCTCCGGCCACACCGACTGACCTAGCCCACGACCGCGCCGCGTCGGCACGAAAGACGGACCCGTTGCGAAAGACGAGGTCGGCCGCCATCAGGGTGGGCGGGGAGGACGCCCGGCCTTCCGGACGTCCCCCGACGCCTCAGCTCTTGGCTTCCGCCAACTTGTCGGTGAAGTTGATCTCGTAATCACCGGTATCGGTGATCACCTCGAGGTTGGCGGTGGCGGTCCCGGCATAGAAGTCGACGACTTCCTCTTCGATGAACGGCGTGGCCGCCTCGTTGGGACTGCCGTAGTAGTTCCAATTGGTCAAGGCCGCCCCGTTCTCGGCATCCAGCAGGAAGTCGATGAACGTGTGGGCGGTACAAGGCGCGTTCGATACGGTCGGGATCGCCAGGTTGTCGATCCAGAGCGTCGCCCCCTCCTCGGGGAGGACATACACGAAGTTGTCCGGGTCGTCGGCCTCGCTGATCGCCACGATCATGTTGCCCGAGTAGCCGTGGGCCACAGCAACCTCGCCGTTCACCAGGTTCTCGTCGTACTGGTCGGAGTCGAACGTGGTGATGTACGCCTTGGCGTCCTTGACCAGCTGGGTGGCCTCTTCGAGATGTTCCAGGGTCGTGTCGTTGAGTGAGTACCCGAGATATTCGAGGGCAGCGCCCATCGTCTCGCGCGGGTCGTTCAGCAGCGAGACACCGCCGGCGAAGTGCTGGGTGATCTCTGGGTCGAATACCAGTGCCCAACTCTCGACGAAGTACTCGCCTACCGCCTCCAGGTTCACCCCGAGCCCGGTGGTGCCGTATTGGTAGGCGACCGAGTACTCGCCGTTCGGGTCATAAGGCTGGGTGCGGAAGTCCTCGGCCAGGTTGCCGTAGTTCGCCAGGGCGTCCTTGTCGAGGGCATACAGCAGGCCTTCGTCGATCATGATCTTGATCATGTAATCGGAAGGCACCACGAGGTCGTAGGCCACCCCTGACTGGAGCTGGGCGAGCATCGCTTCATTGGATTCGTAGAACGACTCAACCACATCGACGCTGTACTCGGCTTCGAACGCCGCGATCAGGTCGGGGTCCATGTACTCGGACCAGTTGTAGAAGTTGAGGGTGGTGCCGTCGATCTGGCCTACGTCGCACGCCAGCGCCTCGTCCCCGCTATCCGAGTCGTCGCCGCAGGCAGCCACCACCAGCACCAACGCGGCCGCTAGAGCGGCAAATTCACGAATCCGTTTCATCGATCTCTCTCCCATGCTTTGACAATTTTTTCGCAACGTCATTGGCCATCGCCGATCGGGGTGACTCTAGTTCTCGAGGTCCTCTGCAGGCCGAGCGACAAGGCGACAAGCACCATCGATGCCACCAGCATCAGCGTGCTGATCGCGTTGATGAGCGGCGTCACTCCCCGCCTCACCAGACCAAATACATAAACCGGCAGGGTGGTCGCGCCCGGGCCGGCCACGAAGCTGGTCACGACGACGTCGTCCAATGACAAGGTCAGGGCCAGCAGAGCCCCCCCGAGGACTCCCGGGAGGATGAGCGGCAGGGTGACGCGGCGGAAGGTCTGCCACCGAGAGGCATAGAGGTCGGCGGCGGCTTCTTCCAACCGGGGATCCATCATGCCCAACCGGGCCCGGACGACCACTGCCACGAACGAGATGTTGAACGCGATGTGGCTCAGCGAAATCGTGGTCACCCCGAACGAGGGGCGGAAACCCAGGGCCGAGTCGAGGAACTGGAAACCCTGGGCGAAGAAGAGCAGGAGCATCACCGCCATCGTCACGTCCGGAATGATGATGGGCAGGTAGACGAGGCCATCGAAGGCTCGCTGACCGCGATAGCGGAACCGCTCCAACGACAGTGCCGCCATCGTCCCCAGGACCGTCGACACCAGGGTGCTGATCACCGCGACGATGACCGAGATCTTGATCGCGTTCAGCACTGCGTCGTTCGAGAGCACATCGCGGTACCACCGCAGTGAAGGCTCGGTCCAGATTCCGACATTGTTGTTCTCGTTGAACGAGAACACGATCAGCACGAGGATCGGGGCGTAGAAGAACGCGTAGACGATCCACGCATTGGTTGCGAGCAGCCGCTCCGACGGGCTCTTGGGCCGCAGCCCTACGGCGCTCATGCGTTTTTGGCTCCCGAGCGGAAGTAGATGACCGTCCCGGCCAGCATCACGACCATGATTCCGAACGAAAGGGCCGCTCCGAACGGCTGATTACGCGCGGCGAGGAACTGGCTGACGATGTAGTCACCGATCAGCACGTCGGTCGCACCTCCGAGGATGGCCGGGGTCACATAGGCCCCGAGCGCGGGGATGAAGACCAGGATCGATCCGGCGATCACCCCGGGCCGCGACAGCGGCCATGTCACCCTCCGAAAGGCCTGCCACCCGCTGGCGTAGAGATCCCGGGCGGCCTCCACCAGGCTCCAGTCCATTCGCTCCAGGGCGGCGTAGAGGGGCAGCACCATGAAGGGAAGAAACCCGTACACCAGGCCGATGAGGACCGCGGTGTTGGTGAACAGCAGCCGGATTGGCTCCCCGCCCATCGCCTGCGCCAGTTGGGAAAGGGGGCCGTCGCTGCCGAGGAGCACCTTCCAGGCGTAGGTGCGAACCAGGAAGTTCGACCAGAACGGGATCATCACCAACACCAGCAGGACGTTGCGAACCCGAGGACCGCGGGTGGCGATGTAATAGGCGAACGGGTACGAGACCGCCAGGCATATCACGGTCGTGATCAACGCGAGGACGAAGGAACGGCGGAAGATGTCGAAGACCAGTGGGTCGAATAGCCGCCGATAGCTGTCCAGGTTCCAGCCTTCCAGCACGGTACGCCCGGTGGAACTCCGGGTGGCAAAGGAGTACACGAACACGATCACCAGTGGAACCAGGAAGAACACCATCAGATAGGCCCAGGCCGGCAGCGCGATGAAGAACCCGCGGCGTGCCTCGGCCTTGCGGGCAGCCGTCTCCAGCTCGGGGCGGGCGGACTCGACGATGGCGTCGGGGCTCAATTCGCAACGACGATCGTCGCCGCCTGGTCCCACCCCACCACCACCCGGTCGGCGGTGTGGAACAGTTCCACCCCGGGGCGGTTCTCCTCCTTCACCTCGACCACGCCCGCAGGCGTGTCGACCTCGTAATAAAAGACGTCCCCGTAGTAGATCCGCCTGATGACCGAGCCCTCGACCCGGTTGAGACCGTCGGGAATGTGCTCGCTGGGGCCATAGAGCTCCAACCGCTCGGGCCTCACCGCCATCGTGACATCCTGACCGGCGGCCGCCCCGGTCTCGGCCTTGACGACCAAGCCTCCGAGCAAGCGCACCGAGTGATGATCGACCACGCTGGCAGGCAGCAGGTTGATCTCGCCGATGAAGTCGGCCACAAAGCGTGATGAGGGACGCTCGTAGATCTCTTCTGGCGTACCCACCTGCAGCAGCCGGCCACCACTCATGACCCCGATCCGGTCGCTCATGGTGAGCGCTTCCTCCTGGTCGTGGGTGACATAGATGAAGGTGATGCCCACCCGCTCCTGGAGGACCTTGAGCTCCACCTGCATCGCCTGCCGCAGCTTGAGATCGAGAGCGCCGAGCGGCTCGTCCAGCAGCAACACCTCTGGCTCGTTGACGAGAGCGCGGGCGAGCGCCACCCGCTGCTGCTGGCCACCAGAAAGCTGGCTCGAGGAGGCTTCCGCCCGGTCGGAGAGCTGAACCATGTCGAGTGCCCGCTTCACCCGCTGTTCAGCCTCGGTCTTGCCGACATCCTTCATCCGCAACCCGAATCCGACGTTCTCGGCGACGTTCATGTGCGGGAAGAGGGCATATGACTGGAAGACGGTGTTGACCGGACGCTTGTTCGGCGGCAGCAGGCCCATCTCGACGCCGTGGATCTTCAAAGAGCCCGAGGTCGGGAACTCGAACCCGGCGATCATTCGCAGCGTCGTGGTCTTGCCGCACCCGCTCGGGCCAAGGAGGGAGAAGAACTCACCGTCCTCGATGGCGAGGTTGAGGTCGTTGACCGCGTGAACGTCGCCGAACGCCTTCGACACGTCCTGCATCTCGACCGCGACTCTCACTCGGCCACCTCCCGGAGACGGGCGATGCTACGCAACGGCGTCGGACCCCGTCACGTCCGAGCCAGCTTCGCCTGCTTGAGGGTGTCGACCCGGTCGGGGGAGATCGTGGCGGTCACTGCTTGATCACCACGTGCTTGCTGATCGTGTAATCGAGCACCGCCTCCTCGGACAGGTCCTTGCCAAACCCGGACTGCTTGAACCCGCCGTGGGGGAACTCCGAGGTGATGGGCAGGTGGTCGTTGATCCACACCGTGCCGAATTCGAGATCGCGGGCCATCCGCATCGCCCGGCCGGTGTCCTTGGTCCACACCGATGCCGCCAGGCCATAGAGCACGTCATTGCCGTACTCGATCGCCTGCTCCTCCGAATCGATCGGCAGCATGACCAGCACGGGGCCGAACACCTCGTCCTGGACGATCTCCGACCGCTGGTCGGCGTCGGTGATGACCGTGGGCTCGAAGTAGTAGCCCTTGTCGAGACCCTGCGGAGTGCCTCCGCCGACCACCACCTTGCCGCCGGCCGACTTCGCCCGGTCGACGAAGCCGCGCACCCGCTCCAACTGACGCGCCGAGATGAGCGGACCCATCGATACGTCGGCGTCGTAGGGCCCGCCCACCTTTACCGCGCTCATTGCCCCGGCCACGGCGTCGACCGCCTCGGCGTAGCGGCTCCGCTCGACATACACCCGGGTGGCCGCGGTGCAGTCCTGACCGGAGTTGAAGGTGGCGCCGACAGTGGCCCCGCCTGCCAACGCCTCGATGTCGGCGTCGTCGAAAACCAGCAACGGTGCCTTGCCCCCGAGTTCGAGGTGCACCCGCTTGAGCGTCTCGGCCGCAGTCGCCATCACCCGCTTGCCGGCGGGGGTGGAGCCGGTGAGCGACACCATGCGGACGTCGGGGTGCTCGACGATCGCCTGGCCGACATCGTTGCCACCGGTGACCACGTTGAACACCCCGTCGGGGATCCCCGCCTCTTTCGACATCTCGGCGAGCATCAGGGTGGTCCGAGGCGTGGTCGGGGCGGGCTTGAGCACCACGGTGCACCCGGCGGCGAGCGCCGGACCGATCTTCCACACCGCCATGTTCAGCGGGTAGTTCCACGGGGTGATCTGGCCGACGACGCCCACCGGCTCGCGGCGCAACATCGAGGTGTATCCCTTGAGGAAGTCTCCAGCGGCGGTGCCCGCCCAGCTGCGGGCGGCGGCGGCAAAGAACTTCAGGTTGTCGACCGAGAAAGGCACATCGCTCCCGAGGCTCATCGACTGGTACGGCTTGCCGGTGTCCTCGCTCTCGATGCGGGCAAAGTCTTCGGCGCGTTGCTCGAGCAGCGACGCCAGCTTGTGGAGGGCCTCGGACCGCTCAGCAGGAGCCGCCTTCGACCACTCTCCCCCGTAGAAGGCCGTGCGCGCTGCCTGAACCGCTCGATCCACGTCGCCACGGGTCGACTCGGTCACCTGATCGACCACTTCGCCATTCGACGGGTTCTCGACCTCGACGGAGACCCCGCCGTCGCTGTCCTGCCACCCACCACCGATCCACAGCCGCCAACCCATCCTGACCTCCCAATGAATTGGCACGAGACGCTACTAGCAGTCGTCGGTCCTCCGTCACCAGTCACCAGTCACCAGTCACCAGTCACCAGTCACCAGAAGGAGGGCCGCGCTTCGCTCGGCCGCGGTTGGAGCGCGATGAGCGAAAGGCGAAAGGCGAAACCCGGTTCGGAGCCCTCTTGCGGATAGTGGGTAGCGTGGCCGGCCGGAGGCCGGCCCAAGGCGGCCGATGGCCGCCCGGCAGCGGCTTCTTAACCGACGTCTATCACCAGTGTCTGCAGATCGGTGAATTCCTCGATCCGCCCCCGGC